>NZ_JBVVQM010000003.1:0-264137 GCF_055811155.1 Mesorhizobium sp. WSM4822 | reverse complement strand
TTGAGCCGCTCCGTCGGCAGCAATTTCCCCCCCCCCCACCCCCGCAACCCCACCATATTCCCCCAGTTTTTGGGGGCAAACCCCACCTCTCCCCGAGGGGAGAGGAGGTCGCCCGCGTTGACGTCAGCATCTTCTCCCCATCGGGGAGAAGATGGCCGCGTAGCGGACGGATGAGGGGCCTTTCTCATACGCGATTGCGTCGGGACTTGAGGCTCAGCCCAGTTCGACCCACACCGGCAGATGGTCCGAACCGTCCGCTTTCCGGTCGACCCACAGGCGCTGCAGGGATTTGGCGAGCGACGCGCTGGTGAAGATGTAGTCGATGCGCTTGTGGCGGCTGGGATCGGTGGGTTGCTTGGGATCGACCCAGCTGATGAGATCGTCGCCGGTGGCGTTCAGGCGCAAGGCGGCATCGACGGCGAAGTCGGCGGTCAGCGGCATGCCGAATTCGTGGTCCGGCCGGCCGGCGAGTTCGACATATTCGGGCGAGCCGGCCAGCATGTTGAAATCGCCCATGCCGACAAAGGCTTCGGGATGCGGCAGTTCCGGCAGGCCGATCTCGGCGACCCCGGACAGCGCGCCGCCTTCGAGGGCGTAGTTCAGCATGCGTTGGCGCAAGAACTGGATCTGGCTGGCGCGCTCGACGGGGCTGCGGTGATCGAGATGGATGGAATAGAAGCGGATGAAACCAAGCGGCGTCTCGATCAGCGCTTCCAGCGCGCCACGCTGGAAGTTCATCATCTCGAAGCTGCGGCTGCGCGGCAAAAGCAGGTTGCGCGACAGATGAATAGGCGTTTTCGACAGCACCATGTTGCCGAGCTGGAAGGTTTTCGTGATGGCGCGGCCATTGTCGATGTGCGAACCGATATTGGCCTCGAAATTGCTGCCATAGACGGCGAAGTAGTCGGGCAGCGCCTCGCCGATCTCGGCGACCATGTCGCGGCCGCCGTTCCTGGGATTGTTGCGGGTCACTTCCTGCAGAGCGATCACATCGGCGCCGCGAACAGCATCAGCGATGCGTCCGACATCGTACTGCCCGTCGAGGCCGATGCCGTACTGGATGTTGTAGGTTACAAGCTTCATTCCGGCATCTCTCCGGCCGATCCCGCGCGGCCATTGTCACAAAACGGCCTCGCCCTTCGCCGCGCCTTGGTTTAGAGCAAGGGCCAAGGTTTAGAGCAATGCCGCAAGGCCACTAGTAGAAACTGTACAATCCCATGAAATTTCTCGATCAAGCCAAGGTCTACATCCGCTCCGGTGACGGTGGCGCTGGTTCGGTGTCGTTCCGGCGCGAAAAGTTCATCGAGTTCGGCGGGCCGGACGGCGGTGATGGCGGCCGTGGCGGCGATGTCTGGCTGGAGGCCGTCGACGGGTTGAACACGCTGATAGACTACCGCTACCAGCAGCATTTCAAGGCCAGGACCGGCGTCCACGGCATGGGCCGCAACATGACCGGTGCCAAGGGCGCCGATGTCACGCTGAAGGTGCCGGCAGGAACGCAGGTGTTCGAAGAGGACAACGAGACGCTGATCTGCGATCTGACCGTGGTCGGTCAGCGCTTTCTGCTGGCCAAGGGCGGAAATGGCGGTTTCGGCAACCAGCATTTCAAGACCTCGACCAACCAGGCGCCGCGCCGCGCCAATCCCGGCCTGCCGGGGCAGGAGCTCAACATCTGGCTGCGGCTGAAGCTGATCGCCGATGCCGGGCTGGTCGGGCTGCCCAATGCCGGCAAGTCGACATTCCTGGCGGCGGTCACCGCAGCCAAGCCGAAGATCGCCGACTATCCGTTCACGACGCTGCATCCCGGCCTCGGCGTTGCCCGCATCGACGCGCGCGAATTCGTCATCGCCGATATTCCGGGCCTCATCGAAGGCGCGCATGAGGGCGTCGGCATCGGCGACCGCTTCCTTGGCCATGTCGAGCGCACGCGTGTGCTGTTGCATCTGGTTTCGGCGCAGGAGGAAAATCCGGGCAAAGCCTACAAGACCGTCCGCGCGGAGCTCGAGGCCTATGGCAACGGCCTGACCGACAAGGTCGAGATCGTGGCACTTTCCCAGGTCGACACGCTCGACGCCGATGCGCGCAAGAAGAAAGTCGCCTCGCTGAAGCGCGCCGCCGGCCGCGCGCCGATGCTGTTGTCGGCCGTCACCGGCGAGGGTGTCGAGGCGGTGCTGCGGGCGCTGATGTCGGTGGTGGCCGAGGCGCGTGCGCAGATCGCTGCGCCAGTCGAGACGCGCTGGGAAAAGTAGGACGATGCAGTCGCTGGGAAAATATCGGCGCATCACCGTCAAGATCGGCTCGGCGCTGCTCGTCGACCGCGCGACAGGCCTGAAGCGCGACTGGCTGGCCTCGCTCGCCGACGACATTGCGGCGCTGGCCAAGGGCGGCGCTGAAATCCTTGTCGTCTCGTCCGGCGCCATCGCGCTTGGCCGCACGATCCTTGGTCTCGGCAAGCGCGCCTTGAAGCTCGAAGAGAGCCAGGCCGCGGCAGCCGTCGGGCAGATCGCATTGGCCGGCGCGTGGTCGGATGCGCTCGGCAAGGGCAGCCTGAAATCGGGCCAGGTCCTGCTGACGCTCGGCGACACCGAGGAGCGCCGCCGCTATCTCAATGCGCGGGCAACGATCTCGACGCTGCTCAAGATGAAGGCGGTGCCGGTCATCAACGAAAACGACACGGTGGCGACGTCCGAAATCCGCTATGGCGACAATGACCGGCTGGCGGCTCGCGTCGCCACCATGATGGGCGCCGACCTCCTGGTACTGCTCTCCGACATCGATGGCCTCTATACGGCGCCGCCGGCGCGTGACCCCCAGGCCAAATTCATTCCGGTGGTCGACCGCATCACGCCCGATATCGAGGCGATGGCGGGTGCGGCCGCTTCCGAGCTGTCGCGCGGCGGCATGCGCACGAAGCTCGATGCCGGCAAGATCGCCACCGCCGCCGGCACCGCGATGATCATCACGTCGGGCACGCGGTTGTCGCCGCTGATGGCGATCGAACGCGGCGAGCGCGCTACTTTCTTTCGGCCGAGCAGCAACCCGGTCAAGGGCTACAAGACCTGGATCGCCGGCCAGCTCGAACCGGCCGGCCGGCTTACGGTCGATGCCGGCGCCATCGGTGCGCTGCTGTCGGGCAAGTCGTTGCTGCCGGCCGGCGTCAAGCTGGTCAGCGGCAATTTCTCGCGCGGCGACACGGTGGCGATCCTGTCGCCCGAGGGCCGCGAGATCGCGCGCGGGCTGGTTGCCTACGATGCAGCCGATGCCGTAAGGATCGCGGGCCTGAAGACGACCGAGATCGAAACCGTGCTCGGCTACGAGGCGCGTTCGGCGATGATCCACCGCGACGACCTTGTGGTGAGCCATTCGGGTGACCAAGTACGGGCCGGCGACCAAGTACTGGCCAGTGACCAGGTAACCAGCGGAGGATGAGCCATGCTGAAACTGCATGAAAAATCCGGGGATGACACCGTAGCAACGATGGCCGATATCGGCCGTCGTGCCCGCGCTGCCGCCCGACCGCTGGCCATTGCCACGACCGCCGCCAAGAACGCCGCACTCCTCGCCATGGCAGAGGCGATCGTCGCTCGGGAGCAGGACATTCTCGACGCCAACGCCATCGATGTCTCGAACGGCCAGGAATCCGGGCTTTCCGCCTCCTTCATGGATCGGCTGAAGCTCGATCCGGCGCGCATTCGCGCCATGGCCGACGGCATCAGGGAAATCGCCGCGCTGCGCGATCCGGTCGGCGATGTGATGGCGCAATGGGACAGGCCGAACGACCTGCATATCGAGCGTGTGCGCACGCCGCTCGGCGTCGTCGGCGTCATCTATGAGAGCCGTCCGAACGTCACGGCGGATGCCGGCGCGCTGTGCCTCAAGGCAGGCAATCCGGTGATCCTGCGTGGCGGCTCGGATTCGCTCAATTCGTCGGCCGCCATCCATGCCTGCCTGGTCGAAGGGCTGAAGGAAGCCGGCCTGCCGGAAGACGCCATCCAGCTGGTGCCGACCACCGATCGCGCCGCCGTTGGCGAGATGCTGAAGGGCCTCGGCGGCACGCTGGATGTCATCATCCCGCGCGGCGGCAAAAGCCTCGTCGGGCGCGTGCAGGCTGAGGCACGGGTGCCGGTTTTCGCGCATCTCGAAGGCATCTGCCATCTCTACATCGACCGCTCGGCCGATCTCGACATGGCGGTGCGGATAGCCGTCAACGCCAAGATGCGGCGCACCGGCGTCTGCGGTGCCGCCGAGACGCTGCTGGTCGACCAGGCGGTCGCCTCCACCCATCTGGTGCCGATCCTCGACGCACTGCGCGCCGCCGGTTGCGAAATCCATGCCGATGCCGACGTGCTGAAAGTGTTTTTCGATGCCAAGCCGGCGATCGATGCCGACTGGGTGACCGAATATCTCGACGCCATCATCGCGGTGAAGCTGGTCGACGGCGTTGCCGGTGCCATCGAGCATATCGAGACGTTTTCCTCGCATCACACCGAGGCGATCGTCGCCGAGGACGCGCAAACCGTCGAAAGATTCTTCAACGAGATCGATTCGGCGATCCTGCTGCACAACGCATCGACGCAGTTCGCCGATGGCGGTGAGTTCGGCATGGGCGCTGAGATCGGCATAGCCACCGGCAAGATGCATGCGCGCGGACCCGTCGGCGTCGAGCAACTGACCTCGTTCAAATACCGCGTTCGCGGGTCGGGACAGGTGAGGCCTTGAATCTTTTCGTTGTCAGAGCCTGAGGCAATGCTGGCATCTTCCGAACCGGCGGTACCCTCCCGTTACCTGAAGATGCCGCATGCCGAGAAAGGCCTCGCCGTCGGCCTGTTCGGCGGCTCGTTCAATCCGCCGCATGCCGGCCATGCGCTGGTCGCCGAGATCGCGCTCAGACGCCTGGCGCTCGACCAATTGTGGTGGATGGTCACGCCGGGCAATCCGCTGAAGAACACCAGGGAACTGGCGCCGCTCGGCGAACGGCTGCAGCTGTCGGAGCAGATCGCCAAGAACCCGAAGATCAAGGTCACCGCCTTCGAAGCCGCCCATCACGTCCGCTACACCGCCGACACGCTGGCGCTGGTCAAGGCGCGCAATCCCGGCGTCGACTACGTCTGGATCATGGGGGCGGATAGTTTGCGCGATTTCCACCGCTGGCAGCGCTGGCGCGAGATCGTTATGACCTTCCCGATCGCCGTCATCGACCGCCCGGGCGCGACGCTGTCGTTCCTGTCCTCCGTCGTCGCCAAGACCTTCGACTATGCCCGCATCGACGAGGGCGATGCGCCGCGGCTTGCCCGCATGAAGGCACCGGCCTGGACCTTCATCCACGGCCCGCGCTCGTCGCTGTCGTCGAGCGCGATCCGCAAGCTGGCGAAGGGGTGAGCCCGACCGCCCGCCCATGTCGCTTTTATCGCTCCCTTTGCCCGTTTCATGGGCAATCCTGAGCAGGCATGTCGATTCCCAGGAAAACCCGCAGCGAAGCCGAGCAGGGCGCCGAGCCCACACCGCTGATCGCGATTGCCAGCGTCATCGTGTCGATGGCACTGATAGCCGTCGGCAACGGGCTGATGTTTGCCTATATCCCGGTTCGGCTCGGCGCCGAGGGTTTCGATCCGACCTGGGCCGGACTTATCATCACCGGACTTTCGGCCGGTGGGCTGGCGGGCTGCATCCTGACCGGACCGCTGGTGCGAAGGGTCGGCCATGCCCGTGCCTTCATGGTGTTGTCGGCGCTGATCGCACTGGCCAACGCCGCTGTCGGCGCCGGGGTCCATCCGCTGCTGTGGATAGCCGCCCGCGCGCTCTACGGCTTTGCCATCTGCGGCCTGTTCATCGTCGCGCAGAGCTGGCTCAACGACGCCGTTGCCAACGCCATCCGTGGCCGGGTCATGGCTTTCTTCTACGTTGCCTATGTCGCCGGGCTTGGCGTCGGCTACGCGACGCTGGCGCTGGTCGATATCAGGACAGCGGATGCGCCGCTGATCGGCATCGCCTTCACGGCGCTATCGATCCTTCCCGTCGGGATGACCCGACTTGCCCAGCCGCCGGCACCGCAGGCGGCCTCGGTGGCGCTGCGCCGCGCCTGGCGGGTTTCACCGGTCGGCGTCGCCGGCATGCTTGCGGTCGGCGGCCTGTCAATGTCGATTGCGGGCTTCGCGCCGATCCACGCCACGGCCAAGGGCTACAGCCAGGCCGATGTGGCGCTGCTGCTTTCGGCGATGCCTCTCGGCACGCTGATCCTGCAGATCCCGCTTGGCTGGATTTCCGACCGAACCGACCGCCGCTATGTGCTGATCGCCGCATCCGCGCTCGCCATGGTTGCCGGCCTGTTTGCCCTCGGGTTCGATGGCGGCGCGTTGGCCGCGTTGGTTGTGATCTATATCGTGTGGGACGGCGCCTCGGAATCGATCTATTCGCTGGCCAGCGCACATGCCGCCGACCGCGCCGGCAAGGACGACATGGTGGCGCTGTCCAGTTCGCTTCTGTTTGCCTGGTCGCTGTCGGGTTTCGTCGTGCCCGGCATCGTGACGGCGCTTTCGGCCGTCTTTGGAACGCAGGCTTTCATCTATGTGGCTGTTCTCATCGCCGCAGCCTTCTGCCTGTTCGTGCTTTTGCGTGTGTTCACGACGCGTGCGGTCCCGGTCGGTGAAACCGGCAGTTTCGCACCGATGACGGCGCAGGCGCCTTTGCCGGTCGAACTTGCCTTCGCACCGGACGATGAGGGCCGGCACTGAGCCAACCGATTATTGCCGGCGGGCTTCGGGTTGGGGCGCTTCCGGCGGCGGCAGCGGGATCGATATGCCTTCGCTATCGAATTCCTGTTTGGCGCGCTTGGTGAGATCGGTCTGGGTGGCGAAGAAGTCCGCCGACGATGTCCAATAGCGCAAGGCAATCGAAACAGTGCTGTCACCCAATGTCGAGACGAAAGCGATCGGCGCCGGCTCACGCTTGATCCTCCGCTCGGCCGCGGCAATGGCAAGCAAGGTTTTCTGCGCCCTGTCGATGTCGTTCCAGGAGCCGATGCTGAGCGTGATGTCGCCGCGGCGCACGCCGTTGCGCGAGAAGTTGCGCACCGGCTGGTTCCACAACGTCGAGTTGGGCGCCAGGATGTAGACGCCGTCGGCGGTCCTGAGCTTGGTCGCGAACAGACCGATTTCCTCGATCGTGCCGGCGATCGAACCGACCTCGACGGATTCGCCGATGCGGAACGGCCGCAGCGCCAGAAGCATGATGCCGGCGGCGATGTTCTGCAGCGTGCCTTGCAGCGCCAGGCCGATGGCGAGGCCAATGGCACCGATCGCGGCAATGATCGAGGCCGTCTGCACGCCGAACTGGCCGAGCACCATGATGGTGACGAGGATCAGGATGGCGTAGCGGACGATCTTGGAGAAGAAATGCCGCAACGTCGCATCGAAACCATGGATATGGCCGAGACCGGCGAAGATCGAACGTTCGGCAAGACCGGCGACGATGTAGCCGACAATCAAGAGGATGACGGCACCGATGGCCGAGAAGGAGTACGAAACAATCAGCGTGCTCAGTTGGGCGAGGCCAGCCTGGACACTGAGAAAGGCGTTTTGCGGGTCGATCGGCATGGGGGGAATCCGGTTGGTCGGTGAGCCGATAACCCATGCGGGCGGTGAGGGTTCCGATCTTTTCCGGCGTGCAGCGGAACCACAAGAGCGACAATACGTTCGTGCGAGGCAGGGTCCCGTCTTGAAACTGTCAGGGAACTCTGCCTATCTAAGTGGTGTCACCTGCTTCAAGGGGTGATTTGGTTGTTCTTGCTGCGAAAGGAAATACACTGAGAACAGCACTGCGGAAGAAGGCCGATATCATGCCTTCGCCGGCCAGGATCAGCGTAGACGACGCCGTGTCCCGCGCCATCAAGACAGTCCTTGCCAGTCTGGAAGACTCCAAGGCCGAAAACATTGTCTCCATCGACATCCAGGGGAAATCGAGCCTCGGCGACTACATGGTCGTCGCTTCGGGCCGATCGCACCGTCATGTCGCGGCTGTCGCCGATCATCTTCTCAAAGCGATCAAGGATGCCGGTCTCGGCACCGCGCGCGTTGAGGGGCTGTCCGGCGCCGACTGGGTCCTGATCGATTCTGGCGACATCATCGTCCATGTCTTCCGCCCCGAAGTCCGCGAATTCTACAATCTCGAAAAGATGTGGCAGGCGCCGGACCTCGAGGAAGAAACGCTCCACTAAGTCGTTCGCGCGGCTTACAAGGCGAGGATGAAGATATCAGTTCATGCCGTGGGCCGGATGAAAGCCGGCCCCGAAAAGCTGCTTGCCGACCGCTATTTCGAGCGCTTCGCCAAGAGCGGCCCGGCCGTGGGGCTTGAATTTGGCGGCATTGCCGAGATTGCCGAGGGGCGCAGCCAGACCGCCAACGAGCGCCGGCGTGAGGAAGGCCAAAAACTGCAGACGCAGTTGCAGCCCGGCACCGCTTTGATCCTGCTGGACGAACGCGGCAAAAGCTTTTCTTCGGAAGATTTCGCCGGGCGCCTCGGCCTGTTGCGTGACGGTGGCCGCAAGGGACTGGTCATCGCCATCGGCGGCGCCGACGGTCACGACCAGTCGCTGCGCGACCAGGCCGAACTGGTGATGTCGTTCGGATTGTTGACATGGCCGCATCAACTGGTGCGCGTGATGCTGGGAGAGCAGCTTTATCGGGTGGCCACCATCCTTTCGGGACATCCTTATCATCGCTCGTAAACCGGTGAATTGGTGCAGTACACCCGGATTTCCGCCCCAATGCCGAGGCAAGATTGCATCGAGTGGGCGGTTTCGAACATGGTTGATTGTTCGTTAACGAAGCCACGCATAGAGTCGGGCTTCAATGTCTGAAGACAGAAAATCAAGAACGGGCTCCTGGCGCGCGCGCTGCGGCATCGCGGTGGCGGTGCTTGTGCTGTCGCTGCATGCGGGGCGGGCGGAAAACACGCTCGACATGGCTCCCGATCCGGATCAGAGCCGGGCCGAATATGAACGGGTCTCGAAGGAGATCACGCTGTCGTCGGAACGATTGGCCAAACTCTCCGCCGATATCGCGACGATCAAGAAGGATCACGCCTCGATCACCGCCGCATTGATCCAGTCGGCGATGACCGAGCAGAAGCTCGGCCAGGACATCGAGGACATCGGCGCCCGGCTGGAAGGACTGAAGGGCCAGGAACAGAAGATCCGCGCCTCGCTGATGGCGCGGCGCGACGTTCTGGCCGAAGTGCTGGGCGCGCTGCAGCGCATGGGCCTCAACCCGCCGCCGGCGATCCTGGTCAAGCCCGAGGACGCGCTGTCGTCGGTGCGCAGCGCCATCCTGCTCGGCGCGGTGGTGCCGGAACTGCGCCAGCAGACCGATAGCCTGCTTGCCGATCTCAAGGAACAGACCAGGATCACGGCGTCGATCGAGGCCGAACGGGCGCGGCTGACGGCGGCGGTCGGCGACCAGACGGCGGAAAAGAAGCGGCTCGGCATGCTGCTGGAGGCCAAGCAGAAGCTCGAAGCCGACACGCAGACGCAAATGGCCGCCGAAAAGCAGCGATCCGAAGCGCTGGCGGCCAAGGCCGGCAGCCTGAAGGAGTTGATCGCGTCGCTCGAAGCGCAGGCCGACAAGAGCCGCAAGGCTGCCGATGCTGCCAAGGCCGCCGAGCAGAAGACGGCAAGCGGCGACAACACATCGGCGCCGGCGGAACTGGCGTCGCTGCCCGTTCCGGAAAGCAACCAACTTGCCGCCGCGGTGCCCTTTTCGGCCCTTCAGGGACAGATCGCGCTGCCGGTGACCGGCCGTATCAAGCGGCGATTCGGCGCCGATGACGGTAACGGCGCGGTGATGCTTGGCGACATGGTTGCGACACAATCGGGAGCCATCGTTACCGCGCCGGCGGATGGAAATGTGCTTTATGCGGGGCCGTTTCGCTCTTATGGTCAACTCTTGATCCTGAACGCAGGCGACGGCTATCATGTCGTTTTGGCGGGGATGAGCAGAATCAGCGTCGCGACCGGTCAATCAGTGCTTGCAGGAGAGCCGATCGGTGCGATGGGAGAGGCCCGGGTGGCGAGCACCTCGGTTTCGAAGAATGGAAATGCCACGCCGGAACTCTATGTCGAGTTCCGCAAGGATGGAAAACCCGTCGATCCGGCCCCATGGTGGGCGGACCGTTTTTCTGGAAGGACGTGAATAATGCGGAAACTGTCGCTTCTGTTTGCCGGTGCGCTGATGGGCGCGTCCGCCATGAGCCTGGTCTATGGCGCGCCCGGCTCGGCGGCGAACGCTGCAGGGTCGGAGACCTACAAGCAACTGGCGATCTTCGGCGATATCTTCGAGCGGGTGCGGGCACAGTATGTGACACCGCCCGACGACAAGTCGCTGGTCGAGAATGCCATCAACGGCATGCTGGCCTCGCTTGACCCGCACTCCTCCTATATGAATGCCGAGCAGGCGCAGGATATGCGCGTCCAGACCAAGGGCGAGTTCGGCGGCCTCGGCATCGAGGTCACCATGGAGAACGATCTGGTCAAGGTGATCACGCCGATCGACGACACGCCGGCCGCCAAGGCAGGCGTGCTGGCCGGCGACTACATCGCCAAGATCGACGGCGAAGAGGTTCGCGGTCTGACCCTCAACGATGCGGTCGACAAGATGCGCGGCCTGGTCAACACGCCGATCAAGCTGACCATCCTGCGCCAGGGCGCCGACAAGCCGATCGAACTGACGGTCGTGCGCGACATCATCAAGGTCAAGGCGGTCAAGTTCCGGGTCGAGAACGACATCGGCTATATGAAGATCACCTCCTTCACCGAAAAGACCTATGACGACCTCGAGAACGCCATCGACACCATCAAGAAGCAGATTCCCGACGACAAGCTGAAGGGCTACGTTCTGGATCTCCGCCTCAATCCAGGTGGCCTGCTCGACCAGGCGGTGAGCGTGTCCGATGCCTTCCTCAACCGCGGCGAGATCGTCTCGACGCGCGGCCGCGACCCCAAGGACGTCACCCGCTTCGACGCCAAGCCCAAGCAGGTCGACGACATCAACGGCAAGCCGATGATCGTCCTGGTCAATGGCGGTTCGGCCAGTGCGTCGGAAATCGTCGCCGGCGCGCTGCAGGACCTGCGCCGTGTCACGGTGGTCGGCACGCAGTCCTTCGGCAAGGGTTCGGTGCAGACCATCATTCCGCTCGGCGAGAATGGTGCGCTGCGGCTGACGACGGCGCTCTATTACACGCCGTCCGGCAAGTCGATCCAGGGCAAGGGCATCACGCCGGACATCAAGGTCGAACAGCCACTGCCGCCGGAACTGCAGGGCAGGGATCTGACACGTGGCGAATCCGATCTCAAGGGCCATATCAAGGGCGCCGACGAGAGCACGACGGGTTCGGGCTCGGCGGCCTATGTGCCGCCGGATCCGAAAGACGATCTGCAGCTCATCTATGCCGAGCAGCTGCTGCGTGGCCAGAAGACCGATCCGTCCTTCCCGCCCAATCCGCAAAAGGCGGTTCTCAACCAGTAAGGATCTGGAGCGGCGCACGCGCCGCCCCATCTTTCTGTTTGAGCCAGATGGAAGCAATGCGATGCTGCCGGGACCGAGAGGTTCCGGCAGTTTGATTCGGGGGGCGAGGCAAAGCTCCCGAGACATGGCGCGGGGTGCGCCGGGATTGATGAATTCGCGCATGTCTTTTCGAAGCGGCTTCGTCTTCGGAGCCATGTGCCCGGGGATTAGGCTTGGCTGATATCGGCAAGGACATCGAACGCCCGCTCGGACAGGCAGTCCGGTCGCCGCGCGCCGCCGGCAAGATCAGCGGCAGTGCGATCATGGCGACAGTGGCCGTGCTGGCGGTGGCCGGCGTCTCCGGCGCGATCGCGCTCAGGGAAAAGCCGTTTAGAAAGCCGCAAGAGGTTGCCGTTTCAACGCCGAAAGTGACCGCGGCGGCCGAGCCTGCCCCTGCGCCGCCCGCATCGACCCCGAAGCCGGAGGCGCCGGTCAAATCAGGCGGGCCGCAGATCATCCATGTGCAGACGGAGGAGGGCGATGGGCCGCCCAAGGCAGCGATCGTCATTCGCGATCCGTCGACCATCGGCCAGAACCTGAAGATCGCGCATATTCCAGACAAGGCGCTGATCGAGACCAGCGTGACCGGGCCGTTGCCGGTGCGCGCCACGGATGGCAGGCGGCCGTTCGACGTCTATGCGCGGCCCTGGTCGGGCGGGCGCGGCGCACGGGTGGCGATCGTCATCGGCGGGCTTTCGGTTTCGCAGACCGGCACCCAGGCGGCCATCGCCAAGCTGCCGGCGGAGGTGACGCTGGCTTTCGCGCCGCAAGGCAACAGCATCGGCCGGTGGATGCAGGCAGCCAGGCAGAGTGGCCACGAGATCGTCATGCAGGTGCCGCTCGAACCGTTCGATTATCCGAAGGTAAATCCGGGCCGCAACACGCTGACGGTGGCGGCGAGCGCGGATGAGAACCTGAAGAGCTTGCACTGGGCGCTGTCGCGGACGACCAACTATACCGGCGTCATGAACTATATGGGCGCCCGCTTTTCCGCCGATGCGGCGGCGATGGAGCCGTTCATCGCCGAGCTCGGCAAACGCGGCCTTGCCTATATCGATGACGGCTCGTCGGCGCGCAGCCTGGCGCCGGACCTGGCGCTGAAGGACGGCGTGCCCTTCGTCGCCGGCGACATGGCGATCGATGCCGTGCAGGATCGCGGCGAAATCCTGAAGAAGCTCGACAGCCTGGAGGCGACCGCGCGGGCCAAAGGCACTGCCGTCGGCATCGGTTCGGCCTTCGACCTGACGGTCGATACCGTGTCGTCCTGGGTGGTCGAGGCCAAGAAGCGCGGCATAGAGATCGTGCCGATTTCAGCGGTGGCTATAGATCCGCAAAAAGGCTAGCCATCGTAAGACGGCTGGAAAGACTGACTGATGCCAAAGACGAACAAGATCGACCGCGAAACGCTGCCTTACCGTCCATGTGTCGGGCTGATGATCCTCAATGCCGAGGGCCTTGTCTGGGTCGGGCACCGGATTGCCGAACCGGACAGCGAATTTGCCGGCACGGCGCAGCTCTGGCAGATGCCGCAGGGCGGCATCGACGAGGGCGAGGAGCCCCTGCAGGCGGCCGAGCGCGAGCTCTATGAGGAGACCGGCATGCGGGGCGTCTCGCTGCTGGCCGAGGCGCCGGACTGGATCAACTATGATTTGCCGGACCATCTCGTCGGCATCGCCTTCAAGGGCCGGTATCGCGGCCAGACGCAGAAATGGTTCGCCTTTCGCTTCCATGGCGATGTCAGCGAGATCCAGATCAATCCGCCGCCGGGTGGCCACACCGCCGAATTCGACAAATGGGCATGGCGGCCCATGCAGGATCTTCCCGACCTGATCGTGCCGTTCAAGCGCCATGTCTATGAGGATGTGGTGGCGGCGTTCCGGCATCTGGTGCGATAGCCGCGATACAACAACCGCGGTTGCCGCGCCGGCCCGGCGGTCCTATTGATGTATCCCCTCCCACGCGAAGGGTCGCCATGGACGACGCCCCCAAAAGGTCGCTGCCAGAAGAGGCCACCGCCACAAGCGAAGTGGCGGCTGGGGCCATCCTCACCATCGATCTCGGTGCAATCCGTGAAAACTACCGGCGGCTGAAGGCGCGGTTGGGCGATGTTGCCTGCGCTGGTGTGCTCAAGGCGGACGGCTACGGCGTTGGCGCCGGCCAGGTCGGGGCGGCGCTGCTGCGCGAAGGCTGCGATGTCTTCTTCGTTGCGCTTCTGGGCGAAGGCGTCGCCCTGCGCCGCTCGCTTGGTGCGGGCCCTGCCATTTTCGTGTTGAACGGCATTCCGTCCGGTGCCGAGACGGACGCCGTGGCAGCGGACGTTTGCGCTGTCATCAACAGCCCCGAGCAACTGGCGGCTTGGCGTGTGTCGGCTCGCCGCGCCGGCCGAAAACTGCCGGCCGCCATCCAGTTCGACAGCGGCATGTCGCGGCTCGGCATGGCGCCCCGGGATGTAGAGCGCGTTGCCGCCGATCCGCAGGCCTTCGACGGCATCGACATCCGGTTCGTGATGAGTCATCTGGCCTGCGCCGACGAGCCGGAGCACCCGGCCAATGAGCGGCAGCGATTGGCATTCGAGCAGCTGCGCAAGATGCTGCCGGCGGCACCGGCCTCGCTGACCAATTCCTCCGGCATCTTTCTTGGGGAGCGCTTTCACTACGATCTCGCCCGCCCCGGTGCCGCGCTCTACGGCATCAATCCGACGCCGGCAAAGCCCAATCCGATGCTGCCGGTGGTGCGGTTGCAGGCAAAGGTGGCACAGACGCGCAGCATCGAAAAAGGCGCCGGCGTCGGCTATAGCCACACCTATCAAGCGCAAGGCCCGCTCAGGCTGGCGACGATTTCGTTCGGCTACGCGGATGGCTGGCAGCGCCGGGCCGCGTCGGCTGCGTGGTTCGAGGGCACGCGCCTGCCTTTCCTCGGGCGGGTGTCGATGGATTCGATCATTCTCGACATTTCCGCCCTGCCGGCCGGCAGGTTGCGCGAGGGTGATCTCGTCGAACTGCTCGGTCCCTCGCAAAGTGTCGATGACGCTGCCGGCCATGCCGGCACCATCGGCTACGAGATCCTGACCAGCCTCGGCCCGCGCTTCCATCGGCGCTATGTCGGCAGTTGAGCGGTTTGGCCGCGCTTGACAAGCGGACGCCTGTCGGCAAGGCTCCTTGCATGAGCAACCCAGCTTATATCAGAACCTTGTTCAGGGTCTGCCCGATCGCGGGATCGTAGCCCCGGCGCGGTCGCCTTTTGGCGTTCGTCCGAACCGGGGCATTTCTACCTGACATCATCATTCCCGAGCCAGACAGCTTCGCGGCTGCCGGCTTTTCATCAAGCCACCGTTTGTGCGGGGGCAGGCGCGCGTCTGTTGGATGCGCCAAGTCATGAGGTTTGCCATGCAACATGCAACAGGATTGCGTCCACCGAGCCGGCTTCTGGTCAGCGATGCCGACCACCACCGGCTGACGGGCCTGGCGCGGGCGTCGCTCGACCGCGTGCCCGAGACGGCCGAAGAACTGCTTTCGGAGATGGACCGTGCCTTCGTGACGGCAGCGGCTTCCATGCCGGCCAACGTGGTGCGGATGGGTTCGACGGTGACAATCCGCAACGATGGCGGCCACACCCAGCGCATCACGCTGGTCTATCCCGGCGAAGCAGACATCAGTGAAAACAGGATCTCGGTGCTGACGCCGATGGGGACGGCGCTTATCGGCGCGTCGATCGGGCAGACAGTGTGCTGGAGCAGCCGTGGCGGCCGGGAACTGTCGGCGACCATCGAAGCGGTCGATGCGCCGGCCTGCGGGCGGGAAGGGTCCTGAGCATGGAGACGGCGATGACAGGCGCGAATTTCCGGCTGACGACGAAGGACTTCGCCGTCCTCGAGATCATGCTGGAGCGTTGGCGGGCTTTCGCGGATCCGATTGTTCCAATGCTTGAAGAGAAGCTTTCCAAAGCCGAGGTCGTCGCGATCGATTCGGTCGGACCCGATATCGTGACGCTGAACAGCAGGCTGGTGTTTCGTGTCGATGCCGGCCCTGCCCAGACCCGGACCCTGGTGCAGAACGAGGTGCGCGGTCCGGTCGGCTCCAGCCTGTCGATCATGACAAGGCGGGGGCTTTGCATGCTCGGCATGGCCGAGGGCCAGACTGCATGGATCGAACAGGCCGACGGCAGGCGGGAGTCGCTCCTGATCGCGACCGTGCTCTACCAGCCGGAGGCTGCGCGGCGTGCCGTCAGGGAGAAATCCCAAGCCGAGGCGCGACGGCCGCATGGGCTCACTCTCGTCTACAGCGCCGCAGCCGATTGGCGGCCCCTTGGCGAGCGGGCCGGAATGCGGCAGACAGGGGATGACGACCCCGGTCCTGCGGCGGCGTGAACAGGCAACACTGCATGATCTCGAAAATCGGCATCGATTTTCGCCGGGGATCGTGCGCAAATCGGAAATGCGGCCGCGTCCAGGCGTCCTCAAGGACGTGCGGCGGCAAGGAGTGAACGATGAAGATCATGGTGCTGGGCGGCGGCGTCATCGGAGTGACCACGGCGTACTTTCTTGCCGAGGCCGGCCACGAGGTGACGGTTCTCGACCGCCAGAAAGGCCCGGCGCTGGAAACCAGCTTCGCCAATGCCGGCGAGATTTCGCCCGGCTACGCCTCGCCCTGGGCCGGACCCGGCATTCCGCTGAAGGCGATCAAATGGCTGCTGATGAAGCATGGCCCGCTGGTGGTGCGGCCGGCCTTCGATCCGCATATGTGGACATGGCTCATCAAGATGCTGCGCAACTGCACGGCCGAGCGCTATGCGATCAACAAGGCGCGCATGGTGCCGCTCGCCGAATACAGCCGCGACACGCTGAAGGCGCTGCGCGAAGCGACCGGCATCGCCTATGACGAGCGGACACAAGGCACGTTGCAGCTGTTCCGTACGCAAAAGCAGCTCGACGGCACCGGCGGCGATGTCGAGGTGCTGAAGAAGTATGGCGTGCCTTACGAGATCCTCGACCAGGACGGCTGCATCGCGGCGGAGCCGGGCCTTGCCGGGGTGCGTGAAAAGTTCGTCGGCGGCCTCAGGCTGCCGCACGACGAGACCGGCGACTGCAAGATGTTCACCGACAGGCTGGCCGAGCTTTGCGTGGCGCGCGGCGTCAAGTTCGAATACGACGTGACGATCTGGCGCGTCATCCGCAGCCGCAACCGCATTGCCAATCTCAGCACCAGCAAGGGCTGGAAGGCCGCCGACGCCTATGTGATGGCGCTGGGCAGTTATTCGGCAGGTTTCATGCGCAGGGTGAAGCGGCCGATCCCCGTCTATCCGGTCAAGGGTTATTCGATCACTGTGCCGATCAAGGACGCCGCGGCGGCACCGGTGTCGACGGTGATGGACGAGACCTACAAGGTGGCGATCACCCGGCTCGGCGACCGCATCCGGGTTGGCGGTACGGCCGAGATTTCCGGCTTCGACCTCAGGCTGCACGAATCACGGCGGCGCACGCTGGAACATTCGGTCGGCGATCTCTTTCCGGGCGCCGGCGCGATGCGGGACGCGACGTTCTGGTGCGGGCTGCGACCGATGACGCCGGATGGTCCGCCGCTGATCGGCCGCACCGAGCTCTCCAATCTCTATCTCAACACCGGCCACGGCACGCTCGGCTGGACCATGGCCTGCGGCTCCGGCAAGGTGCTGGCCGACATCATCTCCAGCCGGGTGCCTGATATCGACGTCCGCGACCTCGCGCAGGAGCGCTATTTTCGGTAGGGCATGTGTTGGTCAGAATGGCGAGAGCGCGCTATTTTCTACTTATGAGGCGCTTGCTAGCCACTTCCCTACGGCTGGGTAGCGCCTAGCGTCCGATCCTGCGTAGTGCGATGATATATGAATGGGTTCAGACTTCACTGATAGAGAGTTGCGAGCGCGGCTAAACCAACTGGGCGCGCGCGTTGCAGAACTTAAGGCCGCAAGGCGGCCTCATCCTGAGGGAGAGCATATCGCAGGCGGCCCGCTCGGTCCGACAGACCCACTAGAGGCGGAACTCCTAGAACGATCAGGAGGATGGTGGGGCTTCAATCGCAACCCAGCGTTCACTCTCGTATCCCTCATGCTCTTTATCCGCTCGCTGCGTCGAACGAGCTAGACGCCGGCCAGCTAGGACCATATTCCTGCTTTCACTTTGGGTTGGTCAGATACAATCGCCGTCAGAATGCCTGCCGGACCCAGTCCTCGTCGAACAGCAGCCGGTAGGCCCATGGGATCGTCACATTGGTGGCGACCGGATTGGAGTGGGCGACATAGTCGTCATAGATCGGCTTCATCCTGGTGTAGAAGGCAGGATCGAGCACCATCATGCCGTTCTCACTGTCGTGAAAGAAGCTGCGGTTGTTGAGGTTGACCGACGAGATGGCGACCAGCCTTTCGTCGATCATCATGATCTTGGAATGCAGCACCACGTCAGGCGCCTTGAACTCGCGAATGTTGATGCGGTCGCCATATTTCTCGACGAACAACTTGTTGAGCGCGGTGAGGAATTTGCCGCCGATATCGCCCTTGAGATCGATGCGGCCGACAATGTCGATCCTGACGCCGCGCGCGAGCGCCCGGTCAACAGCCTGGGCAAGTTTCGGTGTCAGGTTGAGGTAGGGATTGACGATCTGGATATGGTGCTGGGCCGCATCGACCAGCTCGACGAAATAATCCTCCAGCGCATGGCCATCCTCGTAGGGCACCGAAATGAAGTGCCGCGCCGTGCCTGAGGGGCGGGCGCCGTCGGACCGGACCGGAATGGAGAAGGGGCGCGCCAGATTGGTGTCGGCGTCGCGCAGCCACACTGTCGAAAGATGCGCGGCGAGTGTCTCGACCGTGGCCGGATCGGCGAACTCGATGTCGAAGTCGCTCCAGTTCGAATAGTAGTTCAGTGAGAGCCCGTCGGTCTTGCCGTATTGCTCAAGGTCGGGATAGCGCGACAGATCGATCGGCTGGTGGAAGAGGAAGCCGTCATGGATGTTGCGGCCGCCGATGATGGCGCGCGAGCGCGTGGGATCGTCGGCAAGCGTCGCCAGCATCTTGACGTGATGGACCTTGTGCAGTTGTGAGATCTGCTCGTCGATCGGCGCGCCATGGTCCGCCCGCCAGCGATATTCCTGCAATTCGACATTGGGGAATTCGGCCGCCAGCCGATGCAGCAGGGCGTCGTCCTTGTCGCGCTCCAGCACGTCGGTGACCATGATGCGCACCTTGGTGCCGAGGGCCGCATGGTGGCGGATCAGCCGTTCGATGATGCGGCCGGAGAAGTCGGCCTTGAACTCCAGCGACGACAGATAGATCAGCTTCAGCCTTGGCGCCTTGGAGAAATCGAGCGGCAGCTCCGGGTCGCCCTTGTCGATGGCGCTGTCGGACAGCGGCGCTCCCATCAACGCCTCGACCTTGGCGTTGAAGCCATCGCGCGACTTCCGCAGCAGGCGCGGCTTTCCGATCGGCAAGGCACAGGTCTGCGACAGCCAGCGGCTGGCATAGAAGGCGCGGCTGAGCGCATCGAGGCCGGTGGGGTTGGGCGTCGGGCAACGCTCGTAGCGACTGTCGAAGGCGGCGAGAGCCGGATCGGCGGTCTCTTCGCGCCGGATGGTGAGCAGCGCGCCGGCCGGGGCGAGGCGGGAGCGGATCCTTGCCGTGCAGCGGTTCAGGCCGTCACTTGGAAACAGGCTGACCGTGTCATCCTCGCCGGACAGGCGAAAGCGGAATGCCGTGCCCGTGGCGATGGTGCGTGAACCGCCGCCGGCACGGATCGCCAGCGTGCCGTCGCAAGTGCCCTCGATGTCGGCCGGTTGCTTGCCGGCCTGGCGCAGCACGATCTCGACGCTGCGCGCCTGCAGGCCGGAGAAATCGAAGATCCTGGGCGCCGAGGGCCGCGCAGCCGCATCGATGTAGAGTGTCTGCCGCGACACCCGCCAGCGTCCATCGAAATGGCCCTCGCCGCTGCTGGCGCCGGCCGGCGGCAGATGCGTTTCGGCAACCGGTCCGGCCAGTTTTTGCAGTGTCCGGTAGGTCGCCTGGAAATCGCTGTTGGCGATCTCATGGCGGTCATGGCCGAAAGGGCCGGTGCCGTTGGCGCGGTCCATGGCGCCAAGCTGGTGGTGGGCGAGCAGCGCCAGGAAGCGTTTTTCATAGTCGCTCGTGCCGGCGTCACCGAAAAACTGCGCGGCGGCGATCCGCGGCCCAGCTGTCCCGGCGGAGAGAGCGGGTCGCGCGCAAGCGCTCTGGCCTTGCAGGAGATCGCAGGCATTGCGGCCAGCGCCGGCACAGCCGGCAAGGACAGCCAGCCCGAACAGAACGATGGCGATGGATGCGCGACCCTTCACCCGGCGTCTCCGGCCTTCAGGGCGCTCAATTGCGCGGGATCGCGCGGCGGCATGAAGCCCTGCGGGAAGACCTTGCAGACGGGAATGGCGAAGGTGGCGATCAACAGTTCGGCCTCGCCGCGCATTTTGCGTGGCGCTGTCTCGTCGTCACGGATCGCTTTCGCCGAGGCGACCAGGGTGCCGTCGCAGTCGCAATGGTTGTGGCGGGCGATGTAGCAGGCATCATGCACCTGGCAGGCCGCATCGAGTCGGTCGGCCGGCCGGGCCGACAGGTCGCCGGTGCGGGTGCCGGGGCCGCAATAATTGCCGAAGACGAAAGGTGAAGGCCGCGCCATGGCGTAGCGGATCGGCTTGGGCAGTTCGGCCTCCGGGACCTTCGTCCACGGATTGGCGCAAGCGGAAACGAAAAGCAGCGGCAGGATGGCAAGAACGGCTCGCATGTCTATCCGCGCCAGCTTTCTAAGGGATCGTCTCTACGCGGCGGCTGCACGTCTGATGCCACTCTGGCCGGTTTTGTGGCAAGGAAAAGGCGGCACGGCTAAACAAATAGGCTCCGCTCCCGCTCCACCACCTTGGTGATGAAGCTGGCGACGATCTGGACGCGGCGCAGCGGCCTGACCGATTCGTGATAGACCAGCCAGTAGGCACGGCGGATCGGCGCGACCACGTCGACGGATACCAATTCAGGCATCGAGCGGGCGACGAAGGTGTGCAGGATGCCGATGCCGGCGCCCGAGCGCACCGCCTCCGCCTGGCCGAGTGCGGAGGAGATGGCGAAGCTGGTGCGCCAGTCGGCGCTGAATTCGCCCGCATAGTCGAGCGAGGGACTGACGATGAGGTCGGGTACGTAGCCAATGAGCGTGTGCTGGCCGAGCTCGGCGGCGGTTTTGGGCAAGCCATGCGCTTCAGCATAAGCGCACGAGGCAAACAGGCCGAGCGAGTAGTCGACCAGCTTTCCCGCCACCAGCCGGCCTTCTGTCGGCCGCTCGACGGTGATGGCGATGTCCGCCTCGCGGCGCGACAAGGAAAAGGAGCGCGGCACCGGCACAAGCTGGATCGTCAGTTCGCGGTGCAGGGCGGTCAGTTCGCCGAGGCGCTTGGCCAGGAAGGCGACACCAAAACCGTCGGGCGCGCCAATCCGCACCGTGCCGGAAACGTCGTCGCCTTCGCCTGAAATGGTCGAGCGCGCGGCGATCATGTCGCCCTCCATGCGCTCGGCAATGTCGAGAAAACGCTCGCCGGCGGGCGTCAGCTCGCTGCCGGTGGTCAAGCGGCGAAACAGCTTTGTCCGCAGCGCTTCCTCGAGTGCGGCGATGCGGCGTGAGACGGTGGCGTGGTTGAGCTCCAGCCGTTTGGCCGCGCCAAGGATCTGGCCGGCACGCGCCACGGCAAGGAAGATGCGGACGTCATCCCAGTTCATGGGGATGGTCCAGGTGACAATCGCCGCCGTTGCGTTCCGTGGCGCCCCCCTCTGTCCTGCCGGACATCTCCCCCTCAAGGGGGGAGATTGGCAGCCTCGCCGACAGCTCTTCGCTAACAGCCTCAAGGATTGGCGAAGCCGAAGACAACAGCGCAATCTCCCCCCTAGAGGGGGAGATGTCCGGCAGGACAGAGGGGGGCGCGAAGGAACTCAACCTGTCAATCCTCCGGCGTCGTCTCGGGATAGCACCATTTGCGGGAATTGATGCTCGCTCGTCAATCGTTATCTATTATCCGCACAACGGTTGCGTTCTCCGTCGCGTTGCCATCCGCCGGCCAAAGGCGGACAATGCAGCATCACAAACAAGGGAGAGAAATCATGATCGACTATGGTCATTTCATTGGCGGCAAGCATGTCGCCGGGACCAGCGGCCGCAAGCAGGATGTCATGCAGCCGATGGACGGCTCCGTGCGCGGCACGGTGGCGTTGGCCTCGCAGGCGGAACTGCGCGCGGCGGTCGAGAATGCCAAGGCAGCGCAGCCGAAATGGGCCGCGACCAACCCGCAGCGCCGCGTACGCGTGCTGATGAAGTTTCTCGAACTGGTCGCGCGCGACTATGACGAACTGGCCGACATCCTGGCGCGCGAGCACGGCAAGACGATCGCCGACGCCAAGGGAGACATCCAGCGCGGCCTCGAAGTGGTCGAGGTCTGCATCGGCGCACCGCACATGATGAAGGGCGAATTCACCGACGGCGCCGGCCCCGGCATCGACGTCTATTCGATGCGCCAGCCGCTCGGCGTCGTCGCCGGCATCACGCCGTTCAACTTCCCGGCGATGATCCCGCTGTGGAAGATCGCGCCGGCCATCGCCTGCGGCAACGCCTTCATCCTGAAACCGTCGGAACGCGATCCGGGCGTGCCGATGCGCATTGCCGAACTGTTCCTCGAAGCCGGCCTGCCGGCAGGCATCCTCAATGTCGTCAATGGCGACAAGGACGTGGTCGACGCCATCCTCGATGATCCCGACATCAAGGCCATCGGCTTTGTCGGCTCGACGCCGATCGCCCATTACATCTATTCGCGCGGCACAGCCGCCGGCAAACGCGTGCAGTGCTTCGGCGGTGCCAAGAACCACATGATCATCATGCCCGATGCCGACATGGACCAGACCGTCGACGCGCTGATCGGCGCCGGCTACGGCTCGGCCGGCGAGCGCTGCATGGCGATCTCGGTCGCCGTCCCGGTCGGCAACGATACCGCCAACCGGCTGATGGAAAAGCTGATCCCGCGCGTCGAGAGCCTGAAGGTCGGTCCTTCGACGGACTCTTCCGCCGATTTCGGCCCGCTGGTGACGGCGCAGGCATTGGAACGCGTTAAGGGCTATGTCGACACCGGCGTCAAGGAAGGCGCCAAGCTGGTCGTCGACGGCCGTGGCTTCTCCATGCAGGGCTATGAAGACGGCTACTATATGGGTGGCTGCCTGTTCGACAACGTCACCGCGGACATGCGTATCTACAAGGAAGAGATCTTCGGGCCGGTGCTCTCTGTTGTGCGCGCCCCGACCTATGAGAGCGCGATCAAGCTCGCCAACGATCACGAGATGGGCAATGGCGTCGCCATCTTCACCCGTGACGGCGATGCCGCGCGCGACTTTGCAAGCCGTGTCCAGGTCGGCATGGTGGGCATCAATGTGCCGATCCCGGTGCCGATCGCCTACTACACGTTCGGCGGCTGGAAGGCATCTTCGTTCGGCGATCTCAACCAGCACGGCCCGGACGCGTTCCGCTTCTATACCAAGACCAAGACGGTGACCTCGCGCTGGCCGTCCGGCATCAAGGATGGTGCCGAATTCGTCATCCCGACGATGAACTGACCGGACGATTTCTTGGTTGCGCGTCCTCGCCTTCGGCTGCGGTCGCGCGGGCGGGCATCAAGGATGGTGCCGAATTCGTCATTCCGACGATGAATTGACCGGACGATTTCTTGGTTGCGCGTCCTCGCCTTCGGCTGCGGTCGCGCGGGCGGCATCAAGGACGGTGCTGAATTCGTCATCCCGACGATGAACTGACCGGACAACAAATTGATTTGGATTCAAGGCCCGGGCGCTCGCGCCCGGGCGTTTTTTTGCAATCCGGTGGCGACCCTATCCGCTTGAACGCTAATGTGATGGAACCAAGTAGGCATCTGCCGTCTTGGTTCTGCAGTCCTGCCGCAAGGAGGTACGGCAGATCAAGCAACGGCGCTGGCGACAGCTTCGGGGACATCGTCTGGCGCAAGGAGATGTCAGATGACCCGTCTTGTGGCAACGCTATTTTTCGTGGCAATTTCTGCGTTTCCCGCCGTCCCGGCGCTGGCGGCGCAATGCGCGGCCCGTGCGGATATGATCAAAGCGCTCGGCGAAAAATTCCACGAAAGCGAGGCGGCGCGCGGCCTGGTCAACCCGAGCCTGATTCTTGAGATATTCGTCTCCGACCAGGGCACCTGGACAATTCTTGCCACCGACACGCATGGTCAGAGCTGCGTCATCACGGCAGGCGAAGGCTGGGACGGTCCGTTGATGGCGGCGGCTGCCTTGCCAGGGACTTGACCCGAGCTTCGAGGAAGCGCCGGCGACGAAAGCGCACCGGATATAAAAGGACGTTCAGCGCGTGGCGGCCGTCTCGGCGTGGCCGCGCAGTAGCGCCATCAGGCGTTTGGCATCCTTGGCCGCGGCCTCCTCGTCGCCGGCAAGGATCGAGCGGATCAGCGCGACATGGTGCTCGGCGGATTCGGCAAGACCGGTCTCGGCCTTGTAGCGGAACCAGAAGCGGCGGCTATGGGTCTGCAAGGGGGCGGCCAGACGGGCGGCGAAGGGATTGTCGGCAGCCAGCGCCAGCGCTTCGTCGAGAGCCTTGTCGGCCTGGATGAAGGCAAGCACATTACCCGAGATCACCGCCTTCTGCATGGCAAGCGCTGCTTCGTGAAACAGGTCGGCGGCTTCGCGGGTGACGAAGCGGGCGGCCGAGCGGGCCAGCACCACCTCGACGCCGCGACGTGCATCGAGGACGCGCAACCAGTCGCCGGGATGGAGCGGGGCGATGGCGATGCCGGCGCGCGGCCTGACGTCGAGCAGCCCTTCCCATGCCAGCCGCTGGATCGCCTCGCGCACCGGTGTCCTGCCAAGCCCGAGCCTGTCGATCAGAGCGCCCTCGGTGACGAAGCTTGCCGGGGCCAGTTCGAGCGTGACGATCATGTGCTCGAGCACATGGTAGGCCCTGGTCGCGGCCGGCTCTGCCGGGATGCTTGCTGCCATGGATATCAAATGCGCTCTCCTGATATATCTTGAATATATCATAACGGAATCCGCATTGACAGCGGGTTTGTTAATAGATATACCACTGATATATCAGATGGAGAGATGATCATGTGGACCGGAGTTTTTCCTGCCGTCACGACCAAATTCACCGCGGACGATCGTCTCGATCATGCCGAGATGGAGCGCTGCTTCAGCCTGCAGATGGAGGCCGGCTGCGACGGCATCATCGTCTGCGGATCGCTCGGCGAGGGGCCGATGCTGTCGCCCGACGAGAAGATAGAGGTGCTGAAGACCGCACAGAAGGTCACCGGCAAGAAGCCGGTGCTGCTGACCGTCAACGAGGCCGGCACACGCGAGGCGGCCAGCATCGCCAAGCGCGCGAGCCGGGAAGGCGCCAATGGCCTCATGGTCGTGCCGAGCCCGATCTACCACACCAATGCGGAAGAGACGGTCGCGGCGCTGCGCGCGGTCGCGCAGGCGGGCGACCTGCCGGTCATGATCTACTCCAACCGGCTTGCCTACCGCGTCGACGTCACCGTCGACCAGATGGAGGAGCTAGCGTCGGACAAGCGCTTTGTCGCGATCAAGGAATCCTCCGACGACATCCGTCGTTCGACCGAGATCATCAATCGCCTGGGCACTCGCTACGACCTGTTCACCGGCGTCGACAATCTGGCCTTCGAGGCGCTGTCGGTTGGCGCCATCGGCTGGGTCGCCGGACTGGTCACAGCCTTCCCGCGCGAGACCGTCGCCATCTTCCAGCTGATGAAGCAGGGCCGCCGCGAGGAGGCGCTCGCCATCTACCGCTGGTTCCGGCCGCTGCTCGATCTCGATGTCTCGACCTATCTGGTCCAAAACATCAAGCTTGCCGAAGTGTTCGCGATCAACACAAATGACCGCGTTCGCATGCCGCGCCAGCCGCTGTCGGGCGAGCGCCGCAAGGCTGTCGAGAAGATCATCAAGGATGCGCTCGCGGTTCGGCCGAAGCTGCCGACATTTTGATGGCTTTCTTCTCCCCGTTCACGGGGAGAAGATGGCGGCAGCCAGATGAGGGGCAGCGCCTACGTGTCAGGAAATTCCAAGTCGACAGAAGCGGCGCGCCGCCCCTCATCCGCCCTTCGGGCACCTTCTCCCCGTGAACGGGGAGAAGGGCTCGACATCGCCATCATCGGTGGCGGCATCATCGGCATCTGTGCAGCCGCTTCTCTCGCCGAGGCCGGACGCAGGGTCACCATCTTCGACCGCACCGGCATTTGCGAGGAGACGAGCTCCGGCAACGCCGCCGCCTTTGCCTTTTCCGATGTGCTGCCGCTGGCCCACAAGGGCATGATGCGGCAGCTGCCGAAATGGCTGGCCGATCCGCTTGGCCCGCTCAGCATTCCGCCCGCCTATCTGCCGAAGCTTCTGCCCTGGTTGATCCGCTTCTGGCGCGCCGGTGCGCCGGGAAAATACGAGGCGAGCCTTGCTGCTCAGGCGGGCATGATGAAGCTCGCCGAGGCGGAGTGGATGGGCCTGCTCGATCGCTCCGGCACGCGGTCGATGTTGCGCGAGGATGGCTCGCTCGAGCTCTATGAAAGCGAAGCCGAGTTCCAGGCCGGGCTGCGCGGCTGGGCGGCGCGTGAGCGTTTCGGCATCGGTTTCCGCCATGTCGAGGGCGAGGAACTGGCCGCCTTGCAGCCGGGGCTGTCGCCGCGCTTCATCAAAGGCACGTTCGTGCCGGGATGGAAGACGGTCGCCGACCCGAAACTGCTGGGCAAGGCGGTGTGGGCCTACGCACAAAGCAAGGGTGCCCGCTTTGAGATGGCTCGGATCGGCCAAGTCGCGGCGGATCAGGATGGTGCGACGCTGACATTGGCAGACGGCACGACCAGACAGGCGCGACACCTCGTCGTCGCAGCAGGCGCATGGTCTCATCTGCTGGCGAAGCAACTCGGCGATCGCATTCCGCTGGAGACCGAGCGCGGCTACAACACCACGTTGCCGACGAGTGCCTTCGACGTGAAGCGGATGCTGATCTTCTCCGGCCATGGCTTCGTCGTCACGCCGCTCGCAACGGGCCTGCGTGTCGGTGGCGCCGTCGAACTCGGCGGCATCGAGCGGCGGCCCAATTATGCCAGGTCTAAGGCGCTGCTGCAGAAGGCGCAGAAATTCCTGCCGGGGCTCGATCCCTCGGGCGGGCGCGAATGGATGGGGTTCCGCCCCTCGCTGCCGGATTCAGTGCCAGTCATCGGCGGCGCGCCGGGAAAGCGGTCGGTGGTCTATGCCTTCGGCCATGGCCATCTCGGCCTGACCCAGGCGGCGGCCACCGGACGGTTGATCAGGGATCTTGTCCTGGGGCAGACTCCACCGATCGAACTGGGCCCCTTCAGTCCGCAACGATTTTGATATTTTCGGGTTTTGATTTTCGAGGAGCGTCATGGCCAAGAAATCCTTCTTCTGCATAGACGGCCACACCTGCGGCAATCCGGTGCGGCTGGTCGCTGGGGGCGGCCCGCTGCTGCAGGGCGCGACGATGATGGAGCGGCGTGCGCATTTTCTGGCCGAGTATGACTGGATCCGCACCGGCCTGATGTTCGAGCCGCGCGGCCACGACGTGATGTCCGGTTCGATCCTCTATCCGCCGACGCGCGAGGATTGCGACATCGCCATCCTGTTCATCGAAACCTCCGGCTGCCTGCCGATGTGCGGCCATGGCACCATCGGCACGGTGACGATGGCGATCGAGCACGGTCTGATCAAGCCGAAGACGCCGGGCGTGCTTCGGCTCGACACGCCGGCCGGACTTGTCATCGCCGAATACAAACAGGTCGGCGACTATGTCGAGGAGGTGCGCATCACCAATGTGCCGTCCTTCCTCCATGCCGAGGGGCTGACGATCGAATGCCCTGGGCTCGGCGAAATCACCGTCGACGTCGCCTATGGCGGCAACTTCTACGCCATCGTCGAACCGCAGAAGAACTATCGCGACATGGCCGATTATTCGGCGGGCGACTTCATCGCCTGGAGCCCGGTGGTGCGCCAGCGGCTCAACGAGAAATATTCCTTCGTCCATCCCGAGAATCCTGGCATCAACCGGCTGTCGCACATGCTGTGGACCGGTGCTCCGACGGTGGATGGGGCGGATGCCCGCAATGCCGTGTTCTACGGCGACAAGGCGATCGACCGCTCGCCCTGCGGCACCGGCACCTCGGCGCGCATGGCGCAGCTTCATGCCAAGGGCAAACTCAAGGCCGGCGACAGCTTCGTGCATGAATCGATCATCGGTTCGCTGTTCAAGGGCAAGGTCGAAAAGGACGTCACCGTGGCCGGCAAACCGGCCATCATTCCCTCGATCGGCGGCTGGGCGCGGATGACCGGACTGAACACCATCTTCATCGACGACCGCGACCCGTTCGCGCATGGATTTGTTGTCAAGTGATGGGAATCCTGACCCTGCGGAAAGCGAGGGCTTGAAAAATGGATCGTGCCAAAAACGCAAGGATTCCTTTCATCACCTAATTTTGACGGCGATTTCTTCGAAACGGAGCGCATGATGCGGTCGAATCGTCAAAGACATTGCGTTATGCCAATGGTAGGGTCCGCGATAGTCCAGGGGCCGGATGATGGAAAACGGGCAATCGGACAGCGTGCTTCGAAAACACGCATGACGATTGAAAAATGACGTTGCAATCCGGGCTCGAAACTTTACGACTAGGGGAAATACGAAAAGGAATGCGTCTGCATGGGCGACATTCCAGGGGAGCCATGTACACATGCAGTACTTTGTCCAGCAGCTTATCAACGGGCTGACGCTGGGATCGATCTATGGGCTGATCGCGATCGGCTACACGATGGTCTACGGCATCATCGGCATGATCAATTTCGCCCATGGCGACATCTTCATGGTGGGTGCCTTCACAGCACTGATCGTCTTCCTCGCCCTTGGCGCGCTGTTCTATTCCGTGCCGGTTGTGCTGGCGCTGCTGGTCATGATGATCGTGGCGATGCTGCTCACCAGCCTCTACAACTGGACGATTGAAAAAGTCGCCTACCGGCCGCTGCGCGGTTCGTTCCGACTGGCCCCGCTGATCACCGCCATCGGCATGTCGATCGCGCTGTCGAACTTCGTCCAGGTGACGCAGGGTCCCCGCAACAAGCCGATCCCGCCGATGGTCAGCCAGGTTTACAACATCAACGGCATCAGCGTGTCGCTGAAGCAGATCATCATCGTCGTCGTCACGGCGCTGCTGCTGGCGCTGTTCTGGTATCTGGTCAACAAGACCTCGCTCGGGCGAGCGCAACGGGCCTGTGAGCAGGACCGCAAGATGGCGGCGCTGCTCGGCATCGATGTCGACCGCACGATCTCGATCACCTTCATCATGGGTGCGGCCCTTGCCGCGGTCGCCGGCACTTTGTTCCTGATGTATTACGGCGTCATTGCCTTCTCGGATGGCTTCACGCCGGGCGTGAAGGCCTTCACGGCGGCGGTGCTGGGCGGCATTGGTTCGTTGCCGGGTGCTGTGCTCGGCGGGCTGATGATCGGCTTCATCGAGAGCATGTGGTCGGCATATTTCTCGATCGACTACAAGGACGTCGCGGCGTTCTCGATCCTGGCCATCGTGCTGATCTTCCTGCCTTCCGGCATATTGGGCCGGCCAGAAGTCGAAAAGGTCTGAGACCATGGCCGTCACCGTATCTCCGGAGCGCGACACCGTCGCCACGCCTATGCAGCGCGCGTTGCGCGAGTCACTTTATGCCGCTGCCATATCGTTCGGCCTGTTCGTGCTGTTCATCGGCCTGAAGACCGGTCAAAACATTTCCAATGAACTGGTCCTGACGACGCGCTGGGGCCTGCTTGCCGCCGTGGTGATCGCCACGGCCATCGGGCGCTTCTTCTATGTCGCTTATGGCCAGCCCTTCCTCGCCAACCAGAAGATCACCGACATCGCCACTGGCCTGTTGCCGGCCAGCGTGGCGTCGCGTTTCTTCCAGTTGCCGGCCTTCATTGTGGCCTTGGTCGCGGCGGTGGTGTTGTTTGCGGTCAACAGCTCTCTCGTCGGATGGGTGGGAGCCGTGCCGGCCGGCTATCTGCAGTTCCTGCGCGCCCTGGCGATCGTCTACGTGCTGGCCTGCGTGATCTATTATTTCCGCGGTTTCATTCACGCCAACTTCACCAAACTCGGCATTGCCGCACTGATCCTCTATCCGATCCTGGTGGTGGCGATCCTGTCGCTGATGTCCTGGTCATTCGTCGGCGGGCTGCAAGGTTCGCTGAAATGGGTCGACAATTTCGGCATCCAGATCCTGATCTATGTGATGCTGGCCTGGGGCCTGAACATCGTCGTCGGCCTCGCCGGCCTGCTCGACCTCGGTTATGTCGCTTTCTACGCGGTCGGCGCCTATGCCTATGCGCTGCTCGGCACGCAATACGGCCTGTCGTTCTGGATCCTTTTGCCGGCCGCCGGCGCCATGGCCGCCTTCTGGGGCGTGCTGCTCGGTTTCCCGGTGCTGCGCCTGCGCGGCGACTATCTGGCGATCGTCACCTTGGCTTTCGGTGAGATCATCCGCCTGGTGCTGATCAACTGGCGTGAGGTCACCAACGGTTCGGCCGGTATTTCCGGCATCCCGAAGGTCACCTTCTTCGGCCTGATGACCTTCAACGTGTCGGACCCCAATTACATCGCCAAGGTGCTGAATCTCGCGACCTCGAGCGCCTACTACAAGATCTTCCTCTATTACCTGATCCTGGCGCTGGCGCTGCTGACAGCCTTCGTCACCATCCGGCTGCGGCGCATGCCGGTCGGCCGTGCCTGGGAAGCGTTGCGGGAGGACGAGATCGCCTGCCGCTCGCTCGGCATCAACACCACCACCACGAAGCTTACAGCCTTCGCCACGGGTGCGATGTTCGGCGGCTTCGCCGGCGCGTTCTTCGCCGCACGGCAGGGCTTCGTCAGCCCGGAATCCTTCGTCTTCCTGGAATCGGCCATCATTCTGGCCATCGTCGTTCTCGGCGGCATGGGTTCGCTGGTCGGCATTGCGGTTGCCGCCATGGTGATGATCGGCGGCACCGAGGCGCTGCGCGAACTCGACTTCCTCAAGCAGGTCTTCGGGCCGGACTTCACCCCGGAACTCTACCGTATGCTTCTGTTCGGCATGGCCATGGTCATCGTCATGCTGTGGAAGCCGCGTGGTTTCGTCGGCAGTCGTGAACCAACCGCCTTCCTCAAGGAGCGAAAGGCTGTCTCAAGCTCCTTCACCAAGGAAGGACACGGCTGATGAATGCGAACCCTGTTCAGAAGGCCAATTCCGGCGCGAACGACGCTATCCTGCAGGTCGATCATCTGTCGATGAAGTTCGGTGGCCTGGTGGCCATCGGCGATCTGTCTTTCGCCGCCAAGCGCGGCGAGATCACCGCGCTGATCGGCCCCAACGGCGCCGGCAAGACCACGGTGTTCAACTGCATCACCGGCTTTTACAAGCCGTCGGAAGGCATGATCACGCTCAACCGGAACGATGGTTCGACCTTCCTGCTCGAGCGGCTGCCCAACCATGAAATCCCGGCGCGCGCCAAGGTGGCGCGCACCTTCCAGAACATTCGGCTGTTCTCCGGCATGACCCTGCTGGAGAACCTGCTGGTCGCCCAGCACAACAAACTGATGAAGGCATCGGGCTACACGGTCCTCGGCCTTTTCGGCTTCAGCGGCTATCGCAAGGCCTCGGCCGAATCGGTGGAACTCGCCAAGCATTGGCTGGAAAAGGCCGATCTTGTCGACCGTGCCGACGACCCGGCCGGCGACCTGCCCTATGGCGCGCAGCGCCGCCTCGAGATCGCTCGCGCCATGTGCACGGGACCCGAGCTTCTGTGCCTCGACGAACCGGCGGCCGGCCTCAATCCGAAGGAATCGGCGGCGCTGAACGAGCTGCTGATCGACATCAAGAACACATCCGGTACCTCGATCCTGTTGATCGAGCACGACATGTCGGTGGTCATGCAGATCTCCGACCATGTCGTGGTGCTGGAGTACGGCCGCAAGATCTCGGACGGCAGTCCGCAGTCGGTGCGCACCGACCCGCGCGTCATCGCCGCCTATCTCGGCGTCGACGACGAGGAAGTCGAAGCGGTCCTTACCGAAGTCGGCGACGAAGATGTCATCGAACAGCTCGATACAGGGCCGGATGCCGCGCATGGTCCGGGAACGTCGTCGTCCTATCTCGCCGGGCCGGTGACCGACACGGTCGGCCATAGTTCGGGCGAGCGGGTTACGGTGGCCAAGGGAGCGTCAAAGGCCGGTCAGGTCGACGCCAGGTCGCTCGCCGCGGCAAACAAGGCAGCCCCGCTGGCAGCCGTGCCGGCAGCGAAGGCAAAGCCTGCTCCGAAAGCGGCTTCAAAGGCGGCAACCGGCGCGGCGGCGACGTCGACCGCGTCGGCCAAGCCGGCAGCCAAGGCCCCGGCAAAGGCTGGAGAGATCTCCAACCGGCTGGCTGCACCTCGCGGCGGCAAGGCCGATAATTTGACCCGCATCAAGGGCATCGGCGCGGTCAACGAGAAGAAGCTCAACGATCACGGCATCTTCCATTTCGACCAGATCGGCGCCTGGAAAAAGGCCGACGTCGAGGCCGCCGAAGCCTATCTCGCCTTTGACGGACGTATCGCGCGCGAGGAATGGGTCAAACAGGCCAGGCTGCTCGGCCAGGGCAAGGACACGGAATTCTCGCGCCGCGTCGATGCGGGCAAGGTGGCGACAAGCCATGCTTCCGCAAAGACTGCAAAGGCAGCCACCGGAAAGACCGGGAGCAAGACCGCTGCCAAGCCCGTGGCGGGCAAGCGCGGAGGAGGCAAGTGATGGCCGCGACAACGCTGCTCGATATCAAGGGCGTGCAGACTTACTACGGCAACATCCGAGCCTTGAACGGCGTCGATGTCACTGTGAAGGAAGGTGAGATCGTGGCACTGATCGGCGCCAACGGCGCCGGCAAGTCGACGCTGATGATGACTATTTTCGGCGCGCCGCGGGCTCGCGCCGGCACCATCACCTTTGCCGGCACCGACATCACCCAGATGCCGACGCACGAGATCGCGCGCATGCGCATTGCCCAGTCGCCCGAGGGCCGGCGGATCTTTCCGCGCATGACGGTGATGGAAAACCTGCAGATGGGCGCCAGTCTCGACAACCTCAAGCACTATGACGAGGACGTCGAGAAGGTGTTCACGCTGTTCCCGCGTTTGAAAGAGCGCATCACCCAGCGCGGCGGCACGCTGTCGGGCGGTGAGCAGCAGATGCTGTCGATCGGACGCGCGCTGATGGCACGGCCGAAGCTGCTTTTGCTCGACGAGCCGTCCCTGGGTCTCGCGCCGCTGATCGTCAAGCAGATCTTCGATGCCATTCGCGAACTGAACCGCACCCAGGGGCTGACCGTGTTCCTGGTCGAGCAGAACGCCTTCGGCGCGCTCAAGCTCGCCACGCGCGGCTACGTCATGGTCAACGGCAATGTGACGATGAGCGGCACCGGCAAGGAACTGCTCGCCAATCCGGAAGTGCGCGCCGCCTATCTCGAAGGCGGACACCACTGAGTTCGGAGCGGAATGCGTGCATCCGCCATTCCGCTCCAGATTGTTTGTTTGTCGCATGATCTTTGTCCGGAAAGTCCGCAACTTTTCGGGATCATGCTAAGGAGACTTCACCATGCAGGGCATTCTTTACGAGGAACCCTCGATCTGGCAGTTCTTCTTCGTCACCTGTCTGCTCGGCGGCTGGGCGGCGTGGATGACGGGCAAGGCCAGTGCTCAGACGTGGCGCAGCTTCATCCAGCTGTTCGCCTATATGCTGGGCCTCGGCATCGCGATCCGCTTCATCCATCACGCGCTGTTCGGCGGCACCATGTTCTCGCTGCACTATTATGTCGTCGACACCATCGTGCTGATGATCCTCGGCTTCGTCGGCTATCAATACACGCGCACCAACCAGATGGTGACACAGTATAATTGGCTCTACGAAAGAGCTTCACTCTTGAGCTGGAAACCGAAAGGTTGACGTTCATCATTAACGCCGTCTCGAAATTGAATCGGCGTGACAAGTGCCTGAAAATCGGCAAACTATGCTTTCTGCGATAAGGGTGGGCATCGCATGAAAGCTTCATCCACGCCCACTCCGTTAATGGGAGCGTTTAAATGAAAAAGTCACTTTTGTCCGCCGTCGCCCTGACCGCGCTTGTCGCGTTCGGCGGTGCCGCGTGGGCTGACGTAATGGTCGGCGTCGCTGGCCCGATCACCGGTCCGAATGCCGCCTTCGGCGCGCAGTTGCAGAAGGGTGCCGAAGCTGCTGTCGCCGACATCAATGCGGCTGGCGGCATCAATGGCGAGCAGATCAAGCTCGAAGTCGGCGACGACGTTTCCGATCCGAAGCAGGGCATCTCGGTCGCCAACAAGTTCGTCGGCGACGGCGTCAAGTTCGTGGTCGGTCACTTCAACTCCGGCGTCTCGATCCCGGCCTCGGAAGTCTATGCCGAGAACGGCATCGTCGAAGTGACGCCGGCCGCAACCAACCCGCAGTTCACCGAACGCGGCCTGTGGAACGTGTTCCGCACCTGCGGACGCGATGACCAGCAGGGCAGCATTGCTGGCGCTTATCTGGCCGCCAACTTCAAGGATGCCAAGATCGCCGTCGTGCACGACAAGACCACCTACGGTCAGGGCCTTGCCGACGAAACCAAGAAGGCGATGAATGCCAAGGGCCTGACGGAAGTCATGTACGAAGGCATCAATGTCGGCGACAAGGACTTCTCGGCGCTGATCGCCAAGATGAAGGAAGCCGGCGTTTCCATCATCTATTGGGGCGGCCTGCACACCGAAGCCGGCCTGATCATCCGCCAGGCCGCCGACCAGGGCCTCAAGGCGACGCTGGTCTCCGGCGACGGCATCGTGTCGAACGAGTTGGCTTCGATCGCGGGCGACGCGGTTGCGGGTACGCTCAACACGTTCGGTCCGGATCCGCGCCTGATCCCCGCCAACAAGGAACTCGTCGAGAAGTTCCGCGCGCAGGGTTTCGAACCGGAAGCCTACACGCTCTACTCCTACGCAGCCATGCAGGCGATCGCCGCGGCAGCCACCGCTGCCAAGTCGAACGATCCGCAGGCAGTTGCCAAGGCGCTGCATGAAAACGGCCCGTTCAAGACCGTGCTCGGCGACCTGTCCTATGACGCCAAGGGCGACCCGACGCTGCCCGGCTACGTCATGTACGAATGGAAGAAGGGCGACGACGGCAAGTACACCTACATCCAGAAGATGTAAGCTCGTCAGTCTCCAGACCATGTACGATGCCCGGCGCTCGCGCCGGGCATTTTCTTTTGCCATCACGGGGGGCGGCCGATAGAGCCGGGTTCTTAGCCGGTGAATGATCGTGCGCTAACTGCAAAGCCGGCGCTTTTCTTGCTGTTCGGATGAATGCGAAGGGCTTCTGGCGCAATGATTCCATTTCAATCGGTTTAAACGCACGTCAATTTTGTTTGCACTGCAGCATTTTCACGCTAATCATTGCGCCGATTTCTCTTCCTTCCGTTGCTGGAGCCCAGTCCTTGGCCATCACGAAGATCCTCGTCGCCAACCGGTCCGAAATCGCCATTCGCGTTTTTCGCGCGGCCAACGAACTCGGCCTCAAAACCGTGGCGATCTGGGCCGAGGAAGACAAATACTCCCTGCATCGCTTCAAGGCCGACGAGAGCTACCAGGTCGGACGCGGGCCGCATCTGACCCGGGACATGGGGCCGATCGAAAGCTATCTGTCGATCGAGGAGGTGATCCGCGTCGCCAGGCTGTCGGGTGCCGATGCTATTCATCCCGGCTACGGATTGTTGTCGGAAAGTCCCGAATTCGCCGACGCCTGTGCCGAAGCCGGCATTACCTTCATCGGGCCGAAGCCGGACACAATGCGGCGGCTCGGCAACAAGGTCGCGGCGCGCAATCTCGCCATCGAGGTCGGGGTGCCGGTGATCCCCGCCACCGATCCGTTGCCGGATGACATGGAGGCGGTCAAGAAACTGGCCAAGGGAATCGGCTATCCGGTGATGCTGAAGGCGTCATGGGGCGGCGGCGGCCGCGGCATGCGCGCCATCCGCGCCGAAGCCGACCTTGCCCGTGAAGTCACCGAGGGCAAGCGCGAGGCGAAAGCCGCCTTCGGCAAGGACGAGGTCTATCTTGAAAAGCTGATCGAACGCGCCCGCCATGTCGAGGTGCAGGTGCTGGGCGACACCCATGGCAATGCGGTGCACCTGTTCGAGCGCGACTGTTCGATCCAGCGCCGCAACCAGAAGGTCGTCGAGCGGGCGCCGGCGCCCTATCTCGAAATGTCGCAGCGCGAGGAGCTTTGCGGCCATGCGCTGAAGATCGCCCGCGAGACCAGTTATATCGGCGCCGGCACGGTCGAGTTCCTGCAGGATGCCGACACCGGCAAATTCTATTTCATCGAGGTCAATCCGCGCATCCAGGTCGAGCACACCGTCACCGAGCAGGTGACCGGCATCGATATCGTCAAGGCGCAGATCCACATCCTCGACGGCTTTGCCATCGGCACACCGGAATCAGGCGTGCCGGCGCAGAAGGACATAAGGCTGAACGGCCACGCGCTGCAGTGCCGCATCACCACGGAAGATCCCGAACACAATTTCATCCCCGATTACGGCCGCATCACCGCCTATCGCGGCGCAACAGGCTTCGGCATCCGCCTCGATGGCGGCACCGCCTATTCGGGCGCTGTCATCACCCGCTTCTACGATCCGCTGCTGGAAAAGGTGACGGCGTGGGCGCCTACGCCGGCCGAGACGATCGCCCGCATGAACCGGGCGCTGCGCGAGTTCCGCATCCGCGGCGTCGCCACCAACCTGACTTTCCTCGAAGCGATCATCAACCATCCGAGCTTCGCCGACAATTCCTACACGACCAAGTTCATCGACACGACGCCGGAACTGTTCCAGCAGGTCAAGCGCCAGGACCGCGCCACCAAGCTCATCAACTATCTCGCCGACGTCAGCGTCAACGGCCATCCCGAGACGCGCGGCCGGCCGCAGCCGAAGGCCGATGCGGCCGCACCCGTGGTGCCTTACCTCAACGGCAATGTGCCCGGCGGCAGCAAGCAGAAGCTGGATGTGCTCGGGCCGGAGAAGTTCGCCGCCTGGATGCGCGATCAGAGGCAAGTGCTGGTCACCGACACGACGATGCGCGATGGCCACCAGTCGTTGCTCGCCACCCGTGTGCGAACGCATGACATTGCCGGCATCGCCGGTACCTATGCGCGCGCCTTGCCGCAGCTTCTATCGCTGGAATGCTGGGGTGGCGCCACCTTCGACGTCGCCATGCGCTTCCTCACCGAGGATCCGTGGGAGCGGCTGTCGCTGGTGCGCGAGGCGGCGCCCAATCTGCTGTTGCAGATGCTGCTGCGCGGCGCCAATGGCGTCGGCTACACCAACTATCCCGACAATGTCGTGCAGCATTTCGTCAAGCAGGCAGCAAGCGGTGGCATCGACCTGTTCCGGGTCTTCGATTGCCTGAACTGGGTCGACAACATGCGCGTCGCCATGGATGCGGTCGGCGCCGAGGGTAAGCTGATCGAAGCGGCGATCTGCTATACCGGCGACATCCTCGATCCGGCGCGGGCGAAATACGACCTCAAATACTATGTCGGCCTGGCCAGGGAATTGCAGGCGGCCGGCGCCCACATCATCGCCGTCAAGGACATGGCCGGACTGTTGAAGCCGGCGGCGGCACGCGTGCTGTTCAAGGAGCTGCGCGAGGCGACCGACCTGCCGATCCATTTCCACACCCACGACACGTCGGGCCTGTCGGCGGCGACGGTGCTGGCGGCGGTGGAAAGCGGCGTCGACGCCATAGACGCGGCGATGGATGCTTTCTCCGGCAACACCTCGCAGCCATGCCTTGGCTCGCTGGTCGAGGCGCTGAAGGGCACCGAACGCGACCCCGGTCTCGACCCGCAATGGATCAGGAAAATCTCGTTCTACTGGGAAGCGGTGCGCAACCAGTACGCCGCCTTCGAAAGCGACCTCAAGGGACCGGCCTCGGAAGTCTATCTGCACGAGATGCCGGGCGGGCAGTTCACCAATCTGAAGGAACAGGCGCGCTCGCTCGGACTGGAGACGCGCTGGCACGAGGTGGCGCAGACCTATCACGACGTCAATCTGATGTTCGGCGACATCGTCAAGGTGACGCCGTCCTCCAAGGTCGTCGGCGACATGGCATTGATGATGGTCAGCCAGGACCTGACCGTTGCCGATGTCGAAAACCCGGACAAGGATATCGCCTTTCCGGACTCGGTCGTCTCGATGCTGCGCGGCGATCTTGGCCAGTCGCCAGGCGGGTGGCCGACGGCGCTGCAGAGGAAGGCGCTGAAGGGCGACAAGCCGATCACGGTGCGGCCCGGTTCGCTGCTCAAGCCAGCCGACCTCAAGGCCAACCGCAAGGAAATCGAGGAAAAGCTCGAGCGCAAGCTGTCGGAGTTCGAATTCGCCTCGTGGCTGATGTATCCGAAGGTGTTCACGGATTTCGCCGGCGCGCAGGAAACCTATGGGCCGGTCAGCGTCCTGCCGACGCCGACCTATTTCTACGGCATGAAGCCGGAAGACGAGATCTTCGTCGACATCGAGAAGGGCAAGACGCTGGTGGTGCGCTGCCTGGCCATCGGCGATGTCGACGAGAAGGGCATGGTCACCGTGTTCTTCGAGCTCAACGGCCAGCCACGTCGTGTCAAGGTGCCCGACCGGGCGCATGGCGCGTCCGCCGCCAAGGCCCGCCGCAAGGCCGAGCCCGGCAACGAGGCGCATGTCGGCGCGCCGATGCCGGGCGTCGTCTCGTCGCTTTCGGTGGCTGCCGGCCAGGCTGTGAAGGCCGGTGACGTGCTGCTTTCCATCGAAGCGATGAAGATGGAAACGGCGCTGCATGCCGAGCGCGACGGCACGGTCGCCGAGGTGCTGGTCAAGGCAGGCGACCAGATCGATGCCAAGGATCTGCTGATCGCTTTCAATTAAGAGTTCGCAAAACGGACTGGCTGTCGGCTTCTGGCGGCAGCCCCTTGTGGCTTGCTCGATAACGGCTTGACCCGCCGCCGCCGGTCGGGCATCGAACCGGCTCAAATTTTGGCGCAGTCGTCCGCGAGTCGCGGAGCCGATTCTTTTGGAGAAAAATATGGCCGACGATATCACCGATACCAGCCAGACTGTTGCCGCCGGCCAGCTGCGTGCCTTCATCGAGCGCATAGAGCGGCTCGAGGAAGAGAAGAAGACCATTTCCGACGACATCAAGGAAGTGTTCGCCGAGGCCAAGGGAACCGGCTTCGACACCAAGGCGATGCGCACGATCATCCGGCTGCGCAAGAAGGACCAGGCCGAGCGTCAGGAAGAGGAAACCATCCTCGATCTGTACAAGGCCGCACTCGGTATGGTGTAGAGACTGTCTGGAAATTCTACTCTGGCGGCCATCTGTTGGCGTTTTCTGCGCTTCCGGTGCTCGCGTACTTTAAGTACGCTCCGCTCCGGTTCTCGAAACCACCACCATATGACTCGCCAGAGCGAATTTCGAAACAGTCTCGGGCCGAGCATGATGCCGAAGCGAGCATCGAGCCATGAGCGAATTCGACTTCGGCGCCCGCCGCGCCTCTGAATTCCGCCAGCGCGGCTTCTGGACGCTGTTCGCCGAGCGGCATCCGGAAGAAACGGCTTCGATGGCGAGGCGCGGACCCTGGTTCTGGCAGCGCGGGCTGCCCGACTTCGCCTTGGTCCTTTCCATGTATGTCGCGCCGGCGCAGAGCCAGGTCGGCGTCTTCTTCGGCCGCAACGAGAAGTTCGGCGCCACGCAAGCCTGGTCGCGGTTGAAGCCATTCCAGCCCGATATCGAGGCCAGGCTGAAGCTCAGGCCGGAACAGAGTTGCGAGGGCCTCGGCATCAATTCGATGTGGCGGGTAAACTGCTATGCCGAGGATAACTGGCCAGCCATGGCCGACTGGCTGGTGACCGAATGCTCGCGTATCGAGCGCGCGGTAACCGAAGTCCTGAGGCAGGGATAGACATCCGGTGTTGCCAGAGGGTATCGGCTCCTTTTTCCGCTCACGCTGGCAAGGCCAGGTGCCGCTCGACCGGCTGTTCTGGCGCGACCTTGTCCTCGTCGGCACTGCGGTCAGCATCGCCGCATCCGTGCTGGCGCTCGTCTTGCTCGGACTGAAGTTGCCGCTCGGGCTTGTGCTGGCAGTGCATTTCGCGTCGGTGCCCTACAGCCTGTTCCTGACCTTGGCGGTGTGGCGGACCACCGAAAAGATACCCGGTGCCAAGGCCTGGATGATGACGCTGGGCGCTACGCTGTGGCTGGTGGCGATGATCGTGGTCTGATCGTCTGCCCAGAGGGGGGCAACGGATACTTAAACGAAAAGGGCGACAGATGCCGCCCTTTCATAGTGTCGAACCCGGATGGCTCAGGCCGAAGGCTCGAATTTCAGCGCCACCCCGTTGATGCAATAGCGCAGGCCGGTCGGCGGCGGGCCGTCCTCGAAGACATGGCCGAGATGGCTGCCGCAGCGGGCGCAATGACATTCGGTGCGAACCATGCCGTAGCTGCGGTCGACGGTGTTTTCGACCGAGCCCGGCACCGGGTCGTTGAAGCTCGGCCAGCCGGTGCCGCTCTCGAACTTCAGCTTGGATTCGAACAAGGGCTGGTCGCAGCCGGCGCAGGAAAAGGTGCCGGCGCGCTTCTCGTAGAGCAAGGCGCAGCTTCCCGGCCGTTCGGTGCCGTGGCCGCGCATGACGGCATACTGCTCCGGCGTCAGCCGGGCGCGCCATTCGGCGTCGGTGCGAGTTACAGGGTAGGTATGGGTGTCCATGTGATCTCCTCAGCCTTGCCGGCTCGTTGTTGATTGCAACCGGATATTCGCGTCAAGATAGGCATTTGTTACACGACTGCCCAGTGTCTGACGTTCCAAGGTTGAATTCCCCCTTCTTCAGGCGTCTGCGCCGCCCCTCACCTGCCTGCCGGCATCCTCTCCCCGTAAACGGGGCGAGGGGCCCTGTCGTCCGCGATTTCGCCAATTTTCAGCGTTGCAAGAAAGGCGCCGGCGTTGCGGCCAGGCCCTCTCGCCCCGTTTACGGGGAGAGATGTCCGGCAGGACAGTGAGGGGCGGCGCCAACTTTCACGATTGATGGTCTCTGAGGTGATGGTTCCGCACCTCTGACAACTAATGCTTCCTTGAAAGCTGCTTGGTCGCGCCTTCGAGCCCGGCCAGCGTCAGCGGGAACATGCGGCCGCCGAAGATGTCGCGGATCATCGCAATCGAATGGGTGTAGCCCCAGTTCTTGGGGTCTTCGGGGTTCAGCCATACCGCGTTCGGCCATTGCTGCAGCAGGCGGCCGAGCCAGACGCTGCCTGCCTCCGGATTGGAGTGCTCGACCGAACCGCCGGGGTGAGCGATCTCATAAGGGCTCATCGACGCGTCCCCGACAACGATCACCTTGTAGCCCGGCCCATATTTGTGGAGCAGGTCGAAGGTCGGAATCACCTCGGCATGCCTGCGGCGATTGTCCTTCCACACGCCCTCATAGAGGCAGTTGTGGAAATAAAAATATTCGAGCTGGCGGAATTCGGCGCGGGCGGCCGAGAACAGCTCCTCGACGCTCTTGATGTGGTCGTCCATCGAGCCGCCGACATCGAAGAACATCAAAAGCTTCACCGCGTTGCGCCGCTCGGGCCGCGTCTGCACGTCGAGATAGCCATGTTCGGCGGTGGCGTGGATGGTGCCGGGCAGGTCGAATTCCTCCTCGGCGCCTTCCCGCACCCAGCGACGCAAGCGCTTCAGCGCGATCTTGATGTTGCGGGTGCCGAGTTCGACGGCATCGTCGAAATTCCTGAACTCACGTCTGTCCCAGACCTTCACCGCGCGGCGGTTGCGGCTTTCATGCTGGCCGATACGCACACCTTCGGGATTGTAGCCATAGGCGCCGAAGGGCGAGGTGCCGCCGGTGCCGATCCATTTCGAGCCGCCCTGGTGGCGGCCTTTTTGCTCCTGCAGCCGCTGCTTCAAGGTTTCCATCAGTTTCTCGAAACCGCCCAGCGCCTCGACCAGTTTTTTCTCTTCGTCGCTCAGGTGCTTTTCGGCGAGGCGGCGCAACCATTCCTCGGGGATATTGGCGACATCGACGGCATCCGGCCCGCCCAGTGCTTCGATGCCCTTGAAGACATGGGCAAACACCTGGTCGAAGCGGTCGATGTGGCGCTCGTCCTTCACCAACGCCGCACGGGCGAGGTAATAAAAGCCTTCGACGTCGTAGTCGACCAGCCCGGCTTTCAGCCCCTCCAGCAGCGACAGATATTCCCTGAGCGAAACGGGAACACGCGCGGCCTTCAGTTCGAGGAAGAAGGGGATGAACATTGTCTATCTACAGCAGATCATACTCGATGAAGCCCGTGCGGCGCGCAACGTGGTCGTAGAGTTTGCGCGCGGTGGTGTTGGTCTCGTGCGTCATCCAGTAGACGTTCTTGACGCCGACTTTTTCGGCTTCCTGTCTCACCGCCTCGATTAGCGCCGCGCCGATGCCCTTGCCGCGCACGTCAGGGTCGGCGAACAGGTCCTGCAGATAGCAGTTGTTTTTTTCCGACCAGCCTGAGCGGTGGTAGAGAGAGTGGGTGAGCCCAACCGCCTTGCCGTCCAGCGTGGCGATGAAGCCTTTCGGCTCGAACTCACCTTCGGTGAACAGCCGCTTCCAGGTGACGGCATAGACCTCTTCCGGCAGCTTCGTCTCATAGAAGGTGAGGTAGTCGGTCCACAGCCGCCGCCAATCGGCGTGGTCGGACTGCGCGAGCGGGCGGACGATAATCTCAGACATGTCATCTCCTCTGAAGGTTTGGCCGAGGCTGCCTGCCTGTTCGGCTGCGGGCAACGGTCCACAGGAGGGAAAGCGCTGCTGCTGACCTATTGCTGCCTTCGTGCCATGAACGCCAGCCGCTCGAACAAATGCACGTCCTGCTCGTTCTTCAGCAATGCGCCATGCAACTTGGGCAGGGCGTTCTTCGGATCGGCGCGCAGATCTTCCGGCGCGATATCGTCGGCGACCAGCAGCCTTATCCAGTCGAGCGCCTCGGAGGTCGACGGCTTCTTCTTCAAGCCGGGCACGTCGCGGATTTCGTAGAACTGGGTCAGCGCCGCGCGCACCATGTTCTGCTTGATGCCGGGATAGTGGACATCGACGATTCTGTGCAGCGTATCGACGTCGGGAAAGCGGATGTAGTGGAAGAAGCAGCGGCGCAGGAACGCGTCCGGCAACTCCTTCTCGTTGTTGGAGGTGATGATGACGATCGGCCTGACGGCGGCGCGGATGGTTTCGCCGGTCTCGTAGACGAAGAACTCCATCCGATCGAGTTCCTGCAGGAGGTCGTTGGGGAATTCGATGTCGGCCTTGTCGATCTCGTCGATCAAAAGCACGACCTTCCTGCCGGCGGCGAACGCCTCCCAGAGCTTGCCGCGCTTGATGTAGTTCCTGATGTCGTTGAAGCGCTCGTCGCCAAGCTGGCTGTCGCGCAGCCGCGAGACGGCATCATATTCGTACAGGCCCTGCTGCGCCCGCGTCGTCGACTTGACGTGCCATTCGATGAGGTCGAGGCCGAGTGCAGCAGCCACCTGGCGGGCGAGTTCCGTCTTGCCGGTGCCTGGCTCGCCCTTGACCAGCAAGGGCCGCTCCAGCGCGATCGCCGCGTTGACTGCCACCATCAGATCCTTGTCGGCGACATAGGCCGCCGTGCCTTCGAAACGCATTCTTGCTCCTCGGTTGGTCATGGCAACCGTAAGGACGCGGCTCACCCTGTGCAAGGGTGCGCCGGCCGCGGCGAATGGGCTTGAACCCTGATGGAAACATATGCCCGTCTCACTGGCGCTTAGCCGGCCGGCAGCCTATATTGGGCGGGACGGTCTGTGCTTCCCGGCAGGAGAACATTTTCCCCGGGGCCTTAACGATCCTTAGGGAGCTGTCCCTGGGAAGACCCGTGGGTTTTCTCACACGGCGCCCACCTACTTTGTAGGTTCCCGGGATCGCTCTCTCCACCGGTTGTGTGGATCGTCACTTATTGCCACGCGTCCCGCATTTCGGTGGATGATTGCGGTGGAAAACGTCGCTCCCAAAACTCCATCCAGATCTGACCTTTTCTACCCTGGCTGAATGACCTCTCTCAAAGACCTGAAAAAGCAGCTTCGCCGTGAGGCCCTCGGACGCCGCGATGCGCTCGATGAGTTCTGGCGGGTGGAGGTCGCGCTTGAAATGGCCGAGACGGCACGCGATCACCTCCATGTCGAGCCGGGCCAGATCGTTTCCGGCTTCTGGCCGATGCGTTCGGAAGTCGACGTTCGGCCGCTGATGTTTGCCTTGCGCGAAAAGGGCGCGCGGCTTTGCCTGCCGGCCATTCTCGACAAGACCACCATTGTCTTTCGCGAACTGGTGCGCGGCGCGCCGATGGTCGAGATGGGTTTCGGCACGGTCGGCCCTCACGAGGAAGCCGAGGTGCTCGACCCCTCTGTGATGCTGGTGCCGCTTGCCGCTTTCGATGCACGCGGCCATCGCATCGGCTATGGTGCCGGCTATTACGACCGCGCCATCGCCAAGCTGATCGACAAGGGAGAGCCGCCGCGGCTGGTCGGCATCGCCTTCGACTGCCAGGAGGTGGCAATGGTGCCGGATGAGGAACATGACGTCGTCATTGCGGAAATACTCACCGAGAGCGGGTTGCGCCGCTTCGCGCCAAAATTGTAGATAAGTACAAGGGGCGCATGATCTTCACTGGCGTCATGCAGCTTTCGCTGACCTTCGGTGCGGGATCATATGAGACTTCTCTTCCTCGGTGACATGGTTGGAAAGACAGGACGCACGGCGGTGTGGGAACAGCTGCCCGGCCTGATCTCCGACTTCAAACTCGATTTCGTCATCGTCAACGGCGAGAACGCCGCCGGCGGCTTCGGCATCACCGAAGACATCTTTCGCGAGACGATCGCGGCCGGTGCCGATGTCGTCACCACCGGCAACCATGTCTGGGACCAGCGTGATGCGCTGGCCTTCGCGCCGCGCGAAGAGCGCTTCCTGCGTCCCTCCAACTTTCCCAAGGGCACGCCCGGGCGCGGCTCCGGTGTCTATATCGCCAGGAGCGGCGCGCGCGTGCTGGTCGCCAACATCATGGGCCGGGTGTTCATGCATCCCGAGCTCGACGATCCGTTCCAGGCCGGCGAACGCGAGCTTGCCGCCTGTCCGCTCGGCGAGCAGGCGGATGCCGTGATTATCGACTTCCACGCCGAGGCGACCTCGGAAAAGATGTGCTTCGCGCATTTCGTCGACGGCCGCGCCAGCCTCGTCATCGGCACCCACACCCACCAGCCGACGGGCGATCACCAGATCCTCAACGGCGGTACCGGCTATATGTCCGACGCCGGCATGTGCGGCGACTATGATTCCTCGCTCGGCATGGACAAGGAGGAGCCGCTCAACCGGTTCCTGTCGAAGGTGCCGAAAGGCCGCTTCGAGGCGGCGACCGGACCGGCGACCTTGTGCGGCGTCGGCGTCGATATTTCAGACCGCACAGGGCTGACCGAGCGGATTGCGCCGTTTCGTCGCGGGCCACGGCTGGAGGAAACCGCACCGTCCTTCTGGTCGTGACATTGATATAGGCACGCTTAATACCTAACTGCCGGCGACACTGCTCTAGATCGTTAAAAGAGGGGACGACCTCCATGCAGCTCATCGAATTCCTGGCGCCGCATTTTCAATTTGTTTCCGACCCGACGGCTTGGGTCGCGCTGCTGACGCTGATTGTGCTCGAGGTCGTGCTCGGCATCGACAATCTGATCTTCATCTCGATCCTGACCAACAAGCTGCCGGAAGCACAACGGGCCCGTGCCCGCCGGCTCGGCATCTCGGCGGCCCTGATCATGCGGCTGGTGCTGCTGGCCACCATTTCGATCATCGTCCAGCTTACCACGCCGGTGTTCACGGCCTTCGGTCACGGTTTTTCCTGGCGCGACCTGATCCTGATCGCCGGCGGCCTGTTCCTGGTCTGGAAGGCGACCAAGGAGATCCATCACACCGTCGATCCCGACGACCACAAGGATACGATGATGGGCGAGACGCTGCAGATCAGCCTTGCCGGCGCGATCTTCCAGATCCTGCTGCTCGACCTGGTCTTCTCGATCGACTCGATCATCACCGCCGTCGGCATGACCGACGAGATCGCCATCATGTACATCGCCGTGATCGTCGCGGTCACCGTGATGATGCTGGCGGCCGGGCCGCTGGCCAACTTCATCGCCAAGAACCCGAGCATCGTCATGCTGGCGCTGGGCTTCCTTCTGATGATCGGCATGACGCTGATCGCAGACGGCATGGGCTACCATGTGCCCAAGGGCTACATCTATGCGGCGATGGGCTTTTCGGCATTGGTCGAGGGGCTCAACATGCTGGCGCGGCGACGTAAGAAGTCGGGCGGCGGGCATTGAGGCAGACCCTGAATACCTAATGTCCTGGCACGCCCTTCGGGTGACGGTCGCCGATCAGGCCGAGCGTCAGGCCCTGTTCCAGCCACGCCTTGGCGCCGGCCAGCACCAGCGTGAAGCCGCCGGTTGAGCCGACGGCTTCTTTCACCTGCTCGTCGCCATCCCCGGCGAAGCCAAAATTGCGAACCTCAAGAAAGGTCATCTCGTCGGGCATTTCGGTGAAGGTCCAGACCACCGTGGTCGGCGGATCGCTCCATTGCATGACGATCTTTTCATTCGCGACGATCTCGCTGACGTCGACGGTCGTCGAGACACCGTACATGCGCCACTCCCAGAGGACCTGCTTGCCGCTGTCCAGCCGGCCGCTGCCATGCGTGAACCAGAATTTCGTGGTGATGGCCGGATCGACGATGGCCTCGAATACATCGGCGACAGGCCGCCGGATCAGCATGCCGGCTTCGGCGAATGGTTTTTCGCGGATGTCCATCGGATGCTCCTTTCGGGATTCGGCGCTCACCAGGCGTCCGGTTCGCGCAGCATGTGAATAATGTTGGCAGGGTTGGTGATCCAGCCGCCGCGGAAGCCCTCGCCCAAGGGCTCAATGGCGTCGCAACGCACAACACCGGCCTTGGCGAAATGATCCGCAGCCATGAGGAAATCCTTGGTGAACAGCTCCAGCCACACCTCGGCCTGGCTCATCATCGGCGCCTCATCGATCCACAGGCGGTTGGGGCCAAGCTCGAAGCCGATGGCCGGTGCTTTGTCTGTAAACGGCTTCAGGCCGACGACGTCGCGGTAGAAGGCGATCGTCGCCTTATATTGGTGCGGCGGTACCTTCATGGCGATGTTGATGCCGCCGGTGATTTTCGTGGTCATAGCTGGCTCCGTTGTCGTGTTCTGCTGTTGTCGCCTTTGCTCAGGCTGGTCATGCGAGATTGATCTGCCAGGAGACCCCGAACTTGTCGTTGAGCCATGCGAAACGGCGGCTGAAGCCGTAATTGTCCGGTGGCATCAGGAACGCGCCGTCCTTGCCCAGCGTCCCGACAATTCGGTTCAGCTCTTCTTCTGAGGAACAGTCCACATAGAGCGAGGCCGATGGCGTGAACGTGAAGGCGTGGTGCACGGGGCTGTTGAAGACTATGACTTCCAGCCCAGCGATCGACACCCGCGCCAGCTTGACCGTTCCTTGCGGGCCGTCTTCGCCGGGGCCGTAATTCGTGACGTCAAGCACGCTGCTGCCGGGAATGGTCTCGCAATAGAGGGCCATTGCCTCTTCGGCCTTGCCCTCGAACATCAGGAATGGCGTTACTTTCTTCATCGTTGACCTCCGTCTTGCTCCCTGGCGCTCAGATATGAGGGCCGCTCAGATATTGGTCTCGTTGGCGGGTTCGCCCTTCATCTCGCTGCGATAGTAGCCGTCGCGCAAATTGATGCCGTATTCGACATAGGCCTTCATGCAGGCCAGCATCTGCGACCAGCCCTCGCAATTGAGGTAGGACTTCTTCAGGCCGACCGCACCTTCCTGCCAGCCGCTCTCGGCGATGGTGACGAAGGTGCCGCCATCGTCCAGCGGTTCGAAATTCATCTCGATGCGGGTCTTGTAGGCCGGCTTGCCGTCGGCGTCGGTGGCATCCCAGCGCAGCACGATGCGGCGGTCCTTGACCACTTCGTCGACCTCGACCGGCACCTTGCCCCACCAAACGACGCCGGCACCGGCTTCCAGCGGGGCGCTGGCGCCGCCGATCGTGGTGAAATAGCCGCTCAGTTTCTTCGGATTGACGACGGCGTCGAAGACGTCGGCGACCGGCTTGCCGATGCGTCCGGAAACACTGAATCCAAGTGACATATCCACAACTCCTTCCCTTGATCGGCTCAACAATATGTTATAGAAACATAACATGTCAAGCCAATCGCAAGACGACAATGTTTTCAAGGCGCTGGCGCATCCGCGCCGGCGTGAAATGCTGGATCAGCTGAAGGACACGCCGAAGACGACCGGCATGCTGTGCGAGGCCTTTCCCGACATCGATCGCTGCACCGTGATGCTGCATCTCAAGGTGTTGGAGGAGGCCGACCTGATCGTTGCGCGGCGCGACGGCCGCGAGCGCTGGAACCATCTCAACGCGCTGCCGATCAAGCAGATCCACGACCGGTGGATCAGCCAGTATGCCGGGCATGCCCTCAGCATCATCGACCGGCTGAAGTCGGACCTCGAGGCATGAGCGGCCGCAGCAGGTCATGTCTTACGCCGCATGCGCGGTGCGGCTGGACGAATTGAGCCGATTTATCTATAAGCCGGCCATTCCGACAGAGAACGCCGTGCTTCCACGAGTTGCACCTGAGACGCTCTGAAATTTTGAATTCGGGCATTGCGGAAACGAGGTCAGATCACTTCGCTTCGGGATGCTCTAGCCGAGAAGACGACACCATGGCTGGCCATTCACAGTTCAAGAACATCATGCACCGCAAGGGCCGCCAGGATGCGGTGCGGTCTAAAATGTTTTCCAAGCTGGCGCGCGAAATCACCGTCGCCGCCAAAAGCGGGACGCCCGATCCATCGATGAACCCTCGCTTGCGGCTGGCGATCCAGAACGCCAAGGCGGTGTCGATGCCGAAGGACAACATCCAACGCGCCGTCAACAAGGCCTCGATGGGCGATGCCGAGAACTACGAAGCCGTGCGCTACGAGGGCTATGGCCCGGGCGGCGTCGCCGTCATTGTCGAGGCGCTGACCGACAACCGCAACCGTTCGGCATCCAATGTGCGTGCTGCCTTCACCAAGGCCGGCGGCGCGATGGGTGAAACGGGTTCGGTGTCGTTCATGTGGGACCGTGCCGGCGAGATCTACTATCCGGCATCGGCCGGCAGCGCCGACAAGATCATGGATGCGGCGATCGAAGCCGGCGCCGACGATGTCGAATCCGACGAGGAAGGCCACACCATCTATTGCGGCTTTGAGAACATGGGCGAAGTGTCGAAGGCGCTGGAAGGCGCGCTCGGCGAGGCTGAATCGGTCAAGCCGATCTGGCGGCCGCAAAACAATGTTCCGGTCGATGAGGAGCGGGCACAGTCGCTGATGAAGCTGGTCGCCACGCTCGAGGATGACGACGACGTGCAGAGCGTCTACGCCAACTTCGAAGTCGACGACGAGACCATGGCCAAGCTCAGCGCGGCATGAGCGAAGCTCAGTCCGAAATGAGCGGAGCTATACCCGCCACGAGCGAAAAGCCGTTGCCGGTCATCCGCATCACCTATTGCACGCAGTGTCAGTGGCTGCTGCGCGCCGGCTGGATGGCGCAGGAGCTGCTGTCGACCTTCGGCACGGACCTTGGCGAAGTGACGCTGGTGCCCGGCACCGGCGGCATCTTCACCATTTCCTGCAATGACGTGCTTGTCTGGGATCGCAAGCGCGACGGCGGCTTTCCGGACGCGGCCAAACTGAAGCAACTGGTCCGCGATGTCATTGATCCTGACCGCGACCTCGGCCATTCCGACCGGAAGACAAAGGCATAGGGGTCGCCAGCGCTGCCGTCACTTGCGTCGCCACGCACCGACGGCGGCGCCAATCGCAATACCCACGGCAACGCCCATCGGCAGATCATCCAGAGCGGTGCCGATCGCGGAACCGACACCAACTCCGATGGCCATGCCGAAGGCCATATTTGCGTATTGATCCTTCATCGGTCGCTCCATCCATCGTCGTCAACGCGTGGCGAACCAGAAGGATGCCAGCGCGGCTATGCCGCTGATGGTGCGGACATGGTTCCACATCACCCATTCATTGAGGTAGCGCGACCACAGGCCTGCGCCATTGCTGCTGGCCGGATCGACGGCGGCGAGCGCATCGTTCAGCGGGACGTTGAAGATCATCGTCACCACCACGATGCCGATGAGATAGAGCAGGCTGCCGACAATCAGCCAGAGCGAGCCCGGCTGGCTCCAGCCGATCGCCGCACCGATGGCGACAACAATGCAGACCAGCGTCGTGCCGAACAGCGCCGTCATGAACAGCGGCGTCACCGCTGTGACGTTGATGGAATTCATCGCGGCAATGCCGCTTGCGGCTGGCAGGCGGGCGAGGCCCGGCATGACGAAGCTGGAGAAAGCAAAGAAGACGCCACCGACGATGCCCGAGCCGATTGCGGCGATGAAGATGAGGGTGGGGAGAAGCTTCGCGATCATGTCAGTTGCTCCAGATGCCGGTTGCGGCGGTTTGCGTTGCGTAGGCGGAGAAGTCTCTTGGCTGGCGACCAAGCACGCGCTGGACGCCGTCGGTGAGCGACTCGTTGCGGCCGTCGAGCACCTGGGTGAACAGCTCATTGAGCAGCCAGCCGAATTCGGGCGGCAGCTCATGCGCGGCTACTGCGGTAGTGAATTCGTCATGCGAGATTCTGACAAAGCGGATGTCGCGCCCGGCTGCCTTGCCGATCTCGGCGACCGCGTCTGCAAAGCTCAGCAGCCGCGGCCCGGTCAATTCATAGAGCTGGCCGACATGCCGTGGCTCAGTCAGGACCGCAAAGGCGGCGTCGGCGATGTCGTCGGCATCGACAAAGGGCTCGCCGACATTGCCGACCGGCAACGCCACTTCGCCTTCAGCCAGGGACTCGGTGAAGAAGCCTTCGCTGAAGTTCTGCGAGAACCAAGCGCAGCGCAGGATGGTCCAGTCGGCGCCCGAGGCCTTCAGCATCTCTTCGGCGCGCTGGGCTTCCGTTTCGCCGCGCCCCGACAGCAGCACCAGTCGGGTGACACCGTTTTGCACCGCAAGCCTGGCGAAGGCGTCGACGGTTTCAGCGGCGCCCGGCACGGCGATGTCGGGATAGTAGCTGATGTAGACGGCGCTGACGCCTTGCATTGCCGGTCCCCAGGTCGCTGGGACTTCCCAGTCGAAGCGCGGTGTACCGGAGCGCGAGCCGATCCGCACCGGCAGGTCGTGCGCCGTCAGCCGCTCGGCGAGACGGCGGCCGGTCTTGCCGGTGCCGCCGAGGATCAGAATTGGTTTGGTTGTCGGGTCAGTCATAACCGTTTCCTCTGTTTAAAATATGAATAATCCTCACATTTGCAAAATGTGATAAACCCTCGTATTTTGCGAGTCAAGCGATTTTGCTGGCATTGGAGTCAGTCATGGAAGACACGGCCGCGCCGGTTTCCCCGCGGGAGCAGATTGCTTCGCCGCGCCGGGCGCCGAGCCAGCAACGCAGCCGCGAGCGGGTCGAGCGCATGCTGGCGGCTGCCTCGGCGCTGATCGCCGAGCAAGGCAGCGATGCCATGCGCATGGGGGAGGTGGCGGAACGGGCAGGGGTGTCGATCGGGTCGCTCTACCAGTTCTTTCCGGACAAGCGGGCGATCATCTGGGCGCTGGCCGAGCGCTACACCGCCGAAAGCCAGGCCTGCATCTCAGCCGCACTGGCTGGTGTCAGCGACGCCGAAGGGCTGGGCCGGGCGTTTTCGGAACTGGTCGATATCTATTACCGGCTGTTCCTGGCCGAACCGGTGATGCGCGACATCTGGTCGGGCACGCAAGCCGACAAGGCGCTGCGCCAACTCGAACTCGCCGACAGCCGCGCTAACGCGGAATTTCTCACCGCGGTGCTGAAACGGCTGCGGCCAGCCGCCGATCCGGTGGCGTTGGAAACGACGGCGTTCCTCATCTGGCAAATGGGCGAGGCCGCCATGCGGCTGGCGATTTCCGTCGAGCGCCAGGAGGGCGACAGGCTGGTCGCCGCCTACAAGCGCATGGCGCTGAGGGAATTGCTGGCCGAGTAGCAACGCGCACTAGCGGCCAAAATAGTCCTTCAGCATTTCCGCGCGTTCATCCTCTGTGCACATCGCCATGCGGCCGAGGTTGAACTGGCCGCGATAGAGCGCGATGACGGACAATGCGCATTTCACCGTCTCGTCATCGGTGGAAGTTGCCAGATCCCGCAATGCCAAATGCAGAAGCGTTCGCCACGCTGCCTTGTAATGCGGTTCGATCCAAGCAGGAATCTTCGGGTTCCGGTCGTCGAGCAGTCGCGCTTCTTCGATGGTTGCGGCCAGACCATAGGCTCCCCAGTAAGCCGGAGCGTGACCTTCGGAGATGCGAACGATTTCAACGACCGCAGCGTAAGACGCGTCTCCAACGTCCCCCTGATGATGCAACTCATTCCAAAGTTCGTCCCAGACCGTTTTGTCATCATAGCGAAGGGTCAGTGTTCGCAATGCCGGTCGAGGATCGTAGGCCACCTTGTATCCGCCTTTAAGGCCGGACCATCGCTCGTCGTCGAGAATAAACATCTTGCCCTCCGAGAACCATTGCGTTCCACCAAGGCTGCCCGTGGTCAACAAAAAAACCCGCCACGAGGGCGGGTTTTTGATCTGCTAAACGATTGTCAGGCTTAGATGCCGAAACCTTCGAAACGCTTCTTGAACTTCGACAGGCGGCCGCCGCGGTCGAGCAGGGTCTGCTGGCCGCCGGTCCAGGCCGGGTGGGTGGTCGGGTCGATATCGAGGTTCATCGTATCGCCTTCCTTGCCCCAGGTCGAACGGGTCGTGTATTCGGTGCCGTCGGTCATGACGACCTTGATGGTGTGGTAGTCGGGATGAATAGCGCTCTTCATGGCTCGGTTCCTGGCTTGCCGGCGCGGCTGACGGGCATAAGCCTGCGTCGATGCGCCTCTTTTTAAAACTCGAAGCCGCAGCTATTGAGGAGCCACGGCTTCTAAAACGGTCGGCGAGCCTATACATCAGCCGGAATTGAATCACAAGGCCGCGGCAAGCGCATATTGAGGCGCAGACCCCAAGGGCGGCTGGAGGAAACATCGGGATGGCGCAAATCAGCAGCGCAGACGAGCGCCGGCGCTCGCTCAAGCCGCTCCGGCGCCTGTTCCCCTACATCACGCACTATCGCACACTGGTCGTCGGCGCCATCATCTCGCTGGTCATCGCGGCGGCAACCACGCTGGCGCTGCCGCTGGCGGTGCGACGCATGATCGATCATGGTTTCTCGTCGTCCAGCACCACCTTCATTGCCGAATATTTCGCCGCCCTGGTGGCGATGGCCGCCGTGCTGGCGGCCGCATCGGCCGGTCGCTACTATTTCGTCATCACGCTGGGCGAGCGCGTCGTCGCCGACATCCGGCGCGATGTCTTCGCCCATGTGACGACGCTTTCGCCTGCCTTCTTCGATACCGCCCAGTCGGGCGAGATCGTGTCGCGGCTTGCCGCCGACACGACGCAGGTCAAGTCGGCGGTCGGAGCGACGGCCTCGGTGGCGCTACGCAACGTCATCCTCGGCCTTGGCGCGGTGGGGATGATGGTCATCACCAGTCCGAAACTGTCGGGCCTGGTCATTGCAGCGATACCCGTGATCGTCCTGCCGCTGGTCGCCTTCGGCCGTTCGGTGCGGCGCAAATCACGCCAGGCGCAAGATACGCTTGCCGATGCCACCGCCTATGCCAGCGAACAGATCGGCGCCGTGCGCACGCTGCAGGCCTTCACCAATGAAAAGCTGGTCACCGGACATTTCTCGGCCGCGGTGGAAGCCGCTTTCGAGGCGGCACGCTCGTCGATCTTCGCGCGCTCCTTCCTTACCTTCTTCGCTATTTTCACCATCTTCTCGTCCGTCGTGGCGGTGCTGTGGTTCGGCTCGCGCGACGTGCTCGAAGGTTCGATATCGCCCGGTACGCTCGGTCAGTTCCTGCTCTATTCGGTGTTCGCCGCCGGCGCGCTGGGCGCCCTGTCGGAAGTCTGGGGCGAGCTTGCGCAAGCGGCGGGCGCCGCCGAACGGCTGACCGAGATCCTGGCCGAGAAGCCGGCGATCCAGGCTCCCGCCGATCCGAAGCCGCTGCCGGCCGTCGCCAAGGGCGCGATCGCCTTCGACAATGTCTCCTTCTCCTACCCGGCAAGGCCGGACCGTGCCGCCGTGCATGGCTTGAGCTTTCAGGTCATGCCGGGCGAGACGGTGGCGATCGTCGGGCCGTCAGGAGCCGGCAAGAGCACGGTGTTTTCACTGATCCTGCGCTTCTACGATCCCGAAACGGGCAAGATCCTGATCGATGGCGTCGACGTGCGCGAGGCCGATCCCGTTTCGGTCCGCCAGCGCATCGCGATCGTGCCGCAGGACGTCACCATCTTCGCGGCAAGCGCGCGTGACAATATCGGTTTCGGCCGGCCGGGAGCCAGCAAGGCCGAAATCGAGACGGCCGCGAAGGATGCACTTGCCGATGAATTCATCCTCAAGCTGGAAAAAGGCTATGACAGCCAGGTCGGTGAGCGCGGCGTGACGCTGTCAGGTGGCCAGCGCCAGCGGGTGGCGATCGCCCGCGCCATCCTGCGCGACGCCCCGATCCTGCTGCTCGACGAGGCCACCTCGGCACTCGACGCCGAAAGCGAGACGCTGGTGCAGACGGCGCTGGAACGTCTGATGCAGGGCCGCACCACGATCGTCATCGCCCACCGCCTGGCAACGGTGCTGAAGGCCGACAGGATCCTGGTCATGGATGGCGGCTCGATCGTCGAGGAAGGCACGCATCAAAGCCTTGTCGCCAAGGGCGGCATCTATGCGCGGCTGGCCAAGCTGCAGTTCGAAACCGGCGCCAGTGCTTTCAGGGGCGCGGCGGAGTAGGCAGAAACATTTCCGCCGTGCCGGCAGCCGCTATACGGCTCCGTATCGCTGCTTCAGATGGTTCACGAAATAGGTGGCGTTGAGCTTTTCGCCGGTAGCGCGTTCGAGCAGATCCGGCGTCGACCAGCGCGATCCCTGCGACCAGATTTTTTCGCGGCGCCACTCGTTGATCGCCTCGAAATTGCCTTTGGCGAGATCGTCATCGGCGGCAGGATGATCCCGCGTCAGCGCCGCCCATTGCTGCGCCGCCATCATCGCGCCCAGCGTATAGGAGGGGAAATAGCCGAAGGCGGCCCCTGGCCAATGCACGTCCTGCATCGGCCCGTCGGCCGGATTGTCGATGGTGGAAAGACCGAGGTAATCGCGCATCTTGGCGTCCCAGGCTTCGGGCAGGTCGGCGACCTCCAGCCGGCCCGCGACGAGCTCCTGCTCCAGTTCGTAGCGCAGGATGACATGCAGGGGGTAGGTCACCTCGTCGGCATCGACACGGATCAGGCCGCGCTCGACGCGATGTACATGCGGCAGGATATCCTCGAGCGACCAGGCCTCACCGAGATGCTTTTCAACCACCGTCAGCGCCCAGTTCCAGAAGGCCGGGTTGCGGCCGAGCTGTTTTTCGACGAACAGGCTCTGGCTTTCATGCACGGCCATGCCGCGCGCCTTGCCGAGCGGCCAGTGCGACCATGCCTTCGGCAGGTTCTGTTCGTAGAGCGCATGGCCGGTCTCGTGCAGTACGCCCATCAGCGCCGACAGGAAGTCTGTAGTCTTGTAGCGGGTGGTGATGCGCACGTCGCTCGGCACGCCGCCGCAGAAAGGATGGTGCGACACCGACAGCGACCCGTGTGTCAGGTCGAAGCCGACCGCCGCCATCATCGCAAGGCCGAGCTCGCGCTGCCGGTCGATCGCATAGGTGCCTGAGAGCGGCTTCAGCGGGCGCTTGCGCAGCCGTGCGTCCTGGATAGCCAGCGCCTCCGGCACGAAACCTTTAAGGAAAGCCTTCAGGTCGGTGAACACAGGCGTGATGTCGGCGGTGCGGTTGCCGGGGTCGTATTGCTCCATCAGCGCGTCATAGGGGGCGAGGCCGAGCACATCGGCACGCAGCGCCGCCTCCTCGCGCACCAGCGCCACGACGCCCTCCAGCGCGGGCTGGAAGCTCGCCCAGTCGTTCTTGGCGCGCAGGCCGCGCCACAGCTGCTCGCAACGCATGCGCGCGGTCGTCTGGCGTTCGACAAATTCGACCGGCAGGCAGGTCAGGTTGGTGTATTGCCGCCGCAGTTCCGAGACCGCAGTGCGCTGCTCTTCACCCAACGCTTCCTGCTCGGCCGCGGCGATCCAGTCCGCTATCTCCGGCGCCGTTGCCCTGGTGTGATACATGCCGGCCAGTGCCGACATCGCCTCGGCACGTTTCTCGCCACCGCCGACAGCCATGTGGGTGGCCTCGTCGGCGCCGAGGATGGCCAGTGCATGCTCGAGCGCTTCGAGCTTGTGGCAGAGGTCATCGAGTTTCTGAAAGGACATGGCGGCTTCCGTGATTGGGGACGGCGCGAAAAGACACCAACACAAATGCGTTGGCAACCCTCGGATGCCGTCGGGCAAATGCATCTTGCGCAGGCGATGCCGCGCATGGAATGCTGCCGGCGACAACGCAAGGGGGACGAAATGATCGGCAACATCCTGGTTGGGCTGGTGGCCTTGATCCATGCCTACATCGTCTATCTGGAGATGGTGCTGTGGGACACGCCGCGCGGACACAAGGCTTTCAACCTGACCCCGGAATTCGCCAGCGCCTCCAAGATGCTCGCCGCCAATCAGGGGCTCTACAACGGTTTCCTCGCCGCCGGCTTCATCTGGGGGCTTTACCTCGGGGCGGCCGGTTTCCAGGTCAAGGTGTTTTTCCTGCTGTGCGTGGCTATTGCCGGCCTCTATGGCGCGGCAACGGTTGGCCGCAAAATCCTGTTTATCCAGACCGTGCCGGCGATTGCCGCGCTGATCGCGGTCTGGCTGGGCTGGTAAAAAGGACGCCCGCGGGATGGCTCCCGAAAGCGTCAGGTGATCCCTTCCTCTTGGACCGTTTCGGGCGCTATGGCCTCAGCCGTTCGGGTAGTTGCCGCCGTCGTCGCCGTCGCCCATCAGGAAACCGCTGCCGGTATCGACCCTCAGGCGCTGGTCGACATTGTCGAGCCGGCGCAGCAGGTCATGATATTGCGCGGCCGGTATCCTGCCGTGATCGGACGCGGCGACTTTCTCTGCCGCCTGACCGATGTGGGCCGTGCGCATTTCCAGGCGTTCCGCCACGGCCGGGGTGATGTTGTTGGCCTGTCTTGCATCCACGATGCCCTGCCGGACGCCCTGCACCTGTGCGATAAGCGCCTCGACACGCGGGCCAGTCATGTCGGTCGGATCGGCCGCGTCGAGAGCGCCCTTGTGATGGCCCGCGGCATAGGCGCCGGCAAGCGGAACGGCGATGAGGAACGCCGTGAGTGTAGCAGTTCTAAGCGAGGTCTTGAAAGAGCGCATCACGCGTCTCCTCTTGTAGAGGAAGGCGGCGGTTGTCCGCCTGCCTTCCGGCCTTGGGCCGTCCGGTTCCGTCGCGTCGCGATGAGGGGGTTCATCGCCGGCGGTTCTCGGCCCGGTCGGCAAGCTAGGATCGCCCTGCGACAATGTGTAATTAAAAAAAGATAATCTTTTCAGGCCTTGTCGGCCTCTATCTGCGCCCTAGAGTTGAGCCGGCGAACAAGTTCGCGTGATTTTAGATCAACGTTCGGTGAGCTTCAGTTCAATACGGCGGTTCTTATTGCGCGCCTCTTCAGTGTCGGCGGGGTCGAGCGGCTGGAACTCACCGAAACCGGCGGCTACGAGCCGGTTGGCAGGCACGCCGTTCTCGATCAGGAATTTCACCACCGAGGTCGAACGCGCCGTCGACAGCTCCCAATTGTCGCGGTAGCGGCCGGCGCCGGAGAGCGGCTTGTTGTCGGTGTGGCCGTCGACGCGCAGCACCCAGTTGATCTCGGGCGGGATTTCCTTCTGCAACTCGATGATGGCGTCGGCGAGCTTCTTCATCTCGACCTTGCCGGCATCGTTGATCACCTCGGAGCCGGTCGGGAACAGCACTTCCGACTGGAAGACGAAGCGATCGCCGACGATACGGATGTTCTCGCGGTCGGCGAGGATTTCGCGCAAGCGGCCGAAGAAGTCGGAGCGGTAGCGGTTCAACTCCTGCACGCGCTGTGCCAGTGCGACGTTGAGGCGACGGCCGAGGTCGGCGATCTTGGTGTTTGAATCGCGGTCGCGGATTTCGGAGACGTTGAGCGCATCCTCGAGCGCGCCGATCTGCTTGCGCAGTGCCGCGATCTGCTGGTTGAGGATCTCGACCTGGCTCAGCGCCTGCTGGCTGATCTGGCGCTGGCTGTCGAGTTCGCCGCCGAGCGCCGCGGCGCGCTGGTTGGCGGCGTCGCCGGCACCGGCGCCTTGCGCCAGCAACTGTTGGAGCCGGCTCCTTTCCGCTTGCGCGGCTGACAGCGACGCCTGCAGATTGGCCAGTGAATCATCCTTGTCCTGCGCCGTCGAGCGCTCCAGCGCCAGCAACTGGGTCAGCTCGTTGATCTGCGAGTTGAGGCGCGAGAGTGCCGTATCCTTGCCGGAGATTTCGCGTCCCAGCAGGAACTGCGCCAGCACGAAGACCGTGAGCAGGAACATGATGGCCAAAAGCAGCGTCGACAGCGCGTCGACGAAACCCGGCCAGTAGTCGATGCGGCGATCGGTGCGCCGGCCCCTGGCGAGTGCCACTTCAGTGAACTCCGGGCTTCTTCAGGGCATCGGCGATCTTTTCCAGCGTGTTGCGCATCGCCTTCTGCTCGTCGGACTGGGCTTCGACCCAGTCGCGCATGATCTGCTGTTCCGAGCGCATGTTCTTGACCAGGCCGGAAATGCCGTCGGCGAGATTGGCCATGGCGGTGGCGACGCGCGGGTTGGAGCCGCCGCCATTCTCCTGCATCGAGCGCAGCCGTTCCGACAGCACCCGGATCTCGTCGGAGGATTCGGTCTTGGCTGGGTCGGCGACGACGATGTCCGACGACAGGTCGGTCACCGAGGACAGCCAGTTTTCCAGTTCGGTGTAGAAGCGTGTCTGGGCGCGACCGGCCTGCAGGTCGAGGAAGCCGAGCACCAGCGAGCCGGAGAGGCCGAACAGCGAGGACGAGAAGGCGGTGCCCATGCCGGCCAGCGGCGCCGAAAGCCCCTGCTTCAGGGAATCGAGCACCGCGGCGGCGTCACCGGTGCCGGGATCGAGCGATTCGATGGTCTCGCGGATCGAACCGATGGTGTTCAACAGTCCCCAGAAAGTGCCGAGCAGGCCGAGGAACACCAGCAGGCCGACGAGATAGCGCGAGGTGTCGCGGCTTTCGTCGAGGCGGGTGGCGATGGAATCGAGCATGGTGCGCATCGAACTGGTCGAGAAGGCCGTCGCCGAGGAGCGGCCGATCATCGCCTTCATCGGCGCCAGAAGCACTGGTTCTGTCGTTTCCGAGCCGGCACGGAAGGAGTTGACCCAGCGCACTTCGCGAAACAGTCGCCCGACCTGGGCGAAGGCCAAAAGGATGCCGACCACCAGCACGCCGACGATCAGGCCATTGAGGCCGGGATTGCTGCCAAAAGCGGTTGAGATCTGTCGGGTGAGGATGGCGGCGATGAAGGCGACGATGACCAGGAAGATCACCATGGTGAGCAAAAAGACCTGCGGGCTCGATAATTTATGCGGGTCGTAGATCAGGACATCAGAACGTCTGCCCATGCCGAAGGATCTGAGAAAAGCCATCCGTGCCCCGTTTCCGATGCCGCCGCCGATCACGTAAACCGCGACTCTAAACGGAATTGTGACCAAATTGAATGGCGCTTGGCAATATTGCCGCGTCGAGAATGTCAGAAGCGATTGATGACCAGACAGTCGACCATGGCGGCCAGATGCAGGCCAGCACCGGTGACGACGAAACCGTGCCACAGCGCGTTGTGGAAGCGCAGCCCCTTCCAGGCGAAGAAGATGACGCCGCAGGAGTAGACGATGCCGCCTGCGACGATCAGCGCTATCGATGTCGTCGGCAGCGTCTGGACAAGCGGCTTGACCAGGATGATGCCGCTCCAGCCGATGGCGAGATAGAAACCGATCGCCAGCCGGTCGAAACGGCCGGGAAAGAACACCTTGATGGCAATACCCAGCACTGCCGCGGTCCAGACCAGCACGATCATCCAGCGCGCCAGCGGCGAGCCTTCGAGCTGCGCCAGGAAAGGCGTATAGGTCGCGGCGATCAGCAGATAGATCGCGGCGTGGTCGAAACGCCGCAACACCCATTTCAACGGCGACGACACCGGCCACAGATTGTAGGTCATCGACACCGAGAGCACGGTGAGCAGCGAAACCACGTAGAAGGCGGCGGCGATGTATTCGCCAGGTCCGACACGAAAGGCGGCAAGCGCCAGCAGTGCCGACCCTGCCGCGATCGCCAGCACGATGCCGATCGCGTGGACAACACCGTCTGCGATCATCTCGGCACGCGAATAGTGCCAGCGTCCGATGAACGGGATATCGGGGTAGGGTTGGTTGTCTCTCACTAAGCCGGGTTCCTGCACCGCGCCCTTCAATTTGGGCGCATGCCGGGCAGTATTTCAAGCTTCCATTGCGGTTTTGCGACTGCGGCGCATCAGCGCGGCGTGGCTGTCAGCGGGAGGAGAGCGGCTTCTTCACGACCTTCAGCAAAGCGCGCTGGATGATCTCGTTGCCGGCGACGACCGAGCCGTTGTCGAGCATGTCCTGGCCGCCATCCATGTCGGAGACGAAGCCGCCCGCCTCGCGGATCAAAAGCAGCCCGGCGGCGATGTCCCAGGCCGACAGGCCGGTTTCCCAGAAGCCATCCATGCGGCCGGCGGCGACATAGGCGAGATCGAGCGATGCGGAGCCGAGGCGGCGGACGCCGGAAACCTCGGCCATGACATTGCGCAGTTCGACCAGGAAATTGCCGTGGTGGCCGCGGCCGAGATGCGGCATGCCGCAGCCGATCACGGTGTCGACCAGCTTGATGCGGCCGGCGACGCGCAAGCGGCGGTCGTTCATGAAGGCGCCGCCCCCGCGTTCGCAGGTGTAGAGTTCGTCCATCGCCGGATTGTAGATGACGCCGGCGACGATCTGGCCCTGGCGCTCCAGCGCGATCGAAACGGCAAAGAGCGGAATGCCGTGCAGGAAATTGGTGGTGCCGTCGAGCGGGTCGACGATCCAGCGATGCTGGCCGTCGTCGCCTTCAACCACGCCGCGCTCTTCCATCAGGAAGGAATAGCCGGGCCGAGCCTTGGACAATTCGGCAAAGACGATGTCCTCTGCCTTGCGGTCGGCCTGGCTGACATAATCGCCGGGGCCCTTCATCGAGACCTGCAGGTTCTGCACCTCGCCGAAGTCGCGCGACAGCGAGCGGCCGGCCTTCATTGCGGCCTGGACCATGACGTTGAGAAGGGCTGAGCGTGCCATAGTGCTTTTTCCCGGTGCTGCGCTTTAAATTCTGCCTCGATGCATGTCGGTGACCCGGAACCCGGCCACTTTTGGGCGACATGCGTCAGTCGGCGCGGCGCACGTAAGTGATTTCGTTGGTGTCGACGATGATGCGCTCGCCGGCGCCGATGAAGGGCGGCACCAGGACGCGGATGCCGTTCTCCAGGATCGCCGGCTTGTAGGACGATGCCGCCGTCTGACCCTTCACCACCGGGTCGGCCTCGGTGATGGTCAGCGTCACATAGTCGGGCAGCGAAATGCCGATCGGCCGCTCTTCGTAGAGCTGGACCGTCACCATCATGCCGTCCTGCAGGAAGGCGGCGCGATCGCCGACGAAGTCTTTGTTCAATTCGAGCTGCTCGTAGCTCTGGGTGTCCATGAACACCAGTGCGTCTTCCTGCGCGTAAAGGAAGGAAAAATCCTTCAGGTCGAGCCGGATCTGTTCGACGGTCTCGGCCGAGCGGAAGCGCTCGTTGAGCTTGGTGCCGTTGATGAGGTTCTTCAGTTCGACCTGATTGTAGGCGCCGCCCTTGCCGGGCTTGACGGTGTTGGTCCTGACCGCCACCCAAAGCCCGCCATCATGCTCGATGACATAGCCGGGACGGATTTCGTTGCCATTGATCTTGGCCATGATGAGATGATCCGGAATGATGCCAACGGCCACGCCGTCGGTATGGATGTTCGCTGGGAAAGCGATTTCGGGCTCCCAAGACCACAAATCGCCAGAAGAGGCAAGGGAGCGGGCAGGTCGGTGCCAGGCGAGGGGAGCCGAGGTTACACTTGGAATGACCGCGAGAACCGCCGTCAAGGCAGCCGGTTGGCCTTCTGCAGCGCCTGCTTGGTCTGGTCGTCGTCCAGCCCCTGCAGGAAGTCGTCCATCTGTGGGTCGATGAGGCCGGCACGGCGGGCGACGACGTACCAGGCGCCGGCAAGCACAAGGTCCGGATCGGTGCCGATGCCTTGCATATAGAGCTTGGCCAGGCGGTTCTGGGCGGCGACATTGCCGCCCTCCGCCGCCTGCTTCATCCAGCCGAAGGCGGATTTCAGGTCGCGCGCACCGCCGCGGCCTTCGATCATCCAGGCGGCGAGATCGATCTGCGCGGTGTCGTAGTTCTGCCTTGCGGCCTGCGCCAGCAGGCGCCTTGCCTGGGCGTCGTCACGTGGCTTGCCACCGACACCGTTGGCGTAGATCTGCGACATTGCATATTGCGCGTCCGCGAGGCCGGTCGCGGCGGCGCGCTCATAGTAGGAAACCGCCTTGGCCATGCCGGCGTCGCCGGGGTCCTGCTGGACCAGCATCTGCGCGAAATTGAATTGCGCCAGCCGGTTGCCGGCTTCGGCGGCGGCCTGCATCAAGGCGTAGGCCTCTTTTCCATCCTTTTTGACGTAGCGGCCGTCGAGCAGCATCAGCGCATACTGGAACTGCGATTCCGGCACACCCTGTTCGGCGGCCAGCGCGTACCATTTCGCCGCTTGCGCCGAATTGACCGGCACACCGAGCCCCCGCGACAGGATCTCGGCCACCAAGGTCTGCGCCGCCGGATCGCCGTTTTGCGCCCGGACCAATGCCAGATTGTAAGCTGTCTTGTAGAGACCGCGCTGGAAGGCGCCATAGGCCGCGTCGGCAGGTTTTGCGCCGAAGCGGTCGGGATTGACCGTGTCGGCCGACGGCAGCGGCGCGGGCTCGGCCGTGGTAGCGGGCTGCGGCAACGGCTTGTCGATCGGCTTGTCGGTGTGGACGCCGATTTCCGGCTTGGGCTGCGGCAGGGGAATGGTCTCCGCGGCGGCAGCCTGGACCATCAGCACCGCAAGCAGAGCCTGGAGGGGAAGCGTCGCCGAGGACATTTCAGTCCTCGAAGCGCGGCGCGGTCTCGTCGAGCAGCGCGTTGGCGGTGGCGACCGCTGTCCTGGGATCGGTGCCGTCGGCGAACACGGCGCTCGACAGCGCCACGAATTCAGCGCCGGTGGCGCCCACGGCTTCGACCGAGGCGATGTCGGATCCGGCCATGACGATGCAAGGGATCTGGATCATGTCCGCCCACCATGCGCCGAGCGACAGGTTGCGCGGGTGCGGTTCGGGCTTGTTGTCGTAACCGAAGCGGCCGAAGAAGATGTAGTCTGGCCGCGTCTCGCCAAGCTCGAGCGCGTCGTCACGTGTCTTGGCGCCGCCGGTGCCGACCATCATCTTTGCCTGGAAATGCTCGATCGTCTCGGCAAGTTCGGCCTTGGAGACCTCGACATGGATGCCGTCGGCCTGGACGCGGCCGGCTATGCGGGTGTCGCCGGCGATGATGACAGCAACGCCGGCGGCTTGCGCTGCCGGCACGATCTGTTCGGCGAAAGCCTGGAAGGAGGCTTCATCCATGCCGTTCTCGGGCAGGATCAGCGAAGCGACATCGCCGCCATCGAATGCCGCGACAATACGGGCCGCCGGCACGCCGGACGGCGCGATCAGCACGATGCGACAGCGATTGGGGGGCGTTGCTTCATTCATGGTTCTTCGGGTCCCGCGTTTCGCCTATGCCGGGCGAAGATGGTTGGATTGCGGCATAGAGCAAAGTGCCCGCTTTGAACAGGCGGGCAGCCGGGATCGCGATGTTTGACCCGCCGGGCATCCGGCGGGGCGCTTCATTTGATCGGGTGCGGGCTCGCCACGGGCGGTTTGCCCTTCCACAGCGTCCAGCCGAGATTCATGCCGGCGGCGGCGATCAGGATGGCGGTGGCGCCGACGACCTGACTCAGATGCAGCCGATGGCCGAAGGCGACGACATCGACCAGGATGGCGACGACCGGATAGATGAAGGACAGCGATCCCTGCAGATGCGTCGGCAGCTTCTGGATGGCGCCGTACATCAGTATGTACATCAGGCCGGTATGGACGATGCCGAGCGTCGCCAGCATGGTCCAGCTCCAGGCATCGGCCGGAAGCTCTGCAAGATTGGCGAAAGGCGCCAGCATGACGACGCCGACGCAGACCTGGATCAGCGCGATGAGGTGCGGCGGCGTGCCCTTGAGCTTCTTGGTGACGATGGCGGCGACGGCCCAGAAGAAAGCCGCGCCCAACGCCATGACGATGCCGGTGAAATAATCCGTGCCGATATCGCCGGCATCGGGAGCCGACTGCACTATCAGAACCATGCCGGCGAAGGCGATGGCCAGCCAGGTCAGCTTGGTCAGGGTCAGCCGCTCGGCGAAGAAAAGCGCACCGAAGCCGACCAGCATGAAAGGCTGCGTGTTGTAGACGGCGGTGGCGATCGAAATCGACGCGCGCGAGAAGGCGCTGAACAGCAGCAACCAGTTGACGACGATGGCGACGCCGCCGAGCGCGGCGATGCCGATGATGCGCAGCGACAGCCTGTTGCGCAGCAATCCCAGCCCGGCGCAGATGATGAGCAGCGTCAGCGCACCGAAAGCGCAACGCCAGAACACCACATCCATGATCGGCTGGCCGGACAGGACGACGAACCATCCGATCGTTCCCAGGATGGCCATTGCGGCTGACATTTCGACCGTGCCGCGCACCGTTTCGTTCACAACAAACCTCCATATCGGTTGAGCCGCCATAATCTCATGCTGCCGCGAAGCTTTCCATCTGATTGGAAAGGGTGTATGGCCGGTTGGCCTAATTATATTAGGAGAAAACTCCAAACTATCGGGGAAAGAAAAAGATGCTGGACGATCTCGACCGAAATCTCCTTGAAATCCTGGTCAAGGATGCACGGACCTCGCTGAAGGAACTGGCCGCCCAGGTCGGGCTGTCGTCGCCAAGCGTTTCGGAGCGGCTGCGACGGCTCGAGGAGCGCGGCGTCATCCGGGCGTTCACTGTCGAGATCGATCCGCTGGCGCTCGGCTATACCCTGCAGGCGATCGTGCGCATCCGGCCTTTGCCGGGCAAGCTGCACATTGTCCAGAAGCTGATCGAGGAGATTCCCGAATTCGGCGAATGCGACAAGGTGACGGGCGATGACTGTTTCGTCGCCCGACTGTTCGTGCGTTCGATCGGCGATCTCGACGGGATTTTGGACCGTATCGCCGACAAGGCCGAGACCAGCACCGCCATCATCAAGGCGCAGCCGATCCGGCGGCGGCCGCCGCCGCTTGACGCAACCGCCTCTCGGGATAGGGCAAAGGTCTTGCAGGCCTCCTGATCGAGTTGGGTGGAAAGCCGGTGGCCGGTTGGTTAGTGTGCCGGCCCAAACGAGGCCGGAACCATGGCGCAGAATATATACGATCGTGAGGATTTCTTCGCAGGCTATAGCCAGCTCGGCCGTTCGGTCGCGGGGCTGGAGGGTGCCGCCGAGTGGCCGGCCCTGCGCGCCATGCTGCCCGATGTCGGCGGCTTGAGGGTCGTCGATCTCGGCTGCGGCTTCGGCTGGTTCTGCCGCTGGGCTCGCGAGCATGGGGCGGCGCAGGTGCTTGGCCTGGATCTGTCGGAGAAGATGCTTGCCCGGGCAAGGGCCGCCGGTCCCGATGCTGGCATAAGCTATGAGACGGCCGATCTCGATCGGCTCAGCCTGCCGGAAGCCAGCTTCGATCTCGTCTACAGCTCGCTCGCCTTGCACTATGTCGAGGATGTGTCGCGTCTGTTCGGGACCGTGCATCGGGCCCTGGCGCCTGGCGGGCGTTTCGTCTTTTCGACGGAACATCCGATCTTCATGGCGCCGACCAAACCCGGCTGGGTGATCGATAGCGAAGGCCGCAAGACGTGGCCTGTCGACCAATATCTGGTGGAAGGACCGCGCAGCACCGACTGGCTGGCCAAGGGCGTGGTGAAACATCACCGCACGATCGGCACCACCCTTAACGCACTGATCCGGTCCGGCTTCACCATCGGCCATGTCGAGGAATTCCGGCCGACCGATGCGCAAATCGCAGCCAAGCCGGAACTGGCGGAAGAGCTCGAGCGGCCGATGTTCCTGCTGGTCTCGGCTCGGCGCTAGGCACTGGCCGGCGTCGGCCGAGTGTGCCGCCGCCACGCTCATATTTGCTGTCGCTCCGCCGGGCATTCTGGGCTATTCAAGCGTCGACCCGCTTTCCCTCCGGACCAGTCCCCCCTCCCATGTCAGGCCTGCTTCTCGATCCGTGGTTCTATGCGGCTGCCATTCCGGCGGTCATTCTGGTCGGCCTGTCCAAGGGCGGCTTTGGCGGCGCCGTCGGTTTCGTCGGCGTGCCGCTGATGGCGCTGACCATGCCGCCGGTGCAGGCGGCGGCCATCCTGCTGCCGATCCTGTGCCTGATGGACATCGTCTCGGTATGGACATGGTGGGGCGTTTACGACCGCAAGATGCTGGTCGACATGATGCCGGGCGCCGTCATCGGCATCGGCCTTGGCTGGCTGACGGCGGCACTGGTGACCGAAGAGGCGGTGCGGCTGATCGTCGGCGCCGTCGCCATCATCTTCGTCCTGCGCTGGCTCTATCTGCAGTTCCGCCATGGCGCCGATCACGCTGCCGTGCCCAACCGCGTGGCCGCCGCCGTCTGGGGCACGGTCGCCGGGTTCACCAGTTTCGTCGCCCATGTCGGCGGCCCGCCCTTCCAGGTCTATGCCTTGCCGATCCGGCTCGATCCGAAGGTTCTGTCGGGCACCGCCGCGATCTTCTTTGCCGCCACCAATGCGCTGAAGCTGGTGCCCTATTTCGCGCTCGGCCAGTTCGACACCGCCAATCTGACGGCATCGGCGGTGCTGATGCCGCTGGCGCCGCTGTCGACCATTGCCGGGGCCTGGCTGGTGCGGCGGATGCGGCCGGAAACCTTCTATCCCTTCACCTATGCAACCGTCGCGGTCGTTGCACTGAAGCTGCTGTGGGATGGCATCGCAGGTCTGATGTAGAAAGGCGGCTGCGCCGCCGCCCGTCATCAGGGTCAGGCAGCGCTCGGCACGAGACGGCGGTTGGCGCCAAAGGCCAGTGTGGCGCCGATCAAGACGGCCAGCACCATCCCGGCAAGGATGCCGATGTCATGCACGGTCGGCTTGAGCACCATGTCGGCAATGATGACCACCATCACGGCATAGTCGAAGCGCGCCGCGCTCATCATACGCTGGCCGATGGCAAGAACCTCTGGTGTGACGCCCTCCTTGGCGATCATTGCGCCCATGCGCTCGCCGGTCGGTTTGAAGATGAACATGCCGATCGAAAAGGTCGTGGCGTAGCCGGCCAGGCCGATGAGGATCCACAGGTCGGAGAAGCCGACCCAGAACCAGCACATGATGAGGCCAAAAATCAGCGTCAGCATCGACATCGGCGCGAAGAACCTGCCGCCCAGCTGACCGCTGGCGCGCATTGCCTGCAGTTTTTCCTCTATGTTGCCCGCCCGCTCGGCAAGCATTCCCAGCAGGAACAGCACGAAGCCGCCTCCGACCCACAGAATGGCGGTAGTGACGTGGAGGAATTTGACGATCGAGTACCAGTCCATGGGTTGCTCCTGCAGTGTTCCGGTCAGGTTGCGGCGGCGCTGATTTGCGCCGGCCGTCAGAGGAGCGGGCGTTTAGCGTGGCGCCTGTTTCGGAACGATGTCGCGAAAAAACCGGATCTGTTTCAGGCAATGAAGAAGCGGCTGAGATAGTGAACGCGCTATCTGATTTCCTGCTAATGTACGAATCGTCAGGGGGGTCGGCGCGACATCGTCCGGAAACATCGCCGATGCTAGCGCGCTAACGCCGGGAGCCCGGTGGCGACAACAATCGCCTGACGATCAACCCATTCCCACAACGGGAAAAGGCAATTCGGGGGACAGGCATGCAAGGGGTAGCACGGAATTTCTTCACACTGGCCGTCATCTATTCGCTGTGCGGCATGGCGCTCGGCCTGCACATGTCGATCAGCCAGGATCACGGTCAGATGCCGACTCACGCCCACACGATGGTGGCCGGATGGCTGATGTCGGCGGTCTTCGCCTTCTTCTACCATTTGTTCCCTGCCATCGGGCAGAAGACGCTCGCCACCGTTCATTTCTGGCTGACCGCAATCAGCGGCATCGGCCTGCTGATCGGCCTCTATTTCCTGCTTGCCGGCAATGCCGCGATCGAACCGCTGGTGGCGGCCTCCTCGATGGGCTTCTACGCAGCCATGCTGCTGTTCGCCTTCATCGCCTTGCCGGCGATCTGGAAGACGGCCTGAGCTGGACCTGGGGTAAGGTGAGGCTGTGCCGGCGATCTGGAGGACAGCCTGAGCTAGCCTGACGCAGGAGATGCTGTCCTGTTACGGCACAGTATGGCGGCGTTCGGTCAAAAAACATCCGCGCCGTTAAGGCTTCATTAAGCTTTACAGGTGTTTACTATGTTCATCCAGTGATCTGGATTCTTACCGAGTGGTTGGAGCCACTTTGTTTGACGCCTCCCTGTTAAACTCCTGAGAGCCGCCTTATCCGCGGCTCTTTTTTTGTCTTCATTTCCCTTTTTGTCCGCGTCTCAGCGGGGCCGCCCAATGGCGGCTCGCCGTTAACCTTCTGTTAAACATGTGCTTGCCTTCGCCGGTGACGAAGCGCATTTTCAAGCTTCAGTCAGATAGGGTTCCGGGTGTATCGGCAGGGAGCCGAATCGGCCGGTTGCAAGTGCAGGGGCGTATCAATGAACGAGCCTTCGAAGGGCAGTGCAAAAACCGTCAAGTTGGCGGAGCGCCGGGTGTTCTCGCAATCCTTCAAGCCGCTTTACCAGGAAGGCATGGGCCTGGTCGAACAGGCCGCCGAATATCTCGACGGCAAGGGCCGGGCCGAGGCAAAGAAACTGTCGCGGCTGGGCGCCACGCTCTATGCGGCCGAATCGATGCGGCTGACCACCAGGCTGATGCAGGTTGCGTCCTGGCTGCTTTTGCAGCGCGCCGCCAATTCCGGCGAGATGACCCGCGACCAGGTCGCGTCGGAAAAGTCCAAGGTGCGTCTCGACACCGCTTCCGCCCATGACGAAGCCGCCGGCTGGGCCGAGTTGCCCGAGGATTTCCTCGATCTCGTCACCCGCTCGCTGCGCCTGCAAGCACTGGTGCGCCGCATGGACGAGGAGATCTATGGCTCGGGCGCCTTGGTCGACATGCAACCGATGGCTCGCCGCCTCAATCCAGTTTCCGACCAGATCAGCCTGCTCAACACGGCTTTCGCTCGGGGTTAGACCACGGTCTGTCTTCTGTTTCCGGTTTGTTCACATTTCGCTGGCATCGCTGTGGGCCGGAGGTAAAGTCGGCAAATGGCGGAAGCGATTCGCATCATCGGTATCGATCCTGGGCTTCGACGCACCGGCTGGGGCATCGTCGAAAGCCTCGGCAATTCGCTGCGCTTCATTGCTTCCGGGACCGTGAAGTCCGAGGATAAGGCGGCGCTGGCAACGCGGCTGTGCCAGCTGCATGACGGGCTCGCCGAAATCCTGCACAGCGCGATGCCGCACGAGGCGGCGGTTGAACAGACCTTCGTCAACAAGGACGCGGTGGCAACGCTGAAGCTCGGCCAGGCGCGCGGCATCGCCATGCTGGTGCCGGCGCGTGCGGGTCTCGTCGTTGCCGAATATGCGCCCAACGCGGTCAAGAAGGCAGTGATCGGCGTCGGCCATGGCGACAAGAAGCAGATCCACATGATGGTGAAGGTGCTGTTGCCAAAAGCCGTCTTCGATACCGAACATGCCGCTGATGCGCTCGCCATCGCCATCTGCCACGCGCATCACCGGCAGAGCGTGGCCTACAGGATGGCGCTGGCCGGCTAGCTACGTTCTTGACTTGTTCACGCTGCAGGGATAAGTAATACCGCAGAGGTATTACCATGCGCGTGACCACCAAGGGGCAAGTCACAATCCCCAAGCCGATAAGGGACCGTCTGGGCATCGCCCCGGGCTCCGAGGTGGAGTTCGTGGCCACCGACGAGGGCGTTCGGCTGGTTGCCGTCAACGAGAACCTCTCCCAGGAAGAGAAATTGCGCAGGTTCAGCGATGTCCTCGACCGGATGGAGGGGACGTTGGATCTGGGAGGCATGACCACCGATCAGTACATGGAGTGGTTGAGGGGGCCGCGTGAAGATCTCGACGTTGATTGACACAAATGTCCTGATCGACGTTTGGGGTCCAGCCGGACCGCTGAAAGGATGGTCGGCATCGGCAATCGCCTCCTGCCGCCGCGACGGCGCGTTGGTGGTCAATACGATCGTCTGGTCCGAGTTGGCGCCGTTGATCGCGACGGAAACGGCGCTTCGAAAAGCAGTCGACATGCTTGGGATGGATCGCGAACTTGTACCTTGGGACGCGGCATTCCTTGCGGGCGTCACGCATTCCCGCTATCGCCGGGCCGGTGGCGTCAGGGAAAGAACCTTGCCTGATTTCTTTATCGGCGCTCACGCGACCGTCGCTGGACATCGTCTTTTGACCCGCGACGCTGCTCGCTACCGCAGCTATTTTCCCGACCTCGACATCATCTCTCCTGAAACGCACCCATGAGGGCCTATCTTCCATGAAAGATCTGGCATGATCGGCAAGCTCAAGGGCACGCTCGACGAGGTCGACGAGGATCATTGCCTCGTGGACATCCATGGCGTCGGCTACGTCGCCTATTGCTCGGCGCGCACGCTGGCGGCGTTGCCTTCGCCGGGCGAAGCGGTGGTGCTGTTTATCGAGACCTATGTCCGCGAGGACATGCTGCGCCTCTACGGCTTCCAGTCGGTGCTGGAACGCGAGTGGTTCCGGCTGCTGATGAACAATGTTCCGGGCGTCGGCGCCAAGGTGGCGCTGGCCATCCTGTCGACGCTGGCGCCGGCGGATCTCGCCAACGCCATTGCGCTGCGCGACATTGCCATGGTTTCGCGCGCGCCCGGCGTCGGCAAGAAAGTGGCCGAGCGCATCGTCACCGAGTTGAAGAACAAGGCGCCGGCCTACGCCGGCACCGCCTCGGGCACCATCGGCCTGAAACAGGAACTCGGTGACGGCGTGGCATCCGCGCCCATCACCGACGCGGTCTCGGCGCTGGTCAATCTCGGCTATTCGCGCGACACCGCCGCCAATGCTGTGGCGGCGGCGCTGAAGACGGCGGGCGAGGATGCCGATGCGCCAAAGCTGATCCGCTTCGGGCTGAAGGAACTGGCGCGGTGAACCGTCGCTTGTTCAGCTCCTTGCCGTGTGCAAGGAAGGCGTCATGAGCCTGTCGCCCCGCCTGATTGCGCCGGAAAAACGCGGTGAGGATGCCGAGCAGACCTTGCGGCCGCAGACGCTCGACGATTTCGTCGGCCAGGCGGCGGTGCGGGCCAATCTCAAAGTGTTCATCGAGGCCGCCAAGGGCCGCAACGAGGCGCTCGACCATGTGCTGTTCGTCGGGCCGCCCGGTCTCGGCAAGACGACGCTGGCGCAGATCATGGCGCGCGAACTCGGCGTCAATTTCCGCTCGACCTCGGGTCCGGTCATCGCCAAGGCGGGCGATCTTGCCGCCCTGCTGACCAATCTCGAGGAAGGCGACGTGCTGTTCATCGACGAGATCCACCGGCTGAGCCCGGCGGTGGAGGAGATCCTTTATCCGGCGATGGAGGATTTCCAGCTCGACCTGATCATCGGCGAAGGACCGGCGGCGCGTTCGGTCAAGATCGACCTTGCCCGCTTCACGCTCGTCGCTGCCACCACGCGGCTCGGCCTGCTCACCAATCCGCTGCGCGACCGTTTCGGCATTCCGGTGCGGCTCAACTTTTACACGGTCGAGGAACTGGAGCAGATCGTGCGGCGCGGCGCGCGCATCCTGCAGATGCCGCTCGGCGACGACGGTGCGCTGGAAATCGCGCGGCGTGCGCGCGGCACGCCACGCATCGCCGGCCGGCTCTTACGCCGCGTGCGCGATTTCGCCTCGGTGGCCGGCGACGGCCATGTCGACCGCAAGATCGCCGACGAGGCGTTGACCCGGCTGGAAGTCGATGCGCTCGGCCTCGACGCGCTCGACCGGCGGTATCTCAGCATGATCGCGCGCAATTTCGGCGGCGGGCCGGTCGGCATCGAGACGATCGCCGCCGGCCTGTCCGAGCCGCGCGACGCCATCGAGGACATCATCGAGCCCTATCTGATCCAGCAGGGCTTCATCCAGCGTACACCGCGCGGCCGCATGCTGACGGCCAATGCCTGGCGCCATCTCGGCATCGACGCGCCGAAGGATCTGGCACAGCAGCAGATCAACCTGTTCCAGGAAGAGTAATTTTCCAGTGCGCCGCCCGTCGTCTCGGGTATTGGCTCAGCATTGCGTCGGTACGTTTTTTGAATGCGCCCGGAATCTTCTCGGTCGATCTTGGCTGAGCGATCAATGCAGCCCGCGGATCACGTCCATCACATCCGGCTCGGCCTTGTCGTCATTGAAGGCGTCGACGATGCCGAAGGCGCCGCCATAACTCCACACCGACCATGAGAAGCCATGTGCTTCGGCACGCCCGATCATGTCCCTGATATAGGCGGCCCGGTACTCGGCGGGCATCACATAGGAATTGCCATATTCCTGGCGGATCATGCCGAACTCGCCCAGCGAGATGTTTTCCGGCTTGACGCCGTTGGCCTTCGCCCATGCCTCGACCTTTTTGAACGGCGCATCCATCAAGCCGAGCAGCTTGTCGAGGCTGTCCATGCTGGCGACCTGTTCGTCGAGATAGGCAAGCAGGCCGCTCTGCCGTGTCCACGGCGCCTCGGCCTTGATCCTGGCGCGGATGGTGTCGAGCGTCACGTCGAGCTGTGCCTTGGGCACCGCGCTCAGCGGGTAAGGCAGGCCGGTCACGTAGGGGATGAAGTCGCCGGCCCAGGTCGCTCCCTGATGGGTGAGCAGGAACGGATCGTAGGAATGGAATGTCCAGATGACATTGTCATCAGGGATCGTCTTCGGATCTATCTTTTCCAGCGAGTTCGCCGCGGAATAGCATGCGCCGGTCAGCACTAGTGTCAGTTTCGTCGCCGAGGATCGCGCCGCGGCGAACAGTTTGCGCTGGCGGTCCGGCCACAGGCTGGTGCCGTCGCTGTCGCAGTCGACGATCGGTTCGTTCATCGGCTCGAAGGCAACCTGGGTGGGGTCTTCGCCGGCCAGCGTGCGGGCCATCTTGCGGACCATCTCGACATAGGCGTCGAAGGTCCGCGGGTCGTCCATCACTTGCGCCATGCCGATCTTGCGGCTGCCGCCGGCAGGGATCAGGTGCATGTCGACGACGACCTTCAGGCCGGCGCGGTTGATCATGCGCACGGAGTCCAGCACGCTGGCATAGAGGTCGTCACGCAAGGCCACGGTCTGGTCGGATAGGAAAGGCGAAGGATCGACCGGCATGCGCAGGAAATCGAGGCCGGCATCCTTCAGCGCCTTGAGGTCGTTCTCCCCAAGGAATTTCCGCCATTCCGGATAGGGCAGGATGGCTTTGGCGTCGCCCCACTGGTCTTCGCCGGGCCATGTGACCCATTGGTCGAGGTTGAGGCCGCGCTTCATCGAGAATGTCGCGGCCTGGCCAGGCAGCGCCGAAGCCACGAGCACGAACAGCGCCGCCGTCAAACTCTTGATCATCGCCGTCAACAGTGCCATCCGATGTTATGTTCCGCGGGAAACTGGTGCCTCGTCGGGGCTGAAAAAGGAAGTGCAATGGGCGATCATGGTGAATCGGCGACGCTGCTGGCCGGGCTTTCCGGCGCGCTGACGGCGTTCGGCCACCGGCTGATGGTGCGGGTCTATTATGCCGACACCGATTTCTCCGGCGTCGTCTACCATGCGCGCTATCTCGAATTCTTCGAACGCGGTCGCTCCGACTATCTCCGGCTGACCGGCGTGCACCACACAGAGCTTGCCGATGGCAGGCATGGCGAAAGAATAGTCTGGGTGGTGCGCCGCATGGAGATCGACTTTCGCGGCCCCGCCCGCATCGATGACATCCTGACGGTCGACACCCGCACCGAGGAGATTTCCGGCGCGCGCATCTTCATGGCGCAGCAGCTCAAGCGTGGCGACGAACTGCTGGTCGAGGCCAAGGTCGAAGCGGCGATCATCGGTGAGAATGGCCGCCCAAGGCGTTTTCCCAGAGAATGGGTGGCGGCATTCATGCCTAGGGTGTGCTGAGATTCAGGTGATGCCGACCTGCAAACAGCAGCTCCTGCGCTTCCCCGTTCTACCGCATCGCGGTAGAACTGTGCTCACGTACGAAAAGTACGCTCCGCTCCGGTTCTCGGGATCTACCGTTTTCGGCTTGGCCTGACCTGAATCTCAGCACACCCTAGGCGCAGCCATTGAATTGATGGCCTTGCCATTGGGCGTGGCAATGCGCCGCGCCTTATATACTAACCCATCCTTAACCATAACGGTTCATGAAGAGATTGGTGAAGATTGGCGTTATCGAACGCCTTCCTTTCACCAATATTTGCCCCGAAAAGGCCGATAACGGCACAGTTTGGGGTTGTTCCGGTAGCTTCGTGCGAACCGACCACAAGGGATGCCAGGGGCCAGCCGCCAGCTTCGCCCGGAAAATCTTAAGGACGTAACGATGGAAAATATCGCACTCGCCGACCCGGGCGCGCAATTGTCGGTTTGGTCGCTGTTCGTTTCGGCCAGCTGGGTTGTCAAGCTGGTCATGATCGGCCTGCTCTGCGCCTCGGTCTGGACCTGGGCGATCATCGTCGACAAGCTGGTTTCCTATGCCCGCATGCGGCTGGCGCTCAACCGGTTCGAACAGGTGTTCTGGTCGGGGCAGTCGCTGGAGGAGCTCTACCGCACGCTCGCCGACCGCAAGACCACCGGCATGGGCGCCATTTTCGTCGCGGCCATGCGCGAGTGGAAGAAGAGTTTCGAGAAGGGCGCCAAGTCGCCGCTCGGCCTGCAGACCCGCATCGACAAGGCGATGGACCTGGCGCTGACCCGCGAGATGGAAAAGCTGGAAGGCCGCCTCGGTTTCCTCGCCACCACCGGCTCGGCGGCACCTTTCATCGGCCTGTTCGGCACCGTCATCGGCATCATGACCTCGTTCCAGGCGATCGCCGGCTCCAAGAACACCAGTCTCGCCGTGGTTGCGCCCGGCATTGCCGAAGCGCTGCTGGCGACGGCCATCGGCCTGCTGGCCGCCATTCCGGCCGTCATCGCCTACAACAAGTTGTCGTCCGACGCGAGCAAGATAGCCGTGCGCATGGAAGGGTTCTCCGACGAGTTCTCCGCCATACTCTCGCGCCAAATCGATGAAAAAGTGGCCCCCAAGGCCTGAGGAGTAGCAGATGGGTATGTCCATGGGCATGGGAGGACGCGGCGGGCGCGGCCACAGGCGGCGCGGCCGTCACCATGCGCTGATGTCCGAGATCAACGTCACGCCGATGGTCGACGTGATGCTGGTGCTGCTGATCATCTTCATGGTCGCCGCACCGATGCTGACGGTCGGCGTGCCGATCGACCTGCCGGATACGCAGGCCAAGGCGATGAATGCCGACACGCAGCCGATCACCGTCTCGATCAACGCCGCCGGCCAGATCTATCTGCAGGAAACCGAGATCCCGATCGAGGAGCTGGTGGCCAAGCTGCAGGCGATCTCGAAGACCGGCTATGAGGAGCGCATCTTCATCCGCGGCGACAAGTCCACCGACTATGGCACGGCGATGAAGGTAATGGCCCGCATTTCGGCCGCTGGCTACAAGAACATCGGCTTGGTTTCACTGCAGGAACAGGACCAATAGACGCGCGATGAAGACCGGCCTCACCACATCGGTGATCTTGCATACGGCGGCGCTGACCTTCGGCCTGTTCACGCTGACGGCGCCGGCGGCACTTCCGTCGTCCGACGTCGAGTCGGTGGCGGTCGATATCGTGCCCATGGAAGCCATTGCGCAGACGTTGCAGGGCGACAAGAAGGCCGTGATGCATGAAAAGCCGGCACCTGTGCCGACGCAGCGCCCGGACATCGTTCCGGACGCGCAGAAGGTCGGCGAGAACAGCGTCGACACCGACAAGCCGATAACGCCGGAAGCCAAGCCGAAGCCCGTCGACATGACCTCGGCTCCGCCGCCCGCGCCGACCCCGATCGAAAAGCCGAAGCCCGAGGACGTGCCGAAGCCGCAGGAGAAGCCCAAGCCCACCCCGGCAACGGAAGTGGCGCCGGCGCCGACGCCCAAGGAAGAGGTCAAGCCCGAGCCGGTCAAGCAGGCCGACCCCAAGCCGACACCGGCCAAGCCGGCGCCAACCCCGCCACCGCAGGACAAGACTGCTGCCATCGATCCGACGCCCGAGGTCAAGCCTGACGCCGTCGCTGAAGCCATAGCGCAGGAGCCGCCCGCCGAGGCGACGCAGCTGCCGGATTCCGCTCCCGCGCCGGAAGCGCGGCCGAAGCCGCAGCCGGCGCAGGCCGAAAGCGCCAAGGCGCCGGAACGCAAGAACGCCGACAAGCCGGTCAAGGAAGCGTCGTCGAAGCCGAAGTCCGATGACAAGCAATTCAACGCCGACGAGATCTCCGCGCTCCTCGACAAGCAGAAACCATCCGGCGGTGGCGCCAAGCGCTCGACCCAGCAGGCGTCGCTCGGCGGCGACAAGGATCAGGGCCAGAAGCTTTCCAGGTCCGAAATGGGTGCTCTGGAAAGCCAGCTTGGCGGCTGCTGGACCCTTCCCGCGGGCCTTGAAGGTTCCGAGAACTTCGTCGTCGTGGTGCGGTTCAACCTGGATGGCTCCGGCAAGCTGGATGGACGCCCGGCGGTCGAAACGTCGAGCGGAAACCGCCAGTTTGACGAAAGTGCCGTTCGTGCGGTGCAAAAATGCGATGTCACTGGCCTGCAAGTTCCCGCCGGCAAGCAGGACATCTGGGCCGACGTCCGCGTCACCTTCGATCCAAGGGAGATGCTGGGCCTCTAAGGCCCGGGTATCCGGAAATCAGTACGAGAAGCGAGAAGACATGAAATCAATCCTCAAGCCGCTCCTGATGGTCGCAGCAATGGCGATGGGCATGACCGCTGCCAGCACATTGCCGGCGCTGGCGCTGGTCGAGCTCAACGTCAACAAGGGCAATGTCGAGCCGCTGCCGATCGCCATCACGGATTTCCAGGGCGGCGACGCGCTTGGGGCGCAGATTTCGCAGATCGTCACCGCCGATTTGAAGCGTTCGGGTCTGTTCGCGCCGATCGACAAGAGCGCCTTTATCGAGAAGATCACCAACCCCGATGCAGCACCGCGCTTCGACGACTGGAAGGTGATCAACGCGCAGGCGCTGGTCACCGGCAGCGTCAGCAAGGAAGCCGACGGCCGCATCCGCGCCCAGTATCGGTTGTGGGATACCTTTGCCGGCCAGCAGATGGCTGGCGAGCAGTTCTTCGCCAACGACGCCAATCAGCGGCGCGTCGCCCACATCATCGCCGACGCCATCTATGAGCGGCTGACCGGCGAAAAAGGCTATTTCGACACCCGCGTCGTCTTCATCGACGAATCCGGCGCCAAGAATGCGCGCAAGAAGCGCCTCGCGATCATGGACCAGGACGGCGCCAATGTGCGCTATCTCTCGGACGGCAGGTCGATCGTGCTGACGCCGCGTTTCTCGCCGAACCGGCAGGAAATCACCTACATGTCCTATGAAAGCGGCCAGCCGCGGGTCTACCTGCTGCAGATCGAAACGGGGCAGCGCGAACTGGTCGGCAACTTTCCGGGCATGACCTTTGCGCCGCGCTTTTCGCCCGACGGCCAGAAGGTGATCATGAGCCTGCTGCGCGACGACGGCAATTCCAACATCTTCGCCATGGACCTGCGCAGCCGCTCGACGACGAGGCTGACCAACTCGACCGCCATTGACACCTCGCCGTCCTATTCGCCCGATGGCAGCAAGGTGGTGTTCACCTCCGACCGTGGCGGCCGCGCGCAGATCTACGTGATGGGAGCCGACGGCTCGGGCCAGACCCGCATTTCCTTTGGCGACGGCGTCTATTCGACGCCGGTATGGTCGCCGCGCGGGGACCTCATCGCTTTCACCAAGCAGACCGGCGGCGAATTCCAGATCGGCGTCATGAAGACCGACGGCTCGGGCGAGCGCATCCTGTCCTCCGGCTTCCAGCAGGAGGGGCCGACCTGGGCGCCGAATGGCCGCGTGCTGATGTTCTTCCGCGATTCCGCCGGCGGCCCCAAACTGGTTTCGGTCGATCTGACCGGACGCAACGAGCAATCGATCCCGACGGCGAACTTCGCTTCGGACCCGGCCTGGTCGCCGCTGCTTGAATAGAGGAATTGAGGAACTGGGGAATTGAAGAACTGAAGAATGGAGAAGGCGGGCGGCTACATTAATCGCGCGAAGGATCTAGAGGTATACAAACGCGCTTATGTGATTTCTCTTGACGTCCATAAAGCTACGCTCGCTTTCCCGAAAATGGAGCAATACGCACTGGCTGATCAGTTGCGTCGCTCCAGCAAAGGAATCTGCGCCAATTTGGCTGAGGGATTTGCCAAGCAGACTCACTCCAAACCCGAATTCGCGCGGTTCATTTCGATGGCAATGGGGTCATGCAGCGAGGTGGAGACGTGGATTTCCTATGCGTTCGACCTTGGATACATCAGCCAGGCACAACACGACGATTGGCTGCGATCCTATGCCCCATATCTACGGCATGCTGATCAATCTGAGAGAAAAGCTGAAGTGAATTCTCTCTTCAGTTCCTCAATTCCCCAACTCTTCAATTCCTCATTTCCATCTCTTTGTCGCGTTTTGGCCGTATTTACGCCTAGGGTCCGCGTGAAATGTGGCTTCAGGCCAACGGGCTGCGGACGGGCAGCTTAAAGCAAAATTAACCGTGTTTCTTGAATGCCGGTTAACCCAAACGTGGTTACTGGGTGATCAACGAAATCACTCAAATTAGATCACTCGAAATACGAAGGAGAGGCGGCATGGGCCGTATTGCAGCACTTACCAGAAACCCGGTCATGATCGCGCTGGTGGCGATGCTCGCCATCGCAGGTTGCGCCTCGAAGAAGACGCCGAACAACGCGGCCGATCTTGGCCTTAACGGCGCCGGCGCGGCGACGCCCGGATCGGCGCAGGACTTCACCGTCAACATTGGCGACCGCATCTTCTTCGATACGGACTCGACCTCGATCCGTGCCGACGCGCAGACGACGCTCTCGCGCCAGGCGCAGTGGCTGAACCAGTACAAGCAGTATGCCATCGTCGTCGAAGGCCATGCCGACGAACGCGGCACACGTGAATACAATTTGGCGCTCGGCGCCCGCCGCGCCGCCGCCACCCGCGACTTCCTCGTTGCCAAGGGCGTTTCGGCCAGCCGTCTCAAGACCATTTCCTACGGCAAGGAACGTCCGGTCGCGGTGTGCGACGACATCTCCTGCTGGTCGCAGAACCGCCGCGCGGTCACCACGCTTAGCGGCGCTGGCTCCTGAAGCATCATGCAGCCGACCGGCGCGTCAAGAACGGCGGCCGTCTAGCGGTAAAAATGCAACATACCTGTGCGAAAGGCGGCCCTGGGGGCCGCCTTTTTCACATCCGGATGCCCGAAACAAAATTTGGCCGAAGTCTCGGCTCCTGCTATGAGCCGAGGGCGCTTGGCTGGTCCCATGCTGATTGGAAGGCGCGAACAAGCTAACGAAATCACTGCGAGAGGCACATGCATTTGAGATCGGTTCTGAGCGGCACGCTTGCGCTGCTGCTCCTATCAGGCGTCACCGCCCTGGCCAGCGGCACCGGGGCGAGCGGCACGGGGCAATCAACCGACAGCGGCTTTACCTTCCATCTTCCCAGTATCGAATTGCCCAGCCTTTTCGGTCAAAAGAAGAAACCAGACCAGGTTCAGCTGGTGCAATCCGATCCTGCCGCTGTCACCAGCCTGGAAGAGCAGCTGCGGCAGATGAACGGCAAGATCGAGGAACTCAATTTCCAGGTCCTGCAGATGCAGGAGCAGATCCGCAAGCAGCAGGAAGACAATGAATTCCGCTTCCAGCAGCTGGAAGGCGGCGGCACGCAAGGCGGGCAGCCGCCGGCGCAGAAGAAATCGGACGCCACCACCGGCACCGACAACGATGTGGCGGCGGCCCCGGCAATACGGGCGCCGGCCGATGCCGGCGCCGCGCCCGCCAACGATCAATCGGCAGGCGGCAAGACGGTCGAGGATGTCATCGTCGAATCTCCCGACGGCGACCCCGGAAAGGTTATTCCCGGTACGGGAGCGCCGGAAAAGAATTTCGGCACCATCACCGTCGACAAGAACGGCAATGTGATCGATGCCGGCGGCAACACGCAATCGACCGCGCCGGCGCAGGACACCGCGCCAGTCGCCGGGGCGGCGCCCAAGGCCGGAAAATCCGATACGGTGGTCGCGGCGTTGCCCGCCACCAACAACCCGGAAGAGCTTTACCGCAACTCCTACCAGTTCATCCTCTCGGGCGACTACGGCACCGCCGAGCAAGGTTTTCGCGATCACATCGCCCGCTTCCCCAAGGATGCGAAGGCGGCGGACGCGCATTACTGGCTGGGCGAGTCATTGCTCGGCCAGCAGAAATACCGCGACGCGGCCGAGACGTTCCTTGCCGCCAGCAAGGACTACCCCAAGGCCAAGAAAGCTCCCGACATGTTGCTGAAGCTCGGCGTGTCGCTGGTCGGCCTCAAGCAGCATGACGTTGCCTGCGCCACCTTCAGCGAGGTCGGCAAGCGCTACCCCGATATTTCCAGTGCGCTCAAGGAACGCGTCAAGCAGGAGAAGGCTCTGGCTGCCTGCTGATCCTTGTCCTACATGTCGTTGTCCTGAAACCGGGATCACTTTTGGGCGACATGCATTATGCTCGACAACGAGCCGGACCTTTCGACTAACCCTTTTTCGCATATCGATTTTACCAGCGGCGCTGTTGCGGCCGTGTCCGGCGGCAGCGACTCGACCGCCCTGCTCCTTCTTCTCAAGCACCATCTCGACTGCACGGCGCCGGCAACCAGGCTGCTTGCGGTGACGATCGACCACGGTTTGCGGTCCGGTTCGGCTGCGGAAGCGCAAACAGTGGCGAAGCTGTGCGCCAGACTCGGAATTTCACACCGCATCCTGACATGGTCGGGCCCCAAGCCATCGACCGGCCTGCCCGCGGCTGCTCGCGAGGCGCGCTACCGGCTGCTGGCCGAGGCGGCACAAGCCGAAGGCATCGGCCTGATCCTCACCGGCCATACCGCCGATGACCAGGCAGAGACGGTGCTGATGCGGCAAGCGCGCGAAGAAGGATTGGCGCGGGACGGGGGCCAAGGCCATGCCGAAATGGCAGGCCGGGGACTTGCCGGCATGGCGCCGGCCACCTTGTATGACTGGCGCGAGTGGATCGTTCGGCCGCTTCTCGGGTTGCGGCGCGAGGCGCTGCGCGACGTCCTGCGGCGTGAGAATGTCGGCTGGGCCGACGACCCCACCAATATCGACGCGGCCTTCGAGCGGCCGCGTGTGCGGGCCGCCCTTGCCGACAGCAACGGTGCGCAGCGCATCGACGATGCACTGGCGCTGGCCGCGCATGAGGGCCGCGCGCGCAGTCAACTCGGCCTCGCCGCCGCAAGTTTGATCGGCGATTTCGCGACCAGGCTGTCCTGCGGGCTCATTCGTCTTGATCCGCTCTTGCTGAACACAGGCGACGAGCGAGCGGCCGTCTATGCGTTGCGTATCCTGCTGGCCATGACCGGCGGAATTGCCTTCTTGCCGGATCAGGCCCGCAGCGAGGCTCTGTTCGGTCGGCTGAGGGCTGGATTTCTTTGCGCCACATTGTCGCGGACGGTTGTCGATTCCCGGCGCTCCGGCATCTTCCTGCGCCGCGAGGCGCGCGGCCTGCCCGCCGCCGCAACCCTTACTGGCAGCACCATGTGGGATGGCCGCCGGCGCATCACATTGAACGACAGCAGCAGCGCATTGTTGATTGCCCCGCTAGGCATGGCAGCGGCGAAGCGGCTGGCGACGGGCCAAGGAAAAGCCCCGCCGAGCCTGATGCGCGCCGCGCTCGCGGCCGAACCGGCGTTGTGGCACGCCGGGGAATGCCTTGGTTTGCCTGGATATGGACTGAAGTCTGCGATGATGGAAGTGCGGCCGGTCGTTACCCCCTTTGCCCGCTTCCTGCCTTCGTTCGACCTGGCGCCGGCGCAGGCCGTCGCCGGGCTGATTGGCGCGGCCCCGGTCCCGCCCTTGCCTTTCAGCGGCCATAGTGCCGGCTGATGGTTGCGCGAAAGCTTAACCCAGACGTGCTGTTATGCTTGGCAAGGGGAGGTGCTCTCCCTATGTTAGGCGCAAGTTTCCTCTTATGACGCGTGTCCGCCCCGCGGACGCCAACGGGACAATTGATGAATCCGAACTATCGCAACCTCGCGCTCTGGGCGATCATAGCGGTCCTGCTCATAGCCCTGTTCAATCTGTTCCAGACGCCGCAGACGCGAGGGGCTTCCAGCGATGTGCCTTATTCGCAGTTCCTGCAGGATGTCGCGGCGGGCCGGGTCAAGACGGTAACCATCGCGGGCGCCCGCATCAGCGGCACCTACACCGACAATGCCAGCGGCTTCCAGACCTATTCGCCCGGCGATCCTTCGCTGGTCTCGCGGCTGCAGGACAAGAACGTCACCATCAATGCGCGGCCTGAAACAGACGGTTCCAATTCGCTGTTCGGCTATTTGATCTCTTGGCTGCCGATGATCCTAATCCTCGGCGTCTGGATATTCTTCATGCGCCAGATGCAGTCCGGCTCCGGCCGCGCGATGGGCTTTGGCAAGTCGAAGGCCAAGTTGCTCACCGAAGCCCATGGTCGCGTCACCTTCCAGGACGTTGCCGGCGTCGACGAAGCCAAGGAAGATCTGGAGGAGATCGTCGAGTTCCTGCGCGATCCGCAGAAATTCCAGCGGCTCGGCGGCAAGATTCCGCGCGGCGTGCTGCTCGTCGGCCCTCCGGGAACCGGCAAGACGCTGCTCGCCCGCTCGGTTGCCGGCGAAGCCAATGTGCCGTTCTTCACCATTTCCGGTTCTGACTTCGTCGAGATGTTCGTCGGCGTCGGCGCAAGCCGCGTCCGCGACATGTTCGACCAGGCCAAGAAGAACGCGCCCTGCATCATCTTCATCGACGAAATCGACGCTGTCGGCCGTCATCGCGGCGCCGGCCTCGGCGGCGGCAATGACGAACGCGAGCAGACGCTGAACCAGCTGCTGGTCGAGATGGACGGTTTCGAGTCCAACGAAAGCATCATCCTGATCGCTGCCACCAACCGGCCCGACGTGCTCGACCCGGCACTCCTGAGGCCAGGCCGCTTCGACCGCCAGGTCGTGGTGCCGAACCCTGACATCGTCGGCCGCGAGAAGATCCTCAAGGTGCATGTGCGCAACGTGCCGCTGGCGCCCAATGTCGACCTCAAGGTGATCGCGCGCGGTACGCCGGGCTTTTCCGGCGCCGACCTGATGAACCTTGTCAACGAATCCGCGCTGATGGCGGCACGGCGCAACAAGCGCCTCGTCACCATGGCCGAATTCGAGGACGCCAAGGACAAGATCATGATGGGCGCCGAGCGCCGCTCGTCGGCCATGACCCAGGCCGAGAAGGAACTGACCGCCTACCATGAGGCCGGCCACGCCATTCTCGCGCTCAACGTGCCATCGGCCGATCCGCTGCACAAGGCCACGATCATCCCACGCGGTCGCGCGCTCGGCATGGTCATGCAGTTGCCCGAAGGCGACCGCTATTCGATGAGCTACAAATACATGATCTCGCGTCTCGCCATCATGATGGGCGGCCGCGTCGCCGAGGAGTTCAAGTTCGGCAAGGAAAACATCACCTCGGGTGCCTCTTCGGATATCGAGCAGGCGACCAAGCTGGCGCGCGCCATGGTCACGCGTTGGGGCTTTTCCGACAAGCTCGGCCATGTCGCCTATGGCGACAACCAGGAAGAAGTGTTCCTTGGGCATTCCGTGGCCCGCACGCAGAACGTCTCGGAAGAAACGGCGCAGATCATCGATGCCGAAGTGCGCCGCCTGATCGATGAGGCCTATTCGTCGGCGAAGTCCATCCTGACCAAGAAGAAGAAGGAATGGATCGCGCTGGCGCAGGGCCTGCTGGAATACGAGACGCTGTCCGGCGAGGAGATCAAGCAGTTGATCGCCGGCCACAAGCCTGCGCGCGACCTTGGCGACGACACGCCGCCCAGCCGTGGCTCGGCCGTGCCGAAGTCCGGCGGCCGGCGAAAGAAGGGTCCTGAGCCCGAAGGCGGCATGGAACCGCAGCCATCGAGTTGAGCTTGACCACTGATTTCATCGAACGCCGCGGCTTGCTCCGCGGCGTTTTTTGTTTTTGGCGTTGAGGAGGAGTTGTCCGCGACCTCGCATCTGCGACGGTGACGATTGGCGAAAGCCTAGGTGATAGCCAATCTCCCCCCGCAAGGGGGGAGATTGGCAACGTCGCCGCTGGCGTGCCCTCGAAGGCAACAAAAAGGCCCGCGAACCCTGCGGTTCGCAGGCCTTCTCTTCTTCAGATGCCTTGTCGCTCAGCTCTTCAGCTTGGCATTGCACAGGCTGTAATAACCGCCGCCCTTCTGGATCCAGCGAAGGCCGTTCAACGTGCCCGCGTCCTTGTTGCCATGGTAGCCCTGCAGACAGGTCTTCATGCGCGCCTTCGCGGGCTTTTCGGTCTTGAACTCGGCGGCCAGCGTGGTCGGGAATGTCACGCCCGCGGGCGCTACAGTGGGGGCGACCGCCGCGCTGGTTTCCTTTTTCGTCTGCGGCTCGGTTTTGACCGTATCCTCGCTGACACTGTCCGCTGCTGATGTCGCGCACTTCTCCTTGCGAAAAGCCGTCCAGTCCATGCCGTTCAGAGTGCCGCCTTCCTTGGCTGTTCGATAGGTCTCGCCGCATTCCTTCATCGTCAGTGCGCTTGCGGGGGCGACGCTCCAAGCGACAAATGCGGTCGCAGCCAATACCGCCAATTTCAAAGTGTGCATAAGACCCTCCTGGTTGATAATAAGTTTGGCGTCTTTTTGTATATGGTTTGTTCTCTATATGTTCAACCAGAATCTTTACGGACTACCGATGAGCTTGGCGGTGGGCAGTGTAGGCGAATTGATGATGCCAGCAGCCCGGCGACATGCAGATGCGAGCAAGGCAGCGTGCGTCTTCGCGCAACAAAAAAGGCCCGCGCATCTTGCGATGCGCGGGCCTTTGTTTGGAGACTATGGCTAAGCGATCAGCCCTTCAGCTTGGCATTGCACAGGCTGTAGAAGCCGCCGCCCTTCTGGATCCACTTCAGGCCGCCGAGCGCGTTGGCGTCCTTGAGGACATAGTACTGGTCGAGGCAGGTGTGCATGCGGCCCTTTCCGGGGGTCTCGCTGGCATATTTCGCCGAGATCGCGGACGGGAACTTGACGCCCTTGGGCGCAGCCGTCGTCGGCTTCGCCGGCTCCTTGGTGTAGCTGGCCTCGTCGGCGGCCGGCACCGTGTCGTCATCCGATGCGCCGGCGCCGCATTCGGTCTTGCGGAAGTCGTTCCACTTCATGCCCTTCAGCGTGTTGGCCGTCTTGGCGGCCTGATACTTGGTGCTGCATTCGGCCATGCTCAGACCCTTGCCGTCGGCGGGGGCCGCGGCAGCCTTGGTGGTTGCCGGCTTGGCGGCGGCAGCGGCGGATGCACCGGCGGCGCATTCGGACTTGCGGAAGTCGTTCCACTTCATGCCGTTCAGCGTGCCGGCAGCCTTCGCCGCCTGGTATTTGGTGCTGCATTCCTTCGCCGTCAGGCCCTTGGCCGTACTGTCGTCCGCAGCGGCGGCAGCCTTGGCCGCCTTGGCCGGCTTCGTCTCGGCAGCCTTCGTGGTATCGGCCGGCTTGGCGGCGGTCGTCGCGGCGGCGTCGGTGCCGCACTGAGCCTTGCGGAACTGGTTCCAGGTCGCGCCGGCGAGTGTCCCCGCATCCTTGGCGGCGTTGTATTTCGTGCTGCACTCGGCCATCGTCAGTGCGTTGGCTGGCGCGGCCAGGAACAAGGTCGCGACGGCGAGGCCGGTCAAAGTGGCAAGTCGGTGGATGAGCATAGCGTTTCTCCGTTGCAGCAGCCCATGATACGTCCCTGCAAATCAATATCGCTCAACGGGCGGTTGCGCCAGATGCTAAGTGGCGTATATATCGCCGAAAACCGGTTTCTCCCGATAAGGTGATGAAATCGTTGTTTGTTGCCTGGTCCAAAGCAAGATTTTCCTGGTGCATCCGCGCTGAAGGGCTCGCATGACTTGTATATTGCAACATGGCAGTCTGGGCATGTCAGGTTGCGGCCACATGTGTGCAGTGCACAACAATGGTTTTCTAAGGATTGGTAACGTATAATCACACAATGTGATCATAGCGCCCTGGCCAATTGTGGCATGACGTGCCGGGGAAGAAACGTCGAGGAAGCTGACTAGCATGGCAGGGAATTATTTCGGCACGGACGGCATTCGCGGACGCGCCAACAAGTTTCCGATGACGGCTGAAATCGCTATGCGGGTCGGCATGGCCGCCGGCCTTTCCTTCCAGCGCGGCAGCCATCGACATCGTGTCGTGCTCGGCAAGGACACCAGGCTTTCCGGCTATATGATCGAGAATGCCATGGTCGCCGGTCTTTGTGCCGCCGGCATGGACGTGTTCCTGCTCGGCCCGATCCCGACGCCGGCTGTCGCCATGCTGGTGCGTTCGCTGCGCGCCGATATCGGCGTCATGATCTCGGCCTCGCACAACCCCTATTACGACAACGGCATCAAGCTGTTCGGACCCGACGGCTACAAGCTCTCCGACGAAATCGAGGAGCGCATCGAGAGCATGCTCGACAAGGATATCGAACTGGCGCTCGCCGATTCCGACGGGCTTGGCCGCGCCAAGCGCGTCGACGGGGTGCATGACCGCTACATCGAATTCGCCAAGCGCACCTTGCCGCGCTCGATGTCGCTCGCCGGCTTGAGGATCGTTGTCGATTGCGCCAATGGCGCGGCCTACAAGGTGGCGCCCGAGGCGCTGTGGGAACTGGGCGCCGAAGTCGTCGCCATCAATGTCGAGCCCAACGGCTTCAACATCAACAAGGAATGCGGCTCGACCCATCCGGCCGGCCTGCAAAAGAAGGTGCACGAAGTGCGCGCCGACATCGGCATCGCGCTCGACGGCGACGCCGATCGTGTCGTTATCGTCGATGAAAACGGCGCGATCGTCGATGGTGACCAGATCATGGCGCTGATCGCCGAATCCTGGCACCAGAGCGGGCGGCTTGCCGGCGGTGGTGTCGTCTCAACCGTGATGTCCAATCTGGGCCTCGAACGCTTCCTCGGCGACATGAAGCTGCAATTGCACCGCACCAAGGTCGGCGACCGTTATGTCGTCGAGCATATGCGTGCGCATGGCTTGAATGTCGGCGGCGAACAGTCGGGTCATATCGTGCTGTCCGACTTTTCGACGACCGGCGACGGCCTGGTCTCGGCGCTGCAGGTGCTCGCCTGCATCAAGCGGCAGGGGCGGCCGGTCAGCGAACTGTCGAAGAAATTCGAACCCGTGCCGCAACTCCTGAAGAACGTCCACATTTCCGGCGGCAAGCCGCTTGAGGAGGCGCCGGTCAAGGCCGCCATCGAAGACGCCCGCAACCGCCTCGGCAAGACCGGACGGCTGGTTATCCGGCCATCAGGGACAGAGCCGCTGATCCGCGTGATGGCCGAAGGCGACGACCCGCAACTGGTCGAGTCCGTGGTCAATGGCATAGTGGACATCATCTCGGAAACGCGCAGCGCCGCTTGATCCCAGCGCGTCCAGCAGGACGTGGATCTGACAACCAGGCGCGCCGCGCTCCCTTAACCGGTCCAAGGCCCGCCCCTCGGCGGGCTTTTTCTTGTCAGCCGCCACTTTGTTCGGTGTCCGTAAATCTCGCGCCTATCCCTAGAAGTTTCGAGATTCGTGGTTAAGCAACAGGGTTAAACGCCTTTTAACCTTTGCAATTCATTATCCACGACTGAAAGCCAATCGCATTTCGGGCGGGTTCGCCGTTCCGAGCTTCTCAGGGGTGACAAGCATGTTCAAGACAGCAAGAAAGGCCCTGCTCGCCTTCCTGTTCGCAGGGTTGGCAGGGCCGTTGTTCGCGGCCGATCTGCCGGAGCCGATGGTTGAAGAGGCTCCGCCTCAGGCCATCTACGAGCAGCCGGTCGAGGTCGGCGGCTGGTATATCCGCGGCGATATCGATTATCACAAGTCGACCGTGCGCGGCATCGACTATATGACCTACACCGTCGATCCCTGTAACTGTACGGTCACGCCCGGCACCAGAAGTTTCGATTTCGGCAAGCTCAAGGGCGGTTTCTCGCTCGGTGCCGGCGTTGGTTACAAGATCAACGACCACTTCCGGACCGACCTGACGGCCGACTATTGGTTCAAGTCGAACTTCAACGGCGGCACCTCGGACATCAACGGTACTTCGACCGAAGTTTCGAAGATGAGCGCCCTGCTGCTGCTTGCCAACGCCTATGTCGATCTCGGCACCTACCATGGCATCACGCCTTACGTTGGCGCCGGCATCGGCGGCGCCCGCGTCAAGTGGGATGATGTCTACGACCCGAACACCACCGAGTTCAATCCCGGCAGATCAAGCTGGCGTTTCGCCTACGGTCTGATGGCCGGCGCTTCGTACTGCCTGACCGACAAGATCATTCTCGATGCCGGCTACCGCTTCTCCCATATTCAGGGCGGCCGCATGTTCGACTGGAACATCACCAGCTCCGGTCCCGGCTTCGATCGTGGCATCAACACGCACGAAGTGCGCGGTGGCCTGCGCTACCAGTTCGGTGGCAGCAACGGTTGCGCCGCGCCGGTCGTTGCCTACCAGCCCGAACCCGAGCCGATCTACACCAAGTAACAGCATCTACATTACTTGCATTCTTCACAAACCGCCCGGCCTCAGCCGGGCGGTTTTTCGTTGGGCCGCCTGGAATCGACAGGGGAAATGAATTCGCTAACGCTCTGTTAGCCTTAACCGGCACTTAACCACTATGGTTAACAATGCTCCTTGAAACGATGGCTGCCGCTGCGAATTGCGGGCTGCGCCAAATTCGGGAGTCGGGGACCATGAAACTTACATCGCGTATGGCGCTGGCGCTCGGTGCACTGGCCTTCCTGCCGCTGACGCCGGTGCACGCGGCCGACTACGATCCGCCGATCTATGTCGACCAGGCGCCCGACTACGTCCCGGTCGAGGTCGGTTCCGGCTGGTATCTGCGCGGCGACGTCTCCTATCTGGCGCAGAAGAGCTTCGACAATCATGATTTCGCCACCGAAACCGCTGCCTTCAGCGACAAGGAAGATCCGATCTTTGCCAGCATCGGCTTCGGCTACCATTTCAACGACTATCTGCGCGCCGACCTCAATCTCGGCTATCTGCCCGGCAACGAGATCGGCGTCGGCTATGACGATTCAGCGACTGCCGCAGAGCCGACCGTAGCGTCGGCATCCCTTAAGAACTACGCCTTGTCGGGCATACTCAACGGCTATGTCGATCTTGGCACCTATGTCGGCATCACACCCTATCTCGGCGCCGGTATCGGCATCGTCCGCAGCAAGCGCACCCTGTCGGCAAGCTATTTCACCGACAATGGCGACGACACGGACGATTTTGCTGTAAGTGACAGCAAGACCCAGTACTCGCTGGCCTACACGCTGAATGCGGGCCTCGCCTATCAGGTATCGAAGAACGTTTCCGTCGACCTGGGCTATCAGTATTTCTCCGCCCCGGACGCCGAATATGTAGCCGCCGAGAGCCTAGATTCCTATCCGATCCGCAAGGGGATTAGCAATCATCAGGTCAAGCTTGGGCTGCGCTACGATCTCTGGTAGGCGCAGCGAGCATGTGGATCAGAACGGCGGATCTTTCGGGGTTCGCCGTTTGCGTTTGAAGTCACGACATCCTGATCGGGGATCGCCGGTATCCCGACAGCGACAAAAACTTTCCTCTTGACGCCTGAAGTCTGAACGCATATCGCCGTCCGTGGGCCACCCCTCCCCAACGAGGGGCCACTATCTGGAAGGATAGACCACGATGACGACGCATACGAAGCCCGGACTCCGTCCGGCAAACCCCAATTTTTCCTCAGGTCCCTGTGCAAAACGTCCCGGCTGGTCGGTCGAGGCGCTGAACAATGCCGCGCTCGGCCGTTCCCACCGCGCCAAGATCGGCAAGACCAAGCTCGAACAGGCGATCGAGCTGACGCGGGAAATTCTCCAGGTCCCGGCGGGTTACCGCATCGGCATCGTGCCGGCATCGGACACCGGCGCCGTCGAGATGGCGCTGTGGTCGCTGCTCGGCGAGCGCGGCGTCGACATGGTCGCCTGGGAGAGCTTTGGCTCCGGCTGGGTCACCGACGTGGTCAAGCAGTTGAAGCTCGCCGACGTGCGCAAGATCGAAGCCGGCTACGGCGAACTGCCTGATCTCACCAAGATCGATTTCGACCGCGATGTGGTCTTCACCTGGAACGGGACCACGTCGGGCGTGCGCGTGCCGAACGGCGATTTCATTCCCGCGGACCGCAAGGGCCTGACCGTCTGCGATGCGACTTCCGCCGCATTCGCGCAGAGGCTCGACTTCGAAAAACTCGATGTCGTCACCTTCTCCTGGCAGAAGGTGCTGGGCGGCGAGGGCGCTCACGGCATGCTGATCCTGTCGCCTCGCGCCGTCGAGCGGCTGGAGACCTACAAGCCTTCATGGCCGCTGCCGAAAATCTTCCGCCTGACCTCGGGCGGCAAGCTGATCGAAGGCATCTTCAAGGGCGAGACCATCAACACCCCCTCGATGCTGTGCGTCGAGGATTACCTCGATGCGCTCAACTGGGCGAAGTCGACCGGCGGTCTCGACGCGCTGATCGCCAGGGCGGATGCCAATACGGCCGTCCTCGATCGCTTTGTCGGCAAATCCTCCTGGCTCGGTCATCTCGCCGTCCAGCCGGCGACACGGTCGAACACGTCCGTCTGCCTGTCCTTCACCGACCCGGACGTGTCCGCGCTCGACGCCGAGGGGCAGGCGGCTTTCGCCAAGGGGCTGGTGTCGGTGCTCGACAAGGAAGGCGTCGCCTACGATATCGGTGCCTATCGCGACGCACCGCCCGGCCTGCGCATCTGGTGCGGCGCGACGGTCGAGACGTCGGATCTCGAGGCGCTGCTGCCCTGGCTCGACTGGGCCTTCGCCGCGCAGAAGGCGTCGCTCAAAGCGGCGGCCTGAGATCATTCGCGGCGGCCTTCGGGCCGCCCATTCCCATTAGGATCAAATCCATTTCAAGGAGGCCGCCATGGCGCCCCGCGTTCTCGTCTCAGACAAACTCTCCCCCACCGCCGTGCAGATATTCAAGGATCGTGGCGTCGAGGTCGACTATCTGCCCGATCTCGGCAAGGACAAGGAAAAGCTCGCCGAAGTGATCGGCCAGTATGATGGCCTCGCCATCCGCTCGGCGACCAAGGTCACCGAAAAACTGATCAACGCCGCTACCAATCTCAAAGTCATCGGCCGTGCCGGCATCGGCGTCGACAATGTCGATATCCCGGCGGCAAGCCGCAAGGGCATCATCGTGATGAACACGCCGTTCGGCAATTCGATCACGACAGCCGAACATGCGGTGGCGATGATCTTCGCGCTTGCCCGCCAGATACCGGAAGCCAACGCTTCGACCCATGCCGGCAAATGGGAAAAGAACCGATTCATGGGCGTCGAGATCACTGGCAAGACGCTGGGCGTCATCGGCTGCGGCAACATCGGTTCGATCGTCGCGACGCGCGGCGTTGGCCTCAAGATGCACGTCATCGCGTTCGACCCGTTCCTGTCGGACAGCCGTGCCGAGGAGCTTGGCGTCGACAAGGTCGAGCTCGACGAACTGTTCGCCCGCGCCGATTTCATCACCCTGCACACGCCGCTGACCGACAAGACGCGCAACATCATCGATGCCGCGGCGATCGCCAAGATGAAGAAGGGCGTGCGCATCATTAACTGCGCTCGTGGCGGGCTGGTCGTCGAGGCCGACCTGATCGCGGCGCTGAAGAGCGGCAAGGTGGCAGGCGCCGGCGTCGACGTCTTCGAGGTCGAACCGGCCGAAAACAACGAACTGTTCGGCATGGAGAATGTGGTGGCGACGCCGCATCTCGGCGCCTCGACGACTGAGGCCCAGGAGAATGTCGCGCTGCAGGTTGCCGAGCAGATGGCCGACTATCTGATCAAGGGCGCCGTCTCCAACGCCATCAACATGCCGTCGATCACCGCCGAGGAAGCACCGCGGCTGAAGCCCTTCGTCAAGCTCGCCGAAGTGCTCGGCGCCTTCGTTGGCCAGGTCACCGAGGATCCGATCAAGGAGGTCGAGATCCTGTTCGACGGCTCGACCGCGACGATGAATACGCGCGCGCTGATCAGCGCCGCACTCGCCGGGCTGATCCGGCCTCAGGTCTCCGACGTCAACATGGTGTCGGCGCCGATCATGGTGAAGGAGCGCGGCATTATCGTCGCCGAGGTCAAGCGCGACAAATCGGGCGTGTTCGACGGCTACATCAAGCTTACGGTGAAGACCGAGCACATGACGCGCTCGATCGCCGGCACATGCTTCTCGGATGGCAAGCCACGCTTTATCCAGATCAAGGGCATCAACCTCGATGCCGAGGTCGGCCAGCACATGCTCTACACCACCAATGCGGACGCGCCGGGCATCATCGGCCTGCTCGGCACCGTCTGCGGCGAGAACGGCGTCAACATCGCCAACTTCCAGCTCGGCCGCAACCGCCCGGGCGGCGATGCCATAGCGCTGCTCTATCTCGACGCCCCGTTCCCGGAGGCCGTGCTGGAAAAGGTCAAGGCGCATAAGTCGATCGACTCGGCCAAGCGGCTGCAGTTCGACATCAACGCGATGTGATCGAGGACAGGCGGTCGCCGACCCCCTCGTTGAGGCCGGCCGCCGCGGCGGCCGGTTCAGGTCAACTCGTCGGATCCATCGGAGACAGCCACGCGATGTCGGTAGACCAGTTCCCAACCCTTCCAGCCCGTAAACAGCAGGATGAGAACCACGATCATCGATAGGACGATGCCGGTTGGCATCACGGCCGCCGCTCCGCCGGCATACCGCGAGTACCAGTTGTAAAGCTCGATCAACACGACGAGTACATTGCCGCCGGCATGGAGCCATGCCGTTGTGAGATTGCGGATCTGAACATCGCCGAGAACATCCGTCAGGCCAGCAAGCGCAGCCAGGGCTGCCATGATCAGGCCTGCGCCGAGAAGCCAAAGCGACCCGGTGACCCATCCGGGATCGGCTGTTCGCCAGAAGATAAGATCGCAAACGAAGGTGCCGACAAAAAAGGCAATCGGAAACGGAATCAGCATGGGATGGATAGGGTGACCGGCAATGCTTGCCGTGCTGCGAGGGTTGGGGCTCATCATGTCGCCTCCCTGCCGTTCAAACTCCGCTGGAGGTGAAATGTTCCAAGTGAGGACGCGGCAGGGTTTATGCCGCTGTTTCCGGGCCATTGGCTAGATCCATGCTGTTCGCGTGAATCGCTGCAACGGGGAGAGCGTCAGCCGCCACATGTCATCTGCGGTGGTCCGCCACCGCCATCTTGCGCCCGCTGTATTCGGCAAGCCCGATGCCGCCCAGCACGAGCACCAAAGCCAGTGCCTGATAGAGGTGGAACGTCTCGCCGACGATCAGCACCGACAGCAGCGTGCCGAAGATCGGCACCAGATTGATGAACAGGCCGGCGCGGTTGGCGCCGATCAGTTCGTTGCCTCTGATGTAGAAGATCTGCGAAACGACGGAGGCGCCGATCGCCGTATAGACGATGACGGTCCAGCCGCGCGCATCGGGCATGATGACCTTGCCGGCGACGACCTCCCACAGGAAGAACGGCAGCGAAGTGACGAGTGCCGCAACCGACAGGGCCAGCATCAGGCTCTGCCAGTGCATGATCGGCTTCAGCCGCAGCCCGACCGAATAGCCGCTGTAGAGAAACACGGCGACCAGCATGATGGCATCGCCGAAATTGAGTTCCAGCGTCAACAGCCGGCGCGGGTCGCCATGGCAGGCGGTGAGGATCACGCCGGCGATGGTCAGCACGACGCCGACAATCTGCGCCCAGTTCACACGCAGGCGGAAGAAGACGAAATTGGCAGTCATGATCAGGATCGGCATCGCCGCCTGTTCGATCGAGACATTGATTGCTGTCGTGTAGTTGAGCGCCGTGTAGAAGATGGTGTTGAACAGGGTGAAGCCGCTGGCGCCGAGGGCGACCAGCACGAACCAGTGCTTGCGGACGACCGGCCAGTCCTTCTGGATGGTCTTCCAGCCGATGGGCAGCATGATCGCCACGGCCAGCACCCAGCGCAGGAAGACCAGCGTCATCGGCGAAACGTGATCGACCGCCAGCTTGCCGGCCACCGAATTTCCGCCCCAGAGCAAGGTGGTGAGCAGCAGGAATATGTAGGCGCTTCGATGCATGCGGGATTCCAGTCGCCGGAGCTGCGGTGTTTGCCGGCCTATTGCCCTCGCTCGCCCAAGTAAATGATGTCAAAGCCGAAAATTGTTGTGCCTCAGGGCATTTTCGACGGCAAAGAAAGGTCGCGCTCGCGAGGTCTTGACGTTATAGAGGCCTGTCGTTTCGAACCATATTCAAGCCGCTTGGCGGCGTCTCAAGGGAAAAGAAACATGGCCAATGTGGTGGTCGTCGGCTCGCAGTGGGGTGACGAAGGCAAGGGCAAGATCGTCGACTGGCTGTCGGAGCGGGCCGATGTCGTGGTGCGTTTCCAGGGCGGCCACAATGCCGGCCATACGCTGGTCGTCGACGGCAAGGTTTACAAGCTGTCGTTGCTTCCGTCGGGCGTCGTGCGCCAGGGCAAGCTGTCCATCATCGGCAATGGCGTCGTGTTCGACCCGCATGCTTTCGTCGCCGAGGTGGCCAAGCTCAAGGCGCAAGGTGTCGAAGTCGCACCGGATCGCCTGAAAATAGCCGAAAACACAGCGCTTATCCTGTCCCTGCATCGGGAGCTGGACGGATTCCGTGAGGACGCCGCATCCAATTCCGGGACGAAGATTGGCACGACCCGTCGTGGCATCGGCCCCGCCTATGAGGACAAGGTGGGCCGGCGCGCGGTCAGGGTGATGGACTTGGCGGATTTGGAAACACTGCCCGTGAAGGTCGACAGGCTGCTGACGCACCACAATGCGCTGCGTCGGGGGCTTGGCCATGCGGAAGTCACGCATGACGCGATCATGCAGGAATTGACCTCGGTCGCCGACGACATCCTGCCCTATATGGACCGGGTCTGGAAGATCCTCGACGACAAGCGCCGGGCTGGCGAGCGTATCCTGTTCGAGGGCGCGCAGGGCACGCTGCTTGACATAGACCACGGCACCTATCCGTTCGTGACCTCGTCGAACACGGTTGCCGGACAGGCTGCCGCCGGCTCCGGCGTCGGCCCAGGCGCCATCGGCTATGTGCTCGGCATCACCAAAGCCTATACGACACGCGTCGGCGAGGGTCCGTTCCCGACCGAGCAGAAGAACGAAGTCGGCGAATTCCTCGGCACGCGCGGCCATGAATTCGGCGTCGTCACCGGCCGCAAGCGCCGCTGCGGCTGGTTCGACGCGGTGCTGGTACGCCAGGCCGTCGCTGTCAACGGCATCAAGGGAATCGCGCTGACCAAGCTCGACGTGCTTGACGGGCTGGACGAGATCAAGGTCTGCACAGGTTACCGTCTCGACGGCGAAATGATCGATTATCTGCCGGCCAGCCAGGGCGCGCAGGCACGTGTCGAACCGGTCTACGAGACGCTCGAGGGCTGGAAAGGCACCACTGCCGGCGCGCGCAGCTGGAACGATCTGCCGGCCCAGGCCGTCAAATACGTCCGCTACATCGAAGAGCTGATCGGCGCCCCGGTCGCACTCCTTTCCACCAGCCCGGAACGGGACGACACGATACTTGTGACCGATCCGTTTCAAGACTAGTTTCTGAAGCCTTTCCGGGCATCGCGGCCGATTTGCGGGGGCCGGCGCGGAAACAAAATACAGGTCGACTGAAGCATGGCAGATTACGTTGCTATTCTGAAAAAGGCGCTCGGCAAGCATGGCGACGAGACGCCGGAAAAGCGTACGCGCATCTATGCCAGCGTTCGCACCATGCTGGCGAAGAAGCTTGAGGAATATTCGCCGCCGCCGGCCGCCGAAGCCATAGCCACGCAGATGCGTTCGCTGGAAGACGCGATCGCGAGTGTCGAGCGGGACTATGCCAAGAGCCTGCCGGAGACCGATCCGCTGGCGGAGCTGGAACACATCTTTTCGTCGATCGATCGCAACAAGAATCAGCCGAGCCATACACGGCAGCCGGCCAAGGCTGAATCGGCCTGGCCCGCACCGCCCGCTGCAAAGCCTGAATCTTATCAGCCCGCGCCACCACCTGCCGCCAAGGTCGAGCCGAGCTGGCAAAGGGCGACGCCGGCGCCTTCCCAGCCGGCTCGCGCCGACACGCCTCTTCCAGGTATGGATGCCGACGAGGCGGAGGACGAGGCAGATGTCTTTTCCAGCGACGAAGAGCCGGTGTCGGACACCTTCCAGCGCCTGCGTCCCGCCGAGCGCAAGCGCAGCTATGGTGGGCTGATCGCGGCCGTCGTCGCTCTTCTGGTCGTAGCCGGCGGCGGCTACGGAATCTGGCTGAACAAGGATGCCTTCGGCAAAATGCTTGGGCTTGGCGGCAATCAGGTCGCCAAGACCGAGCCGGTGAAACCAGCGCCTGCCAAGCCGGCAACCGATGCCGCGGCAACGCCTCCGGCGCCCGCGGCTGGCGGCACGGAGGCCGAAAGCACGAAATTCACGCAGCGGCTGACGCCGCAGGGCAGTGAAGTCGACCCGGGTCCGGCCGGTGGCCAAAGCGGCATCGGCGAAGGCGAATCGGTCGCCGCGCTGACCACGCCGCCCTCGGCGACGAACGCACCGGCGATTTCCGCTCCGGCCGCAGGCACACCTGCCGCGGCAGCGCCCCCCGCTACAGGTGCCGCCCCCGCAACGCCGCCTGCCAACGGAGCTGCCCCGGCAGCGCCGCCCGATGCTGCCGGCACGCCGCCCGCACCGGCAGCTGCGCCTGCGGAAACCGCTCTGCCTGTCGGCCAGAAGGCGATCTTCTACGAGGAGCGCACCAGCACCGCCCAGGGCTCCGCCGAGCCCGGCAATATCGTCTGGTCGCTGGTGCAGGAATCGCCCGGTGGCGACCTGCCGCCGGAGCCGGCGATCCGTGCCGAGGCCACCATTCCCGGCAAGGACATCCAGTTGCGCATGACCATCCGCCGCAACACCGATCAGACACTGCCGGCCAGCCATATCATCGAGATGATCTTCCTGACGCCCGACGGTTTCGAGGGCGGCGGTGTCGACAACATCCTGCGCGTCGCCATGAAGGGTTCGGAACAGGATGCCGGCAGCCCGTTGATCGGCATTCCGGCGAAGATCGCCGACGGCTTCTTCCTCGTCGCGCTCAACGATACCAAGGCCGACGAAGACGCCAACATGACCCTGCTTCGCGGCCAGGACTGGATCGACGTACCGGTCGTCTACAAGACCGGACGGCGGGCACTGCTGACCATGGAAAAGGGCATTCCCGGCGAGAAGGTGTTCGACGAGGCGATCAAGGCCTGGCAGGCCAAGACGGCTGGCTGAGAAGGAGCAGTTCAGAAGCCTTGGAACAGCATGTCGAGCGCGGCGACGATGTCGTCGTGGTGCCTGGAAAGGCTTCCCTCTGGATCCGGCAATTCCGAGGCAGAGAAGGCTGACATAAACTGGGTGACCATCACATGATCTTTGCCGTTTATGGTGAAGGTCGGGTTTAATCGGCGACCAGGAACCGGGGCTATCTTGGGCGGCATCAGCGGAATGATGATCCTGGTGCTTAGTCCTTCAAGAAGGTCTGATTGCACGTCGAGAAGATAACCGCCGCCCGCGGCATTCCTATAGAAATCATAACGCGCCATCAGAACGGCCGGTGTTTGGCCAGTGGCAGTCCGTTGCGTCTGACATACTCATTGGAGCTGTCGATGGCTTCCTTATTTTCTTCCTGCCATCGGCGCGTTTTTTCTGCCGAGATTGCTTTTGCAATGCCCTCTTCGGCGGCGCGTGAGATATTGATGCCCAAAGCTTTCGCATCGCTGATCAACCGAGAGTCGATGGACGTATTCACAGATTGTCGCTGAGGTTTTGACGTCGATTGAAGCATAAAGATCGCCTCCTTTCATGCGCATAATCTAGGCGCATAAAAGCCCCCACGCAATCCTTCACCCTTCCATTTCCTCGCGCAACATCTCCAGCTCCAGCCATTCTTCCTCGAGCGCCGCCAGCGTAGCGCGCTCCTTGTCGAGGGCGGCGATCGTCTTTTGGAACGAGGCGGGGTCGCGTTCGTAATAGGCCGGATCGGCGATATTGTTCTCAAGCCTTGAGATCGACGCCGCCACAGCTTCGATTTTCTTGGGCAGCGATTCCAGCGCGAATTTCTGCTTGAACGACAGTTTCTTCGCTGGTCCCTTTGGCGCAGCCGCTTCACTTCTGGTCGTCACTGGCGCTTCGCCGTTCTCGGCCTTCGCGCGCGCCTTGCGGTCGTCCAGCCGGGTGCCGCCGCGCTGCGCCAGCATGTCGGAGTAGCCGCCGGCATATTCGATCCAGCGGCCGTCACCATCCGGTGCGATCAGGCTGGTCACGGTGCGGTCGAGGAAATCGCGGTCGTGGCTGACCAGGATGACGGTGCCGGCGAAACCGGCGACCAGTTCCTGCAGCAGTTCCAGCGTCTCCATATCGAGATCGTTGGTCGGCTCGTCGAGCACCAGAAGGTTTGCCGGTCGCGCCAGCACGCGCGCCAGCAAGAGCCGCGCCCGCTCGCCGCCGGATAACTCGCGCACCGGCGTGCGCGCCTGCTCCGGCTTGAACAGGAAATCCTTCATGTAGGAGACGACGTGGCGCTGCTCGCCATTGATGACGAGGTTCTCGCCGCGCCCGTCGGTGAGATATTGCGCCAGCGTCTCCTGCGGGTCGACCGCCTCGCGCTTCTGGTCGAGCGTGGCGATCTCCAGATTGGTGCCGAGCCGCACCGAACCGGCGTCCGGCTTCATCTCGCCGGTCAGCATCTTCAAGAGCGTCGTCTTGCCGGCGCCGTTCGGCCCGACCAGGCCGACGCGATCGCCGCGCTGGATGCGGGTCGAAAACCCCTTGACCACGGTTAGATCGCCAAAGCTCTTCTCGATGTTCTTCGCCTCGATCACCAGCTTGCCGGACTCGGCGGCGTCGCTCGCCACCATGGCCGCCGACCCTTCGGCACCGCGATGGCCGCGAAAACGCTGGCGCATGGTCTGCAACTCGCCGAGCCGGCGCATGTTTCGCTTGCGCCGCGCCGTCACGCCGTAGCGCAGCCAATGCTCTTCGCGAACGATCTGGCGGCCGAGTTTATGCTGCTCGCGCTCTTCTTCCTCCAGGACTAGGTCGCGCCATTCCTCGAAATGGCCAAAGCCCTTGTCCAGCCTGCGGGTCTGGCCGCGATCGAGCCAGATGGTGGCGCGCGACACACGTTCGAGAAAGCGGCGGTCGTGCGAGATGACGATCAGTGCCGAGGAGGTGCGGATGAGTTCTTCTTCCAGCCATTCGATGACCGAGAGGTCGAGATGATTGGTCGGCTCATCGAGCAGCAGGATGTCTGGCTCCGGCGCCATGACGCGGGCAAGGGCAGCACGCCTCGCCTCGCCGCCCGACAGATCGTTCGGACGTTCCTCACCCGACAGTCCGAGATGCTCCATCAGATAGCTGGCGCGGTAGGGATCGTCGGCAGGGCCAAGCCCGGCCTCGACATAGGCGCGGACAGTGGCAAAGCCCTCCATGTCGGGCATCTGCGGCAAATAGCGGACAGTTGCCGAAGGCTGGCGGAACACCTCGCCGTCCTGCGGCTCGATCAGGCCAGCGGCGATCTTCAGCAGGGTCGACTTGCCCGACCCGTTGCGGCCGACCAGTGCGATCTTGTCGCCGGCCGAAGCCGTCAAGGCGGCGCCGTCGAGCAGCGGCGTGCCGCCGAAGGTCAGTTTTATCCCGTCGAGGTTGAGAAGAGGCGGGGCCATGTCAGCTTTCAGGTAAGGGATAGGGATGAGCGAGCAGCATCGCGCGGCCATGGCCGAGCGCGATTTCGAGGCGGCCCTTGATCTCGTTGGAAATGGTCAGCGACGAACCGAAGGCCACCTTGACGTGGTTCAGCGGCCATTTGGCGCCGGTGACGGTCAACCCGGCAAGCTCGGAAAAGCCGAGCACCGAAAACAGCGTGCCATCGGCATAGTCGAAGCCGGCCGTTCCGCGCAGCAGGGGAATGCCTTCCTGGGCGCCGCTGGTCAGGAGCACATCGGTCCCTGCTTCGGCCAGGCGCAAGGCAAGCGCCAGATGCAGGAAAGCGTGGTCGGCTCGCTTGCCGCCGAAAGCACCTGCTAGCACCAGGCGGGTCGCGCCGCGCTCGAGTGCGGCGGCGATGGCAAGTTCGCCATCGGTCTGGTCCTTTTCCGCCGGGAAGGTCCGGCGCGGCACGGAAGCGAGATCGTCCGGCAGGTTCGCCGGCACGGAATCGAAATCACCCACCCACAGCTCCGGCACGAGGCCCAGCAACTGCGCATGGCCTATGCCGGCGTCGGCGGCGATGACGCGGGAGCCTTCGACCTGACGGTCGAGCCGTGGCGTGCGGATGAGATCGCCGCCAAGCAGGATGGTGAATGTGCTCATATCGTGTGGCCCTTACCAGCCCGGCACGGGAAACGGAAGGCGGCAAACTCCCACTTGCGTGGCGGATCGGCCCGGCCTATGTGTCGAAACGCTCTAACGGGGTGCCGGACGCGATCTTCGCGGACCGGCTGAGAGGCAGTCTCGCCAACCCGCTGAACCTGATCCGGTTTGTACCGGCGGAGGGATTAGACGTTTCGGACAGTCCGACGCCTCAATTCCTTTCAATTCGAACGAAGGAGGCGCCGATGCGCACGCTTTTATACGCTCTTGTTTCAGCAACGGTCGTGGCCTTGTCCGGACCGGCCTTGGCCAAGGACAAGCTCACCGTCTACACCTATGAGAGTTTTACCGCCGACTGGGGCCCGGGTCCCGTGGTGAAGAAGGCGTTCGAGGCCGAATGCGGCTGCGATGTCGAGTTCGTCTCGGTCGCCGACGGCGTCGCGCTGCTCAACCGCGTCAGATTGGAAGGCGCATCGACCAAGGCCGATATCGTGCTTGGCCTCGACACCAATCTCACCGCCGATGCCAAGGCGTCAGGCCTGTTCGCGCCGCATGGCACGGTGGCCGACGTCAATGTACCGGGCGGCTGGAGCGACGACACTTTTGTCCCCTTTGATTACGGCTATTTCGCTGTCGTCTACGACACCGAGAAGCTGAAGAACCCGCCGAAAAGCCTGAAAGAGCTGGTCGAAGGCAGTGCCGACGACAAGATCGTCATCCAGGATCCACGCACCTCGACGCCGGGCCTCGGCCTGCTTCTGTGGGTCAAGTCGGTTTATGGCGACAAGGCGCCGGAGGCCTGGGCCAAGCTCAAGCCGAAGGTGCTGACCGTGACGCCGGGCTGGAGCGAGGCCTATGGGCTGTTCACCAAGGGCGAGGCGCCGATGGTGCTGTCCTACACGACGTCGCCGGCCTATCACATGATCGCCGAGAACACCGGGCGCTACCAGGCCGCCTCCTTCGAGGAGGGCGAGTATCTGCAGATCGAGGTGGCGGGTATCACCACGACGGGAGCCAAGAATCCGCTGGCGGCCAAGTTTATGGCCTTCATGACCGGGCCTAAATTCCAGGATGCCATTCCCGAGACCAACTGGATGTTCCCGGCCGGCAAGACCGACAAGCCGCTCAATCCGGCCTTTGATAAACTGGTCAAGCCGACCAAGACCTTGCTGTTCAGCCCGCAAGAGGTCGCTGCCAATCGCAAGGCCTGGGTCGATGAATGGCTTGCGGTGATGAGCAAGTAGGGCGCGAGCCGCGTCGCATGTTTGCGCCAAGCCGCCCCCCTCTGGCCTGCCGGCCATCTCCCCCTCAGGGGGGGATATCGGCAGCTTTATCGCCTCTCTTAGTCCTGCCACTCTTGAGAATAGCGAAGGCGGCTGAGTGCGCAATCTCCCCCCTTGAGGGGGAGATGTCCGGTAGGACAGAGGGGGGTGGGCTCGGCCTTCGCCAGATATTCCCCTCGATCAATACCCGTCGCAGGGTTGGATAGCGCGAGATGCGTACGCGCCATCCAGCCGATCCCCGCGTCAGCGCCGGCATTGTCGCGCTTGCCGCGATCGCGCTGCTGATCGGCGGCGCGTTTGCCGGCCTGCTTTTCGAGGGCGCCCATGATTTCTCGGGCGCCTGGGCAGCCTTCGATCCCTATCTGCTTCGCGTCATTCGCTTCACGCTCTGGCAAGCGGCGCTCTCGACGCTGCTTTCGGCCATCCCGGCGCTGTTCGTGGCGCGGGCTCTGTCGCGACATCCACGTTTCTTCGGCCGCGCCTTCATCCTGCAGATCTTCGCCGTGCCGTTGGCGCTGCCGGCTATTGTCGCAGCGCTCGGCATTCTGGCGCTTTATGGCCGTGCCGGCTATTTCGCCGGCGTGCTTGCCCTGATCGGCGGCGGAAGCTGGCCGGGTATCTATGGCCTGTCCGGCATCCTCGTCGCCCATGTCTTCTTCAACCTGCCGCTGGCGACGCGGCTGTTCCTCGAGGCGCTGCAGACCATACCGGCCGACCAATGGCGGTTGGCGAGCCAACTCGGCATGGCGGCGCGGCCGGCGTTCCGGCTGATCGAATGGCCAACGCTGCGCGCCGCACTGCCCGGCGTCGCCGGGCTTGTGTTCATGCTCTGCATCACATCCTTCACGATCGTGCTGACGCTCGGCGGCGGGCCGGCCGCGACGACGCTGGAGGTCGGCATCTACCAGGCGCTGCGCTTTGATTTCGATCCCGCGCGGGCCGTTACACTGACGCTGTTGCAGATTGCCCTGACCTTTATCGTTGTGCTGGCCCTGACGCGCCTGGGCGCCAATGTGGTCGGCGACACCAATTTGCCGGTCGCGCAACGTCGGTATCTCTCAGTCCATCGGAGCGAGACCTGGTTGAACGCGCTACTCATCATCCTGGCGCTGCTGTTCGTCGTTGGGCCGATGGCGGCAACCGTGATGGCCGGGTTGGGTGCGGATCTCGGCCGGTTGGCCGGTGAGGCCACTGTCCGGCAGGCAACGCTGACCAGCGTGGTGCTGGCCTTCCTGTCGGCACTGCTCTCGGTGATGCTGTCGCTGGCGCTGACCATGGCGCGGCGGGCACTGGCGCTGAACCGCCGTGCCGGCGCAAAGACACTGCTCGAACACGCTGCCGATACAGGCGCCGGCTTTGTCCTTGTCGTGCCGCCGATCGTCGTCGGCGCCGGCTGGTTCCTGTTGCTGCGCCATGCCGGCGATGTCTTTGCCATCGCCCCGGTCATGGTCGTCACCGTCAACGCGGTGATGGCGATGCCATTCGCCCTGCGCGCCGTGCGTCCCGCCTATGATGCGGCGAGCGAGCGTCACGAACGGCTCTGCGCACAGCTCGGCATTGCGGGCTGGAACCGGCTGATGCTGGTCGACTGGCCGTCGCTGCGGCGCCCGCTCGCCACGGCCTTCGCTTTCGCCATGGCGCTGTCGCTGGGCGATCTCGGTGTCATTGCCCTGTTCGGCAGTGATTCCGTGCAGACATTGCCCTACCTTCTTCTGGCACGGATGGGCAGCTACCGCACCGAGGATGCCGCCGGCCTGGCACTGCTGCTCGGCCTCGTCTGTCTCGCGTTGATCGTGGCGGCGCACTGGCTGGGAAGGGAGAAGGTCCGCGATGCGTGAGAGGGCGGCCAGCAGGCTCGAGAAGGGCGCGCCGGTGCGGCTGGACAAGGTGTCGTTCAGTTATGGTGAGGTGCCACTTGTCTTCGACGTCGAGTTCGCCACGGCGAAGATCACCGCCATCATGGGTCCGAGCGGTTCGGGCAAGTCGACGCTGCTCAATCTGGTCGCCGGCTTCGAGACCCCACAGTCGGGCCGCGTGCTGATCGGCGGGGCCGATGTCAGCGCCGAGCCGGCCTCGGCGCGGCCGGTGTCGATGGTGTTCCAGGAGAACAATCTCTTCGCGCATCTTTCCGTCGAGCAGAATGTCGGGCTCGGCCGCTCGCCCTCCCTGGGGCTGACCGAGGCGGACCGCGCCGCGGTCGCCGAGGCGCTTGCGCGCACCGGTCTCGCGGGCAAGGAGAAACGCCTGCCGCGCGAGCTCTCTGGGGGCGAACGCCAGCGCGTCGCACTCGCCCGCGTGCTGGTGCGAGACCGACCGGTGTTGCTGCTCGACGAGCCCTTCGCTTCGCTCGGACCCGCTTTGCGCGACGAGATGCTGAATCTGGTTGCTGCCGTTCATGCCGAACGCGCCATGACGGTGCTATTTGTCACCCACCAGCCCGAGGATGCACGCCGCATCGGCGAGCACATGGTGTTTGTCGACAATGGGTTGGTGGCCGCAACCGGCAAGGCTGATGATTTCTTTACCGGGGCTGGTCCGGAGGCGTTCCGGCGCTATATCGGCGCGGGTGCTGGATATTCCACATCACGCGATGTTGCCCGGAAGCGGACATAATTTACGGTCAAACCGGCTCCAGGCGATGTGGCGTTTGCTTGCCATGACCGGGGGAGTGTGGCTAGGTCGCCCTACCGGTCCGGCACAGGCCGTGATTTGCCTGCAGTATCCGCCGCCCGCCCTAAGGGACGGGCAACGGATGCTGCAGCAGTTTTAGATAGCGCATGACACGTTCCGAAGATCGCCCCCGATTTTCGTGGTCATGCGCCGGGACCCGAAAGGAAGCCGTTCTGGCGATCGGCGCTAACACATTGGGAATGAAACCGCTGGCGCGTTTTCTCGCGCTGGCCGGTTTTGCCGTGGCGTTGGCAAGCTGCCAGATGTTCACGCCGCCGGAAGTTCAGGAATCCGGCTTCCAGCCTTCCGACAAGCCGATCACAGTGGACAATGTCGGCGCCAACAACAAGCTCGCCGAATTGGCCAAGGCGCAGCACCCGCGCATCCTGGCGACTTACGGCGGTGAATATTCCGACCCCAAGCTCGAGCGAATGGTCGCCAAGGTGGTCGGTAGTTTGACGGTGGTGTCCGCCAACCCGACACAGACCTATCGCATCACCATTCTAAATTCGCCCAACGTCAACGCATTCGCGCTGCCGGGCGGTTATCTCTACATCACCCGCGGCCTCCTGGCGCTGGCCAATGATTCGGCCGAGCTTGCCGCTGTAATCGCGCATGAGATGGGCCACGTCACCGCCAATCACGGCCTGCAGCGCCAACAGCTCGAGGCAGAGGAAGGCCTGGCGACCAAGGTGGTTTCCGATGTGCTCGGCGACAGCCCGACCGCCAAGGCGGCGTTGATCCGCGGCAAGCTGAGGCTGGCGCAATTTTCGCGCAACCAGGAGCTGGAAGCCGACGCCATCGGCATCAAGTCGATCGGCGAGGCCGGCTACGATCCTTTCGCCGCAGGCCGCTTCCTTCAATCGATGTCGGCCTATACCGATTTCCGCTCGATCAGCGGCGCCACCGACGCCAGCCTGGACTTCCTGGCCACGCACCCCAACACGCCGCAGCGCATCGATCTGGCGCAGCGCCATGCCCGCCAGTTCGGCGCGCCGGGCGTCGGCACGCGCGACCGCGATTCCTTCCTCGCCGGCATAGACGGCCTGCTGTATGGCGACACGCCCGAGGAAGGCTATGTGCGCGGCGAAACCTTCCTGCACCCGGGCCTTGGCGTGTCGTTCACGGTGCCGGACGGCTTCATCATCGACAATTCGGCGGCAGCGGTGACGGCCACCGGCCCCGGCGACATAGCGATCCGTTTCGATGGCGTTTCCATCGACAAGAACCGGGCGCTGACGGACTATATCCGCAGCGGCTGGGTGGCTGGTCTCGTCGACAGCAGCGTCAAGCAGGAAACCATCAACGGCAATGAGGCGGCGACCGCGCATGCCGGCGCCGAAGGCTGGCAATTCGACATAGCGGTGATCCGCGCTGGCGGCCAAGTCTACCGGCTGCTGACCGCGGCCCCTTCCGCCAGCACGTCTCTGGACACGATCGCCCGTTCGGTAAGCGGCTCGTTCCGGATACTGAGTGCTGCCGAAAAGGCGGCGCTGAAGCCGCTGCACATCCGCGTCGTCACCGTCCAGCCTGGGCAGACGATGGGTTCACTTTCGGCGCAGATGGTCGGCGTCGACCGCAAGCTCGACCTGTTCCGCGTCCTCAACGCGCTGTCGCCCGGTGCCGCCGTTTCGGCCGGCGACAAGGTCAAGATCGTCACCGACAAGTAGGCGCCGCTGGACGCCTGCCGCCCTTCAGGCGGCAGTCGCCATGAACTCCGGATTCTGCTTAACCAATGCGACCTTGAGCTTTTCCATGGCGCGGGCCTCGATCTGGCGGACGCGTTCCTTGGAGATGCCGAGGGTTTCGCCGAGCGCTTCGAGTGTCGCGCCCTCGTCGTTCAGCCGCCGTTCCTCGATGATCCTAAGCTCCCGTGCGTTGAGCGCGCGAAGCGCCTCCCTCAGCCAGAGCGAGCGGCGCGCGACATCGATCTTGTCGCCGACGATCTCGTCGGGCAGCGGATCGTCCGAAATCAGGAAATCCATGCGCTCGGTCGAACCCGCATCGTCGGCAATAGGCATGTTGAGCGAGGAGTCGGGCGCCGAGAGCCGCGAATCCATCATCGCCACATCGGCTTCGGAGACGCCAAGCGCCTCCGACACTTCGCGATAGAGCGTGGCGTTGGAGAGCGGCTCCGTGCCATTCGCCAACCGCGCGCGCAGGCGTCGCAGGTTGAAGAACAGCGCCTTCTGGGCCGAGCTGGTGCCGCCACGCACGATAGACCAGTTGCGCAGGATATAGTCCTGCATCGAGGCGCGGATCCACCATGTCGCATAGGTCGAGAACCGCACCTCGCGCTCCGGCTCGAAGCGGGCGGCGGCCTCGAGCAATCCGACATGACCCTCCTGGACCAGATCGCCGAGCGGCAGGCCGTAATGGCGGAACTTGGAGGCCATGGAAATGACCAGCCGCATATGGGCGACGGTGATTGAGTGCAGCGCGTTCTGGTCGTTGTCCTCTTTCCAGAGCAATGCAAGCCGATGCTCTTCGTCACGCTCGAGGTAGGGAGCCTTCATTGCCGCGCGGACCATGATCCGTCCTGCCGTGTCTTCCATCATGAGGCGCTCCCTGGGTGGTGCGAATGACTTTGCAAAGTTGGCTGCCGCCCGGGTTGAAATGCCGGCGTCGTGCCCTAGAACAGCCAGAACTGCCATGCGCGGGAAAGGTTCCGCGACCGCAGCGGCGCGATTGTGTTGCCTGAAGGATTCTCAGGAGGTCCGAGATGGCTGCGATCACGAGTGAAAAAGCGCCGTTTTCGGCATGCATCTGTCAGTTTCCAGCGCTCACAAATATGCCGGCCAGCCGGCCAAGGACGGGATCACAGAAAAATGAAATGGCTCAAGTCGCTCATTATCGCCGGAACGCTGCAGGCCCTGGCTGTCGCTTCAGGTCATGCCGGCCCCAATCTCGACCAGATCAAGCACGCCGGTGTCATCAAGATCGGCACGGAAGGCACCTATGCGCCGTTCACCTACCATGACACGTCCGGTGCACTGGTCGGCTTCGACGTCGAAATTGCCAAGGCGATTGCCGAGAAGCTTGGTGTCCAGGCCGAGTTCCTCGAAGGCAAGTGGGATGGACTGATCGCCGGCCTCGACGCCAATCGCTACGACGCCGTCATCAATCAGGTGGGCATCACCGATGCCCGCAAAGCCAAGTACGACTTCTCCGATCCCTACATCGCCTCCAAGGCGGTGCTGATCGTGCGCGGCGACAACACCGACATCAAGAGCTTCGCCGATCTCAAGGGCAAGAAGTCGGCGCAGTCGTTGACCTCGAATTTCGGCAAGCTGGCCGAAACGAACGGCGCCGAGCTGGTCGGCACCGATGGCTTCGACCAGTCGATCCAGCTGCTTCTGACCGGCCGCGCCGACGCCACGATCAATGACAGCCTGTCGTTCCTCGACTTCAAGAAGCACAAGCCCGACGCCAATGTGAAGATTGCCGCGCAAGAGGAAAACGCCGACTACTCCGGCGTCATCGTGCGCAAGGGCGATCCGGAGCTGGTCGCCGCGATCAACAAGGCGCTGGCCGACATCAAGGCCGACGGCACCTATAAGAAGATCGCCGACACCTATTTCGGCCAGGATGTTTCGAAGTAATCTACGAGGCGAGCCGCTCCGCGGCCATGAGACACATAGAGCGGCGAGCCGTCTTTGACGGCCCGCCGCTTTTGTCGTGATATGGCAGACGCATTCTCGCCTTGACCAAGCTGCTTCGACCAATCTGGAGGGTCATACGTGCCGCACTGGCTGCAACTGATGCTGGAGTCGCTGCCTTCGCTGCTGTGGGCGGCGCTGATCTTCACCGTGCCGCTGACGCTGTTGTCCTTCGCCTTGGGGCTGGCCGTTGGGTTGGGTGCGGCACTTGCCCGGCTGTTCGGCCCCAAGCCGCTGGTCGCGCTTGTGCGCTTCTATGTCTGGATCTTCCGGGGTACGCCACTTTTGGTGCAGCTGTTCCTCATCTTCTACGGCCTGCCGTCGGTCGGCATCCTGCTCGACGCCTTCACGGCAGCGTTGATCGGATTCACGCTCAACATCGGCGCCTACACGTCGGAAATCATCCGCGCGGCAATAGGCTCGGTGCCGAAAGGCCAGTGGGAAGCCGCCTATTCGATCGGCATGACCTGGGGCCAGGCGATGCGGCGCACCATTCTGCCGCAAGCCGGCCGGGTCGCGGTGCCGCCGCTCTCCAACACCTTCATCTCGCTGGTCAAGGACACGTCGCTGGCCGCCGCCATCACCGTGCCGGAGATGTTCCAGGCGGCGCAGCGCATCGTCGCCACCACCTATGAGCCGCTGATCCTCTATGTCGAGGCGGCGATCCTCTATCTGGCGCTGAGTTCGGTGCTGTCGGCCTTGCAGACGCGGCTGGAGACCCGGCTCAACCGCTATGGCGGCTTCCTGGAGGCGCGCTCATGATCGGCCTCAGCAACATCGAAAAGCGCTTCGGCGACAATCTCGTGTTGAAGGGCGTGACGGTCACCATTGCCGAAGGCAGCGTCACGGCGCTGGTCGGTCCGTCGGGCGGGGGAAAGAGCACCCTGCTGCGCTGTATTAACCTCCTGGAGATCCCGACCTCGGGCACGGTGCGCATTGGCGACGAGACGCTCGAATTCCACCCCGGCGGCAGGGTTCCGGCCAGGGATATCCAGCGCCTGCGGCTGCAGACCGGCATGGTGTTCCAGAACTTCCAGCTGTTTCCGCATCGCACTGCGATCGAGAATGTCATGGAAGGCCTGGTGACGGTGCTGAAGTGGCCGTCTGACAGGGCACGCGAGCGGGCACTGGCTCTGCTGGAGAAGGTCGGGATGGTGCACAAGGCCGACGCTTGGCCAGCGACGCTGTCGGGCGGCCAGCAGCAGCGCGTGGCGATCGCCCGCGCTTTGGCGCCGTCGCCGAAAGTGCTGCTCTGCGACGAGCCGACCTCGGCGCTCGACCCCGAACTGGCGCAAGAGGTGGTCGAGGTGCTTGGCAAGCTCGCCAGCGAAGGCACGACCATGGTGATGGCAACGCATGATCTGCGCCTCGCCTCCAAGATCGCCCAGGAAGTGGTGTTCCTCGATGCCGGCGTCGTCGTCGAGAAGGGGCCGGCCGCGGTGCTGTTCAACAATCCGCAGCAGCAACGGACGAAGCGGTTCATTGCAACGCTGAAGCAGGAGGCTGAGAAGGAAGGCGGCGGCGAGGTGTAACTGCCGTCACGTCCTAGAAAGCGAAAAAACCCGGCGCGAGGCCGGGTTTTTCATGAATTCAAAGGCGAAAAAGATCAGGCAGCTTCTTCCTGCTCGGCCTCTTCATTGTCGGCCTTCGCGCCACGCTTCGGGCCCTTGTTGAGGTTGACCTCGATCAAGCGCACGGCTTCGGTTTCCGACATGCGGTTGACGGCCGCGATCTCTCGGGCCATGCGGTCGAGCGCCGCCTCGTAGAGCTGGCGCTCGGAATAGGATTGCTCCGGCTGGTTGTCGGCGCGGTAGAGATCGCGCACGACTTCCGAGATCGAGATCAGGTCGCCCGAATTGATCTTCGCATCATATTCCTGGGCGCGGCGCGACCACATGGTGCGCTTGACGCGGGCGCGGCCCTGCACGACCTTCAGCGCGCGCTCGACATAATCCTCTTCCGACAGCTTGCGCATGCCGATGGAGGTCGCCTTGGCGACCGGCACCTTCAGGCGCATCTTGTCCTTCGAAAAGTCGATGACGAACAGTTCCAGCTTGTGTCCAGCAACTTCCTGCTCGTCGATCGAGACGATCTGGCCGACGCCGTGCGCCGGGTAGACGATGTACTCGCCGGTCTTGAAACCGTGACGCGCAGCGGTGGACTTCTTCTGCGGGGTGATCGTTGCCATTACGCCCTGAACTCCTTGTTGTGGCACCGGCGTCCTGCCGGTCCGAACTCGCGCGATCGGGGAAGCCGATCGTTAGCCGCACAACAGATGAACCCATCGGAAAAGCCGGACCGGCAAACCGCAACATCGCGACCGCCTGGCCCAGATCGCTCTGGTCCGAATGGGATTTTCACCTTTCAGTGATTTGGGGCGTCTGCGCCATAAATCGACGTTGTGTCACCGGCATGTTTCTCTGATGTAACACAAAAAGTCGGAAGAATCAAGGTTTTGCTGCATACGCGAAGGCCACAGGTCAGCGCCGGCTGTCAAGCCGGTTAATGTGACGTGCCTCTTACCCAGCGTAATACCGGCCTTTGCGGCCGTGTTGTCAATCGCCTTCGCCGGGCTCGGCCGAGAAGTATTTCTCAAACTTGCCGGCCTCGCCGTCGAAGGATTTGGCGTCTGCCGGCGGTTCCTTCTTGGCGGTGATGTTGGGCCATTTCTCGGCGTATTCGGTGTTGACCTGCAGCCATTTGTCGAGGCCGGGTTCGGTGTCCGGCTTGATTGCGTCGGCCGGGCATTCCGGCTCGCAAACGCCGCAGTCGATGCACTCGTCGGGGTGGATGACGAGCATGTTCTCGCCTTCGTAGAAACAGTCGACCGGACAGACTTCGATGCAGTCCATGTATTTGCATTTGATGCAATTGTCGGTCACGACATAGGTCATCGGTCGGCTCCGGGACGTCCCATTTTGTTGGGCTTTTTCCGTCAGGTAACGCCTTTGTCGACCGCTTGCAAGGGTAGCCATTGCGGACGGTGCCGGTGTTTCCGGAATGGAATTCCAGACTGCAGGCCCGGCGGAAGTCAGTCATGTCCCGCAGAGCGTCTGTTTGCCGGGCTCAGTTCTCGCCTCAGGCGTGCCGTTGTCCCAGAACCACTGCGTGTTTTTGGACGCCAGGCATCAATCTTCGCCGAGCAATCGGTCGGTCTGGCGACGTTCCTTCTTGGTCGGGCGGCCGCTGCCGGCCTCGCGCAGCCCCGGAATTGCATCGGGAGGGGCTTCGCCCTTCGGTGCGGGCGGTGGCGACATATCCTCGTAGAGCGTACGGGCCTCCTCGGCCGGGCCGCGTCGCGTACCGGCGCCGAGCACCTTCCAGATGAAGATGCGACGCTCGAGCGTGATGGTCAGGACGTCGCCTGGCTTGACTTGGTCGGAGGCCTGCGCTGCTTTGTCGCGATTGATGCGGACGCGGCCGGCGACGACCAACTTCGCCGCCAGCGAGCGCGATTTCACGGCGCGGGAGAAGAACAGCCATTTGTCGATGCGCTGGCGGCCTTCGGCAACCATCGAAGCGAGCCGGGTTCTACTTCTTCAGCTGGTCGCGGAGAGCGGCGAGCTTGGCGAAGGGCGAATCCGGATCGAAACGCACCGGGCGCTCCTCGCGCGGCTTCGGCTGGAAGGCCGGCTTGCCGCCTTGCGGGCCACCTTTGCCATCCGGCCTGCCACCCTTCCAGTCGGGACGGCCTTCGCGGCGGTCGGGACGTTCGCCCTGCGGCCTGCCATCACGTCGCTGTTCGCCTTCGGCCTGCGGCTTGGGCTTGAATTTCGAGCGGTCGAAGCGCGGCTTGCCGGCTCCATCGCGCCGTCCTTCATAGGCCGGGCGTTCTCCGGGTGCAGCAGCGGCCGGTGCGCCGGCGGCATCCGCAGGCGCATCGCTTCGGCCGCGCGCTTGTCCGTTGCGCGGGCGATTGTTCCTGCGGTTGTCATCGCGGTTGCGCGGGCGCTGTTCGAAGCGGCCCTGACGCCACAACAGGATGGGTTTTGGTGCTTCGGCTTCCGGCGCGGGTTCGCCGACAGTCACCGCCACAGGTTCGTCCGGCGCGGCGTCCGTTGCGGGCGCGGCATTTGCCGCCAGGTCGGCCGTTGCGGCTTCTTCTGCCGCTGCGGCTTCAGTCTCGGCAGCTTCAGCCTCTGCCTGCGGTTCAGCCGGCGCCGGTTCAGCAGCAGCCTCGGCAACAGGCGCTTCGTCTTGCACGGTTTCGACCGGAGCGTCCGCCTGTTCTTCCACGGCAGGCGCAGCAGGTTCCGCCGCGGCGTCGGAGGTGATTTCGGCGGGAATTTCGACCGTGGTTTCCGAAACGGCCACTGCGTCCGATGCCGGCTCCGACCCTTCGACGGCTGCCTCTGCTGCGGCATCCGTTGCCGCGGCTTCCGCCGCTTTGGCCTGCTCGGCTCGTGCAGCTTCTTCCGTCGCCAGTTTCGCCACCGCCGCTTCGCGGGCGGCGTTGTCCTGCGCTTCGAGCCGCGCCTTGACCTCGACGGCCGGCTTAGGCTCGGCACGGTAGCCGAGGCCCTTGAGAATTTCTTCCATGTCGTCGGCGGTGGCGCCGAGGATCGACATCATCGGCGGCGTCACCATGAAGGACTGGCCGTCATAGGCGCCGTCCGGGCGCTGGCCGAGGCCGGGCTTCCAGTTGGTCGCCGGACGGATCAGATCCGCCAGCCGTTCCAGTATGTCGATGCGCACGGCGCGACGGCCGAGATTGCGGTAGCCGGCAAGCTTATAGAACGTCTTGTCGAAAGCAGGGTCGATCACCACCGAGGTGCGACCCGAGGCGAGCGCATGGACCACGTCGCCAAAACCCGGCTTGTCCTTGCCGTCGTTCTTCAGCGCCCACAGCAGCGTCACCAGTCCGGCAGGCGCCGGCTTGATCAGCGCCGGTACGAAGACATGGTAGGCGCCGAAGCGCACGCCAAGCCGGCGAAGGGCGGCGCGGCCTTCCTGGTCGAGCGACTTCATCTCCTCGGCGATGTCGCGGCGGTTGATGAGGCCGAAATTCTCGACCAGCTGGAAGGCGATGCCGCGGCCGATGCCGGAAATCTGGTCGGCGTTTTTCAAGTCGACCAGCGGCTTCAGCAGCGACTCGATCTGGAAATTGACGAAACGCTCGGCACGCGCGGCAACCTTGTCGCGCGCCGGGCCGGTCAGTTGTTCGTCGGCCAGCAGCACCAGCCGCGGCTTCAGCGCGTCTTCGCCTGATACAAGCGTGCCGATCGGCGCGCCGATCCAGCGCAGCGTGCCGTCCGAGCCGAGCGCGATGTCGCCATTGGCCGAGGCGCCGAAGCGTTCGGCGCGCGATTCGAACTCGGCGGCCAGCGCCTTCTGGGCAGCGGTGCGCACCGCCTTGGCGTCTTCGCCGCCGGCGGTCTGGTCGGCGGTGAAGCGGAACCCTTGCAACTCGCCGACATGGTGGCCTTCGACAAGGACGGTTCCGGTAGGGCTAATTTCGGCTTCAGGCATGGTATTTTCTCTAAGGCGCCGCATGAGGACGGAAGTCCTGCGGTCTACGAAGCGTTTCGTCAACCGCTCATGCAGCGCATCCGACAATCTGTCTTCGATTTCGCGCGTCTTTTCCTGCCAGTGTGCCTGATCGGCCAGCCAGCCGGGCCGGTTCGACACGAATGTCCAGGTGCGGATCTGGGCTATGCGATGCGACAGCGTGTCAATGTCGCCCTCGGTGGTGTCGGCGCGGCGCACCTGCTCGGCCATGTAATTCTCGTTGACATGGCCGTGGCGTGCGAGGTCCGTGTAGATCGAGGCAATGAGGTCGGCATGCTGCGCCGGCGCGATCCTGCGGTAGTCGGGCAGCGCGCAGGCTTCCCACAGCAGCGCCACGCGCTTGGCATTGGTGGTGAGCGCGCGAATGTCCTCGTCGCGCGACAGATGCTCGAGCGCCTGCGCGTCGACGGCAGGCAATGCCCGCGTCAGTCCCTCGACCGGAGCGTTGGTCTCGATCGAGCGCTTCAGCGCGTCGAGGCTGGCAAAGTCGAAATGCGCGGTGCGCCACTGCAGCACCTTCACCGGATCGAAATCGTGGCCTTCGATCTTCTTGATCAGCTCTTCGTCGAGCGGGTCGACCTGGCCGGTGACACCGAACGTGCCGTCGCGCAGATGCCGGCCGGCGCGGCCGGCGATCTGGCCGAGCTCGGCCGCGGTCAGGTTGCGGTACTGGAAGCCATCGAACTTGCGGTTCTGGGCGAAGGCGACGTGGTCGAGATCGAGATTGAGACCCATGCCGATGGCGTCGGTGGCGATGAGGTAGTCGACATCGCCGGACTGGAACAGCGCCACCTGGGCGTTGCGGGTGCGCGGCGAGAGCGCGCCGAGCACGACGGCGGCACCGCCTTGCTGGCGGCGGATCAACTCGGCGATGGCGTAGACCTCGTCGGCGGAGAAGGCGACGATTGCCGTGCGCCGCGGCAGGCGGGTCAGCTTCTTGGAGCCGGCATAGGCAAGATGCGACAGCCTCGGCCGCGTCACCACCGAGACACCCCTCAGCAGGCGCTGCAGGATACCGTGCATGGTGGCGGCACCCAGCAGCAGCGTCTCCTGGCGGCCGCGCAGGTGCAGGATGCGATCGGTGAAGATGTGGCCGCGCTCGAGGTCACCGGCGAGCTGCACCTCGTCGATGGCGACAAAGGCGGCGTCGGTCTCGCGCGGCATGGCCTCGACGGTGCAGACCGAATATCTGGCGCCCGGCGGCTGGATCTTTTCCTCGCCGGTGATCAGCGCAACCTTGTGGGCGCCGACCTTTTCGCAGACGCGGGCGTAGACCTCGCGCGCCAGAAGTCTGAGCGGCAGGCCGATGATCCCACTCTCATGCGCCACCATGCGCTCGATGGCGAGATGGGTCTTGCCGGTGTTGGTCGGCCCGAGCACGGCGGTCACGTCGCGGCCCGACAGGATCAGCGGCTCTGTGTGTTTGGGCTGGATGTTCATCAACCTAGAATAAGGCTTCTGGGACCTGGAAATAAGGCTTCTGGCCTCTGGTTGTCGGGAGCGTGCCTCAAATGGCGCGTATGACAGGCGACACATAGGGATTTCGGGCGCGAAGCGAAAGCGGAATGTTCCGCCGGCGGCCAGAAGGTGGTTTTGTCAAGCTTCCAATCGGCTGCGGATTAACGGATAGAACGAGTCTGGAACGAATCGGCGACGAATCAGTGACTCCTGCAGATTCAGCTTTTGTTCACGGCTACATGTGGATTTCGCGGCCGCGAGTCGCACCACATGCTGAATCGCTGAACTGGCCCGTTTCATGCTAAGAGGGTGTTGCCGTTAACCTTTGTCTGGTAACAATCACGGTGGCTAGGCGCGCCTCGACCAACATGATGAAATTGTTGATCTTTCTTAACCTGCGTTAAGCAGTTGGGCAGGCGATTCCGGCTGTCGTCGTTAACGTTCGGCTCATAGCCGGAACGAATCGGCGACGAATCAGCGATGGCGTGATTTTCCCGATTTGTTCACCCCAATATCTTGTGTTGTGAACAGCTTATCCACGAAAATCCACAGGTTACGAAGCAGCTTTCGCACAGGGCGGCGGGTGGCTGTTAACCTCCGCGTGCTGCTTCGGCACAGATTGGTTGCATGCTTTGGCTAGGTGCAGCCGCCGCATGTTGACCGGTCCGGCCGGACCGCTGGTTCAGGCCGTGTCCTCTCCAGTGGCATAGCGTTGCAGCGCAGGGCCGACGTTCCGGATGATCTCGTCGTGTGACAGAGCGACGACGGGCGGTAGCCGCAGCACATATCGGCACATCGCCAAACCCAGCAACTGGCTCGAAATGAGCCCGGCCCTTCGACCGGCGTCGGCGAGATCGCCGACCGCCGCAACCACCGGCCTCACCTGGTTGGCGAATATCTCGCGCATTTTTTCAGCGGCGAATTCGTTCGACGCCGCGGAACGCAGCAGAATTGCCATGCCGGGTCCGCTGGCCGGGCCTTCCCAGACTTCGAGAAACCGCCTGATCAAAGTTTCGCCGACGGTGGCCGGGTCGATCACCCGAAGTGCCGGCAGTTGCAGGTCGACGAGTGCCGCCCGGGCGAACAATTCGTCCTTGCTGCGGAAATAGCGGATCACCATGGCCGGATCGATCGAGGCGCGGGTCCCGACATCGCGGATCGACGCGCCGTCATAGCCGTGCTCGGCAAACAGATCTCTGGCGGCATCCAGGATTTGCCCTCGGGTGCGATCCGACTTGCTCGGTTTTTTCGAATGATTCGTGCTCATGAAAATCAAATATCAACGAGCGTTGACAAACTCAAGCGCCCAAGATAAAAGTCACCAATCGTTGACAAACGGAGAGAGAAAATGCTGCCTGATACCACCGAAGTCCTGGTCATAGGCGCCGGCCCGACCGGCCTGGCGCTGTCCATTGCCCTGCATCAGGCAGGCGTCGATCACGTCGTGGTCGACCGCCTCGCCGAAGGCCTCAACACCTCACGTGCCGGAGTGATCCACGCGCAGACGCTGGAGACACTCGAGCCGCTTGGCGTCACGGGGCGGCTGGTCGAACTCGGCCTGAAGCTTGACAACTTCGCCATACGTGATCGCGACCGGGTCCTAATCAACCTCGATTTCTCGAGCCTGCCCTCGGCGTATCCCTACGTGCTGATGATTCCGCAGAACCTAACCGAGAAGATCCTCACTGAGCGCATCGCCGGGTTGGGCGGTGTCGTCCATCGCGGCGTCGAGGCGAAGGAGGTATTGCAGGGGGTCGATGGCGCACACGTCACGGTCGTCCAGAATGGTCGCGAAAAGACGATCTCGGCGCGTTACGTCGTCGGTGCGGACGGCATGCACAGCGTGGTACGCGAGGCCGCCGGCATAGGCTTCGATGGCGAGGCCTATGCAGGGTCTTTTGTACTCGCCGACGTGCGCCTTGACTGGCCGCTCGGGCCAACGGAGGTGTCGCTGCTGTTCTCCCCGGCCGGACTGGTCGTCGTCGCGCCACTGCCGGACGGATCATATCGCATCGTAGCGACCATGGATGAGGCGCCTGAGCGGCCTGGCATTGCCGACATACAGGCGCTGCTCGACAGTCGCGGCCCGTCGGCCAGCCCGGCGCAGGTGCTCGACCTGACCTGGAGTACACGGTTCCGCGTGCATCACCGCCTTGCCAAGTCCTACCGCCAGGGGCACCTGTTTGTCATGGGCGACGCCGCCCATGTGCACAGCCCAGCCGGCGGCCAAGGCATGAACACCGGCCTGATCGATGCCGTGGTGCTGGGAGAACTGCTCGGCGACGTGATCAACGGTGTCCGCCCGGAAAGCGAACTCGACCTCTACGAGACGCTTCGGCGTCCCGCGGCACAAGAGGTGATCGAACTGGCGGGCAGGCTGACAGGCATGGCGCTTGTCCGCACACCGCTGCGGCGCGTCTTGCGCAATTTCGTGCTCGGCGTCGTCAACATGATGCCGTTCGTCAAGCGCAGGATCTCGATGAAATTGTCAGGTCTCAGCCGGGCCGAGATGGCGAAGCTGCCGGCGTCGTCGCGGCCGGGCGTGCGCAAGCAGGCGGTGAGACGCGAGTTCAAGCTGGTCGCCTGAGCTCGAGGCGCCGGACAACTTCCGGCGCTGTATCGGAGCAGTTGCGTCTAAAGACGAACGTGCCGGCGACACCGCCGGCACGTGCACATTCAAGCCACGTGGTTGTCGTCAGGCGAAGTATTGGCCACCGTTGGCCGTGATGGTCGAGCCGGTGATGAAGCCTGCATCTTCGGATGCGAGGAAGACGACGCAGCGCGCGATTTCTTCCGGTTCGCCGAGGCGGCCGACGGGGATTTGCGGGATGATGCGGTCGTTGAGCACCCTCTCGTCGATCGCCTTGACCATCTCGGTGGCGATGTAGCCAGGGCAGATGACGTTGACGGTGATGCCCGCGCGAGCTCCCTCTTGAGCGAGGGCTTTGCTGAAACCGATGTCGCCAGCCTTCGCGGCGGAATAGTTGACCTGGCCGGCCTGGCCTTTCTGGCCGTTGATCGACGAGATGGTGATGACGCGGCCGAACTTGCGGTCGCGCATGCCGCTCCACAGCGGATGCGTCATGTTGAAGACGCCGGACAGGTTGGTGTCGATGACCTCTTTCCACTGCTCGCGCGTGATCTTGTGGAACATGGCGTCGCGGGTGATGCCGGCATTGTTGACCAGCACCGAGACCGGGCCGAGATCGGCCTCGACCTGCTTGATGCCGGCGGCGCAGGAATCATAGTCGGCGACCGACCATTTGTAGACCGGAATGCCGGTCTCGGCCTTGAATTTCGCCGCTGCGGCGTCATTGCCGGCATAGTTCGCGGCAACCGAATAGCCGACGGTCTTCAATGCGATCGAGATCGCCGCGCCGATGCCGCGCGATCCGCCTGTGACGATTGCTACCTTGGTCATGCGTGTTCCCTCCCTTTGGTCGGGAGAGCGAATAGGGAGTAGCGAATAGCGAGTAGGGATCTACGTCCCGTCGCGCTGACGCAATTCTTCCCTATTGACTACTCCCTATTCGCTACTCACTTCTTTTTCAGAGTGCTTCGATGCACATGGCGACGCCCATGCCGCCGCCGATGCACAAGGTGGCCAGCCCCTTCTTGGCGCCGCGCCGGCGCATCTCGAAGACCAGTGTGTTGAAGACACGGGCGCCGGAAGCACCGATCGGGTGGCCGATGGCGATGGCGCCGCCATTGACGTTGACGATCGAAGGATCCCAGCCCATGTCCTTGTTGACGGCGCAGGCCTGTGCAGCAAAGGCCTCGTTGGCCTCGACAAGGTCGAGATCGCCGACCGACCAGCCGGCCTTTTCCAAGGCCTTGCGCGATGCTGGGATCGGGCCGGTGCCCATAATCTGCGGATCGACGCCGGCGGTTGCCCAGGACACGATGCGTGCCAGCGGGGTGATGCCGCGCCTCACCGCTTCCGCCTCGCTCATCAGCAGCGCGCCGGCGGCACCGTCATTGATGCCGGAGGCGTTGGCGGCGGTCACCGTGCCGTCCTTGTCGAAGGCCGGCTTCAGCTTGGTCATGGCGTCAAGCGTGGCGCCGTGGCGGATGTATTCGTCCTGGTCGACAATGGTGTCGCCCTTCTTGCCCTTGAGTGTGACGGCGACGATCTCGTCCTTGAACTTGCCGGCCTTCTGCGCGGCCTCGGCCTTGTTTTGCGAGGCGAGCGCGAACTGGTCCTGGTCTTCGCGGGTGATCTGGAACTGACGCGCGACGTTTTCGGCGGTGTTGCCCATGTGATAGCCGTTGAAGGCGTCCCACAGCCCGTCCTTGATCATGGTGTCGATCAGCTTGAAGTCGCCCATCTTGACGCCGGCGCGCAGGTGCTGGGCATGCGTCGAAAGCGACATCGATTCCTGGCCGCCGGCGATGATCACCTTGGCGTCGCCGATGGCGATCTGCTGCATGCCGAGCGCAATGGCACGCAGGCCCGAGCCGCAAACCTGATTGAGGCCCCAGGCTGTGGTTTCCTTGGGCAGGCCGGCATTGATCGATGCCTGGCGGGCCGGGTTCTGGCCTTGCGCGGCGGTCAGCACCTGGCCGAGGATGACCTCGTCGACCTCGCCTGGTTCGACACCGGCACGCGACAGCAATTCCCTGATGACGACGGCGCCGAGTTCATGCGCAGGGGTGGCGGCGAAGGCGCCGTTGAAGGAGCCGACCGGCGTGCGCGCCGCACTGGCAATGACGATGGAAGCGGACATTTTCTTCTCCAGACTTCAAGGGTGTTGCTCTGTCGTTGGGGACTTTTCTTGCCCTTTCCCAACCCCAAGTCAAACCGGAAATGGGCATGGCGCCCATGCGCCGCAAGCAGGCCGTGCCTTGCCAGGGCGACCATTCGTCCATTGCTGCGCAGCATATTTTGCCTGCTATGCAGCATTTAGTGATCCCGCACTGCACAAACTGCTTGGAATTGTGAAGCTTTTGCGCATATCCTCAAAAAAAAGGCACAATCGTTATCGGCGGCTTGCTCAGAGGCGCGCCGGTGTCCCCGGGAGGATGTAGATGGCCGCTAAAGACGATCCGATCATCATCAAGAAATACGCCAATCGCCGCCTCTACAACACCGGCACCAGCACCTATGTGACGCTCGAGGACCTCGCCGAGATGGTCAAGAAGGGCGAGGAGTTCACCGTCCAGGACGCCAAGACCGGCGACGACATCACGCATCCGGTGCTGACACAGATCATCTTCGAACTGGAGAACAAGGACGGGCAGAACATGCTGCCGATCCCGTTCCTGCGCCAGCTCATCGCTTATTACGGCGACCAGATGCAGATGATCGTGCCGAGCTTCCTCGAACAGTCGATGCTTGCCTTTTCCAAGGAGCAGGAGCGCTTTCGCGAGCAGATGAAGGGGGCGATCGGCAAGTCGCCGCTCGACATGATGAAGATCACCACGCCGATCAAGGCGCTGGAGGAACAGACACGCCGCAACATGGAAATGTTCCAGAATGCGATGCGGCTGTTCACGCCGTTCCCGCCCGCCGGCACCGCGCCAGCCGCCGCGCCGTCGCCCGAGCCGGCCAGGAAGGAAACGTCAGAAAAACCCGACGATCTTCAGGAACTGAAGGACCAGATCGCGGCCATGCAGCGCAAGCTCGACACGATGTCCTGAGCGCTTGGCGCTCTTGCAACCCTACACCAGCACGCCCTCATAGCGGCCGCGCGGCCTGATGACACTTCCGCTTGTTATCTGTTCGACCGTGTGCTCGGCCCAGCCGACGCTGCGTGCGAGCGCAAACAGGCGAAACGGCGCATCGCGCGGCAAGCCAAGGCTGCGCGTCAGCGCTGCCAGCCCAAAGTCGATGTTGGGAAGCGCGCCGGTCGCGGCAAGGGCAGCGTCGCGCAGCGACGATAGTGTGCCGTCAACCTCGATCACCGACAGCAGCGCGGCGCCCCGGGGATCGCCGTCGGGATAGAGCTGATGACCGAACCCCGGCAATGGCCGGTCGTGGCTGAGCCAGCGCCGGATCGTCGCATCGGCGCCATGTCGGGCCGCATCCTCGGCCAGTTGCATCACCGCCTCGCCGGCACCGCCATGGCGAGGGCCTGACAGCGTCGCGAGCCCGGCCAGCAGGCAAGCGGCCAGCGGCGCGCCGGTCGAGGCTGCGACGCGCGCGGCGAAGGTCGACGCATTCAGTTCATGATCGGCAAGCAGGACAAGCGCGCGGCGGATCGCATTGGCGCCGCCGGCGTCCACCGACCAGGCCTGCGCCAGCCGCTGATGGACGGGATCTGGTCCTGCCGGTGCGCCCAGCGCGGCGACCAGCACGCCGACAGCGTGCGCGGCATCGGCATGCAGCGAGGCCCGGTTGCGCCCAAGCGACGGGCGCCCTTGGCCGGCAAGCACGGCAAGTTGCGCAAAAGCCGAGGCCCGGCCGGCTTGATGGGGCACATCCGGCGACGGTGCTTCGAAAGCCACCGGTTCCGGCAGAGCCCAGAGAATGGCGGCGGCTTCTTCCAGTGTGGCGTGCCCGGAGAGCACTGCGGCGTCCTGCCCGCGATAGATGAGCCGACCGTGCGAGACGGTCGAAATCGCCGTTGCGATTGAGGGTTCGCCCCAGGCAATGGCGCTTTCAGCGATGACTGATGGGCTCCGTCCGCGCGCCCGGCGGGTCGCCAGTGCGGCGATATCGTCGGCGCGGTACTGGCTGCGGCGCGGATCGGCGCGGTCGGGCCGCATGCCGATGCGCCCACGGCTGACATAGGCGTACAGCGTCTGCGCCCGCACCTTGAGGCGCTCAAGCGCCTCTTCCCGGGACAACCACTCGGACATATCGAGCCCTGATATTGATTCTATTGATCAAGATTGATGGAAACGTTGCCCATCTCTATCTCCGATCCGGAAATGCTTCAAGGAGACAGGCTATGGCGAATGGGCTCGATGACGTGGTGGCGGCGGAAACCGTGCTTTCCGATGTGGATGGTCTTGGTGGCCGTCTGACGATCCGAGGTCATTCGCTGCCGGAGCTGGCCGGCCGCTTGAACTATGCCCAGGTGATGCGGCTGCTGCTCGACGGCTTCTTCGACGACCTTCCCGATGAGGCGCAACTGACGCGGGCACTGGGCCAGGCACGCGCCGAGGTGTTCGAACGGCTCTTGCCCTCGCTGCCCCTGCTGGCGTCGCTCGATGTTTACAGCGCCATGCGCGCCGGCATGGCGCTGCTGCCGGACGGCAACACGCTGACGGACGCATTGCGGCTGATAGCGGCACCTGCCGTGCTGACACCGGCGCTGCTGCGCCTGCGGCGCGGCGAGCAGCCGATCGCGCCGGACAGCCGCGCCGATCATGCCGCCGACATGTTGAAGATGCTGAGCGGCAGCGTCGCCTCGACGGCGCTGGCGAAGGCGCTCGATACCTATCTCGTGACCGTCTGCGATCATGGGCTCAATGCGTCGACCTTTGCGACGCGCGTGGTGGCCTCGACGCAGGCCGGCCTGACATCCTCCGTGCTGGCCGGGCTCGGCGCGCTAAAGGGGCCGCTGCATGGCGGGGCGCCCGGTCCGGTGATCGAGATGCTGGATGCGATCCAGGCGCATGGCGATGCCGCCGGCTGGCTTCGCGACGAGATCTCGCACGGCAGGCGCATCATGGGTTTCGGGCACCGCATCTACCGTGTGCGCGATCCGCGCGCCGATGTGCTGAAGGCCGTCGTGCGGCAACTCGGCGGCGAGGGCGAAACCGGCCGCCGGCTGGCATTCGCGGAGACAGTGGAACAGGTAGCGCTCGACGTGCTGCGGATCGCCAAGCCGTCGCGCTCGCTGCAGACCAATGTCGAGTTCTACACCGCGCTGCTGTTGGAGGCGGCGGGCTTTCCGCCACAAACCTTCAGCAATGTCTTTGCCGCTGGGCGCGTCGCCGGCTGGATCGCGCATGCGCGCGAACAGCAGACGACCGGGCGGCTGATCCGCCCGCAGTCGCGCTATGTCGGGCCGGTGCCGGAGCTGGCTGCCTGAGGCTTATCGGCGCCTGGCGAGCGACCGGCGATCCAAACGATATCCTCCTGGTGAGCGGCCGTGTGGCCGCTCATGACGAAAATTTCATCTCCTCAAAAATTCTGGCCGCTATTATTGCGTCGCATTGAGCATATATGCTGCAGTGCAACATAAACTCGCTCTTGCCGCAACCAGAGGACTCCGCCCTTGGCCGCCAGAAAAACCGCAGTCATCACCGGCTCCACATCGGGCATTGGCCTGGCCATCGCCCACGCGTTGGCGGCCGAAGGCCATAATGTCGTCGTCAACTCTTTCTCCGACACGGCCGCCGACCACGCCATCACTGATGCGATCGCCAAACACCACGGGGTGAAAACCGCCTACATCAAGGCCGACATGTCGAAACCGGCCGAATGCCGGGCGCTGATCGCCAAGGCGGCTGAGACATTCGGATCGGTCGATATCCTCGTCAACAATGCCGGCATCCAGCATGTCGCGCCGGTTGAGGACTTTCCGATCGAGAAATGGGACGCCATCATCGCCATCAACCTGTCGTCGGCGTTCCACACCGTTGCAGCCGCGATCCCGCTGATGAAGGAGGCCGGCGGTGGCCGGATCGTCAACATCGCCTCGGCGCACGGCCTGGTCGCGTCGCCGTTCAAATCGGCCTATGTCTCGGCGAAGCACGGCATCATGGGTTTGACCAAGACCGTTGCGCTCGAACTGGCGCGTGAAAAAATCACCTGCAACGCCATCTGCCCCGGATATGTGCTGACGCCGCTGGTCGAGGCGCAGATCCCCGACCAGATGAAAGCCCATCAGATGGATCGCGAGACCGTCATCCGCGAGGTCATGCTGGACAAGCAGCCGACCAAGGAATTCGTCACGGTGGAGCAGATCGCGGCAGCGGCGGTGTTCCTGTGCTCGGACGCGGCAGTGCAGATCAACGGCACGCATCTCTCGGTCGATGGCGGCTGGACCGCCGCGTGAGGCGCAAAATCTTCTCATCCATCCAAAACGAACCAAGGACGACGCCATGACCAAAAACGGCAAGGCGGAGGAGACAAAGAAGAAGATCAACATCGCGCTTCAGGGCGGCGGCTCGCACGGGGCCTTTTCCTGGGGTGTGCTCGACCGCCTGCTGGAGGATGGACGGCTGGAAATATCAGCAGTGTCCGGCACCAGCGCCGGCGCCATGAACGCGGTGGCGCTGGCCGACGGATATGTGCGCGGAGGTGTCGAGGGAGCGCGGCAGAAACTTGACGATTTCTGGCGCGCGGTGGCGGCCAAGGGTCGGTTCAGCCCGGTACAGCGCATGCCGTGGGATGTCGCCTGGGGCAACTGGTCGATCGAGAATACGCCTGGCTATCTCTTCTTCGACACCATGTCGCGGGTGTTCTCGCCCTATGTCGCCAATCCGCTCGGCCTCAACCCGCTGCGCGACGTGGTGCAGCAGGAGATCGATTTCGACAATGTCCGCGCCTGCAAGTCGATGGAACTGTTCATCTCGGCGACCAATGTCGAGACCGGACAGTTGCGCGTCTTTTCCGATGGCGAGATCGACCTCGACACGGTGATGGCCTCGGCCTGCCTGCCGCAACTGTTCCGTGCTGTCGAGATCAAGGGGGTGCCCTATTGGGATGGCGGCTATGGCGGCAACCCGGCGCTTTATCCGTTCTTCAAGACGGCTGCGACCGAGGACGTGCTTCTGGTGCAGATCAATCCGGTGGTGCGGGAGGGAACACCAAGAAGCGCCAACGAGATCCAGAACCGCATCGACGAGATCGCCTTCAACGCCGGGTTGCTGCGCGAATTCCGCTCGATCGCCTTCGTCAAGGAACTGATCGCCGCCGGCCGTCTGCCGCATGGCGAGTATCACGACATCCGCATGCACCGCATCGATGCCGATGAGGCATTCAAGGACCTGTCGGCGTCCTCGAAGGTCAACGCCGAATGGGCGTTCCTGACCTACCTGCGTGATCTCGGCCGCACCGCCGCCAGCGACTGGCTGGAAGAGAATTACGAGGCCGTCGGCAAGCGACCGACGCTCGATCTCTCCGGCGAACTCGATGACGGCTTCAAGCCGGTGCGCGGTCCGGCACCTGGCCGGCGGGTCAAGGAATTCCTCGCTGTGCGCAAAAATCCGGAGGTGGTTCGCCGTCGGGCCTGAACTGAAAACCCGATACTGGTTTCATCGAGCTTTCAAGGTCAGGTCGATCACCCTGATCAGGGCAGCGGCTGCCTGCCGCTGCCCCTCCGGATCTCTGATCCGCGCCTTCATGCCTTCCAGCCCGTCGAGCAGCATGTCGGCAAGCAGTTGCGCCGACAGGCCTCTGGCCGCCAGGTCGACGCCGTTCCTGGCTGCCTCGCGCTCTATCGCGGCGCTGATGTGTTGGCCAAGCCCGCCGCGCCAGCAGCCCACCAGATCGCCAAGGCTCGATTTCATGTCCAGCAATTCGGCGCCGTGCGGCGAAGCAACGACCGCGCCCATCATCGAGATGAATGCCTCGTCGATGGCCCGCATCATGCGCTCGGTGAAAGGGCCATCGCCGGATAGGGCAATCTTTGCCGCCTCGACCGAGCGTGACAGGATCATCATGGCGATGGCGCGGAAAATGTCGGTCTTGTTCTTGAACAGGAGATAGAGCGCCGGGCGCGACATGTCTGCGGCGCGGGCGATATCGTCCATGGTGGTGCGCGAGAAACCATAGGCCAAAAACACCTTCATCGCGCCATCCAGGATACGGACGCGTTTGGGGTCTGTGGCGGTGATGTCTTCGATCTGGTTCATGGAGCAATTCTATCCTGCAAAATCCTATTTGACAAAATGACGAAATTTGTCAATCTGTATTAGGTGAAATGGCCGAGAGGACGCTTCGCCCTTGGCAGCGGACGACAACAAAGGGTATCCCCATGCGCCTTACCGTCGACGGGCAGTCATTCGATATCGATGCCGATCCGGACATGCCGCTGCTGTGGGCGCTGCGCGATCTCATTGGCAAGACCGGGCCGAAATTCGGCTGCGGCATCGCCGCCTGCGGCGCCTGCACGGTGCATGTGGACGGTCAGCCGGTGCGTTCCTGCTCACTCCCGGTTGGGCAGGTCAGCGGCGCCGTCACCACTATTGAAGGCATCGGGACAGCAGGCGGACTGCATCCGGTGCAGCAGGCATGGCTGGAGGAACAAGTCGCGCAATGCGGCTACTGCCAGGCCGGCCAGATCATGAGCGCGGTGGCGCTGCTCGATGAAGTCGCCGACCCAAGCGATGCCGACATCGACAATGCCATGGGCGGCAATCTCTGCCGCTGCGGCACCTATCCCAAAATCCGCTCGGCCATCAAGAAGGCCGCGGCGCTCAAGACGGCGGGTCTCTGACCATGGCCAGTGTCGGAAAGATCGCCCGCCGCACGTTTCTGATCGGCGCTGCCGCTGTCGCGGGCGGCGTTGCCGTCGGCTATTACTACTATCGCAAGCCTTTTCCGAACCCGCTCGAGGCCGAACTCGGCAAGGGCGAGGCGACGTTCAACCCCTATGTGAAGATCGGCGCCGACAACACCATCACCATCGTCGCGCCGCGCGCCGAGATGGGGCAAGGCATCTCGACGACGCTGGCGGCCATGGTCGCCGAAGAGCTCGATGTCGGCCTTGACCGGGTCAAGGTCGAGCATGGACCAGCATCCCATGCCTACTACAACGCCGCGATCCTTCAAGAGGGCGGTCCGTTCGCCTTCTTCGACGAGAGCATGACGGCGCAAGCGGTGCGCTCGGGTCTCGGCGTGGTTGGCAAGTTCCTTGCCCTGCAGGGCACCGGTGGTTCGGCTTCGACACGCGATGGTTTTGACAAGATGCGGCAAGCGGGTGCAGTCGCCCGACAGATGCTGATCGCGGCTGCGGCGCAAGAACTGGGTGTCGCCGCCGCCGATCTGAAAACGGCCGACGGTTCGATCCTGCACAAGGCGTCGGGCAAGTCGCTGACCTATGGCGCGGTCGCCGCGGCCGCCGCCGCGATGGCGTCGCCGGCCGAAGTCAGGCTCAAGGACCGGGCCGACTGGAAGCTGCTGGGAAAGCCGCAAAAGCGCATCGACATGCTGGCCAAGGTGACCGGGGCGCCGATCTTCGGCATCGATGTCAGGCTGCCGGACATGCTCTACGGCACGGTCAAGATGAGCCCGCGCTTCTGGGCCAAGCTGGTCAAGGCGGACCTTTCCAAAGCCGAAAAAATGCCCGGCGTGATCAAGATCGTGCCGCTCGAGACGAATTACGGCCATGGCTTCGGCATCATCGCCGACAATACATGGGCGGCGTTCAAGGCGGCCGAGGCGATCGACGCCCAGTGGTCCGATCCCGAATACCCGCTCGGCAGCGCCGCCATTTCAGATGTGCTGAAGCAGGCGCTTGCCACCAAGGGGTCGGTGATGCGCGACAATGGCGACGTCGATACCGCTTTTGCCGACGCGCCCCGCGAAAGGATCGTCGAGGCAGACTATGCCGTGCCCTATCTGGCGCATGCGACGATGGAGCCGATGAACGCCACGGCGCAGCTCAGGGACGGCGCGCTAGACATCTGGTGCGGGAACCAGGCGCCGACCCTGGTGCGGCAGCTTTGCGCCAACGCGGTCGGCATCGGGCAGGACAAGATCAATGTGCACACCACCTTCATGGGCGGCGGTTTCGGCCGGCGCGTCGAGGTGGATTACGCACTGTGCGCCGCGCTGATGGCGAAGGAGACGGGCGGGCGTCCGGTCAAGGTGACCTGGACGCGTGAAGAAGACATGCGCCACGACGCCTACCGGCCAGCCGCAATAGGCAAGTTCCAGGCGCGGCTCGGCGACGATGGCATGCCAGTGGCCGTCGACATGAAGATGGCCTCGCCATCGGTGATTGCCGGCATGCTGCGCCGGCTGTTCCCCTCGATATCGCCGCTCGGTCCCGACAAGACCATCGTCGATGGCGCCTACGACCAACCCTACTCCATCCCGAATTACCGGGTCACTGGTGTCGCGGCGCCGGTCTCCATCCCTGTCGGCTCCTGGCGCTCGGTCGGCAGCTCGGTCAACGGCTTCTTCCACGAGGGTTTTATGGACGAGATCGCCATTGCCGGAAAAATCGATCAGGTAGAGATGCGCAAGAGACTGATGGCCGCTTATCCCTCGGCGGTGAAGGTGGTGGAGAAAGTCGCCGCGATGGCGAAATGGGGCGAGGCGCTGCCCGCCGGCAAGGCCAGGGGCATGGCCTTCACGCTGTCCTTCGGCAGCTGGGTCGGCGAGATCGTCCAGGTGGCGGACACGCCGGCCGGCATCCGCATCGAGAAGGTGTGGATCGCCGCCGATGTCGGCACCGCGCTCGACCCCGGCATCATCGAGGCGCAGTTGATCTCGGCGGCCATCTACGGTCTTTCGGCGGCGATGGGGCAGGAAATCACCTTCGCCGACGGCATGGTCGAACAGTCGAACTTCCACGATTTCGACGCCATGCGGATCTTCCAGTGCCCGGTATTCGAAGTTGCCATCCTGGAAAACTTCCACAGGATGGGCGGCGTCGGCGAGGTCGGCACACCGCCGGCGGCTCCGGCGCTCGCCAACGCCATCTTCGCGCTCACCGGAAAGCGCATCCGCACGCTGCCGCTGTCGAAAACGGTGGCCTTCGCATGAAGAAGCTCGTCATCATGCTGACGCCTGCTGCCATGCTTGTGCTCGCAGCATCGTTTGCGATCGCGCAAGAGAGCCAGACGCCGGCGCCGGTGGCAGTCGACACAGCAAAAGCCCTGTCCGAATGGGACAAGGTCTATGCGGTGTTCTCGCATCCGCGCTGCGCTGACTGTCATGTCGCGGACGAGCGACCGCGCTGGTCGGGTGCGCATTACGGCGGCACGCGCGTGCACGCCTTCAATGTCCAGCGCGGTGCTGACGGGTCGGGCTTCGGCAGTCCGGGCCTGCGTTGCATGACTTGCCATTTCTCCAGCAATTCCAGGGCATTGCACGGGCCGCCCGGGGCCGAGAACTGGCATCTGGCGCCAGCCGAGATGGCCTGGTTCGGCAAGTCCTCGGCCGAAATCTGCGCCCAGATCAAGGATCCCTTGCGCAATGGCAACCGCAGCTTGAAGGACATCGCGGTGCATGTTCGCGACGACAGACTGGTCGCCTGGGGCTGGGCGCCGGGATCGGGTCGTGAACCGGCTCCGGGCTCCGCCGAAGCGACCTATCAAGCGATCGAAAACTGGGCGGCGGCGGGCGCATCTTGCCCGGTGGCGCAATGATCTTGCAACTTTCAGACTATATTGCGGTGCAACTTTGATGTAGAAGCGCGCTTCGCCGATCACGGCAAATTGAACACGGCCCGGCGCGCACCCATATCGGCGACGCGCCCGCGTTATGAGGACGCTGGCCGAACCCGCAGTGGAAAAAACGACGATGAGAATCAGGTTTCACAAGCTTGCAGCCGTTGTTGTGCTCATTGGTTTCGCGGCATGGATGGCGACAGGCGAGTTTTCGTCAGTCGGCAGCGTAGCCGCCAACAAAGCCAAGGCAGCCGAAGCCGAACAGGCCAAGGCGCCCGATGCGGCGAAGCCGAAGCCGGCGGAAGCCGAGCCGAAGGCACCGCTGCGCACGGTCGCTGTGGTGACGCCGCCACGCAAGACCTATGCACGCGCCATCCGCATTTCCGGGCTGACCGAAGCCGACAAGCGGGCGGTGCTGGCGACGCGCGTCGCCGGTGTCATCGACAAGCTGCCTGTCAAGCAAGGCGATCACGTCAAGACGGGGGATCTGGTGCTGATGCTTGCGGCGGAAGAAAAGATCTCGATGGTCGACAACGCCAAGCAATTGGTGGTGCAGCGTCAGGCCGAGCTGGACGCAGCCTTGCGGCTGATGAAATCAGGCAATCTGCCGAAGCTGCAGCTCGACACCGCGCGCTCGAACCTGACCTCGGCGCAGTCGCAACTGGAAACGGCACAGGCCGAACTCGACCGCAACGAGGTGAAGGCGCCTTTCGACGGCGTTATCGACCGGGTGCCGGTGGAACTTGGCAGCTCCATCATGCAAGGCGGCGAGGTGGCGACCATCCTCAAGCTCGATCCGGTGATTGCCCGCGGCGAAGTCAGCGAGCGCGATCTCGGCTACCTCAAGCTCGGCGACAAGGCCACCATACGGCTGGTCAGCGGCCAGACCGTCCAAGGCACCGTGCGCTACATCAGCCGCGACGCCTCGTCGGCGACCCGCACCTTCCGCGTCGAGGTTGCCGTCCCCAATGCCGACGGCTCAGTGCCGGCCGGCATGACGGCGGAAATCGCGCTCAACGCACAGCCGACCGACGCGGTGCTGCTGCCGCGCTCGGTTGTGACGCTCGGCGACAAGGGCGACCTCGGCATCCGTGCCGTGGGCAAGGACAACAAGGTGGCGTTCTTCCCCATCGACCTCGTCGACGACACGCCGACCGGCCTCGTCCTCGGCGGCATACCGGCCGACGCCCGCATCATCGTCGCCGGCCAGGAACTGGTGAAGGAAGGCGATCTGGTCAATCCGGTCGAGGCCGACCAGGCGATCATCAAGAAGCTGCTCGGCGAAGCGACGGCCGGCACGCAGTAGCAAGAGATCGCGACGGACTAGCCCTGGGCGGGGACAATCGGCTGCGACGCAGCTCGTGAAAAAAATCAAGAACAGGCGTTAGCCATGGATATCGTCAGACTCGCAATCAACAATGCCCGCCTGACCATTTCGGTCCTCGTCTTCCTTCTGCTGGCGGGCTGGGTCGCATATCAGGCGACGCCAAAGGAAGCGGAGCCCGACGTTCCGATTCCGATGATGTATGTCAGCCTGATCTACCAGGGCATTTCGCCCGAGGATTCGGAGCGGCTTCTGCTGCGGCCGATGGAAAGCAAGCTGAAAAGCCTGAAGGGCCTCAAGGAGATGCGTTCGGCCGCTTTCCAGGGCGGCGGCTACGTGCTGGTCGAATTCCAGCCGCAGACCAATCTGGCCACCGCGCTGCAGGACACGCGCAGCAAGGTGCAGGACGCCAAGGCCGACCTGCCGCAGGCGGCGGAAGAACCTGTCGTCACCGAAGTCAACATTTCCGAATTCCCCGTGCTCGTCGTCACGCTCTCGGGAAATCTGCCCGAACGCGTGCTGACCGCCGCCGCGCGTGAACTGCGCGACCGCATCGAGGAGGTTCCCGGTGTTCTCGAGGGCTCGCTGCAGGGTGCGCGCGACGATCTCGTCGAGGTCGTCATCGATCCGATGAAGCTGTCTTCGTATGGATTGCAGCTCGATCAGCTGATCGGTGCGGTCGGCAACTCCAACAGCCTGGTCGCCGCCGGCAATATCGAAGGCCCGGAGGGCAAATACGCCGTCAAGGTGCCGTCGCTGATCGAAACGCCGGAGGATGTCGCCGCTCTGCCGGTGGTCGCCGGCCCCAATGCCGTGGTGCAGGCCAAGGACATCGCGACGATCCGTTCGACCTTCAAGGATGCCGAGACGGTGACCCGTCTCAACGGCAAGCCGGCCATCGCCATCGAAGTCAAGAAGCGCATCGGCTCCAACCTGATCGACACCATCGCCAAGGTGCGAACGGTGTCCGACGAGTTCGTCAAGTCGATGCCCGAGGGCATGAACGTCACCTACACGCAGGACAAGTCGGTCTTCGTCAACCAGCTGCTCGGCGACCTGCAGAACCATGTGATGATCGCCGTCATCCTGGTGTTCATCGTCATCCTCTACGCGCTGTCCGGCCGCGCCTCGCTGCTCATCGGGCTAGCGATTCCGTCGTCCTTCCTGATCGGCATCCTGCTGCTGGCGATGATGGGCTACACGATCAACATGATCGTGCTGTTCAGCCTGATCCTGGCCGTCGGCATGCTGGTCGACGATGCCATCATCGTCACCGAGTTCGCCGAACGGCGGATGAGCGAGGGCATGCCGAAGGAGGAAGCCTTCGCGCTCGCCGCCAAGCGCATGGCCGGTCCGGTCATCGCCGCGACGATGACGCGCATCGCCGCCTTCTCACCGCTGCTGTTCTGGCCGGGCATCATCGGCGACTTCATGAAGTACATGCCGATCACGCTGATCGTCACGCTATCGGCCTCGATGCTCTACGCGCTTGTCTTCGCGCCGACGCTGGGTGCGATCTTCGCCAAGGCTCCACCGCATCATGAGGATGACAATCGCGACGGCTGGTACATGGCGATCGTCAAGCAGGCGGTGCGCTTCCCCATCACCGTGCTGGTGCTGACCGTCGCGCTCTTGTTCGGCGTCGGCTTTGCCTATTCGAAATACGGCGCCGGCGTCGAGTTCTTCCCGAATGTCGAGCCGGATTATGGCCTGCTCTACGTGCATGCGCGCGGCAATCTTTCGCTGGCCGAAATGGATACCGCGACCAAGATCGCGGAAGACAGGCTGCTCGGCTGGCCGGGTGTGAAGTCGGTCTACACCCGCGTCGGCAAGACGCAAGGCGGCGGCCAGGATATCCCCGAAGACGTCGTCGGCGTCATCCAGTACGAATTTATCGACTGGCGCGAGCGCAAGTCGGCGAACCACATCCTGGACGATCTGCGCGGCGTCATGGCCGGCATCCCCGGCGTCGATGTCGAGGTGCGCGTGCCGGAAGCCGGTCCGCCGACCGGCAAGCCGATCCAGATCAGGCTTTCGGCCGTCGACCCCAAGGGGCTCGACGACAAGGCCCGTGAGGTTGCGGCGCGCATCGGCAAGGTGCCCGGCGTTATCGATATTTCCGACGGCCTGCCGCCGCCCGGTGTCGACTGGGCGCTCGAGGTCGACCGTGCCAAGGCGGCGCAGTACGGCATCAGCCCAACCTCGGTCGGCACGGTGGTGCAACTGGTGACCAACGGGTTGAAGCTCTCGGAATACCGGCCCGCCGGCGCCGACGACGCGGTCGACATAAGGCTGCGCCTGCCCGAAGACCGGCGCACGCTGTCGACGCTCGACGAACTCAGGGTGCAGACCTCACAAGGCTCGGTGCCGATCTCGAACTTCGTCGTGCGCAAGCCGGAGCCGACGGTCGGCATCCTCAACCGCATCGACGGCGCGCGTACGGTGGTCGTCCAGGCCAACGTCGCCGCCGGCGTCCAGGTCGCGGCTGTGCAGGAACAGGTCACCAAGGCCGTCTCCGACATGGATCTAGGCAGCGGCATCCGCTGGAAGCTGGCCGGCTCGAACGAGGACAGCGCCGAAGCCAGCGCCTTCCTCAGCAAGGCCTTCGGGGCGGCGATCTTCCTGATCTTCCTGGTGCTTCTGGCGCAGTTCAACAAGTTCACCAGCGTCTGGCTGGTGCTGTCCTGCGTGGTCATGGCGACGATCGGCGTGTTCCTCGGGCTGCTGATAACCGGCGAGACGTTCGGCATCGTCATGTCGGGCATCGGCGTCATCGCTCTGGCCGGCGTGGTGGTGAACAACAACATCGTGCTGATCGACACCTATGACCGGCTGCGTGAAGAAGGCTGGGACAAGGTCGAGGCGGTGCTGCAGACTTGCCGCGAGCGCGCCCGCCCGGTCGTGCTGACGGCTGTGTCGGCCATTCTCGGCGTGCTGCCGATCGCCTTCGGCCTCGGGCTGGAAATCTTCCATCACGAGACGACGATCAACGCGCCGTCGACGCAATGGTGGATTTCGCTGTCCTCGGCGATCGTCTTCGGCCTGTCCTTCGCCACGGTGCTGACGCTGGTGGTGACGCCGTCGATGCTGATGGTGTTCACCCGCGCCAAGATCAAACCGGGCGCACGGCGCGGCTTGATCAGCCGTCTGTTCCGGCGCGGCAAGGTCGAGATTTCATCGACCGATGCGCCAGGGCGGGATGCCGGAGCCGGGCCGGATATCGCCTTTCCGAAAGCCGCCGAATAGATCATTGCCGATTTGACCGGCAAAGGCCGCCCGGAACAACCGGGCGGCCTTTTGCATTGTTCTTGGGCGAAAAGTCGAATTGCGGGGTTCTCATGCCGATCACCACCATAGTCATCATCGTCCTGGTCCTTATCCTCATCGGCGCGGTGCCGGCCTGGCCGCATTCGCGCTCCTGGGGCTATGGGCCCTCGGGTATTGTCGGCGTGGTGCTGGTGGTGCTTATGGTGCTGCTGTTGATGGGACGGCTCTGAGGCGCCCTCTCAGTCCGCGGAGATTGTCAATGTGCGGAGGAGTATCGCCCGCCATCGCGGAGGTCAGGCAGCTTTCGCAACGCCGGTCACGGTGGCAATGCCGATATCCCCGAGAGCTTCAGTGACGGCCTGATCCAGCGGCGTGTGGGGGATCGCGCCGATGATGCCTTCCAGCCTTGCCGACGCCAGTTGGTGCGGTTCGAAGCGCAGATAGGACATCGACACGATCTCACGCCACATCGCCACGAACGGGCTGCCGGCGCGCAGCACCCACCACGCCATCGAGGTCATCTTGAGCGGTCGCCCAAGCGCCTTCTCCGCGGCCGCCTTGATCTCCAGGTCGGTGACGGGATGGCCCGGGAAGTTGAAGGCTTCATAGGCGCCGAGCTTGTCCAGGTTCTGCGCCAGTCCGACGAAAGCCCTGGCCAGATCCGGCAGGTAGGCCCATTCATGCACGAGGTCGACCGGGCCGGGCGCCGTATAGATACCCTTGTTGATCTTGGCGGCGACGACCAGGTCGAACCACGAGCCGCTGCCGGTGCCGCCGAAGAAATCGCCGGCCCGCAAAATAATGGTGCGGACGCGGCGCGCTTCGGCCTCGCGGTGAAACAGGTCCTCCATGGCGACGCGGATGCGCCCCTTCTCGGTCGTCGGGCGGAACGGCGTGTCTTCCGTGATCACCTCCGGCATCGGCGACCCGTAATTGTATACGGTCCCGGGAAAGAGATGCAGTGCGTTGTTGGCACGGCAAGCGGCCATGACATTCTCGGCGATCGGCAGGCACTTGGCCCATTCGGTGTAGATCGGGTTGAAGCCGTTGAAGATGATGTCGACACCTTCCGTGGCGCGGATCAGCGCTTCCCGGTCGAGCGCGTCACCGGCAACGGCCGTAGCGCCTTCGAGTTCAGTTGGCAGTTTGCCGTTGCGGGTGACGGCGCGGACCTCGTAGCCCGCGTCGATGAAGGCCTTGGCGACCACGCGGCCGAGCCGGCCATTGGCACCGAGAATTGCGATACTGGTCATTGGAAGCACTCCTGGGTTGGGATTTGCGTGGTCGGTCGCAAGGCGCGATCGGGATCAGCGGCAAGCGCGATCGAGATCAGCGGCTGCCGAAGAGGTCGCGGTTGCTGCCTTGCGTGACCGGCTGCCGGACGGCCGCATCCGGGTTGTGGATCGAAGCGGTGGTCGTGTTGTCGATGCTGGTGACAGCCGGCTGGCTGGCGTCGTTCGACCCAAACTTGTCGCTGCCGGCAAAGGCGGCGCTGACGGAAATGAGGATGGCGGCGGTGGTGAAAGCGATCTTGGTCATCTGAGTTCTCCTGGTTGGTGTTTGCAGTCCATGTTGGTGTTTGCAGTCCGTGTTGGTGTCTGCAGCCGGAATATGGTCGCTCCGAATGCGAATGGAAATTGACTACAGATGGCGTTCTGATATTCATAAATGAATGACCGAAATTGACTGGAACCTGATCAAGAGCTTTGTCGCCGTGGCGGAATCCGGCAGCCTGTCGGCCGCCGCGCGAAAGCTTTCGGCAAGCCAGCCGACGCTTGGCCGTCACATCGGCGAGTTGGAACGGGCACTCGGCGTCACACTGTTCCGTCGAGGACGGCACGGCTACGAACTGACGGAGGCCGGCAGCACGCTGTTCGAACGCGGCAAGGCGGTCAGCGAGCAGGCAAGCGCCTTCTCACTGCTGGCGCTGGGTTCGGTCGAGGCCATCGAAGGCACGGTGCGCATCGCCGCCAGCGAGGTGGTGGCGGCCTATGTCCTGCCTGAGATGACGATGCGGCTGGGGATCGAGGAGCCCGGCATCGAGGTCGAGATCGTTGCTTCCAACCAGGTCGAGAACCTGCTGCGTCGAGATGCCGACATCGCCATCCGCATGGTCAAGCCGGCGCAGAACGAGCTGATGGCACGCAGGGTCTGCGATATCGAGCTCTGCGCCTGCGCGGCCAAATCCTATCTCGACAGGCGCGGCCGTCCGCTGAAGCCTGCCGATCTTGTCGACCACGATCTGGTCGGCTTCGACCGCGGCGACGAGATCATCAGGGGCTTTACCCAGCATGGCGTCCCCGTCACCCGGAGCAGCTTCCGCTTCAGGGCCGACAACCAGATCGTTTTGTGGGAAGCGGTGCGGGCGGGAAACGGCATCGGCCTCGGTCAGGAGCCGCTGGCCGACAGGGATCCTTTGATAGAGAAGGTTCTGCCAGATCTGCCGCTGCCAGTTCTGCCGGTGTGGCTGGCGATGCATCGCGACGTGCGTACCAGCGTGCGCATCCGCCGCGTGGTGGATTTTCTCCATGAGGAGCTGAAACGCTATTCGGCGGGTGCTGGCGCGAATTCGGCGCGGTGAGCGAGCCCGGCCATCAGCAACACGATGATCAGCAGTCCCGACATGGTGATGAAGATCGGGCCAAAGCTGGAGTGCTCGGCAACGAAGCCGATCGCCGACGGCGCCACCAGTATGCCGCAGTATCCGATAGTGGTGACCACGCTCATGCCGGTGCCAGAAGACATGCCTTCCTGGTTGCCGCCGGCCGAAAAGATGATCGGCACCATATTGGCGATGCCGAAGCCGCAAAAGGCAAAGGCTGCAATAGCGAGCCAGGGCGAGGGCGCCAGGCCAGCCACCAGCATGCCGACCGCGGCTACGAGGGCCGACACGCGAAGCGTCGTCACCGCGCCGAAGCGATTGCGTATACCGTCGCCGAAGAACCGCGTAACCGCCATGACGCCCGAAAATCCGGCGTAGGCGAGGCCGGCAACGGCAAGATCGGCGCCGAGCTCCTGGCGCAGATACAGGGCTGCCCAGTCGAGCACCGCGCCTTCGGAGATCATCGCCAGCAGCGCCATCAGTCCGATCAGATAAACCAGCGGGTTTGCCGGCAGTGCGAATTTGTGGTGCTCGGCTGCCTGCGGGCTGTCTTCGGTGAGGAGATGGCGAACGGCCACCGCGATCACCGCGAAGGCAAACACCGTTACCGCCGCCGCGTGAGCGAGGTGGCCGTAGTGCTGGATGGCAAAGCCGCCGAGGCCGCCGCCGGCGAAGCCGCCGAGACTCCAGAAGCCGTGCGAGGACGACATGACGGCGCGGGAGAGCCGCCGTTCGACCACCACGGCATTGGCATTCATGGCAACGTCCATGCCACCGATCGAGCCGCCGAAGATGATCATGGCCGCGGCCGCCAGCGGTACGTTGGGCGCCAGCGCCACGACCATCAGACCGAGGCTGCCGCACAGGGCGAACCAGCGCAGTACGGTGCGCGAGCCATGTCTGGAGATCAAATGGCCGCACCAGGTCATCGCGACGACGGCACCGACGCCGAATAAGAGAATCAGCAGGCCGAGCGTGAACTTCGAAATCTCCAGCCGGGTCAGGAACACCGGGATCTGCGGCGCCCAGCTGCCCGTCAGGAAGCCGTTGGCGAGAAAAATGGCCGCGAGCGCCCATCGTCCACGAATGGCAGTCAGTTTGGCAATTGACGCGTTCATGAGGCGAATCCCGCTGAAAATGGCTTCGCGCGGCAAATTAGATCGATTCAATTTTCAGTCAAGGCTCTTTCGGGAAGCATTTTGGGCCAAACATAGCCTTAAGCGATCGCTGGGCGACGGCTTCAATGGTCCTGGGGGCGCCTTGCCTTGAATTCGGCCTTCTTGTCGTCGGAGGCCTCGGTCTGGTTCAGCGCCTGCCATTCCCCATAAGGCATGCCGTAGACGATCTCGCGCGACTGATCCTTGGTGAGATCGACGCCCTCGGCATTGGCTGCCTCGCGATACCAGTTCGACAGGCAGTTGCGGCAGAAGCCGGCGAGATTCATCAGGTCGATGTTCTGCACATCGTTGCGCTCGCGCAGATGCACGACCAGCCGGCGGAAGGCGGCCGCTTCGAAGTCGCGTTGCTGCTCGTCGCTGAGTTCGGTCATCGAAACCTCCGTGATAGCGGCCCGGTGCGCGAGCCGAACATCTTCACCACATGTATATCGGGACGGCGGTCGATCGCGTCAACGATCGGCGCCAACCGTTCGGCCCAGGCGAGCGCGCCCTTCTGGTCCGATATCAGATCCTGTCGGATCTCGATCAGCGCATGGGCGAAGCCGTTGACGATGGCATGCTTGTACATGGTGTCGCCGCGCAGCGCGCCGTCATAGGGTTCGTTGTCGCCGACGACGAGGTTCTTGTCTTGCGCCAGCATGTCTATCAACGGCCGCGCCACGCGGTCGTCGAGGTCCCACAGGATGCCGACGTGCCAAGGACGCTGGATTCCTTGCATGGCCGGGGTGAAGGAATGCACCGAAAAGATGAAGGGCGTCTGGGCGGAAGCCTGTGCGACCGATGCGATCATGGCGCCGACAGCGTCGTGATAGGGCCGATAGAACCCGTCGAGCCGCCTCTCGCGCTCCTCGGCAGTGATGGGGTAATTCCCAGGTACGACAGTGCCGTCATAAAGCTGGCGAATGAGCGTCGGATCGTCTTCGCCGCGATTGGGATCGATCAGCAGTCGCGAAAAATTGGCGAGCACCGCCGGCACGCCGAGCAGGGCAGCCAGTTCGCGCGTCACCGCCTCGACGCCGATGTCATAGGCGATGTGCCGGTCGAACTCGGCCGAGGGCAGGCCGAGGCTGCCGTAGTCGTCGGGCAGGTCGCGACGGGCATGATCGCCCAACAGCACGATGCCTCGCTTGCGGTCGCCCTCGATGATGTCGAAAGGCGCGAAAACTGTGGATCGGGTCATTGGCGGGAAATGGTCTGTTCGCGGGCTTCCGGGGAGGGTGCTATCGTCATTCCACGAAGACGACGCTTGCGCAATGCCGTTGTTTGGCCAAGGTTTCCCGGGAAATCTGGCACACGTCGGCGAATTGTGTGCCGGAGCCTTTCTAAATCGATTGGAATTGGACAAAACGGTGCGTTGACATGCGCCCGGACTTTTCCGAAAAGGGGCGCAGAGAGATGCTGATGTGGTTTTTGAGGGGTTTTCGGATGAGTTCCGCCGGCGGGCAGCGCATGCGCTCTGCCTTTGCCATGCCGCTCCTCACTTTTGCCATGGGCCTGTCGGCGATGGTCGTGGCTTCGCCGGCGCGTGCCGATTTCCGCGTCTGCAACGCCACGCAGAACCTGGTCGGTGTTGGCATCGGCTATCGCGCCAAGGCCGGCTGGATCACCGAAGGCTGGTGGCACATCGAGGGATCGAGCTGCAAGACGCTGATCGAAGGGCCGCTGTCATCAAGGTTTTACTATCTTTATGCAGAAGACGCCGAACGCGGTGGACGCTGGGACGGCCCGATCAATATGTGCGTGGCTGAAAAAGAGTTCAAGATCGCCGGCGTGACCGACTGCGTCGCCCGGGGCTTCCAGCGCGCCGGATTCCAGGAATATGACACGGGCGAACAGGCAAGCTGGATGGTCCAGCTGACCGATGAGTCCACAACGGGAGGCGCTCCAGCCGCCCCGGGAACAAACAGTCAATGAGACGTAGCCGCAAGGTCAAGATCCTAGCCACCATCGGTCCGGCCTCCTCGTCGGAGGAGATGCTGAAGAAACTGTTCGAAGCGGGCGCCGATGTGTTCCGCATCAATATGAGCCATACCGACCATGAACTGATGCGCACGCTGGTCGGACGCATCCGCGCTGTCGAGGAAGCGGTTGGCCGGCCGATCGGCATCCTCGCCGACCTACAAGGACCGAAGCTGCGCGTCGGCAAGTTCGCCAACGGGAAGGAAGTGCTGACGCAAGGCCAGACCTTCACCCTCGATGACAATCCCGAACCTGGCACCTCGACCAGGGTCTATCTGCCGCATCCGGAAATCCTGAGCTCGGTCGAAGCCGGCCATCGCCTGCTGATCGACGATGGCAAGCTCGAGCTGAAGGCGGTGAAGAGCGACGGCAAGTCGATCGTCTGCACCGTCGTCGCCGGCACCACGATTTCCGACAAGAAAGGCGTCAGCCTGCCCGACACCGACCTCCCGGTCGGTGCGCTGACCGAAAAGGACCGCAAGGATCTCGATGCCGTGCTGGCCACAGGCGTCGACTGGGTTGCGCTGTCCTTCGTGCAGCGGCCGGAGGATCTGGCCGAAGCGCGCAAGATCGCACGCGGCCGGGCGCTGATCATGGCCAAGATCGAAAAGCCGCAGGCCGTCGCCCGGCTGGCCGAGATCATCGAATTGTCCGACGCGCTGATGGTCGCCCGCGGCGATCTCGGCGTCGAGATGCCGCTCGAGGCGGTGCCCGGCATCCAGAAGCAGATCACGCGCGCCGCACGCCGCGCCGGCAAGCCGGTGGTGGTTGCAACGCAGATGCTGGAATCGATGATCACGGCACCGGTGCCGACCCGCGCCGAAGTGTCCGATGTTTCGATCGCCGTCTTCGAAGGCGCCGATGCCATTATGCTATCGGCGGAATCGGCGGCGGGTGCCTATCCCGTCGAGGCCGTGGCAATGATGAACCGTATCGCCACCAAGGTCGAAACCGATCCGACCTATGCCGGCATCATCAACGCCCAGCGCTCCGAGCCGGAGGCGACCGGCGCCGACGCCATTTCGCTGGCCGCGCGCGAAATCGCCGAAACGCTGAAGCTGTCGGCGATCATCACCTACACCGCATCGGGCACCACAGGCCTGCGCGCCGCCCGCGAGCGGCCGCAAGTGCCTGTTATCGCGCTGTCGCCGATCCTCAACACGGCGCGGCGGCTGTCGCTTTTGTGGGGCACGCATTGCGTCGTCTCACCCGACGCCGTCGATCTCGACGACATGGTCAATCGCGCCTGCCGCATCGCCTTCGACGAAGGCTTCGGCAAGCCTGGCGACCGCGTCATCATCACCGCGGGCGTGCCGCTGCGGACACCGGGTTCGACCAACATGCTGCGCATCGCCTATATCGGTTCGGACACACAAGTCAGCCGCTAGATTCCTGAAGCGTGTCGCCTCTGAACGGATTCAGGCGGCCCGCTTTAGGTCGGCGCGAGTTCGGCCTGCGGTACCTTGATATCGGCGCATCTGCCGGCGCCGTAGGCGTCGCCGGCGATGCGCGCCTCCACGGTCCTGGCCATCGCCTGCAGGTCTATATTCTTGCCAGCGACCTTCTCGATGGCGCCGACGGTCAGGTCGGTCGCGATCCAGTCTGGCTTGTGACCGAGATTGTGCACCCACACGAGTTCGGCACCGGCAATGTCGCGCGCCAGGCCGACCGAATGGATATGTGCATAGACCACCTTGTCGCGATCGCCTGAAATCACCACGGTCGGCGCCTTGATCTCGGCGTAACGCGGTGCGGTGGCGAGCGCGTAGCGATAGAGCCCGGCGACATCGGTGGCGTTGGCACGAAAGGCTGTTGGTCGCAGCACCAGCGGGATAGAGGCCGAGCTGAGGTAATTGTCCGGCACCTTGTTGGGCGAAAAGACGCAGGTGGTGGCGTCAGCCATCTGCAGGGCTCCCGCCGGATAGGTGAGCGTTTCGGAAAACAGCCAACCGAGCACCGGCATGGTGGTCAGATCGTAGTACCAGGCGGTTGCGCCGCCCGGCCATGGGTGGGTCGCCGGTGCGAGAAAGACGAGCCCGAGCGTCTTGTCTGGATGTTCGCGGCCAAAGGCCGATGTCACCACGCCGCCGAAGGAATGGCCGACGAAGACAGCATTCCTGATGCCGAGATGGTCCATCAGTGCGGCAATGGTGTTGGCCTGCGCCGACGGGTTCTCGTTGTCGGTGCCGCGACCCGACCAGCCATGGCCCGGCCGGTCGAGGAACAGCATTTCGGCGCGGCCTTCGAGCAAGGGGCGCAGCGGCAGCATCTGGTCCCTGAGATTGGCGCTGGCGCCGTGGATGAAGACGATCGGCGGCAGCTCGGCATTGGCGGGCGCCGGAACATGGACATAGTGGATGCGGGCGCCGTCGATGTCGGCGAACTCGCCGATCGGCGGATTGCGACGCTCGATCAGCCATGAGCCGACGCGGGTGACGCCGACAAAGCCGAAGATAAGCGCCATCAGGAAGGCAAGGGCGGCGTAGATCAGGTTCATGAGGGAGATACGAGGTGGAGGGGGATAAGTTGTAGGGTAGGCAGTAGGCAGTAGGCAGTAGGCATGTGTGTTCCGCAGAGCGGTCTGGACCTACTGCCTAATCCCTACTGCCTATTCCCTCAAATACCTTCACCGGCAAGCTCCTCCGAAATCGTGCCGACCTGGTCCTGGGCGCTGCGCATCATCGGATAGATGGCCAGCACCTTTTGCCAGGCCTCGAGCGCCGATTGCTTGTGGCCGGTCAGCGCCATGATCTGCGCCAGGCCGGACAGCGCACCGAAATGGCGCGGCTCGAGCTGCAGCGTATGGTCGATGTCGGACATCGACTTGCCGTAGTTCTTCATCATGAAATGCACGGTGGCACGCCGGTTCCAGCCTTCGGCATAAGTCGGCTGCAAAGTCACCACCTGGTCGAGGAAATCGAGCGCTGCGTCGAACTTCTGGCCCTCGACGGCTTTTTGCGACCATTGCATCATCAGGTCGATCGAGGCGCTGCCGGATTGCGACCACTCGCTCCAGATGTTGCCGGCGATGCGCTCGGCCGCCTTTTCGTTGCGCTCGCGTTTCAGATCGCTGAACAACTGGTCGAGACGGCCCTGTTTCGTCGTTGCCACCGGCGGTGCGTCCTGGGTGGCCGTCGGCGCGACAGCGTCATCCGCCCATGCCGGGGCATAAATCGCGCCGGAAACAAGCAGGGATGTCAAAAATGCAAAAAGAATCCGCATCGCCGGACTCTAGTCCCGGGCGGCGGAACGTCAAACTGAATTTGGCGTGAAAAGGCCGACAGGCGGCAACAAGCATCAAATGGGCGGAGGCAACAGCCTCCTGCCCGAAAACTCAGCCCTGGCGTGCCTTGTAGCGCGGGGCGGTCTTGTTGATGATGTAGACGCGGCCCTTGCGGCGAACCAGCTGGTTGTCGCGGTGACGCGCCTTCAGCGCCTTGAGCGAATTCTTGATCTTCATGGTCTTGCCTGTCGGTGTGGACCCGGTCCGGGTCGAAATTTTAAGGCGCGCCAGAAGACGCGCCTTTGAACTGTGGGAGGCTCATAAACGAGGAGCCTTGTCCCTGTCAACCGCAAGCGTGCTCCATAGCGGCTGTGAATCGTCCCTGTCATCAATTATCCGCCATGTCGGCCTTCGGCATTGCGCGGCCCTGGGGCCGGCTGGGATGATGCGGTCGCCGTGAAGTGATTTGGAGAGAACCATGCGCCGAATGTTCCTGTCCGCCTGCCTTGTCCTGCTGGCGGCAGCTTCGGTTGCTCGCGCGCAGGAATGCGACCGCAGCGACGATAGCCAGCAGATGATGAACATCTGTGCCGGCGAAGACTATCAGGCGGCCGACACCAAGCTCAACAAGGCCTATCAGGACCTCACCAGCTCGGATGACGCCGGCGGCAAGAGATTGCTGCAGGTGGCGCAGCGCGCCTGGATCAGTTTTCGCGATGCCGAATGCGCGCATTCCACCGCCGCCAGTCAAGGCGGCTCGATCCATTCGATGGAAGTCTCGCAATGCCTGACCAGATTGACCAATGATCGCGTCAAGCAGCTCGCTGCCGCGGCCAATTGCGAGGAAGGCGATGTGGGTTGCGCCAAATCCAGGCGAGGACGAGAGCGACGATTTGCAGTAGGCAACCCTATGAGGCGCGACGGCTGACCCTTGTGAAATGACCCATCTTGCGGCCGGGACGCGCCTCGGCCTTGCCGTAGAGATGCAGCATCAGGTCGGGCTCGGCGAGCAGCGCCGGGACACGCAGCACATCGTCGCCGATCAGGTTCTCCATCACGCAGTCGGAATGGCGGTCCGGGCTTCCGAGCGGCAGGCCGGCGACGGCGCGGATGTGCTGCTCGAACTGCGAAACGATGCAGGCGGCTTCCGTCCAGTGGCCGGAATTGTGGACACGCGGCGCGATCTCGTTGGCCAGCAGCGAGCCATCGGCCAGCACGAAGAACTCGACGCCGATGACGCCGACATAGTTCAGCGCCGCAAGAATCCTCGATGCCGCCATTCGTGCGGCTTGCGCTGTCTCGGGCATAATGGCGGCCGGCAAGGTCGATGTGTGGAGAATGCCGTTGCGGTGAACATTCTCGGCCGGATCGTAGGCGACGACCGCGCCGTCCAGCCCACGCGCCGCGATCACCGATATCTCGCGCTCGAACGGCACGAAGGACTCCAGGATCAGCGGCACATTGCCCATCGCCTCGCAGGTGCCGGCAAAACCGCCGGTTTCCATGTTGCGGAAGACGCGCTGGCCCTTGCCGTCATAGCCCATCCGGCGCGTCTTCAATATGCCGCTGCCGTCAAACGCTTTCAGCGCCGCCGTCAGCTCGTCATCGGTGTCGACGGCGTGGAAATCCGCGGTGGCAATGCCGATGCCATTGAGGAATGTTTTTTCGCCCACCCGGTCCTGCGCCACTTCCAGCGCACGCGCCGGCGGATAGACCGGAACCTTGGCGGCCAGCGCACTGGCGGCTGCAACCGGCACGTTCTCGAACTCGTAGGTGACGACGGAACTCGAGCCTGCCAGTTCGGCAAGGGCGGCCGGGTCGTCATAGGCGGCTGTTATCTGCCGGTTGGCGACCTGTGCCGCGGGGCAATCCGCTTGCGGCTCCAGCACCACGGTGCGGTAGCCGAGGCGGGCGGCGGCAACAGCCAGCATGCGGCCGAGTTGGCCGCCGCCAATGATGCCGATGGTCGATCCGGTGGGCAGGCTCACGGCGTATCCGTCGGTTCGGTCGCGACCTTGGCGGTCTGCGCGGCGCGCCAGGCATCCAGACGGACGGCAAGGCTGTCATCGTTCAGCGCCAGCACGGCAGCGGCCAGAAGGGCTGCGTTGGCGGCGCCGGCCTTGCCGATGGCCAGCGTGCCCACGGGAATGCCGGCCGGCATCTGGACAATGGACAGCAGCGAATCCTGCCCGGAAAGCGCTTTCGATTCCACCGGCACACCGAACACCGGCAGCGGCGTCATCGCCGCCGTCATGCCGGGCAGGTGCGCCGCACCGCCGGCGCCGGCGATGATCACCTGGTAACCGGCCGCCTTGGCGCCCTTGGCGAAATCATAGAGCCGGTCTGGGGTGCGATGCGCGGAGATGATCAGCCGCTTGTGCGGGATGCCGAGTGCTTCCAGCGTTTCGGCCGCATGGCGCATCGTCGCCCAGTCGGACTGGCTGCCCATGATGATGGCGACGTCGGCGCGTTGATCGTCCAAGTCCGTGTTCCCCGGCGACAAAGGCGCGCCTTAGCGGAATTCGCGCGAGGCCGCAAGGATAGGCGGCGGCCGCGGCGGTCTGGCAAGACGGAAACCAGCCGGTCAGATGCCGTCGCGCTCGGCCTCTGGCGTCGAGACCAGCAAGGCCGAAGCCGCGTTGGCGGCGGTGATGGCCGCCCGCATGGTCTGCCCACGGGCAAGTCCCGCCGCCAGCGCGCCAACGAATTCATCGCCGGCGCCATGCGTGCTGGCGACCTTGACGGGGATGGCGGACAGAGCAAACGCCTCACCGCTCCGATCGCAACAGGCGACGCCCTCGCCGCCCGCCGTGACAATCGCCACCGGATAAAGATCGGCCAGCAGCCGTGCGGCTTGGGCGGCCCCGTCCAGCGTCTCGAACACTGCTGTGCCAGCCAGGAATTCAGCCTCGATGGCGTTGACCACCAATATGTCGACCAGCGCGATCAACTCGTCGGAGAGTTCGCGCGCGGGGGCCGCGTTGAGCACGACGCGGCCGCCCCGTGCTTTGACGGCGCGTGCGGCGGCAATGTTGCCGGCTTCCGGCACTTCGTTCTGCAACAAAAGCACTGCCGTTTGGACCATCACATCGGAAGCAGAGGCAATGTCGGCATGGCCCAGTGTCAGATTGCTGCCCGAGACGATCACCGCGCCATAGTCGCCGCCCGCGTCGAAGATCGCCACGCTCATGCCGGAGCCGGCGCCAGCGGCCACCCGCACGAAGCGGTGGTCGACCACTGCGCGATTGAGATTGGCCAGCAACGCCCGCCCGAAATCATCGTCGCCGACGGCGCCGATCATCGCCGCGCGCACGCCGGCCCGCGCCGCCGAGACAGCCTGATTGCCGCCCTTGCCGCCGCATTTCGGGTGCCAGGCATGGCCGGTCACCGTCTCGCCCTTGCGCGGGCGGTCGGGCGCGTCGACCATGATGTCGTAGTGCAAGCTGCCGAACACGGTGACCAGCGGCGATGTCGTCATGAGCCCCGGTCTTTTCGTTTCGATGTCACCGCGGACATGGTGCGGCCGAGATTGCGCTCCGCCGCCTGATAATCGCGCTGTGCCACCGCCACGAACAGCGCGTCGAGGATGTTGAGCTGGGCAATGCGCGCCGCTGCGTTCTCGCCCATCAGCGGCGAGCCTTGCGCGGTCGAGCACAGCACGATGTCGGCGACCGCAGCCAGCGGCGAGTTGTCGTAGTTGGTGATGGCCAGCGTGCGGGCACCGTTCTTGCGGGCCAGCTGGATGGCGTCGATGACGGCCGACGTGTTGCCCGAATGCGAGAAGCCGACGGCGATGTCGTCGCCGCCGAGCAACGAGGCCGACATCAGCATCATATGCGAATCGTCATAGACGGATGCGCGGATGCCGATGCGCAGAAACTTGTGCGAGACATCGCGGGCGATCTGCGCCGAGCCGCCGACGCCATAAAAATCCCGGTTCTTGGCACGGAAGAGCAGCTCGGCGGCGCGGTCGAAATCCTCGATGTCGAGGATCGCCAGCGTCTCCTCCAGCGCCTGGATGGAGGTGCGAAACACTTTTTGCACGATCTCGGCCGAACTGTCGTCGGATGACAGTTCCTGGTGCATCTCGGCGGTCGGCAGGCGACTGTATTCATAGACGGCGGTGCGGAAGTCGCGATAGCCGGAAAAGCCGAGCTTCTTGGCGATTTTGACCACCATCGCCTCGGACACGCCGGACTCTTCGGCGATCTGTTTCAGCGGAATGCTCTCGTCGAAACCGCGCCGGCCGAAGACGGTTTCCACCACCTTCGCCTCCAACGGGGTGAGATGCGGCATCATCATGCGGATGCGCGGTCCTACCGCTTTCAGGTCCAGCCCGCTCAAGGTCATCCACGCCCCCTCGTCACGCGATCGATAAGCATCGCGGCGAGGATTATAAGACCAGTTGCCAGAAGCTGATAGAAGGACTGGACGTTCATCAGCGTCAAACCGTTGCGCATAGCGCCGAGGATGACGGCGCCCAGGATGGTGCCGACGATGCTGCCCTTGCCGCCCATCAGCGAGGCGCCGCCGATGGCGGCAGCCGCGATAGCGTCGAGTTCCCAGAGATTGCCGAGGATGGGCTCGGCGGCGCCGAGCCGGCCGACCAGGATCTGCGCGGCAAGCGCCGCCAGCAGGCCCGAGATCATGTAGGCGGCGATCTTGGTGCGGGCAATCGGCACGCCGGCGATGTAGGCCGCCTCCTCGTTGCCGCCGACGGCAAGCAGATATTCGCCGAAGGGCGTCTTCTTCAAAACGACCCAGGCGACGACAGCCACGCAGGCGACGATGATGACCGCCAGAGGCAGTCCAAACAGCGATCCGTTGAAGATGGCGCGAAAGCTTGGCGGAAGGCCGAGCACCGGATTGCCGCCGGTGTAGATCAGCGCCAGCGCCCGATAGGTGCTGAGCGTTCCCAACGTGACGATGAAGGGCTGCAGCCCGACATAGGCGACGAGCACGCCGTTGACGAGGCCGCAGGCAAGGCCAATGGCGAAGCCGGCGGCGATGGCCAACGGAAACGGCACGCCGGCGACCATCATAGAGGCCGAGATGACGGCCGAGAGTGCCGCCGTCGGCCCGACCGACAGGTCGATGCCACCGGAGATGATGACCAGCGTCATGCCCAGCGCCAAACAGGCATTGATGCTCGACTGCTGCAGGATGTTGATCAGGTTGCGCTCGGCGAAGAAGCCGGGCACCAGCGTGCCGAATACTGCCAGGATCACGACAAGGCCGATCAGCGTGCCGGCGTCGCGCATGGAAACGCCGCGCAGGAATTCGGCGCGTGGTCGCACCAGAGTGGTATCCGACATATCCGTCACCTACTGCCTTGCCTGTTGCGCGGCCGGCGTTTGCGTTTGTGGGATGGCGTGCGCCGCGATCGCCTGTTCGCTGATATCGTCTCTGTGGAGTTCGGCCGCGATCGTGCCGTCGCGCATGACCAGCACGCGGTCGGCAAGCCGGATCACTTCGGGGAGTTCGGAGGAGACGACGATCACGGCATGGCCCTCGGCGGCGAGTTCCTCGATCAGATGATAGATCTCCGCCTTGGCGCCGACATCGATGCCGCGTGTCGGTTCGTCGAACAAGAGGATGCGCGTTCCCGCGGCCAGCCAGCGGCCGATGATCGCCTTCTGCTGGTTGCCGCCGCTGAACAGGCGGATCGGCCGGTCGAGCAGGAACGGGCGCAGATTGACGCGGCTCATCCTGTCGACCGCCACCTGTTTCAGCCTGGTGTGATCGATGACGCCGCGCGGCGCGAATACGTTCATCGAGGCCAGCGCCATGTTGCTGGTGATCGAGCGCAGCGGCACGATGCCTTCGCGCTTGCGCTCCTCCGGCACTAGGCCGATGCCGGCGGCAATCGCATCGCGCGGGCTGGCGAAGCGCGCCGCCTTGCCGTCGATCGCAATCGTCCCGGTCGTGGCGCGATCGGCGCCGGCCAGGAGTCGCAAAAGTTCAGTTCGGCCGGAACCGACCAGGCCGGCAATCCCCAGCACCTCGCCGCGATGCAGATCGAACGACACGTTGCGCACCTTCGTCGCCGAGGAGAGGCCACGCGCGCTCAGCATGACCTTGTTCGTGGCATGGGAATTATGGTGTTCCTGCGCCAGTTCGCGGCCGACCATCATCGCCACGACCGCTTTCTCCGACAGGTATTTCAGATCGACGGAATCGACGACGACGCCGTCGCGCATGATGGTGGCGCGCCGGCAGATGCCGAACACCTCGTCCAGCTTGTGCGAGACATAGACGACGGCGACGCCATCGCGCGCCAAACCTGTAATGACTTGCGCGAGCCGTTCGAATTCGCTCGGCGTCAGGCTCGATGTCGGCTCGTCCATGGCGACGATGCGGGCGCGATCGAGCAATGCCCTGGCAATCTCGACAATCTGCCGCTGCGCCACCTTCAGAGTGCCGAGCGGGGCGGCTGGATCGATGGAGGGGTCGATGGCTGCAAGAGCCTCGGCGGCGCGGCGCTCCTGCTCTCTGCTGGCGACGAAGATGCCGCCGCGCGTCAGCGGATGGCCGAGGAACATGTTCTGGGCAACGCTGAGGCGCGGCACCTGCTGCAATTCCTGATGGATCATGGCGACGCCCGCAGCGCGCGCGGCAACCGGGTTGGCGAGCGTTACCGGCTTGCCGTCAATGAGGACGCTTCCCGCTGTCGGCCTGTAGACGCCAGACAGGATGCGCAGCAGCGTCGACTTGCCGGCGCCGTTTTCGCCGAGCAGGCCGTGGATTTCACCGGCCGCGACCGAGAACGAAACGCCGTCAAGCGCCCGTACGGCCGGAAACAGCTTGGAAATGCCCTGGAATTGCAGCCGGGGTGACATCGAGTTCTATCTCCGGGCCATGGTGCCGGTCAGAAGCGAATTGCCCTGACCGGCACTGTTGGTTGGCCTTACTGGCCCGCAGCCGCGTCCTCGAGCAGCGCCTTGCGCGCGCCGGCGCCGGAATAGCGGTCGGCATTGTCCTTGGTGATCAGCGCCTGTGGCGTGGCGACGACGCGCGGCAGCTTCTGTCCCGCGACGAGACGCAGAGCTGTTTCCAACGCCACTTCGCCGGTCAGAACGGGGAAACTGTCGACCGTGCCGGTCAGTTCGCCGGCCCGTATGGAGGCATAGGCATCGGAAATGCCGTCGGTGCCGAAGACCGCAACCTTGTCCTGCAGGCCGGCGGCCTTGACAGCCTCGACGATGCCGAGCGCCATGCCGTCATTGTTGGCATAGAAGCCGATCAGGTCGGGATGCTGCTGCAGGATGTTGGTGGCCGCGTCATAGGAGGTCTGGCGGTCCCAGTTGCCGGGAACGCTGGCGACAACCTCGAACTTGCCTCCCTCGGTGATGGTCGACTTGAAGCCATCGGTGCGCTGCACGGCGGCATAGACGCCAGCCTGGCCTTCGACGATGGCGACCTTGCCGCCATTCGGACGATTCTTGACGAACCATTTGGCGACGCGCACGCCATTGTCGCGTTGGACATTGCCGACATAATGCTCGGCCTGCGGGATGACGGCGTCATTGACATTGACCACCGGCACGTTGGCGGCCTTGGCCTGCTCCATGATCGGCTGCAGATTGGCATCCGTCTGCGGCGAGACGAGCAGCACGTTGTAGCCCTGCGTCACCAGGCCTTCGGCGATGGTGAGCTGGCCGAGCTGGTCGCCCTCGCTCTGCGCTGCCTGATAGACGACGGGAACGCCGACCTTGGCGCCGAATGCCGTGTAGCCCTCGCCCAGCGAGCGCCAGTATTCATTGGTCAGCGTCTTGGAGACCGCGCCTGCCTTGGTGCCTTCGGGCAGCTTGGGGAACGCGCCGAACTTGGCCTCGACCTGCGACCAGTCGATGCGGTCCTTTTCCGTGTCGGAATTGAGCGGCGCGAGGTCGGCGGCAAAGGCAGAGCCGATCGAGAGCGCCATCAGTGCGGCGGTAGCGGTGGCAAGCAGAAGTTTCATTGTATTCCTCCCTGGTTGAAAACGGCGATGGCGCGGATGCCTCAGCTATCCGGCCCGAGCATGATTTCCTGGATGATGGCCTGCGACGTCACCGCGTCCTGGCTGTCCATGGCGGCGGACAGGCGATTGTCCTGCTCCAGCCGGTCGACGACGCGCAGCATGCGCTTGACGGTGGCGATGTTGACTTCGCACTCGCGCACCGGATCGAGCCCGGTCATATCGGGGAACGTGTCGAAATAGATGGCGCCGGCGTAGCCGTCGCGGCGAATCTGCCTGAGCAGCTCGATGGTCTGCAGCGTGTGCACCGCGCCGACCATCAGGCCGTCGTCGCGCTTGGCGTAGCCGTCGTTCAGATGCACGCCGAGCAGCTTGCTGTGACGCGCCACCAGGGCCGCGGCAAAGGCCGGCTGTTCGTCGGCGTAGAGCACATGAGCGAAATCGAGCGTGACGCCGATATTGGGCAGGCCGACATCGCGGATCGCCAGCAAGGTCGTCGCCGCATCCGGCATAAGGCTGTAGGAGCGGGGTTCGTTCGGTTTGTATTCAAGGCTGATCTGACAGTCGGGATCATGTGCCGCAACTTCACGAATCCCATCAATTTCGTGTTGCCAAAGCGTCGAATAGTCGGCTTGGAAGGCGTAGTCGAAGCCATCCTGGCCGAGCCACAGCGTCATCAGGCTGGCGCCTGCCTCACGCACGGCATCGATGCCGGCCTTGGTCAGGTCGATGGCCTCGCGGCGCACCGCCGGATCCGGATTGGTGAAAGCGCCGAGCTTGAAGGCGGGGTTGGAGTAGTAGCGCATGGCAAAGCCATTGATGGAGAGCCCAAGATCGCCCAGTTTCAGGGCGATTTCCGTGGGCTTTTCACCGACGTGGTCAGGAAAGTTGAGATCAAGATCGGTAAGCTCCTCGACCTTGGCGGCGCGCGCCGCCATCTGCAGCAGCGACGGCTTGCCGGTAAGATCGGGCCACTCGGCCTGCGGTCGCGAGGCAAAGGAATTCAGGCGCGTGGCGAAACGAGTGGCTGTCATGATCGATCCTTCAATCGTCATGACTTCACATAAATAAAGATATTTGTAAAGTTTGTTTTGGGAGGCTACGAAGCGGCCACCAAGCTGGACCCGCCAAGGCGCGCAAAAGGGAGCCGGCAGTTTCCCGGCCGGTGCCTTGGAGAGCCCGTCAGGCCAATAGGCGCATGATGGCGCGTGCTGGTTACGGCCGGCGCATTTCAGGTAGCGATTCGCCGGGTGTTCAATCTGGCCAGCGTAAGACGCCGGACGAATCCTTGCGGGCGAGTTTCATCGCATCGGCCGGGCGGTCCTTGGCGGTCAATACGGCGTGCAACCGTTCGGCGACGATCTCAGCCTCGCCGGGATGGAGGTTGCAGGGATCGAGGAAGAAATGGCCGCGCTCCACCTCATGGTTGCGCACGATGATCGGCGGCGAGCCCGTCGCCAATGCCGAGGTGAGGCCGGCCGCCGTGAACCGGCTTTCGGGCAGTACAAATATCTGAAGCCGATCGAGAGGGTTGGCGGTCGGATCGGGAATGATCTGCGCGACAATGCCCGGCAGGCCCTGCAACGTCTCCTTCCACAGGTTGAGCGCGGCGTCTTCGCGGCGGCGGATGCCGGCATGGTCGCGCTTTTCCCAGGCTTCCAGTGCGGCCATGGTGCCGGCGATGCTCTCCTTGCCGACCTTCATGGCGCGGGCGACGCCGCGGTTCTGGAGATAGGCGGTGCGAACCAGATCCTTGCGCCCGGTGACGATGCCGCTGGTCGGCCCACTCAGGAATTTGTGTCCGCTGTAGATGACAATGTCGGCGCCGCGCGCGAGGAAGCCGCGCAGATCATACTCTGAAGCCGCATCCACGATCACAGGGACGCCCCTGGCGTGGCAGATCTCGCAGAATTCCTCCAGGGACAGCATGCCATACTGCACGGTGTGGTGCGCAACGACGTAGAGGCCCGCCGCCGTGCGGTCGTTGATCGCGTCGCGCACATGATAGTCCTGCGTCACGCTGACCGTGCCGGCCGGCACGACCCTGGCGCCCGCCAGCCGGACCGACTGGTCGATCGGCGCACCATAGTTGACGATGTGCCCGAGCTGGACGATGACCTCCGACTTGAGGCCTTCCGTGTTATCAGGCAGCCGCTCGATGGCGAGCAGATTGGTCCCCGTCATCGCACCGGCGATCGCCATGGTGATGCCGCTGGCGCAGCAGGCAGTGATGAAACCGGCCTCGCCGCCGGTCAGGCGCGCGACGATCGTGCTTGCGGCACGTTGCAGGTCATCCATTTCCACCCATTGCGAGGCCATTTCCGCCATGGCGCTGATCGCTTCGGGGACGATGATCGACGCGCCGAGCGCGGTCATCGTGCCGGAGACATTGATGATCGGGCGAAGGCCGAGCCGTTCGCGGATGGTGGTGTTGGAGCCGTCGGTGGAAGTGGTTTTCATCTCTCGGATTCCATTCTTCTAAAGGTCAGGCGGCGATCTCGACAACCGCCTCGATTTCAACGGTGATGTTTCCAGGCAAGGAGCCGACGCCGATCGCCGAGCGGGCATGGCCGCCGATATTGTCGAACACATCGGCAAACAGGTCGGAACAGCCATTGACCACTTTCGGGTGGTCGCTGAAGGTCGGTATGGCGTTGACGAAGCCGAGCAGCTTGACGACGCGCACGATCCGGCCAAGGTCGCCAGTGGCTGCGTGCATGACGGCAAGCAGATTGAGGCCGGTGAGGCGGGCATGGCCATAAGCCTGCTCGACGGTGACATCCTCCCCCACCTTGCCGGTAAACAGCGTGCCGTCGGTGCGCAGCGGACCTTGGCCGGACAGGAAGATCAGCCGGCCGCTTTCGGCATGGGTGACGAAGTTGGCGATCGGTGTCGGCGGCTCGGGCAGCGTCAGGCCCAACGCGGCGAGCCGGATATAAGGCGTCATGAAAGAAGGCTCCTTGCGACAGCGTTCGCTGTCCCGTTCTAGAAATGCGAGGCGCGGAAGCGTGCCAGGAAGGTGCGCAGGCGCTCATTGTCGGTGTCCGCCGCCAGGATTTCGGCGGGTGGGCCCGCCGCGCTGACGCCGCCATCGGCCATGAAGATGATGCGGCTCGAGGCATCTCGGGCAAAGGCCATTTCGTGCGTGACCATGACCATCGTCATGCCGTCCTCGGCCAGGCTGCGCACGACCTCGAGCACCTCGCCGACCAGTTCCGGGTCGAGCGCGGAGGTTATCTCGTCGAGAAGCAGGATCTTCGGCCCCATGGCCACGGCGCGGGCAATGCCGACGCGCTGCTGCTGGCCGCCGGACAGTTCGGCGGGCAGGCTGTCGGCCTTGTGGGCGAGGCCGACCCGGCCGAGCCAGTGTTCGGCGATGGTGCGCGCTTCGGCGTTGCTCTTGCCGCGCACCTTGGTGAGGCCAAGCATGATGTTGCCGGCGGCTGTCAAGTGCGGAAAGAGGTTGAAGCTCTGGAACACCATGCCGGTCTCGGCGCGCATCGCGGCGAGATCGCGTTCGCTGCGACGCTGGCGGGTTCCGGCTTCGCGAAAGCCGACCTCCTTGCCGTCGATGCGGATCGAACCACTGTCATAGCTTTCGAGAAAGTTGACGCAACGCAGCAGCGTGGTTTTGCCGCTGCCGGAGGGGCCGATGACCGTCACCACCTCCCCCTTCGCCACCTGCAGGCTGACCGAACGCAGGACCTGGACGGTCCCAAAGGCTTTGGAAACGTCCTGGACGTCGAGAAGGGCCGGGGTGTTTTTCGGACTTGTGGACATTGCTATTCCCGGATGAAGGAGAAACGCCGCTCGAGCCGCCGGCTGGCGAGCGAAAGGGCATAGTTGACCGCGAAGTAGATGAGTGCGCCGAGAATATAGAGCGGCATGGCCTCATAGGTGCGGCCGATGACCTGGTTGATGGCCTGCATCAGGTCGGTGATGCCGAGCAGCGATACCAGCGCGCTGCCCTTGACCGCATCGGTGACGCCGTTGATCCAGGGCGGCAGGAAGCGCCTGAACGCCTGTGGGAAGATGACGTAGGCGAGTCGCTGTCGAAAGGTCAGCCCGATCGCCATCGCCGCCTCGGACTGCCCTTTCGGAATGGAGCCGACAGCGCCTCTGAAATATTCTACGACCTGGGCTGTCTTGAACAGGGTCAGCGCCAGCACGGCGGCCCAGAACGACAGCAGATGAAGCCCGACGGCCGGCAGTCCGTAATAGACAAAGAAGATGAGCACCAGGATCGGTATGCCGCGAATGGTGTCGCTGAAGATGCGCACGGCCCATTGCAACGGCACCGGGCCATAGACGAGACCGACGCCCATGATCACGCCGGCAATCAGCGAAAATACCACGACCAGCAGGGATACCCACAGTGTCAGCGCAAAGCCCTGGGCGAGGAAAGGCAAGGCATAGGCGATTTGGGTCAGCATATCAGCGCGCCGCCCTGAACCGGCGCTCGACAAGCCGAAGCGCAAAAAGCAAGATGTAGCCGGTCACCAGATACATCGCGGTGACCACGAGATAGACCTCGACGATGCGGAAGGTGTTGAAGTTGATCCACTGGGCGCCATAGGTCAGCTCGGGCACCGAAATGACCGACGCGACGGAGGTGTCCTTGAACAGCGATATGAAGGTGTTGGACAATGCCGGCAAGGTGATGCGCAGCATGGTCGGCAGGCGCACGTTGAGCAGCCTTTGCCAGGGCGTCAGGCCGATTGCCTTGCCGGCGTCCAGCTGTCCGCGCGGAACGGCTTCGAGCCCGGAGCGAAACACCTCGACCAGATAGGCGCCGCTATAGAGCGACAGCGTGACGACGAACGAGGTCGGCGCGGTGTAGGCGATATCGACCACTGTCGGCAAGCCGTAGAAGACGAGGTAGACGAGCAGGATCAGCGGCACGTTGCGGATGAATTCGACGTAGGCGGCGATGATGGTGCGCACGATGCGTCCGGCAGACACATACCAGACCGCCAGAACCAAGCCGATGACGATGCCGATGGCGATCGATATGACGGCGAGTTCGAGACTGAGCAGCAGTCCGCCCCACAGCTTGTCGAAGTGCCGCCAGATCAGGTTGAAATTAAGGGCATAGCCCATGCGTCCGCCTCAGTGCCGCAGGCTTAGAGCGGTTCACCGTTTCACGGAAACGGCGACCCGCTCTAACTCTTTGTTTTGACGCAATTCCGGACGAAAACTGTTTCACACTTTTCCTGGAATTGCTCTAGGGAGGCGGAAGGGCGCTGGATACGCCCTTCCGCCCGATGCAGGTCAGATGGCTGGGAAGCCGGGATGGCGCGCCGGCGGCTCCTGTCCGAAATAGTCCTTGAAGGCGGCATCGTAGAGTGCGTTTTCGTGGCCGAACATGGCGATGGTGAAGGTCGCGTTGACGAAGGTCAGCCAGTCAAGGTCGCCTTGCCGGAGTGCCGCGCCATAAAGCATGCTCAGCCAGCTCTTGCCGGCGTCGAAATATCTGTCTGGATTGCGCGAGGCGAGCCAGCGCACCGTGGACAGATCGACGGCAGCGGCGTCGACGCGTTTCGATTCCAGTGCCTGCAGCACGTTGGCCTGGGTATCGATCTGCATAACCTGGCACTCGGGCAGCACCGAATGCACCTGCGCCTCGGCATCGACATTCTGCAGGATGGAGACACGTGTCGCCGAGCCGCCGGCAAGCAGCTTGTCGAAGGTCTTGTTCTCGGCGGTCGGAAGGCTCAGCAGGGCGACGCCCTCGACATAGTAAGGCCGGGAAAAATTGACCAGCTGCGAGCGCTGGGCGCTCATCGTCATGAACTGAATGGTGATGTCGACCTTGTTGGTGGTGACGTTGGGGATGCGCTGTGCCGGATCCTGCATCACGAACTCGACCTTGGTCGGATCGTCGAAAAGGCCCTTGGCAAGAATGCGCCCCATGGTGATGTCCATGCCGACGAGTTCGCCGGCATCGTTCTCGAAGTGCCACGGCGCGTTGGTGCTGCCGGTGCCGACGATCAGCTTGCCGCGATCGAGCACGGTGCGCAGCAGGCTGTCGGGTGCTGCCTGAGCAGCGGCCTTCTGGGCATCGACGGTTACCGCCGCACCCACGACGCCGGCCGTGGCCAGTCCCGCCATTCCCAATTTCAGAAAATCACGTCTTCCGGATGTGTCGTTCACGGCGACCTCCTTTCGTTTGTGTTCCCCTTGCACAGGCAATACACGCGTCAGTGACGTCGAAGCGATTGTCTCTTACAAGAGACGTGTGTATCCTGTACAGGACAGATACTAACACCGGGAATCAACAATGCAAGATGGCAATGCCTCGGCACTTTCAGCCGGCGAGAAGATTTCGGGCTCCCGTGAAAAGGGGCTCAACCGGGTGCTGGAGATTCTGGAGTTTCTTCACACGACCCAGCGCGCGATCGGCATTGGCGACCTTGCCAAGGGCGTGAACGCGCCCCGTTCGACGACCTATACGCTGGTGCGGTCGCTGGTCGATGCGGGACTGCTGGAAATGGAAGGCGACGGCAATCGCGTCTATTTCGGCAAGAAGCTCTATCTCTACGGAATGGACTATGTGCGGGGCAACGACCTGTTGAGGCGGGGGCGCCAGGAGGTCGACAATCTGTCGCGCGAGACCGGCGAGACTTCCGAACTGTGCATGCTGCAGAGCGGCCGCTATACGATCGTCCATGCGAGTCCCGGCACCAGGCCGTTCCGCATCAGTTCCGCCACCGGCTTGCAGATACCGCTGCCCTGGACGGCCTCGGGGCGGCTGCTTCTGGCGGGGCTGGAGAAGGCTGAGATCGAAGGCATGGTGTCGGACGACGATCTCGTGCTGCCCGACGGGCGCAAACTGCGGCTCGACGATTTCGTCGCCGACATCGCAAAAGCGCAGGTCACCGGCTATTGCGTCACTTCGGGCCTTGTCGATGCCTATACGAAGTGCCTTGCCGCGCCGGTGTTTTCAGCGCCGGGCAAGGTCGAGGCGACGATGTGCCTGGTGGTCCCCATCGATACGTCCGAGGAGCGGACCGGCGAACTTATCGGCCTGCTGCGTGGTCGTGCCGCGAGGCTTTCGATCGCAGCCTAGGCATGCGAACGAGCGAATGCCAGTTCATGCAATAATGTCGGGAATGATCTTGTCTTCCAGCGCCATCAGCCGATCCTTGAGGAACAGCTTCTTCTTCTTCATGCGCTGGATCTGCAGCGGATCGCAGGCCATGGCGATCATCGCGTTGATGGCGGCATCGAAATCGGCGTGTTCCTGCTTCAGGCGGGAAAATTCGAGGCGAATATCGGCCTGTTCCTGATCGGACATTCTCTACCGTCTGCACGTCTGCGGCGCCCAAAACTGGGCCTGATTGGGCGGGACCGGGTGTTTTGTCACCGGCGTGCAGCCCATATCACATTTCAAGGTGTCGTGGAATGCTACCACGGATCATTCGACATCGCCCGCGGAAGGTGACACACTGTCACCGTGCCGTCACAGAAGCGAACCTGCGGTGGACGCGCCGTGACGGTTGCAATCGAGGAAAACCATGAAAGGGAGAACCAATCATGTCTCTTGCATCCCATCTTGATGAGTTGCAGCGGAAACACGGCGACATCGAACGTGAAATCGATGACGCGATGAATCATCCATCGGTCGACGACCTCGAAATCGTGAATCTCAAGCGACGCAAGCTGGCACTCAAGGACGAGATTGAAAAACTAAGAGGCAAACCGACCACGCATTGACGCCCTCCTGACATAGCCGCCCAATATCCGCGGCCTCTTTTCCCGGCGGCACCCCGCCGCCGGCGTGGAGGGTTTTGATTTTCCAGCACCGGTCTGTCAGCCGAAGCTGGACTTGCACCCGGCTCAATCTCCGCTTCGGCCGTCGCCCGTTTCGCCAGATCATCGATTGTTTCTGGTCGCCGGCGGCGGGCGATTCCGGCCAGTGGCGACCTGTCGCCATTGACAAGCCATCTTTGCTCCTCCACCTCATGCCCGGACCTCAGCGCATCGGCCCGGGGCGTCGTTGTGCGTCCATGCAGGACACAAGATGCTCCAGAGACAAAAGGCTGCCGGCATGACCGGATATTTTTCCTCTCCTTTCCCCCGCCGCACGTCGGTCGGCGTCGATGTCGGCGGCGTGGTCGTCGGCGGCGGCGCGCCCGTTATCGTCCAATCGATGACCAACACCGATACGGCCGATATCGACCAGACGGTTGCGCAGGTCGCAGCGCTGCACCGGGCCGGCTCGGAGATCGTGCGCATCACCGTCGATCGCGACGAGAGCGCCGCCGCCGTGCCGCGCATTCATGAGCGGCTTCAGCGGCTTGGTATCAACGTGCCGCTGGTCGGCGATTTCCACTATATCGGCCACAAGCTTTTGGCCGATCATCCGGCCTGCGCCGAGGCGCTGGCCAAATACCGCATCAATCCGGGCAATGTCGGCTTCAAGGACAAGAAGGACCGCCAGTTCGCCGATATCGTCGAGATGGCGATCAGGCATGACAAGCCGGTGCGCATCGGTGTCAACTGGGGCTCGCTCGACCAGGAGCTTTTGACCCGGCTGATGGACGACAACCAGGACAAGGGTTTTCCGCTGACCGCGCAGGAGGTGATGCGCGAGGCGATCGTGCAGTCGGCGATCCTGTCGGCCGAGATGGCGGAAGAGATCGGCCTTGGCCGCGAGAAAATCATCCTGTCGGCCAAGGTCAGCGGCGTGCAGGACCTGATCGCCGTCTATACCGAGCTCGCCACCCGCTCCAATCATGCGCTGCATCTCGGCCTGACCGAAGCCGGCATGGGCTCGAAGGGCATCGTCGCTTCGTCGGCCGCCATGGGCATCCTGCTCCAGCAAGGCATCGGCGACACCATCCGCATCTCGCTGACACCGGAGCCGAACGGCGACCGCACGCGCGAGGTGCAGGTGTCGCAGGAATTGCTGCAAACCATGGGGTTCAGGCAGTTCGTGCCGATTGTTGCCGCTTGCCCCGGCTGCGGCCGCACCACCTCCACCGTGTTCCAGGAACTCGCCCAGAACATCCAGGCCGATCTCAGGAAGAACATGCCCGTGTGGCGCGACAAATACCCCGGCGTCGAGAACCTCAAGGTCGCGGTGATGGGTTGCATCGTCAACGGCCCTGGCGAGTCCAAGCATGCCGACATCGGCATTTCGCTGCCCGGCACGGGCGAAATGCCGACGGCGCCTGTCTTCGTCGACGGCAAAAAGGCGGCGACGCTGCGCGGGCCGTCGATCGCCGCGGATTTCGAGAAAATGGTCGCCGACTATATCGAGCAACGGTTCGGTCGCGGCAAGGCCGCGGCCGAGTAGAACCGATGCAGCGTTTCCTTTGGGCAGCGCTGATCCTGCTGTACGGGCTGACCTGGTCGACCCTTGTGCAGGCCGATCCGCCGCAATCCGCCAAGCAGCGGCTGATCGACAAGGTCTGCAATCTGATCCAGGCGCATGCCGACCAGAACGGCCTGTCCAGGGATTTCTTCGCCCGGCTGATCTGGAAGGAAAGCCGTTTCGATCCCAACGCCGTCAGTCCGGTCGGTGCCGAAGGCATTGCCCAGTTCATGCCGGGCACCGCCAAGATGCGCGGGCTCGCCAATTCCTTCGACATCAACCAGGCGATTCCGGCTTCGGCCAGATATCTCGCCGAAATGAAAACCGGCTACGGCAATCTCGGCCTGGCCGCCGCCGCCTACAATGCCGGCGAGAGCCGGGTGTCGCGCTGGCTCAGCTCCGGCGGTTTCCTGCCGATGGAAACCGAAAGCTATGTCTTAGACATCATGGGCGAACCAGCCGACAAGTTCACCGACCGGGCCTATGCCGGAAGGGTCGAGCCGCTCGACGCAAAGACGGATTTTGCCGTCGCTTGCCGAAAACTGCCGGTGATCATGTCGCGGACGGTGGCCATGGCTTCGATCAACATAAAGCCATGGGGCATCCAAGTGGCCGGCAATTTTCGCCGCAGCGCCGCGATCAACCAGTGGGTCAGGGTAAGGAGCCGGTTCCCGGCCCTGCTCAACGGGCATGATCCGGTGGTCAGCCGGGTGCGCACGCCGATCGGCCGGCGCGGCATCTACGCGGTCAGGATCGGTGTCGACCGCCGCGCCGATGCCAACGTTATTTGCCAGAAATTGCAAAGTGTCGGTGGGGCGTGCGTGGTGGTGCGCAACCGGTAATTTGGCCGCTGCCGGCATGGTGTTTGTCCGGGAGAGGCATTTAAAAGCGATAGCCGTGACGTCGCATCCAGCAAAGATTTCAGCTATAGCGGCCGCCATCCTTACTGGGCGGCGGCCCTGTCTTTGACGAGCAGCATGGGTCTCAACATGTTCGATGGATACATCATCTGCGGCACGCCGAGGACCGGTAGCACGCTGCTGTGCAAGCTTCTGGCATCCACGAAGACGACTGGCGATCCGCACTCATTCTATCGGCGGCAGGATGTGCTGGAGTGGGCTGAAGAGTGGAAGCTGCCCGATCGCGACACGATGAGTGAGCTCGACTTCAATGTCGCCTATCTCAACGCGGCGATCGCTGCCGGCAAGGGTGGGACCGGCCTCTTCGGCCTTCGCTTGATGCGCGAAAATCTGGATGAACTCTCGGCAACCCTCGACCGGATTTTCCCGAAACTGCCGTCGGACAGAGCGCGTCTTGAAAAGGCCTTTGGCCGCGTCCTCTACATACACCTCTCGCGGGAGAACAAGCTCGCGCAGGCTGTCTCCCTGATCAAGGCGGAGCAGACCGGTCTTTGGCATATCGCTCCCGATGGCACCGAGATCGAAAGGGTCGCACCGCCGAAAGAGCCCCAATATGATTTCGAGCGTATCAAACGAGAGGTCACGGAACTCGAGACCTATGACGCGGCCTGGAACATTTGGTTCGCAGAGCAAGGCATATCCCCGCTGCGCGTCGGCTATGAGCGCCTTTCAGGCAATCCGGCTGCGACGTTGCTAGGCATCTGCGAAGCCCTGGGAGTCCCAGCACCTGACGAGGAGGATGTAAGCCCCGGCGTTGCAAAGCTTGCTGACGCGACAAGCCTCGACTGGATGCGCCGCTATCGTCTGGAGGCTGCCGCCGTCTGACGCATCCTCATGGATGCAGTCAGGCGGTCTTGGCCACGACGGTCTCGCTGAGCCAGGTGCCGATCTTGGTGCCTAGGCGGTCGGGCGAAACGGGCTTCGGCAGATAGTCGTCCATGCCTGAATCGATGCACTTGTCGCGATCGCCCTTCAGCGCGTGTGCGGTGACGCCGATGATCGGGATGTGGGCGCCCGTCGAGACCTCCATCGCCCGGATGGCGCGGGTCGCCTCGTAGCCGTTCATTTCGGGCATCGAAACGTCCATCAGGATCAGCTTGGGGCGCAGCGCCCGGTACATTTCGACCGCCGTGCGGCCATTGCCGGCGATACGGTAGCTCAAGCCCAACCCATTGAGGATCTGGCCGAAGACCAACTGGTTCACGTCATTGTCCTCGGCAATGAGGATGTCGATCGGTCCGTTCGGCGCGGTTGTCGATTCCGGCGCTGCCGCGACCGGCATTGCCGGGCCGCGGATGACGGTGAAGGCGGGCGGCGCTGCCAGGGGAGCCTGCACGATCGGTTCGCGGACGAACCGCGCCTTGCCGACCTGCGAACGGGCCTTCTGAATCACCGAGATGACGGTGCCGAGCAGCACCGCGGAGCGCGCCGGTTTGGTCAGATGCGCGGCAATGCCGAAGTCGATGATCATCTTGCCGAAATCGACCTGGTCGACCGAGGTCAGGATAACGATCGGGATGGCCGACAGGCGGCTGTCGGAAGCAATGGCTCTGGCGACGTCGGCGCCGTTCATGCCCGGCATCTGGTAGTCGAGGATGATGCAGTCGACGGCGGCGCCGAGTTGAAAGGCGCGGTCGAGGAAGGCCAGGCCGACGGCGCCGCTTTCGGCGGCGGCACAGTCGAAGCTCCAGCTTCTGAGCTGCTCGAGCAGGATTTCGCGGTTGACCGGATTGTCGTCGATGACCAGCACGCGCGCGCCGGTGACGTCGACCGGCACGATCTCGTCGCGCGCCGCGGCCTGATGCGCGGGCAGCGGCACAGCGAACCAGAACACGGAGCCACGGCCGATCTCGCTTTCGACGCCGATCTTGCCTGCCATCAGGTCGACGAGGCGGGCGGCGATGGCCAAGCCAAGCCCCGTGCCTTCATGACGGCGGGTGGACGAGCCGTCCACCTGCGCGAATTTTTCGAACACGTTCTGCAGTTTCTCGGCCGGTATGCCGATGCCGGTGTCCTCGACGCGGACCTTGAGCTGGACCACGTCGTTGACGATTTCGCCGCCGACATCGATCAGCACATGACCCTTCTCGGTGAACTTCACGGCATTGCCGAGCAGGTTGGTGATGATCTGCCGGAAGCGGCCGGCGTCGCCGACGACATGGGCCGGCAGGCGCGGGTCGACACGCACGATCAGTTCGAGGTTCTTTTCGGCGACGCGCGCCGAGACCAGCGTCGCCACATCCTCGACCGCCTCGGAAAGGCGGAAGGGAGCAGGGTCGAGAGTGAGTTGCCCGGCATTGATCTTGGAGAAATCGAGGATGTCGTTGATGATGGTGAGCAGCGCGTTGCCGGATTTGACGATGACGTCGGTGAAGGTCTTCTGGCGCGGGGTCAGATCGGTCTTGGCCAGCAGTTCGGCCATGCCGAGCACACCGTTCATCGGCGTGCGGATTTCGTGGCTCATATTGGCCAGGAATTCCGATTTGGCGCGGTCGGCGGCCTCGGCCTTGAACAGGGATTCGGCGGATTCGGCAAAGGCGCGGCGGATTGCCACTTCCATCGGGCGGAAGATCCAGAAGGCGACGATGGCAAGTGCCGCGAACAGGATGCCGCTCGCCCACAGCAGCAGCCTGTCGCTTGAGGCATCGGCCAGGTGGCGCTCATCATCCATGGCGGTGCGGACGCGGACCAGCATCGGCTGGGCGAACAGGTCGTTCTGGTTGCGGATTTCGCGATAGCTCCACTCGTCGACCTTTTGCGCCATCGACATCAGGTTGAAATTGCGCACCATGTCGCGCGGCGACCAGAACAGATCGCCGTTGACGGAAGCGGACTGGAGTTCGTTGACGGTCTTGATCGACAGCCGTGGCTTGATCGCCGCAAGCTGGGCGGTCAGCGTCTCGATCTCGCCGGTCAGGCGCTCCGAATGGCCGCGCGCCGATGTGGTCAGGGCATCGCGTGTCTCCGCCCGCCAGGCGGTGCCGGTGGTCTCGGCGAAGCTGGTCGCGTTGCGCAGGTCGCGGGTGAAGATGACGAGGTTGCTGCTCAGCGCATCGATGTCGCGGCGAAAGGAATTGACGCGGTCAAGCGCAATCACGATGCCGGCGGAAGCCAGCGCGAAGATCAGCAACCCTGAAATATAGCGGATCCGGATCGACCGGATGAAGGACGAATATTCAGGCATGCGCAACCCCAACACATACGCACCATTTTAATGGCCGGGATTACGCTTCATTTACATTAAAATTTCGTTCGTGCGGGCAGGCAGGCCATGCGAACCGCCGGATGGACAGCACGCCTAGGCCGCTTCCACGACGAGGGCGCGGATGCGGCCACGCACCGGACCTTCCCCGAACCGTTTCCCAAGGGCATTCGCCACGTATCGCGTCGCCTCCTCCAGCGAGCCGCCGCGCGCCTCGATCTCAGCCCGCAGGGGTGTGCCCTGGCAATAGGCCGTGGCCGCCTCATATGGCGACGAAGCGGCGCTGACGGCATCCAGCGGCTCTATGGTGATGTTACCGAAGCCGGCGGCATGAAGGTCGGCGCGGATGACGTCCGCATCGTGATAGCCGTGCGGCGTCCTCGCCATGAAGCGCGGCGGATCGGCCGGGAAAAAATGGCCGAGCGCCCGCGTCACTTCCTCGGCGAACTCGTTGTCTTCGATGGCACTCCAGACGTTGAACAGGAAGTGCCCGCCCGGCCGCATCACCCGCCGCGCTTGGCTGTAGGCGCCCACCCGATCGGGGAAGAACATCGCGCCAAACTGGCAAACCACGGCGTCGAACTCTGCGTCCTCGAAGGGCAGCGCCTGGGCGTCGGCCTGCCGCCAGGTGATCCGAGGATCGTCCGCCATCCGCGTGCGTGCGTGGTCGAGCATGGGCTGGTTGAGGTCGGTGACCACGATGCGGGCTTGCGCCGGCAACTTTGCTGCCATCGCACGTGTCACCACACCGGTGCCCGCCGCCACTTCGAGCACCGATTGCGGCCCGAGCTTCGACACCCGCTCCGCCAGATCCCGTGCATATGGCTCGAAGATCAGCGGCACCATCGCTCGATCGTAGACCTCGGCAATGGAACCGCTGAACAGCTTGTCGGTGGTCGACATGGCACCCCTCCAACTCTACCCGCACCGCGTGCGTGCCGTGCGGATGGCAAAGCGATGTCGATCCTCTGCCTCGGCAGGCTTCCGCTCAAGTTCTATTTCTGAATTGGCCGGCGGAGGACGAGCGAGCTTGGGTCAGCTCGATATCTCGGTTGGCGCAACCTCAACTGGTGCGGGTCGCCACGAACGTCGCCGCTTCTTTCAACAATTGGGCATCGTCGCCAAAGGGCTCAAGCAGCGCATGCGCCTGTTGGACGAGGCCGTGCAACTGGCCGCGCGCCCAATTCGCACCATGCAAGGCCACCAGCGTCGCCTTGCCGGCGGCGGCGTCCTTGCCGGTCGCCTTGCCCATCTGGCTGGCATCGGCGGTTAAATCGAGCAGGTCGTCGGCAAGCTGGAAGGCAAGACCGATCGCCGAGCCGAATTCGGCCAGCCGCTCGCGGTCGTCGGCCGGAGCGCCGGCGATGAGGGCACCTGCCTCGCAGGCAAATCGGATCAATGCGCCGGTCTTCATCGCCTGCAGCCGGATGATGCCGGCCTCGTCCGGCGGCGTCTGTTCGGCTTCGAGGTCGAGCTTCTGGCCGCCGACCATGCCGCCGGGTCCGGCGGCGCGGGCCAGCGCCAGCACCAGGGCCGCCCGCCGCTCCGCCGGCAGGGCGGTCGCCTCGCCGGCAATGATGTCGAAAGCAAGCGTCAGCAAGGCATCGCCAGCCAGGATAGCGGTCGCCTCGTCGAAGGCCTTGTGCACGGTCGGCTGGCCACGGCGCAGATCATCGTCGTCCATGGCGGGCAGATCGTCGTGTATCAGCGAATAGCAATGTACGCATTCAAGTGCGGCGGCGACACGCAGTGCCGCCTCGCCATCGGCGGAAAAAAGGGCCGCACTTTCCATGACCAGGAAGGGCCGCAGACGCTTGCCGCCGTTCAGCACGCCGTGCCGCATCGCCGCCATCAAACGCTCAGGCCGCGCGATCTCGCCCGAAAGCGCACGGTCGTCGAGCAGCCGCCGCAGCAGCACCTCGACGGCGGCCGCCCGTCTGATCAGCGCCATTTCGAACGCCATCTGGTCGTCATTCGTCATGGTCGGGACCGGTAGCCGACACTCAGACGTTGCGCAAGAAGGCAAGCGCCATTATGCCGGAGCAGTAAGAGCCCGTTTGGAAACTCTACTCCTGCGGTCATCTGAGGGCGTTTTCTGCGCTGCCGGTGCTTGTGTACTCCAATGTACGCTCCGCTCCGGTTCTCGAAAACACCGTCACATGACTCACAGGAGCGCGTTTCAAAACGAGCTCTCTGGCACGGGTTGGGCGGCTTGGCGGAACCGATCGTCGATCATGAAACCGAAAAGCTGGACATGGCGACGAGATCGCGGGGCGTAAATCGCCGCGGTCTCAAACGCTGGGTCCGGCGCGGCATCGTCGTGGCCGCGGTGCTGGCTTTGATTCCGGTCGTGCTGACGTTTCTGTACCTGCCGTTCTTCGTGCATCCTGTCTCGACGCTGATGTTGAAGGACCTGGCGACCTTCTCCGGTTACGACCGCCGCTGGGTGTCGATCGACGATGTGTCGCCTGTGCTGGCCAATTCCGTCATCATGTCGGAGGACGGGCAGTTCTGCTTTCATCGTGGCGTCGATCTCGGCGAGCTGAGAGGCGTCGTCGACGACGCGTTGGCCGGCGAAGCGACGCGCGGTGCCTCGACCATCACCATGCAGACGGTCAAGAACCTGTTTCTGTGGTCGCGGCCGCTGGGCTCGGTGCGCAAGGTGGTCGAACTGCCGCTGGCCGTCTATTTCGATGCGGTGATGTCGAAACGGCGCATCATGGAAATCTATCTCAACATCGCCGAGTGGGGGCCGGGCATCTACGGCATCGAGGCCGCGGCACAGCACCATTTTGGCGTTTCGGCAAAACAGCTGTCGCGACGGCAGGCCGCCTTGCTTGCGGTCTCCTTGCCAAATCCGATCGCCCGTAATCCGGCCAAGCCCGGGCCTGGCCTGAGGCGGCTTGCCAATCTGATCGAGCGGCGCGCCGGCCGCTCAGGCGCCTATGTCGGTTGTCTCCGCTAGCCGATCCAAAAAAATTCGCGCCAGTGCTGGCCAAAACGGCACAGGGCGTGTATAGGCACCCGACTTTCTCAGATTTAGGCCCCGACATGGCCCTTTCACGAGGGCGGGCGGGGCTTTTGACCATGTAGTGGAGCATATCCATGGCCGTTCCGAAACGTAAAACCTCTCCGTCCAAGCGCGGCATGCGCCGCTCGGCCGACGCCCTCAAGGCCCCGACCTATGTCGAGGACAAGAATTCCGGCGAAATGCGCCGTCCGCACCATATCGACCTGAAGACCGGCATGTATCGCGGTCGCCAGGTGTTGACGCCCAAGGAAAGCTGAGAGCAGCCTTTCCAAAGGTTTGAATTCCAAAAGGACCGGCCGGTGGCCGGTCCTTTTGCGTTTGGGGGCCGGGTAGCGCGCATCTCGAAGCATGGGCGACAACCGTTGCAGGCAACCGGCTGACACGGTTGTTGCGTGCGGTCTTCGACCGTGTTCAACGCTGATAGCGAAACATCTTGACGACGTGGCTGTGGCGCATTCTACAAAGGATTGCCCCCACATGGAGACGCCAGATGTTCGGTGCCATTCCGCTGCTGATCGTGCCTTTCGTGCTCTACAATCTCGGACTGCTGGGAATATTCGGCAGCGGTGACGATCCGTGGGCAAGCGAGGTCTTCTCATTCAGCATGATGTCGGGCGGCGTGTTCTCGATGACGCTGGGCGACCTGATGATACTGATCGGGCTGATCTTCCTGTTCCTAGAAATGGCGAAGTCGGTGCGCACGACCAATGCGTCGATCATGGACCACCTTCTGTCGACGCTGGTGTTCGTGGCTTTCCTGGTCGAATTCCTGCTGGTGAAGGGCGCCGCCCATTCCGTCTTCTTCACGCTGATGGTCATCGCGCTGTTCGATGTGCTGGCCGGATTCGCGGTGTCGATGCGGTCGGCCAGCCGGGACATCAATTTGAATTAGTTAGAGCCGGCGCTGACGCTCAGCCCGGATCGGCGGTGAAACCGGCGGCCTCGATGCCGGCGATTGCCGCGGCTTCGTCATTGTCCGACGTGTCGCCTGAAATGCCGACGGCACCGATGACGGCGCCGGCCTTGTCGCGGATCAGCACGCCGCCGACCACCGGCAGCACGCGTCCGCCCGAGACGTCCGAGATGCCGGCGACGAGGTGCGGGCGCTCCTTGGCGAAAGCCTCGACTTTGCGCGAGCCCATGCCGATGGCGAGCGCACCATAGGCCTTGCCGGCCGACATTTGCGGGCGCAGGAACGAGGCGCCGTCCTGGCGCTGGAAGGCGACCAGATGGCCACCGGCGTCGAGCACCGAGACGCCAAGCGGCCTGAGCTTGAGATCGGAGCCCTTGGCAAAGGCGGCATCGATGATTTGCCTGGCTTTTTCGAGCGGCAGTGCGGTCATGGCAGTCTCCTGTCTGAAACGCGTCGATCATCGACCGTCGACGGGCGAGATAAAATCCCGGTTTCGGTTGAAATTGCTTCGCGTGAAGAGGTGGGATGGAAAGCGGCCTTCGCCGACACCATCCGGATAGTGCTTGTGCGGCTTCAGGCGTGGCTGTTATTTTTTCTTGGCGCGGGCCGGCTTCTTGGCAGGTTCCGCCGGCGCGTTGGCGAGGTCTTCGGCTTCCTTGGCGAGACGCAGCGCCCGCAGCTTGTTGGTCTTGGCCTGGCGGGCGTCGCTCTCGGCGACGTATTCGGCCATCGCCTTCTGGCGGACGGTTGCCGCCTCTTCCTGCTTCTTGAAGCGCAGGTCGGCGCGTGCGCGGGCAGCATCCCGAGAGTTCTCAACCAAGACCTTATCCAATCCCGTGAATTGTGATTTTCCGCTTCTTCTAGCAGAGCCGGCCCCAAAACGGGAAAATAAGTTGGTCAAGCGGCAGAGTCGGCGGCGAGAGCCTTGCTGGCAACCAGGGCTTCATAGGCGGCCTGCAAGGTCGCGCGGACAGAAGGACCCGTTGCGGTATCGAGCGGCATGCCGAGATGTTCATGGCGCAACTCGTCCATGAATTTGTCCCACATCGGCTGTCCGCCCTTTTCCAGAAGTTCGGCGCGGATCGACAGTTCGTCGCTGACCGGCAGCCAGACGCGGCCCCAGGCGCCGAGATGGGCCAGGATCGGCACCAGCGTGATCGCCATTTCGGTCAGGCTGTAGATCGCCTTCTGCTTGTGCGAGGGGTCGTCGGCCTTGGTCAGCATGCCCAGTTCCATCAGCCGCTTCAGCCGGTCGGCAAGGATGTTGGAGGCGATGCCTTCCATCGATCGGTTGAGCAGCTCGCGAAAATGGCGCCTGCCGCCGAAGATCATGTCGCGAAGGATGATCAGGCTCCAGCGATCGCCGAACACTTCCAGCGACAGGTTGATCGGACACCCGGACCGGCGATCCATGCTCATGAGATTTTTTCTCCAAAACCGGTTGCATTATCTTATCGGTTTTATTATCGTGCAACCGATTGCAAAATGCAATCAGTATTGCAAGAGAGGAGGCCGTACCGTGACGACGACCGAACGCCCCGAAATCATATCCGAAACCTTTGGCGATCCGGCGAACCCGCCGCTGTTGCTGATCATGGGAGCGATGGCCTCGATGCTGTGGTGGCCGGAGGCGTTTTGCCGGAAACTGGCCGGTGCCGGCCTGTTCGTGATCCGCTACGACAATCGCGATACCGGGCGTTCGACCAAATACAAGCCGGGAGAGCCGCCCTACACGTTCGATGATATGGCCGACGATGCAATGCGCGTTCTCGACGACCACGGTATCGGCAAGGCGAATGTCGTCGGCATGTCGATGGGCGGCATGATCGCGCAGCTTGTGGCGTTGAAACACCCGTCCCGTGTCGTTTCTCTGACTGTGATCAGCAGTTCGCCGGTGGGAATCGACACATCCGGCCTTCCCGGGACCACCGAAGCCTACATGGAACACTCGGCCGAGGGCGCCAAAGTCGATTGGTCGGACCGTGGCCAGGTCGTCGATTTCATCGTCAGGGATGCGCGGGCGATTGCCAGCGCCACGCATCCCTTCGACGAGGCCCGGATGCGGGCCTTTGTCGAGCAGGATTACGACCGGTCCGGCGGCTTGCTGAGCGCGACCAACCATTTCATGCTCAAGGGCGGCGACGCCTGGAAGGGCCGCCTGCACGAGATCGCGTCGCCGCTGCTGGTCATCCACGGCACGGCTGATCCGATCTTTCCGGTCGAGCATGGCGAGGCGCTGGCCGAGGCCGTCACCGGGGCGAAAATTCTCCGGATCGGAGGCGGCGGCCATGAGCTGCACCCGGACGACTGGGCCGAGATATCCGCAGCAATCATCACGCATGTCCAAGCCGGTTGAGGCAGCCTAGGCTGGCTGAGCCAATGCCTTCGTGTTCAAATCCGGCATGCTGCACGGCAGCGGCCACCGACAATCCACGAAACAGGCGAGCGAAAAATGTCCCTGACGCTTCATTTTCATCCGTTGGCCTCCTTCTGCTGGAAGCCGTTGATCGCGCTGTACGAGAACGCGACGCCGTTCACGCCTGTCATCGTCGACCTTGGCGACATCCAGTCGCGCGCGGCCTTCCTGAAGGTTTCGCCGGCCGGCAAGATGCCGGCGCTGCACGACGATTCGCGCGACTGCACGGTGCTGGAATCGACCATCGTTGTCGAATATCTGGCCGCGCATTATCCGGGGCCGGTTGACCTCGTTCCCGCCGACATCGACCTGGCGCTGGCCGTCCGCCAGGCCGACCGCTTCTATGATTTCTATGTGCAGGAGCCGATGCAGAAGATCGTTGGCGACCGGTTGCGGCCACAGGACAAGACCGACCCGTTCGGCGTCGAGCAGGCCCGCGCCCAGCTTCGAAATTCCTATGCCATCATCGAACAAGACATGCAGTCGAAGATCTGGGCGATGGGCGACACCTTCACCATGGCCGATTGCGCAGCGTCCCCGGCGCTGTTCTATGCCAACAAGGTCGAGCCGTTCGGCGACAAGTATCCGACCGTGAAACGCTACCATGACCGGCTGCTGCAGCGCTCCGCCTTCGCCCGGGTGATCGAGGAGGCGCAGCCCTACTTCAAGTTCTTCCCCTACAACAACGGTTGATCGGGGTTAGGCTTCCCAGAACTGATCGAGCCAGATGTTGAGTTTGAGGAAGCCGGTGCCGCTTACCGTATAGACGCGCCTTGTTCCTTCCGGCTTGGCGTGGACCAGGCCGGCATCGAGCAGCACTTTCAGATGTTGCGACACAGCCGGGCGCGAGACCGGCAAGCCGGCGGCCAGTTCGGTGACGGTTTTCGGGCCGCGGCGAAGTTCTTCCAGAAGATGGCGCCGATTGGGATCGGCAATCGCCATGAAGGCGTCGGAAAACATCATGCCTGTATTAGTGAGGCAAAGCCTTTCGAATCTCAACCGTCTGCTTCTGCTTTTCTTCTGGGATCGAGCCGCAATGCTTCCGGGGTGACCGAACGGTCGGCCGGCTGCGTCTTGAAGGCATCACGATCGCCGATCGGCACCGGCGCGCGGCGGCTGATGCGCAGCAGCGTGTAGCCCGCCAGGCAGAGATGCGCCAAGGCGGTCGCCAGGAACAGACCTTCCGGGCGCATCCAGCCCATCAAAGCGGCGGCGAGCAAGGGTCCAATCATCGTGCCGAAGCCGTAGAGCAGCAACAGCCCGCCAGATACCTTGACGAAATCCTCCGAGCGCGCGTGGTCGTTGGCATGCGCCACGGCAATCGAATAGAGCGTGTAGGCGAAGGCGCCATAGGCGGCAGTGAAGACGATGACGAAGACGCCGGAGCGCGGCTCGAACAGAAAGATCAAGAGCGCGAACAGAGCCCCGCCGAAAGCCGCTCCCGCCAGCACGAAACGCCGGTCGGTCTTGTCGGAGAGACGCCCGGCCGGAAGCTGCATGGCGGCACCGGCAACGACCACAAGGCTCATCATCAGGGCGATCTCGGCCGTGGAAATGCCGATGCGGGCGCCATAGACGGCGCCAAGCGTGCCCCAGGCGCCGTTGGCGATGCCGATCAACACGCAAGCGACCGCCGACACCGGCGAATTGGCATAAAGGCCTCTGACATCAAGTGAGACATCCTGCAGCGGCTTGGGGTGAGAGGCGGTCGAGACCGCCGTCGGAATGAGCGATAGGCAAAACAGGATGCCGGTGATCATGAACAGCGATGCGGACTTCACGTCGCCGCCGGCGACGATCATCTGCCCGCCCATGATCGAGGCATAAGTGACCATCATGTAGAGGCCGAAGACGGTGCCGCGGTTCTCGTTGGTGGCCTTCTCGTTCAGCCAGCTTTCGATGACCATGAAGGCACCGGCCATGGTGAAGCCGGTGAAGGCGCGCAGCAGGATCCAGACATATTCGTCGATGATCAGCCCGGTCAGTAGCGCCACGATGGCGCCGGATGCGGCAAAGGCGCCAAAGGCGCGAACGTGGCCTGCGCGGCGCACGATGCGCGGTGCGAAGAAGCAGCCGGTGACGAAGCCGCCGGCCCATGCCGTGCCCATCAGGCCGAGCGATGCGGTCGAGAAACCTTCCAGTTGACCGCGCAGGGGCAAGAGCAGTCCATGCAATCCAGATGCCGCGAGCAGGAAAGCGGTGCCGCGAAGCAGCGAGAGGATCGGTCGGTAGGTTGCGAACATTGTTTGATCCGGCTCAGGTTTGGCGGGGACGCTGGGTCTGAAGACAGCCGCATTCGGGCTTTTCGGCGGCGGGCTTTGCGCCAGCGCGCCTATCCGCGGCGGAACAGTGCTTCGGCCGCGGATTTGGTGGTGTCCTTGGCCTTGAGTTCGGCTTCCAGGCGGGCAATTTCGTCGCGCAGGATACCGATCCGCTCGGTCAAGTCGCTGACGGAAAGCAGTGACAGGTCCTGCCCGATCTCGTGCGGGCGTGCCTTCTTCTTGGGTTCGTCGTCGAAGATCGCCATCGTCGCTCCTCCTCCGCCAAGACCAGATTGGCCATTTGCCTGATTTGGCAATCAGCATACATAGGGCAGGGGCGTCGATGCAAACAGCCGATCGGACAACGGCGAGGAAAGACGGGAAATCTCATGGCGAGCGGACAGAAAATTCCGGCAAGGATGACGGCCATCGCGATCTCGGAGCCGGGTGGCCCTCGGGTCCTGAAGCCGGAAACACGCGACGTGCCGCAGCCCGGCCCCGGCGAGATCCTGATCAAGGTGCATGCCGCCGGCGTCAACCGGCCCGATATCCAGCAGCGCAAGGGCGCCTATCCGCCGCCGCCCGGCGCGTCGGACCTGCCGGGCCTCGAGGCGTCGGGCGAAGTGGCGGCCCTTGGCGACGACATATCGCGCTGGCGCATCGGCGACCGCGTCTGCGCGCTGACGCCCGGCGGCGGCTATGCCGAATATGTCAAGGTGCATGCCGGGAGCGTGCTGCCGTTGCCCGCCGGCTTCACCCATACCGAAGCCGCGGCGGTGCCGGAAAACTACTTCACCGTCTGGCACAATGTGTTCGAGCGTGGCGGCCTCAAGAAAGGCGAGACGCTGCTCGTCCATGGCGGCTCGTCCGGCATCGGCACGACGGCGATCCAGCTTGCCTCGGCCTTCGGCGCCTATGTCATCACCACCGCCGGCAGCAAGGAGAAATGCGACGCCTGCCTGAAGCTCGGCGCAGACCGGGCGATCAACTATCGCGAGGCGGATTTCGTCGCCGCGGTCAAGGAGGCAACGGACGGCAAGGGCGCCAACGTCATCCTCGACATGGTCGGCGGCGACTATGTGGCGCGCAACTATGAGGCCGCTGCGGTCGAGGGTCGGATCGTCCAGATCGCCGTGCAGGCCGGCGCTGTCGCAAGCGCGGATTTTTCGAAGGTCATGGTCAAGCGGCTCGTCCACACCGGGTCGACGCTGAGGCCGCGAACCGTCGAGTTCAAGGCGGCGATCGCGGCAGCGTTGGAAGCGCAGGTGTGGCCGTTGCTCGGCACGCGCAAAGTGGCACCGGTGATGGACATGATTTTCCCGCTCAGCGAAGCCTGGCGGGCGCACGAGCGCATGGAAGACGGCGAGCATATCGGCAAGATCGTGCTCGACGTAGGCTGACAGCGAGCGAGGTCAGCGACTCACTGCCTACAAGATGAACAGAAGCTTAATGCTGCAATGCAGCATTTGCATCATTGCTATGCAAAATCAGCCATTCAAGTCCTCATCGATGACGCCTATTTGAGCACCATCGAAACGAACATCATTCTGGAGGACTACCATGAACCCGATCCGCGCTTTCCGTAACTGGCGTATGTACACCGAGACCGTCCGCGAACTGAACCGTCTCAACGCACGTCAGCTCAGCGATCTCGGCATCAACCGCGCCGACATCGAAAAGATCGCCCGCAGGGCTATCTAAAGCCACGTCTGGTCCGCTCCGGCGGACCAAGCCGTGGAAGCCAGAGCCGCACCAGACGACTTTTGTCGCGGTTCCGAGCCCGCTGGACCCAGTCCGGCGGGTTTTGTCGTTTTGGGGCCGGCAACTGCATGCGGCTCGACAGCAATCTGAGGTTGACCTCAGCTTTCAGCATGGCATTTTGATCTTGCGGGTATCGGTTGGCGTGTGGGAGCGCGTTGACGATCCGAGCCGGCAAGACGCTGACTCTGAAAGAGGCTGTGCGCTCTCATGTTCGATGATCTTACGGACAGGATCTACGAGGCCGCGTTCGTGCCGGATTTGTGGGCGGGTGCTCTCGAAGCGGCCAGCGAGCTTTCGAGTTCGGCTGACGGCGCGATCTTCCTGTTCAGCGACGGCTCCCCTGTTCGCGGCCGGTTGAGTGACGAGCTTCCAGGGCATGGCAATTCCCTTGAAACCGTCCGCTCGCTGTTCGATGAATTCATTGCCGGCGACAGCTGGAAATTCTCCGATGCGATTCAGCGCATGTGCAGCCTGCAACCGGCGAGTTTCGTGCAGGTCGAAGATTTTCTGACTGCCGACGAGCTCGAGCATGATCCGGTACGGATACAATTGAGGGCGGCAGGTATCGGCGCTCACATCTGTTCGGCTGTTGCCATGCCGAGCGGCGAACTGGTTACATTTGTCTTTCAACGCTGGACGCGGGACGGCACCTACGATCAGACGTCGATCGACAGGCTCGACCAGCTTCGCCCGCACTTTTCGCGTGCCGGCCTGGTATCGGCGCGGCTGGGCATGGAGCAGGCCAAAGCGAGCGTCTCGGCGCTCGAGGCCCTTGGTCTGCCGGCGGCGGTAATGACCGCATCGGGACGCGTGCTGACGGCCAATGTGCTGCTGGAAAACATGCCATCCGTTTTCATCGCCGCCGCACATGGCGGCATGGCACTTGCCGACGTATCCGCCAATGAGCTTTTCCGGCAAGCCATTACGCACAATTTGCAAGATCGGGTCGTGCGTTCCATCCCCATTCCAGCCAGGGAGGGCCAACCGGCGCTGGTCATTCATCTCCTGCCGCTGCGCCGTGCCGCGCACGAGATCTTTTCCGGTGCCGACATTCTGGTTGCGGCGACGGCGATGAGCGCCAGCGCCACCGTGCCGTCGCCAAGCCTGCTTGCCGGCCTGTTCGACCTGACGCCCGCCGAAGCGCGGCTGGCGGCCGCCCTCGCGCAAGGGCGGCCGTTGAAGGAGGCAGCGGCAAGCTCCAACGTCACCGTCAAAACCGGCCGCACCTATCTCGAACGGATATTTGCCAAGACCGGGACGCGGCAACAAAGCCAGCTTGTCGCTTTGTTGAAGAGCGCGGAGCCGTTCCGATGAGCGGCGGCCTGATCGAAGCGATTTACGAGGCGGCTTTCGTTCCCGAGCTCTGGCCCGGCACGACCGGTTCCGCCTGCGGAGAGTTCCAACTGATTGTCGCTGATGCAGAACCGCGGCCGTTGAAGGATGCGGCGTCCGATCTGACCATCACCGTGAAAACCGGCTGCACCTATCTTGAGCGGATATTCGCCAAGACAGGAACCCGCCAGCAAAGCCAGCTTGCCGCCTTGGTGAAGAACGCGGAGTTGGTAGCGCAGCCAACGAGGCACAAGTGACTTCCGATCTGGCCGACCGCATCTACGAGGCTGCATTCGTGCCGGAGATGTGGCGCGACGTCCTGGAGCAGTTGAGCAGCGAGTCCAACTCGGCTGCCGCCTCGCTTGTCCTGTTCGATGACCGAGCCCCGCCAAAATTCATCGCGACCGATTTGATCTCGCCAGTGCTGGAGGCTTTCGACGCTGCCAATGGATGGCAGAAGAGCGAGGAGGTGCAACTCCTCTTCTCGATGACCCCGCCTTCGGCTTTTGTCTACGACGCCGATTATTTCCCCGCCGAGGCTCTGGAAAGCAATCACCTGCGCCTCGATCGCACCCGGCCGCTCGGGATTGGCGGACAGATTGGTTCGTTCATCGTCATGCCGACGGGGGAAATGGCACTGTTTTCGACCGAGCGCTGGCGCGACAACGATCGTCCTTCGGCAGACGATCTCGCGCGAATGAACGCGCTGCGGCCGCATCTGGCGCGTGCCAGCCTGATTGCGGCGAGGCTCGGGCTTGAGCGCGCGCAAGGAACAGTTGCGGCAATGGAAAGAATGGGACTGCCGGCTGCTGTCCTTTCATCCAATGGACGCGTGCTGGCCGCCAACCCGCTGCTTGAGGCCATGCCCGCGATGTTCCTGCCGGTCGCCTTCGGCAGCATGGCGATTGGCGATGTGCAAGCAGACCTTTTGTTTCAGCAAGCCATCGCCGCCGTGCGCAGCGAGATCGAACCCTCGGTTCGATCAATCCCGGTACCCGCGCGACAAGACAGGCAGTCGATCATCGTCCATGTCCTGCCGCTGCTCCGTTCGGCGCATGATATCTTTTCGGGGGGCGACATCCTGATCGCCGCGACGGCGGTGAGCGCCAGTTCCATGGTGCCTTCGCCAACCCTGCTTGCCGGCCTGTTCGACCTGACGCCCGCCGAAGCGCGGCTGGCGGCCGCCCTTTCGCAAGGGCGGCCGTTGAAGGAGGCGGCGGCGCGTTCCAACATCACCGTGAAAACCGGCCGCACCTATCTCGAACGGATTTTCGCCAAGACCGGAACCCGCCAGCAAAGCCAGCTCGTGGCGTTGCTGAAGAACGTGGAGCTGCCCAACCGCGGCTGACAAGTGGGCGCATACACCTGTCGCTCAATGTCCAAATGCGGAGAAGCCGAGCGCCACCAGAGTTCCTCCCAATACGATGTCTGCATGCTTTCGAAAACGTGCGTAAAATCGCTGGGCGACCGGTTGGGAAATACAAAGGCCGAGAAGGCCAAACCAGGCGATGGCAATGGCAAAAACCAGCACAGCCAAGGATAGGTGCATTGCCCCGCGCGCATCCAAGTTCAGTGTGGAGGACGCGAAGAACAATGCGGTTGCAGGGTTTGCCACTGCCGTGACAAAGCCCAGCCGAAAGTATCGCGTGATTGGAACGGGCTTCGGCACGTCGAAGCCAACCTTGATCGACAGCGCCCGCCGCATCGAATTCCAACCGATGAAGACCAGCATTGCACCGTAGAGGCTGGCGGCCATCTGGTGTGCGAAGCCCCCTGACGGCAACGCTCCGGCCCCAGTCGCGACGATGGTCGCCAGCGAACTCGCGCCCAAGGCAACACCGGCGGCGGCAGACAGAGCCGTGGCGCGCGAAGCGGTTAACGCGGCCTGCGTGACGACGGCGAAGTTGGCGCCGGGCAGCATTGCCACCAGCGCATAGGAAATGGCGAACGGAAGCAACCCCGCCACCACGGCGTGTCCGGTTTCGAACATCGACTTTCCCCGCATCGGCAGCGGCCCGCCTCCTCAAGGCGGGCCGCTGCAATCGAGGGCGGAACTTGCACGGAATGCTTTGCCTCCGACAGTCGGCATATGCCGACTGTCGGGTTCCAAAAACCAGGTTGCTACCTGCGCCCGGTAAGCGGTTCGGTGCTCTTGAGCAGCGCCACCAGTTCACTCTGCTGGCGGGTTTCGGTCTTGGCGAAGATACGTTCGAGATAGGTGCGGCCGGTCTTTACCGTGATGTTGGACGCTGCCGCGACCTCCTTCAGCGAGCGTCCCGATGCCAGTTCCGTCGCCAGGCGGGCTTCGGCCGGCGTCAGGTCGAACAGCTCGCGGACATGCAACTCGAAGCCGTCGGGAATACGGCGGGCGACCTCCGTCACCATGACCACCGCGCAACGTTCGGACGCCAAGCCATAGGCGCGGGCATCGACGAACGGGGCCACCGACAGCACCAATCGCGCCAGGTCGGATTGCCGGCGATCGGACGGCACCAGCAGTGTACCGCCGACGCCGGGCATGACCCCGTCATGCAGCGAGCAGGCGTCGGCAACGAGCCGCTCCAGCTCCTGCGTATCCTCGGCACTGGCGGCCGCGATTGTCCCATCCCTCAATCGCAACGGACTGTCGGGCCGCGACAGCATCGCTTCGGGGCTTCGTTCATCTGTGCGATGTGCTGATGGCCGTTGATCAGAAACACGCCGAATGGCAGATGCGAAAACGCCGACGCCAGAGCCGACGTTTTCTCCAACTGCTGGCCGATCTGTCCGGCGCGCCGCATATGCGGCACGATCTTGCGCAACAGGTCGATGTCTTCGGCGCCGAAGGCTTCCTGCCCTGGGCCGCGATCGATGCTGAGCATCCAGTGCGAGTCGTTCGACGAGAGCAGGTTGGAGACGAGGCCTTGATACATGTCGCGCGGCCGCAGCCAGTCCTGCCAGAGTTCGCGGCGGCGGAACGCCGCCACCTCCTCCGTAAGGGGCCAGCGACTGACCACGCCGAGAGGCAAGGCGGCCGATGCCGCCGCCAGCGGATCGCGCAACAGGGCTTCGATGCCCTTTGGCGAGGTGAACTCCGGATCGAAATCGGTTGCAACCGCATCGAATGTGTGTGGGCTGATGCGCACGATGCAGGAGCGCGAGCCGCCGAACAGGTCGCGCAGGCCAGTTACCGCATCGAACCAGCGCTCCTGATCGTAAGCGGCCTCATAGACCTTGCCGACCACTGCGGAGACCGCTTCGATGCTCACGTCAGCCATTGACCCTTCCGGCGTTCAAGGATTGTCGTTGGGGAGAAAGCCTAAACATGCGGATCGTCTCGTGCAAGTTGTGACGCTGTGCAGCCAAGTTGTGGTGGTTCCAGGTCAAGTCCGCGAAGCATTAGAAGAAACTAATCTGTGGTTTTGGAGTCACAGCCTCGTTCAACAAGGTCGTAACCACCCGACAAAGCGACGAACAGTCGTCATATGACGACTGTTCGGGATGCCTCGCCATTGTCAGGTTCGGCTTATCGCTTGTTGGATCTCTTCCAACGCTGAGCCGAAACAATCGTTGTGGGGTGGCTGGAGAGGCATCAAGTCTGGTGCAAGGCAACCCTGCGGCGTCATTCTCGGGGGTGGATGTTGGTTTTCTCTTTGAAAATTCGCCTGTCGTTTGTGCTTGCCGGGACAATGCTGCTGCTGACGACCGGCAGCGGCTTTGCGCAGTATCGCTGTCTGATAGACGACGGCACCGATGGTGGTGCGACCTCTTCCGGACCGAACAGCTTAGCGTGTGGCTCCCAGGCCAGCGCCAATCCGCCTGATCCGGCGAGCCCCACCTTTGGCTTTGCTACGGCTGTCGGAACCTTGGCCAAGGCTGAGGGGGACATATCGACCGCAGTGGGGACTTTCGCAACGGCCAATGGGCTGGGTTCCAGCGCGTTCGGTGCAAGTTCCAAGGCGACAGGCCGACTTTCAACGGCGACAGGCGCTTATGCGGAAGCAACGAGTTCGCAGTCCACCGCCACGGGCTACCACGCAATAGCGTCGGGCCCTGATGCCACCGCGACGGGACAGGGCGCCCAGGCCACGTCGCTCTATGCGACTGCGACCGGTTCGGCGAGCAAGGCCCTGGGCTACGGTTCAACGGCTACAGGCTACGACAGCCAGGCGAAGGGATCCACCGGCGAGGGAGGGGCAACGGCTACCGGAATGAGCAGCAAGGCACTGGGCGATTACTCGGTTTCGAATGGCTATTCCGCATCGGCTTACGGAGACAACAACACCGCTGTTGGAGCGCAGGCCATTACCGGCGGAACTTCAATAAACGGCTTCCAGAACAGGGCAAACACCGCCCTGGGCAGCGGCGCCTCGGCGGGCATCTCCGCCGATGGGCAGGTGAATTCGACGGCGGTCGGAGCTGGCGCCGCGGCCAATGCCTCGAACGCCTTGGCGTTGGGCAGCGGTGCGAAGGCCAATCTCGACAATTCCGTCGCCATCGGCCAGGGTATTGTGACCGACCGCACGAACCAGGTTAAGCTCGGCAGTGCCACGAACACCTATACGCTTTCGGGTGTTGCCTCGGATGCCAGCAGAGCTGAGCAGGTTGGCGTCACGCATCTGGTGACTACGGACGGTGCCGGCAATCTGGCGACATCCACCTTTGATATCGCAGCGTTGAACGACCTGCCAAACAACATCGCGGCTCTCGACGGCCGCGTCGGTGCGTTGGAGTCCGGTTCTAGAACCTGGGCGGCGAGATCAGCGAAACCCGCACGGAAGCGCGTGCCGGCACCGCGCTGGCGCTGGCTACCGCGGGGCTGCGCTACGACGACAGGCCCGGCAAACTGTCGCTGGCTGGCGGCTTCGGTCATTTCAAAGGGCAATCGGGGCTGGCGCTCGGCCTTGGCTACAACACCAGCGAGGAGTTCCGCATGAACGCCGCCGTATCGGCAACCACCGGCCGTGGCGATGTCGGCGTCAGCGTCGGAGCCTCATGGACACTGAACTGACGCGGCCGGGATGATGCGGGGTTTGGGGCTTCAGCATTCCGTGCCGTTGCAGTGGCGGGCGCCCGGTTGGCGGACTTCGGGCGCCCGCGGTTTTTTCGCCGCATTGGCCATCGCGCTGATGGCCGCCGCGGTGCCTGCGCAGCCCGCGCATGCGCAAACCAAGGAAAAGCGGGTGGGGCAAAAGACGGCGCGGCCTGCCGGTATCGACCGCAATGGGGTGCTGATCCTGATCCGCGGTGCGCTTTTGGCGCTCGACCAAGCCAACAAGACCGGTAACTACACCGTTTTGCGCGATCTCGGCTCGCCGAATTTCCAGGCCAACAGTGCGGCAGGGCTCGGCGACATCTTCGCCAACCAGCGCAAGCAGGCACTCGACTTCGGCGCCGTCGCGGTGCTCGAGCCGCAGCTGACCTTGCTGCCGCAGATCGAGCCGAACGGCATGCTGCACATGGCGGGCTTCTTCCCGTCGGTACCCTTGCAGGTCAATTTCGAGCTTATGTTCGAGCCAACTGACCGGCAGTGGAAGATCTACGGCGTGTCCGTCAACCTGACATCAGGTGGCCCGCAAGCGCCCGACACGCCGGTGGCAGAGCAGTCGAAGCCGGACGCCGCCGGCCCGCCGCCGGAGGGGCCGTCGATGGCCGTACAGCCGAAGAAAGAGACCAAACCGGTCAAGCCGTAGCGTGTGGAGTGTTCATGCGCTGGTCCTGCCAAGTCCTGTGGGTAGCCTCGATGTCGGGAGCACCTGAGTTGACCGATGAAAAAAGGCTCCAGAGGTACATTTGCATACTCGACCCGACCAACGCATGGACGGTCTGGGATTGCGAGATGGAGATGCCGGCTTCACTGGGAGGCCAGCTTCTGACCGGGCGGCCGAAGGAGCGAGCCGAGGCTGCCCGCGCAATTCTGGAGCGTATCCACAAAAGCAAGATGGATGGTGGCAAACCAAATCGGCTCCTCGATTAATCGTGCCTTCTGCGCTTCGTGGCGAGACCGCTGTCATGGTCGGCTCGGCCAGTTGGCGCGGGCTAGAGGCGGACCGTCGGCGCCGACAAGCTGATCCTTCGGATTAAGCTCGAAAGCCGGCTCTTTGCTGCTGCCGGCCATGTTGTGCAAGGGGCAACATGGCTGGCTATGCAAGGTAGCTCGGGCCGACGGTTTTCGTGCGGCTTGTCGCCCCACTCGCCGGTAAATTAGTCGAATGGAATGTGTATCCTCGATGTAACAGTCCGGCCCCCGCAAGAGCTCATTGGCGGCACAAAGCGGCGGACCCTCGTCATTTGACGACTAGGAAAGCCGGCGGCATTCGATCAGCCATTGGCAGGAAACACTGATGATCGCTTCGGCTCCCGCCGAGGGCAATCTGTCGGGATCGGGCTGGGGCACTACATGAATCTCAACAATCGCAATCGTCGCTATCGCAACCGCTTGCTGGTCAGCACGGCGATGGCCGGGGCGACGCTGCTCGGCTTGGGCCAAAATGCCGACGCCGCCTGCACGCCGGCGGCGCCACCCAACTATGTCTGCTCCGGCGTCAACACGACCGGCCAAATCGTGCCGTCCGGAATCGGCCTGCCGCTCGACGCAGGCGATCTGCTGACCCTTCTGCTGGCGCCCGCCAATCCGGCTGTTACCACTGACCCTGGGTTCAGTGTCTCCACCAGTGATCCCTTCGCGCTCGGCATACTAGGCAAAGGTGCGGTCAGTTATACCGATGCCAATTCTTCGGCGCTAAGCTCGACGACGGGCATAGGCCTTGGCGTCGTGTCGCTGGTTCCGCAGGTGGCGCCTCCCTATTACGGACCGAACCCGGGTGGCGCAGTGACCATCGATACCAATGGTGCCTTGACCGGCGCCCTGATCGGCCTCGCCGCCATCAATACCGGCGACGGCGCCACCGCCGTCAACGCCACCGGCGATATCACGGCGACCGGCGCCAATGGCTATGGCGTCCTCGTCTATTCGCTAGGCTCGGATGCCGACGTCACCACCGGAAAAGTGAGCGGCACCAATGTCGGCATTTCCGCGATCAACCTGGGGGCGACCGCAGCCCTGAGCATCACCGCCAATGGCGACGTGACTGGCGGCACCGGCGACGGCATCCATGCCGTCAATGGCGGACAACAACTCGATGTCGTCAATACGATTCTGAATGGTACCGTGACCTTTTCAGGCCCGACCGTCCCTGCTGGCAGCGATCTGAATGTCACCGCCTACGGCAAGGTGACCGGCGGCCGGTACGGCATCTTTGCCTCGAACGATGGCAGCGGCGCCACCAGCATCATAGCCACGACGGCTGCCGTAGCCGGGTCAAGCGAAGACGGTATTTATGCCACCAACGGCACCACGGCGACCGACCTGACGGTGAGTGCCGCGGCGGTTAGCGGCAAGGGCGGCATCGCCGTCACCAACAACGGCACAGGCTTCACCAGCGTTACGGCGACGGGCTTGGTGACTGGGGCAAGCAACAACGGCATCGATGCCTACACAGACGGGGCCGGACTGACGGTGAGTGCGGCGGCAGTCAATGGTGGCTTCGCCGGCATCTATGCCCAGAACAACGGGACCGGTGCCACCAGCGTGACCGCGACGGGTACGGTGACCGGAACCGCCGACAACGGCATCGATGCCTATACCACGGGTACGGGCCTGACAGTGAACGCCGTGGCAGTCACCGGCGGGACCAATGGTATCCGCGCCTACAACAGCGGCAACGGAGCCACCGGCGTGACGGCGACCGGCATGGTGACCGGAATAGGCACCGACGGCATATACGCCTTCAACGCCGCCACCGCGACGGGCGGCCTGACGATCGACGTCACGGCAGTCAACGGCCACGAAAACGGTATCAATGCCGATAACAGGGGAACCGGCGCCACCACCATCACGGCGACAGGCACGGTCGAAGGCGGCAACGCCGCGATCAAAGCAATATCGTCCGCGGCCCAGGCGATTTCCATCACCACCAGCGGTCTGGTGCGCAACAACGCGCAAACCTCCGCGGCATTGGCAATCGATGCATCGGGCGGCCCGGTGACCTTCAACAACAATGGGACCCTGATCGGCACGGTCAAGCTGGGCGCAGCAGTGGGCAATGTCGTCACCAACGGTGGCAATTGGGCCACCGCCGGCGGCAGCAACGCGTTCAGCGGCGGCACGCTGGTCAACAATATCGGCAACAACATTTATGCCGCCAACCTCGGCGCAACCGTCGCCGTGACGACGACGTTCAACGGCCTGGCCAGTTTCACCAACAAGGGCCAGTTGAGCATGATGAATAACGTGGCCGGCGATGTCGCCCAGCAGACCGGTGGCAACGCGACCTTCGCCGCCGGCTCGGTGCTGGCCGTCGACGTCAGTGGTGCGAGCGCGGATAAATTCACAACCACGGGAACTGCCGATATCACGGATGCGATTCTAGGGGTGCGTGTCGGCGGCCTTGCCATCGGCACCTACACAGTGCTGACGGCGAATGGCGGGCTAACCGGTACGTTCAATAATGTGACCGGCGTCACCAGCACCCCATTCCTGTCTGTGACCGACACCTATGACGCCAACAACGCCTATCTCGATGTGACCAAGGTGCGCGACTTCGCCGATGCCGGGCTGACGCCGAACCAGATTGCCACCGGTGAAGGGCTGGACAGCCTGACCGGTGGGGCTGTGTTCAATGCCGTTGCCGGTCTCGCCACCGACGCCGAAGCCCAGGCAGCCTTCGACCAGCTTTCGGGGGAAATCCACGCCTCGGCCAAGGGCATGCTGGTCGAGGACAGCCGCTTTGTCCGCGACGCAGCGACCAGCCGCATCCGCGCCGCTTTCGGCGATGTTGGCGCGGCCGCATTGCCGGTCATGGCCTATGGCGAGGGCGGCCCCGAAATGGTCGCGGCCGATACCGACCGTTTCGCCGTCTGGGGCCAGGCTTTTGGTTCCTGGGGCAGCACGGACTCCGACGGCAATGCGGCCGCCTTCGATCGTTCCACCGGTGGCCTCCTCGCGGGCGCCGACACGCTGGTGGGCGGCTGGCGTGTCGGTTTGCTCGGCGGCTACAGCCATTCGAGCTTCGATGCCGACGACCGAAACTCCTCCGGCAAGAGCGACAGCTATCACCTCGGCCTCTATGGCGGCACCAATTGGAGCGCTATCGCTTTCCGTACCGGTGCTGCCTACAGCTGGAGCAGCCTTTCGACCAAACGCTCGGTTGCTTTCAACGGGTTCACGGATGGATTGTCGGCCGACTACGATGCCGGCACCGCGCAAATATTCGGCGAACTCGCCTACAGGGCCGATGCCGGACAATTCAAGTTGGAACCCTTCGCCAACCTGGCCCATGTCAGCGTCCATACCGACGACTTCACCGAAGACGGTGGCGATGCGGCACTGACCAGCGCCGGCTCGAACAATGATGCGAGCTTCACCACGCTGGGCCTGCGCGGTTCCTCGGACTTCGCGTTTGGCGGCATGAACGCCACGGTGCGCGGCATGCTCGGCTGGCGTCATGCCTTCGGCGATGTCACGCCGACCTCCAGCTTCGCCTTCGCCGGCGGCGACGCCTTCACCATCGCCGGCGTGCCGATCGCCAGGGACAGCGCGGTCGTCGAGGCTGGGCTCGATTTCAACATGTCGGCCAACGCGACGCTGGGCCTGGCCTATACCGGCCAATTCGGCGGCGGCACGGTCGACCAGGGCGCCAAGGTCGATCTCGCCGTGAAGTTCTGACGGCAACAGGTGGCGAGCAGCAAGAAGCGCACCGTCACCACGGTAATGGCAAGAAACTGCTGGAGGTTGCATGGTCAAGTCAAAGGTCGATTTCCACACGAAGCATGAAAGCGGTTTTGCCCCAACACAGGGATGTAAACTGCCATTCGACACGGACCTTCTGGAAGGCGAGGCCAAGGCGCGAGAGAAATTGCTTGGCAAGCAGAACGCTTTCCTTTCCAAGACAAGACGTTCCGCCAAAGACGTCGACCATCTGATCGAAGAGATGGTCGCGTTCGAAAAGATCCGGTCTGGGCACTATTGGCGAGACTATCGGGCGGACCTGATTGCGCGGAACGTGCGATCGGCGGTTGGCAAAACAGGATCCTTGCTCGATCTAGGCAGATTGTCGCAACGACCAGCGACCAGCACGGTTATGATACCACGCCTCGATATACCGGACCTGGGGCCAGTTCCTTTTGGTCCGGTCGAACGGGGGGAATTGCAGAGGATCGACCTGAACACGGTCGATCGAGGAACCTACTTCGACAAGTGGTTCAACTATAATGGACGGTGGACGCTCACCCAACTCTACGATCATGCCGTGACCGATCCGGTACCGCTCTCGATGGATTTCGTCAGTGCCAACAATCTGGACCCATACGATTCGGATGGCCTGCGCGCCACGAGCGAGACCGGCATCTGGTTCACCTATGTGCCGGACATGGACGGCTACGTAACGGTTTTCTGGCTATCGGACCGCGTGACCTATCGCCTGTTCAGACAATACTATCCGCGCGATGCGGACGGCTGGGCGAATGGTTGGCTCTCGGTGGAAGGAGTTGTCGGCATCTGGACGAACAATTCATTCGCGGGTCGCGACTACGTGGAAATTTCGAGCAGCAACGGCAATGCGCACGACACGCTACAAGCGAGCGGGGTCCTTTTCATCCACAACAGTACATACCCCGTCCAGGCGGGGAAACCGGTCCATGTGCTGATCGGAACGCGGTCGAAAGTCTTTAGTGTCTGCGACGGAACGGGCATCAATTTGGGGGCGGGCGTTGTCGCGCGAATTGATCACCCCATTTCCATCTTCACGCGAGCGGGACTGGAGCCATATTCGCCGTTCTACTGAACCTGGATGACAACTGGCCGCTACCGTTTCGAGGCATTCGACCTGGGGTAGGTGGAGCTGTCGGGCCGATAACCGGCAGGCCGGAAAGCCGACGCGCGATTTTTTGCGCCGTCCGTCGAACAAGGGGCGGTCGCGGTCCGGGCGATCCGGCGGTCTTGAGCGCGCAGCGCACGCGGTGCGGTCTTTGGCTCCAAAAACGTTGCGAAACGACCCGAGAGCGGTTATACAGACCGCGAATTTCCCATTTTGGTGGCTCTAAACCACCGCCCGCGCGGGAACGCGGGCGAACGAGAAGGATTTGTAAAATGGCCAATACGCTGCTGATGCCCAAGGCGACCGCTGTCTGGCTGGTCGACAATACCGCACTTTCCTTCGAGCAGATCGCGCAGTTCTGCGGGCTGCACCCGCTCGAGGTCAAGGCAATCGCCGACGGTGAATCGGCGCAAGGCATCAAGGGCATGGACCCGATCATGACCGGACAGCTGACCCGCGACGAGATCGCCCGTGCCGAGAAGGATCCGAACCAGCGCTTGAAGCTTTCGGATCCCAAGGTGCGGGTGCCTGAATCCAAGCGCAAGGGTCCGCGCTACACGCCGCTGTCGAAGCGCCAGGACCGGCCGAACGCGATTCTGTGGCTGGTGCGCAACCATCCCGAGCTCAAGGACGCGCAGATCTCGCGCCTCGTCGGCACCACCAAGTCCACGATCGAGCAGATCCGTGAGCGCAAGCATTGGAATTCGGCCAATCTACAGCCGATGGACCCGGTCACGTTGGGCCTCGCCTCGCAGATCGACCTCGACATGGAAGTCAATCGCGCCTCGCGCGGCCGCGAACAGGCGCAGCCGGTCGGCGACACGCTGCTGCCGGCGGCTCTGACCGAGCGGCTGGTGCCGGCTCCCGAAAAGCCGAAGGACGAGGATGCCGAACTCGACGCCAACGCCGTGTTCGCCAAGCTCTCGGCCTTGAAGTCGAAGAACACGGACAATGACGACGACGAGTGAGGTTGTCTAATATTCCAAAAAAAAGCCCGCTTCGAGCGGGCTTTTTTATGGGGTCAACAACTCAGCTGCGCGCGGCGCGATCCGGCGCCATGCCATAATCCTCGCTGCGCTCCACCGCGCGGTAGAAGTCGGCAAGCTGCTTGCCGCGCTCCGGCTTGAAGATGCGGCCGGCGATGACCACCGAGGCGATGCGATCGATGCGGAAGGCGCGGAAATCGTCGCGCATCTCGCACCAGGCGACCAGCGTCCACACCTTGCCCCAGAACCACAGGCCGAGCGGGCGGATATCGCGGGCGGTGCCGCGGCCGGCCTCGTCGGAATAGTCGATGGTCAGCACCTGGCGCTTTTCGACCGCGCGCTCGATCAGGTCGATGGCCTCGCGGGCAGCGTCGCTGACCACCCACATCGGCGTGTGGATCTCGGTGCGGGCAATGCGGTCCTTTTCGGCGTCGGGCAGGACGGCGCCGATCTTGACCAGCGCTTCGTCGGCGGCGCGCGCCATGGCGGCACCGCCAAAGGCACGCACCATGCGGGCGCCGGCGACCAGGGCGACGATCTCGTCACGTGTGAACATCAGCGGCGGAAGGTCGAAACCCTCCCTCATCATGTAGCCAACGCCGGCCTCGCCGTCGATCGGCACCCCGGTCGATTGCAAGTCGGCAATGTCGCGATAGATGGTTCGCTCGGAAACCTCGAGCCACGTGCCGAGCTTCTGGGCGGTGACCAGTCGGCCACCGCGCAGATGCTGCACGATCTGGAAGAGCCTGTCGGCGCGGCGCATCGTATGGTCCCTCGGCGTTGTCTCTATGCATGTCGCCCAAAACTGATGTCCACTTTTGGATGGCACGGCATCGTGTTTTCGCGCATGCCGTTATCCCAAAACCGCAGAACACTTTTGGGCGGCGTGCCTCATGGTTTCAGCCCTTCGCGCTTGCGCTGCGCGGCGACGAACTCCGCGCCAAAGGACAGTTTCTTCGTCGTCGGTGTTTTCGCATCGAGCACGCGCCAGAACGGTGCCACGTCACTCAGCGCCATGCCGCGCTGGAGGTCCTCGTTGGCGGCTTCGGCAACAGTGCGCAGATGATAGCCTATGGTGACCGGGCATGTCACTTCGGCGCCATGCTGGATGGCAAGTGCTGTCCGTAGCGCACGCACATCCATCTCGATGCCTTCGGGAATCGAGCGGATGAAATCATCAACCTGGCGCGCCGTCGGCACCAGCATAAGCTGGCCTTCGACGACATCGGCCATCGTGCGCGGCGTTGGCTTCACGCCGTTGATGCCTGGTGTGCTCAGTCTGTCGTTCCAACTCTTCATCGATCGTCCTTTGACGCCAATGCGCGGTGTCCGAAGCTGACACCATTGCACGGCCCTCCTGACAGCATACTGTCAGGAGCCTTCAGCATATTCCTTGGCAAACAGTGTCCGCATCCGCGCGAGATCGCTGCCTCTTTCGGGGTAGAGCGTCTTCAGAAAGGCGAGCGCGAAGGTGCCCGGCGCCGAGCCCGGCGCGGAAACAATTTTGCCGTCGGCTACGGCATGCGGCACATCCTGGTAGTTCTCGGCACCGGCATAACCGGTTTCATGACCCTTGATCCACTCGCGGCCATTGCTGGTATGCTTGGCCTTCTCGAACAGGCCGGCGCGGGCCAGCGCCAGCGTGCCGGCGCAGATGCCGCCGACCACACCGCCGCGCGATGCAATGGCGGCAAGCAGGTTGCCTACATCAGGCTGTGCCTTGCTCGTCCACTGGTCGGAACCAATGATGGCAATGGCATCGAGATCGGCATTCTCGCTGGCGCCTGTTGAGCGATCGGGGATCAGCCGAAAGCCGCTAATGCCAGTCACCTGCTTGCCATCAGGCGTCAGCGACATGGCACGGGCGCCGAACCATCCGACCGCCGAGGCCGCCAGCATCCCATACTCCCAGTCGGCAAAACCTTCGATGAAAAGGAAGCCGATCGTCTTCTGTTCGGGCATAAGCTCGCTCCCATCCTCACGCACCGGACCTGTTATCTGGGCGTTGACGCGCCCACATCCAATCGCCGGTCGAAAATTGACTTCAATTGCCGCGAGGGCCACGGTCCGCATACATATCCGGCCAGCCGATATCCTTGCGAATGTCCGCCGGCAGCGAGTTCATGAACCGCTGGGTGCGGATCTCGTTGCGCATCGTCCGGATCTTGCCGACATAGTGCTGCATGCCGCGCAGAATGGTATAACCGTTCATAGCTAGTCTCCTCTCTCTGTGTAGAGGCACTATCGCATACCCCTCCTGACAGCAGTCTGTCAGGAGGATGGCAGGGCGCGAACAATAGTTCCGGACAGTGCGCGCGCCGCAGGCAAGGCATCGCTTTTCGCCGCATCGACCGGTGCCTCAAGGCAGGTTTGCGACTTCCGATTGATCATAGCGACGGCGTTGTTTTCGGCGCCGCTGTTCAGCTTCCGGCGACGGACTGTCGGAATACGAGGCCTTCAGCGGGGTGACCGCAGGTCTGATATGGAGGGAGAAAATTCTTCCCCAACAGCAGGGAGACGACGATGAGCTTGCAACTGACAGGTATCCACCATCTGACCGCCATCACCGCCAACGCGCCCGGCAATCTTCATTTCTACACCAAGGTGCTGGGTCTGCGGCTGGTCAAGAAGACCGTAAACCAGGACGACACCTCGGCCTACCACCTTTTCTATGCCGACGGCGAAGCGACACCGGGCACCGACCTTACCTTCTTCGACTGGCCGGTCGGCCGCGAGCGGCGCGGCACGCACAGCATCGTGCGGACCAGCCTCAGGGTCGGCAGCCGGGAGAGCCTTGCCTGGTGGAAGCAACACTTGACCGACGAAGGCCTGGCAACAGGAGAGATCGCCGACATCGGCGGTTATGCGTCACTGGACTTCGAAGATTCCGAGGGCCAGCGTCTGCGCCTGGTCAGCGATGGCGGCAAGGGCGGCAGCCATCCCTGGGCGCAAAGCCCGGTACCGGCCGAGCACCAGATACGCGGGCTCGGGCCGATCGTCATCAGCGTTCCCGACATCACCAACACCGAGGCGGTGGTGACCACGGTGATGAACATGCGCAAGGCGCGCGACTATGCCTCGCCGGAGGGCCAGGTTCACGTCTTCGAGATGGGCGAGGGCGGGCCGGCGGCGGAGCTGCATGTCCTGGTGCAGCCGGGACTGGCGCCGGCACGGCAAGGTGCCGGTGCGGTTCACCATGTTGCCTTCAGGGCGCCGGACCAGGAAACGCTGCATCAATGGACGGCGCGGCTGGCCGAATTCCGCCTGCCGTCGAGCGGCGAGGTCGAGCGCTATTACTTCCGCTCGCTCTATTTCCGCGAGCCGAACGGCATCCTGTTCGAGATCGCCACCGACGGGCCGGGCTTCACTGCCGACGAGCCGCTGGAAACACTGGGGGAAAGTCTTGCCCTGCCGCCATTCCTCGAACCGAAGCGCGCTTCGATCGAGGCCGGCCTCAAGCCGCTGAAGTAGATCGTTGCCCAGTCGCAGGCGGGCGCCGCGTTCCGACCTAGGATCGCGGCGTCCGTTCTTTCTCAGGCAGCGAACGACGTGCTTTGACAGCCGGGCGCGTTGCTGGTCAAAGGCGGCATGACGAAATTCCTCGCCCTTGTCATCGTCGGTTTCATGGTCATTCAACTGATCAAGCCGCTTGGCTGGCCGGGCCTCAAGCGACGTGGTGATTTCTGGAAACTGGCACTGCTCGCCATGGCCGCGATTTCCCTGGCAGCCGTGCTCGGGCATTTGACGTAGGACGGCACTTGTCGTCGGTGCTCAATTGCCAAGCACCGGGCCAACCAGATGCTCGGCCCAGGCCCGGTAGCCTGCTTCCGAGGCGTGAAAGCCGTCCGACGCAAAGCCGGCTTCCGGATTGGTGATCGGCAGGCGCGGCGCCGGCACCGCGCCGCGCTCCAGGCAAAGGCGTTCGCCCATCCGGTTCATGTCGGTGGCGCGAATCTCAAGGATTTTTCCGAGCAGCGGCGGCATGGCCGGCGCCCGGGTGAACTCCAGCACCGGCGACCACACCACGCGTGCTTCCGGCCATTTGGCGCGCAGGCCGTAGAGCAGGCCGCCGAACTCCTTCTTGAAGCGCGGCACGGAGTGAAAATTCTTGGTGTCGTTGGTGCCGATGGCCAACACGATATGCGTCCACGGTTCGGCCGACAGATTGGGCAGGACATGGTCGCGTATCTGGCCCGACGTTGCCGAATTGAAGCCGGCCGCCCGCCAGCGCACGGTGCGGCCTGTGCTTTGTGAAATCAGCACGGCGAGTTGCGCGGCAAGCCCATGTTCCGAATTGCCTATGCCGACCGACGCGGCGGACGAATCGCCCAGCACCAGAAGCGAGATATCAGGCGCCTTGCCTGATATTTCGTGCATGACCGGCCCTTGCGCCGGCAGCATGCGCGTGGTGCGGCGTCGCACGCCGAGGCCTTGCCAGATATAGACCGGGAAGGCGAGCCAGGTGAGTAGGGACGGGAAGCGCATAGCAGTACCGTTAAACGATCAGCGGCAGCCTTAGCGCATGTTTTGGTCGACGGGAACGCTCTTCAATCGCAGCAACTCGCCTGCCCCGCTTGCTTGCCCTGATATTCATCGTGCAGCCGCACCCAATCCATCAGTCCGTGATAGGGGCCGTTCTCGTTGCGGCCCTTCGGCGTCATGTCGAGATAGTTGTAGGCGCCGATCTGCGCCTCGCCGCCGCGGGCGCGCGACATGAAGGTGAGGAAGATGTCGCCGGCCTCGTCCCGGTAGAAAACGCTGGTGCCGGGAAGCTCCTTCGATGTTCGTGGACGGGTCTCGAAATTGTAGGTGGTGTCGCCCGCGGCGATCTGCTTGTCGGTGAAGGAGACCTGCATGTCGAAGTTGAAATCCGAGGCATAGGACGACACCCAGTCGAACTTCCAGCCCATGCGCTGCTTGTAAGGCAGAAGTTCCGCCAGTGGAGCGCGCGAAACCACGACCAGCGACACGTCGTGATGCCGCAGATGCTGATTGGCGCCGTCGATATGATCTGCAAGGAATGAGCAGCCCTCGCAATGACTGACGCAGCCCGGCCCGAACATGAAGTGATAGACGATCAGCTGGCTGTTGCCGGCAAACAGGTCGGCCAGTCTCTTCGGCCCTTGCCCGGTTTCGAAGACATAGTCCTTCCGGATCTTCAGCCAGGGCAATTCACGTCGCTCAGCCGCTATCCGCTCGCGGAGCCGCGTCAGTTCCTTCTCGCGCGCCAGATGCGCCTTGTGCGCCTGGAACCAGTCTTCGCGCGAAACGATCTTGTTGCGATGCATGAACCTCTCCCTGAAGTGTCATTCCAAGGACGTTCGGGATGAGCACAACCCGACATCGCCCGAGAGGAAATAAGGACGGAGAGGCTCCGCCCCAAGCCCGGCAAGTCACAAACAAAAAAACCCGGGCGCATCGGCCCGGGTTCGAAGGAGGAAGAAAGGACTGTGATCAGGCGGCCTGTTCCAGGCTCGCCTTCCATTTTCCGAGCGCTGCCAGATGGTTCATGTGGGCGCGATGGGTGAAGGCGGCCTGGCCGGCGGCAACGTTCGAGGCCTTGCCGCTCCAGGCTTTCTGTGGCGCGGCCTGCAGTGCGCGGCCATAGGAGAAGGTCAGCTTCCACGGGTGCGGCCCGATGGCGTTGATGGCGTTGAGGTTGGCGGTCGCCTCCTCGTCCTCCTGGCCGCCGGAGAGGAAGGCAATGCCCGGCACCGCTGCCGGCACGGTTTCGCGGAACAGTTTTATGGTCTTTTCGGCGACTTCTTCGGGGCTGCTCACCTTGCCCGACTTCCTGCCGGCCAGCACCATGTTCGGTTTCAGGATGGTGCCTTCCAGCACGACGCGCGCCGCATGGAGCTCGTCATAAAGCTTGATCAGCGTTGCCTTCGAGATGTCGTAGCAGGTGTCGATATCGTGGGCGCCATCCATCAGCACTTCCGGTTCGACGATCGGCACAATGCCGGCCTCCTGGCAAAGGGCTGCATAGCGGGCGAGTGCGTGCGCGTTCGAGCCGATCGAGGTCCCCGAAGGCACGCCTTTGGCGATATCGATGTCGATCACCGCGCGCCATTTGGCGAAGCGGGCGCCGAGCTTGTAGTAGTCGGCAAGGCGCTCGCGCAGGCCATCGAGGCCTTCGGTGATGGTATCGCCGGGAAATCTGGCCAGCGGCTTGGCGCCGGCGTCGACCTTGATGCCGGGGATGGCGCCGGCCGACTTGATGATGTCGACCAGCGGCGTGCCGTCGGCGGCCTTCTGGCGGATCGTCTCGTCATAGAGGATGACGCCGGAGATGTAGCGGGTCATCGCCTCCCTGGTGCGGAACATCATCTCGCGGTAGTCGCGGCGGCTGTCGGCTGTCGATTCGACGCCGATGACGTCGAAGCGCTTCTTGATGGTGCCCGAACTTTCGTCGGCGGCCAGCAGGCCCTTGCCATCGGCGACGATCGCGGCGGCAATGTCTTCGAGACGTTCGCTCATTGTTGCTTCTCCTGAAACGGTTGTTCCGCGCTTAACGGAAGTCTACCGCCAAAGGAATGGCATCGGAAAGCTCGAATCGATTGAAAGCCTCGGGCAGCCTTGTTTGCTCTCCGAGTGTTGATCGCCGCGGAGCCTCAGCGCTTCAGCACATCGACACCGGGCAGCGGCTTGCCTTCCATCCATTCCAGGAAAGCGCCGCCGGCGGTCGAGACATAGGTGAAGTCGTCGGCGACGCCGGCATGGTTGAGCGCCGCGACCGTATCGCCACCGCCTGCGACCGAGACCAGCCTGCCTTCCTTGGTGCGCGACGCCGCGTGCCTGGCAGCCGCTACCGTCGCATGATCGAAGGGCGCGATCTCGAAGGCGCCGAGCGGGCCGTTCCAGACCAGTGTCGCGGCGCGGTCGATCCATTCGCCGATGGCCGTCACGGTTTTGGCGCCGACATCGAGGATCATGCCGTCGGCCGGCACGTCCGATATGGCGACGGTCTCGCATTCCGCGCCCGCCTTGAACTCCTTGGCGACGACGCCGTCGACCGGCAGGATGATGGCGCAGCCGGCCTCGGCCGCCTCGATCATGATCTGCTTGGCGGTCGCGGCGAGATCATGCTCGCACAGCGATTTGCCGACATTGGTGCCACGCGCGGCAAGAAAGGTGTTGGCCATCCCGCCACCGATGACGAGGGCATCGACCTTCTTCACCAGGTTCATCAACAGATCGATCTTGGTCGAGACTTTGGCGCCGCCGACAATGGCGACGACCGGACGAACCGGTTTTCCCAGGCCCTTCTCCAGCGCCTCAAGCTCGGCTTGCATGGTGCGGCCGGCAAAAGCCGGCAACAGATGCGCCAGCCCCTCCGTCGAAGAATGCGCGCGGTGCGCGGCCGAGAAGGCGTCGTTGACGAAGATATCGCCATTGGCGGCGAGTTTTTCCGTGAAGGCCGGATCGTTCTTCTCCTCGGCCTTGTAGAAGCGGGTGTTTTCGAGCAGCAGCACGTCGCCCTTGTTCATGGCGGCGACAGCGCTTCCGGCCGTGTCGCCGACGCAATCCGAGGCGAAACCGACGGGGCGGCCGAGCACGTCGGCTGTCGCCTTGGCGATCGGTTCCAGCGAGAATTCGGGCGAGGGGCCATCCTTGGGTCGGCCGAAATGGGCGAGCAGGATGACCTTGGCACCCTTGCCTGACAGCTCGGCGATGGTCGGCGCGATGCGTTCGATGCGGGTGGTGTCGGTGACTTTGCCCTCAGTGACAGGCACGTTGAGGTCGACGCGCACCAGCACACGCTTGCCGCTGATGTTGCCGATATCGTCGAGTGTCTTGAAGGCGGCCATGCGGGGTTCCTTTCGCGAAAAACCGGGGGACCATACCCCGCATCGGTGTCGATGCAAGGCTTAGGGCGCGCTCGAACCGAAATTTTGAAGTGGGCACGATCTTGCACCGGCGGGGCGGATGAATGGCAGCGCTCAATAGCGGGTTTGTCAGCTTTCGGTTGCTGCCTTTTCCGGCGCTGGCTCCGGGGCCTGCTTTTCGTCCGCCCGCGCCTCGGCCTCCTGCGTCTCGGTCGGCTTGCGCCAGTTGCGGATGAAGGCGGAAAGACGATCGCCGATTTCGCCGGCGCTGAGGAAGACCGGCACCCGCGCCACCGGCGCGGTCGGCTCGAACGAGAGGCCGAGGCCTATGATCTTGCCCTTGTCGTCGACGTCGCGGACGATCAGTTCTATCGGGCCGAGCAGGACGCGGTCGGCGTATTCGGCATGGCCGCCGAGCCGCGCCGTGACCAGCGCGCCAACGGTGAGCTTTTGCTCCGCTTCGGTCAGGCCTGGCGTATAGGCCGCTTCCAGTTCAGCGGCGGAGCGCGCGGGGTCGACGGCGAAGGCACCGAAGAAATCGGCATCCTCGGGATCGACCACTGCACGGCTCGCGAACAGCTTGTCGAGCAGGCGCGGATAGCGGTCCGGCACGAAAATGTAGACCTGGTCGCCGGCGGCGAGCCGGCCCATGTCCTGGAAGCGCATCGAGCGGCCGTCGCGCAACACCAGCGAGGGTCGCGCCCAGCGTGGGATGCGCTCGCCGCGCGCCACCGGGCTGCCGTGTGCAACGCGATAGGCAAGAAGCTCGTGATGGGCCGAGCCCGGCAGTTCCAGCTCGACCTTGTCCAGCGGTCCGAGCCGTGCCGGCACGATCAGACCGAGGCGGCGCGCCAGCGGTCCGACTGTCCAGCCCTGGATGACCAGCGACACGAGTACGATGATGAAGGCGGTGTTGAAGATGACACGGCCGTTTTCCAGCCCGCCCAGCAGCGGGGTGATGGCGAGCAGGATCGACACCGCGCCGCGCAGGCCGACCCAGGAGACGAAGGCGACCTCGGGGCGCGGCAGACGGAACGGGATCAGGCAGAGCCAGACCGCGATCGGACGGGCGATGAACATCAGGAACAGGCCGAGCAGCACCGCCGGCACCATGATCGCCGGGAACTGCGACGGCGTCGCGAACAGGCCGAGGATGAGGAACATGATGATCTGTGCCAGCCATGACATGCCGTCCTGGAAGCGCTTGAGGATGGTGACGGCGCGGATATCGGAATTGCCCGAGATGAGGCCGGCGATATAGACCGCCAGGAAGCCCGAGCCGCCAATGGCGCCGGCGGCTGCAAACACCATCAGCGACAAGGTCAGCACGAAGATCGGCAGCAGGCCGTGGTCGAGATTGAGCCGGTCGACGAGGCGCACGATGGCGAGGCCGCCGAGCACGCCGACGACAGCGCCAAGGCCCATGTTGAGGAGGAAGCCGAGGAACAGGCTGGTGACCAGGACATTGGTTTCGGGGTTGGCGTGGGCGGCGATGATCTCTACCAGCGTGATGGTCAGGAAGATGGCGATCGGGTCGTTGGTGCCGGATTCCACCTCGAGCGTCGAGCGCACGCGTTCGCGCAGATTGATCTCGCCGGCGCGCAGCAGGAAGAACACGGCCGCCGCATCGGTGGAGGCGACGGCAGCCCCGAGCAGGAAGGATTCCAGCCAGGTGAGATCGAGCAGATAATGGGCGGCGACGCCGAACAGGCCGGTGGTGACAAGCACGCCGAAGGTGGCCAGCGACAAAGCCGGGCCCGCAGCCTGCCGCAAGGCATTGAGCGGCGTGCCGAAACCGGAATCGAACAGGATGACGGCCAGCGCCAGTGAGCCGGCAAAATAAGCGATGCGGGCGTTGTCGAACTGGATGCCGAGTCCGTCGGTGCCGGTGGCGAGGCCAATGCAGAGAAACAGGAGCAGAAGAGGGGCGCCGAAGCGGAAGGCGATCAGGCTCGAAAACGCGGCGGCGACGACAAGCGCTGTGCCGACCAGCGTGACGAGATAGATCGCATGCTCCATCCTGAAATCAGCCCCTCAAATTCGTCTGTCTCCTGCTTTGCGAGAGAGTGGGGCGAAGACGTGACCAGTGCAAGGCGGCAGGGTGGCTTTTTGGCCTATGCCGCTGATTTTCGGATGTTTTGGCGCGCAGGACACAAATTGGGAAGGCGCAAACTGCGCTCATGAAAAACGCCCGGGCAAAGCCGGGCGTTCCAAGTCTCGAAAAGAGAGTTTTGTGATCAGGCGATGGTCTTGCCGAAGGCGACCGATGTGTCGCCCATGCGGTTGGAGAAACCCCATTCATTGTCGTACCAGGACAGCACCGATACGAAGTTGCCGTCCATCACCTTGGTCTGGTCGAGCGCCATGATCGAGGAGCGCGGATCGTGGTTGAAGTCGATCGACACGTTCGGGTGATGGGTGACGCCGAGAATGCCCTTGAGCTTGCCGTTGGAGGCGGCGATCACCGCGTCGTTGATCTCCTGCACCGTGGTCGACCGCTTGGCGATGAACTTGAAGTCGACGACCGAGACGTTCGGGGTCGGCACGCGGATCGAGATGCCGTCGAGCTTGCCCTTGAGGTCGGGCAGCACCAGCCCGATCGCCTTGGCGGCGCCGGTCGAGGTCGGGATCTGCGACAGGGCGGCGGCGCGGGCGCGGTAGAGATCCTTGTGCATGGTGTCCAGCGTCGGCTGGTCGCCGGTGTAGGAGTGGATCGTCGTCATCATGCCTTTTTCGATGCCGACCGTCTCATGCAGCACGGCCGCCAGCGGCGCCAGGCAGTTGGTGGTGCACGAGGCATTCGAGATGACGATGTGGTCCTTGGTCAACTGGTCGTGGTTGATGCCGTAGACCACGGTGAGGTCGGCGCCCTCGGCCGGGGCCGAAACGATGACGCGCTTGGCGCCGGCGGTCAGATGTGCCGCTGCCTTGTCGCGGGCGGTGAAGATGCCGGTGCATTCGAGCGCGATGTCGATGCCCAGTTCCTTCCACGGCAGCTGCGTCGGATCCTTGATCGCGGTGACCTTGAACGTCTCCTTGCCGACGGTGATCTGGTCGCCGGAAACCGAAACTTCATGCGGGAAGCGGCCGTGCACGCTGTCATAGCGCAACAGGTGCGCATTGGTCTCGACTGGGCCGAGGTCGTTGACGGCGATGACGTCGATATCCTTGCGGCCGGATTCATGGATAGCGCGCAGGATGTTGCGGCCGATGCGGCCGAATCCGTTGATGGCAACTCTGACGGTCATAATTCTCTCCCTGGGAGTTGGAGGGCGGACGAGGGGTCCGCAGTTTCATAGCGGCGGAAGCAGAAAGAATCCAGCCGCAGTGACGTGGATTTAAATCGATTAAGTTGGGCCAGTCCGGCGAGACCGCCTTACGCGATTTCGCCGAACCTTGAACCTACTTGGTATGCAGGCGGGCTTCCGCCGCCTTGGCCGCGGCCTCGGCGGTAATGCCGAAATGCGGATAGAGTTGCTCGATCGTGCCCGAGGCGCCGAAGCCGGTCATGCCGACGAAGATGCCGTCGGAACCGATCAGATGATCCCAACCCTGGCGTATGCCGGCTTCAATCGCCATCTTGATAGGCGCATTGCCGATCGTCTTCTTGCGGTAGTCGTCGCTCTGCTGGTCGAACAGTTCGAAGCAGGGAACCGAGACGACGCGGGTCGGATGGCCGTGCTTTTCCAGCAGGTCGCGCGCGCCGAGCGCGATCTCGACCTCGGAGCCGGTGGCGAAGATCGTCACCGCGGCCTCGCCGCTGGCGGCAGCCAGCTCATAGGCGCCCTGGCTGCTGAGGTTCTTGGCCGAGAATTCGGTGCGCACCGTCGGCAGGTTCTGGCGGGTCAGCGCCAAGGTCGACGGCGTCTTTTCCGACTCCAGGGCGATCTGCCAGCATTCGGCGGTTTCGACCGCGTCGGCCGGGCGGAAGACATTGTGGTTGGGAATGGCGCGCAATGCGGCCAGATGCTCGACCGGCTGGTGGGTCGGGCCGTCTTCGCCCAGACCGATGGAATCATGGGTCATGACGAAGATCGAGCGGATGCCCATCAGCGAAGCCAGACGCATCGACGGCCGGGCATAGTCGGAGAAGCACAGGAAGGTGCCGCCATAGGCGATGAGGCCGCCATGCAGCGTCAAGCCATTGATGGCGGCCGCCATGCCATGTTCGCGGATGCCGTAGTGGACATAGCGCTGGCCATAGTCGTCCGAGGTGATGTTCTTGGTCTGGCTGGTCTTGGTGTTGTTGGAGCCGGTCAGGTCGGCGGAGCCGCCGATGGTCTCGGGCAAGGCGCCGTTGATGACTTCCAGCGCCATCTCGGACGATTTGCGGGTGGCGACCTTCGGCTTGTCGGCCGACAGCTTCTTCTTGTAATCGGCAATGACCGCGTCGAAATTGGACGGCAGCTTGCCGCTGATGCGGCGCTCGAACTCAGCCTTCAGCTTGGCATCGGCCTTGGCCAGGCGGCCTTCCCAGTCTGCACGCGCCTTGACGCCGGCCTTGCCGGCGGTGCGCCAGGCGTCGAGGATGTCGGCCGGAATCTCGAAGGGCGGCGAATCCCAGTTGAAGAACTTGCGCGCGCCGGCGATCTCGTCGGCGCCAAGGGGGGAGCCGTGCGCCTTGTTGGTGCCGGCCTTGGTCGGCGCGCCGAAGCCGATGGTCGTCTTGCAGGCGATCATGGTCGGCTTGTCGGAATGGCGGGCGGCTTCGATGGCATAGGCGATGGCTTCCGGATCGGTGCCGTCGATGTGGCTGGCATTCCAGCCGGAGGCCTGGAAGCGGGCCACCTGATCGGTGTTGTCGGACAGCGAGACCGGACCGTCGATCGAGATGTCGTTGTTGTCCCAGAAGACGATCAGCTTGTTGAGCTTGAGATGGCCGGCAAGCGCGATGGCTTCCTGGGAAACACCTTCCATCAGGCAGCCGTCGCCGGCCAGCACATAGGTGTAATGATCGACGAGATCGTTGCCGAAGGCGGCATTCATGATGCGCTCGCCGAGCGCGAAGCCGACCGAATTGGCGAGACCCTGGCCGAGCGGCCCCGTCGTCGTCTCTATGCCAGCGGCATGGCCGTATTCGGGATGGCCGGCGGTCTTCGAGCCCAACTGACGGAAGTGCTTGATCTGGTCGAGGGTCATGTCTTCGTAGCCGGTCAGATGCAGCAGCGAATAGAGCAGCATCGAGCCATGGCCGGCCGACAGGATGAAACGGTCGCGGTCGGCCCAGTGCGGGGCCTTGGGATCATATTTCAGGAAGCGCGTGAACAGCACCGTGGCGATATCGGCGCAGCCCATTGGCAGGCCTGGATGGCCGGAATTTGCCTTCTCGACGGCGTCCATGGAGAGAAAGCGGATCGCATTGGCCATCCGGTCATGTTGTTCACGCGACGTCATGGTTCCTCCAGAAGTGGGGGTTTGGGGGCTTGGGAGAGCCCTTGAAAAGGGTGCGCGACACATAGCAGGCGCGGGCTTTTAGTCAACAAATCGGGTGCACATTTGCCGGTCTTGTGATGCCGGCGGCGGACCTACATTAGCGTTAGCGGGGGACAGTCGCGAGAGCTTTGTTGACGTTGCCTTCACCCGGTGCCTAATGTTTCAGGGATAACGCGTTCTGAACGTGAACGATTCGGTGATGGGCAGGGCACAGGACGAAGGCCATGACCGGGGAAGCCACACTCAAGGAAGTCATCGCGAGGCTGGGCAAGGCCATCGAGGGGCTGGAAAACGCCGTCGCGGCCAAGCTCGAGCATGAACGCGACTACTCCGAAGCCGAGGCCGAGGTGCAGCGGATGAATGCCGATCGCTCGCGGCTGGCGCAGGAACTCGATAATTCCGAAGCGCGCGCCGAACGGCTGGAAGATGCCAACAAGGAAGTCTCGCGACGTTTGGTGACTGCCATGGAAACCATCCGCGCCGTGTTGGACAGATAGGAGCTGGCCCGATGGCACAGGTCACGGTTTCAATCGACGGCAAGCAGTATCGCATGGCCTGCGACGAGGGCCAGGAAGAGCATCTGATCGACCTTGCCGAACGCTTCGACCGCTATGTTTCACACCTGAAGGACTCGTTCGGCGAGATCGGCGATCAGCGGCTGACCGTTATGGCCGGCATCATGGTGATGGATGAACTCTCGGAGTTGCAGAAACGCGTCAAGGGCATGGAAAGCGAAGTGCTGACCTTGCGCAAGACCCGCGACGAGGCTCTGACCAAGGCCGACAAGAGCGATAGCGTGCTCACCAATGCGCTCGGCGCGCTGGCACAGCGCATGGAAGACCTGACTGTGACGCTGGCGGTCAACAAGAGCTGAGACAGAACCTTTCCTGTCCAGCCCCAGGCTCTCATCCGCGCGCCGCGCATTCAGCAGCATAAAAATGCTCGCCTGCCGCCGACAAGAGTTTCATATTATCTTGCAGCCACGATTTTTGCGCTAAGATGCAACGATGCCGGGCGGGACAGCTTGATGGTGGCGTGGGTTGCCGCGTGCCGTTCCTCGCTGCCGACGGTTCCGTTTACAGGGGAGATGTACCATGAGCCTTCGTATCAACGACATTGCGCCGGATTTTACCGCCGAGACCACGCAAGGGACGATCAAATTCCATGACTGGATCGGCGACGGTTGGGCGATCCTGTTCAGTCACCCGAAGAATTTCACGCCGGTCTGCACGACCGAGCTTGGCACGATGGCGGGGCTCGAAGGCGAGTTCAAGAAGCGCAACGTCAAGATCATCGGCATTTCGGTCGATCCGGTCGAAAGTCACGGCAAGTGGCAGGACGACATCAAGACGGCGACCGGTCATTCGGTGAACTATCCGCTGATCGGCGACAAGGACCTCAAGGTCGCCAAGCTCTACGACATGCTGCCGGGCGGTGCCGGCGAGACGTCGGAGGGCCGCACGCCCGCCGACAACGCCACAGTGCGCTCGGTCTACGTCATCGGACCGGACAAGAAGATCAAACTGGTGCTGACCTACCCGATGACCACGGGGCGCAATTTCGATGAGATCCTGCGCGCGGTCGATTCCATGCAGCTCACCGCCAAGCATCAAGTGGCGACGCCGGCGAACTGGAAGCAGGGCGAGGACGTGATCATCACCGCGGCCGTTTCCAACGAGGATGCAATCAAGCGCTTCGGCGCTTATGAGACCATCCTGCCGTATCTGCGGAAGACCAAGCAGCCGTCGGCCTGACCGCTCGGAACAGTTTTTGGCTTTCCTGTCGCCGCGAGCGAAAGGATACTTGACTGGCTCACCCGAGCGGACAACCATGCTCCTTTCGGATGCCGTCAGAGAAAATCATTCCTGGCGACGAGAGTTGGGGAAGCCGGAATTGGACGTAGCTTTGGCCAGGCCGCAGGTCAGCGGCTTCTATGACAAGCCGACCGGCGCCATCCAGTATGTCGTCGCCGACCAGGCGACGAAGCGATGCGCCATCATCGATCCGATCCTCGATTTCGACGAGAAATCCGGTGCTACGGCAACGACGAATGCCGATGTCATGCTCGACTTCGTCAGCGAGCAGGGACTGAGCGTCGAATGGATCCTCGACACCCATCCGCATGCCGACCATTTCTCGGCGGCGCATTACTTGAGAGAGAAGACCGGCGCGCCGACGGCGATCGGCGACAGGGTCATCGAGGTCCAGAAACTGTGGAAAGCGATCTACAACTGGCCGGATTTTCCCGCTGACGGTTCGCAGTGGGACAGGCTGTTTAGAGAAGGCGAAACCTTCCAAGTGGGTACCCTTCCGGTCAAGGTGCTGTTCTCGCCCGGACACACGCTGGCCTCCATCACCTATGTGATCGGCGATGCCGCCTTCATCCACGACACGCTGTTCATGCCCGACAGCGGCACGGCGAGGACGGACTTTCCCGGCGGCAGTGCCGCGCGGCTCTGGCGCTCGATCCAGGACATATTGGCGTTGCCGGACGAGACGCGGGTGTTCGTCGGCCATGACTATCAGGCCGGCGGCCGCGAACCTTTGTGGGAAAGCACGGTCGCCATACAGAAGGCTACCAACATCCATCTTGCCGCCGCCTGCAGCGAGGCCGAGTTCGTCGCCCTGCGCGAGGCGCGCGACAGGACGCTGCCGATGCCGCGGCTGATCCTGCATGCGCTGCAGGTCAACATGAATGGCGGGAGGCTGCCCGAACCCGAAGCCAATGGCCGGCGGTACCTGAAGTTTCCGCTGGACGGGCTTTGAGGGGCCGTTGGTGAAGCTGCCAATCTCGACCCTTGCGGGGGAGATTGGCTGTCGCCCCCGTTCGCCAACTCCCAATCACCCACAAAAACGGCGGCGCCAGGATTCCTGGCGCCGCCTTGATTTTTTTTTGTTGCCTTAGCTAACCTTACGCCGCCGGCTGCGCCTCAATCGTGCGCAGCGCCTGGGTCTGGCGCTTGGCGGCGGCCTTGACCGCGTCCTGCACCTTCTCGAAGGCGCGCACCTCGATCTGGCGCACGCGCTCGCGGCTGATGTCGAACTCGGACGACAGCTCTTCCAGCGTCAGCGGCTCTTCGGCGAGGCGACGGGCCTCGAAGATGCGCCGCTCGCGCTCGTTGAGCACGGCAAGAGCGCCCGACAGCATGCCGCGCCGGTTTTCCAGCTCGTCCTGCTCGATCAGCATCTCTTCCTGGCTTTCGTGGTCGTCGACCAGCCAGTCCTGCCATTCGCCAGATTCGCCTTCGCTGGCCCGGATCGGGGCGTTGAGCGAGGCGTCGCCGGACAGGCGGCGGTTCATCGACACCACTTCGGCTTCGGAAACGTTCAGCCTTGTGGCGATCTCGGTGATCTGGTCGGGCTTCAAGTCGCCGTCGTCGAGCGCCTGGATCTTGCCCTTCACCTTGCGCAGGTTGAAGAACAGGCGCTTCTGGTTGGCGGTCGTGCCCATCTTGACCAGGCTCCACGAGCGCAGGATGTACTCCTGGATCGAGGCCTTGATCCACCACATGGCATAGGTCGCGAGGCGGAAGCCGCGCTCGGGTTCGAATTTCTTGACGGCCTGCATCAGGCCGACATTGCCTTCCGAGATCACTTCGCCGATCGGCAGGCCATAGCCGCGATAGCCCATGGCGATCTTGGCGACGAGCCTGAGGTGGCTGGTGACGAGCTTGTGCGCAGCGGAGGTGTCTTCATGCTCGGCGTAACGCTTGGCGAGCATGTACTCTTCCTGCGGCTGCAGCATGGGAAAGCGGCGGATTTCTTCCAGGTAGCGGCTGAGGCCGCCTTCGCCGGAAACGATACTGGGTAGTGACTGGGCCATGATAGCGCCCCCTCTCTATTGGAGTGATGCCCCCGAAACGCGGCGGGCATGTGACGCGAGCACCAAAAGGCTCGCCCGCGACATCAGATCTTATACAGGAACAAAACCAGAAAAGACAGGCATTTGTTCAACACGAAACAGTGTGTCACGGTGAAGTGAACAATGCCGCTCAGGTTTTTCTATGGCAGGTTCAGAGCTTGCGGAAACCGCCTACGAGTTCCTCCATGTCCCCCGGTATAGGCGCTTCGAACCTCATCGTTAGATGGGTAGTGGGGTGCCGAAATGCAAGGAGCCAGGCATGCAAAGCCTGCCGGGGAAATGCCTTGACCTGGCTTTTCAGCGGTTCGGGCAGCCGGTTGGCCTTGGTGCGGAAGGCCTGCCCATAATCGGGGTCGCCGACCACCGGATGGCCGATATGCGCCATGTGGACACGGATCTGGTGGGTGCGGCCGGTCTCCAGCCGGCATTCGACCAGGCTGGCGGTGGCGAATTCCTGCTGATCGACGCCGAAGCGCTCCTGCACGGCAAAGTGGGTGACCGCATGGCGGGCGTCGTCGCGTCCTTCCGGCACCACGGCACGGCGCACGCGGTCGGCGGCGCGGCCGAGCGGCGCGTCGACCCTTCCGGTCGGCCTCTGCGGTATGCCCCAGACCAGCGCCAGATAGGCGCGCTCCAAGTCGCCGGTCAGGCCGTGATCGGCGAAAGCCTCGGACAGTGACTTGTGGGCGCGGTCGGTCTTGGCGACGACCATGACGCCGCTGGTCTCCTTGTCGAGGCGGTGGACGATGCCCGGCCGGCGCACACCCCCGATTCCTGAAAGGCTGTCGCCGCAATGATGGATCAGCGCATTGACCAGTGTGCCGGTCCAGTTGCCCGCTCCGGGGTGCACGACAAGCCCGGCCGGCTTGTTGATGGCGATCAGTTCGTCGTCCTCATAGAGTACATCGAGTGCGATGTTCTCGCCCTGCGGCTCCGCCGGCTCCGGCTCCGGCATGGTAACCGACACGCTCTCGCCCGGCGCCATCTTGCGCTTGGTCTCGTCGACGGGCTTGCCGTCGACCGAGACCGCGCCCTGCCTGATCAGCATCTGCACGCGGCTGCGTGACATGTCCGGGCCAAGGCTTGCGGCCAGCCACTGGTCGAGGCGCAGGCCGGCCGCATCCGCGCCCGCCACCAGCACTGTCGGTTCCGCCTCTATCAATTCAGGGGCCTCTTCGCTATGAGCGCTCATTGAAAAACCGTTCCGGAACTGTTTTGCCATGGCCAGCCCGATCGCCGAAGAAGACCAGGATAAGCCGCTCGACCCCGAGGTCGAAAAGGTGCGCAGGAAACTCGTCCGCTTCGTCGGGATCAATCTCGGCCTGCTGTTCCTCGCCCTTATGGTGGTGATCGGCGCCCTTGTCTACAAAGCGCGCAATGCACCGCCGGCGAACCCGCCGCTGGCCGGCGATATCCAGACACCCGCCGGCGAACCGGTCAACGGCGACATCGTGCTGCCGGTCGGCGCCACGGTGGTCAGCCAGTCGCTGTCCGGCAATCGTGTCTCGATCGACGCCGAGCTTGCCGATGGCAGCCGCACGATCTTCGTCTACGACATCACCGAGCGACGCCTGATCGGCCGCTTTGCGATCCGCAACAAGTGACCGTGACCGAGCCGCAACGATGAACGGCAGCAGGCCAATGAGCAAGCCTCAGGCATGAGCGGGTTCGCCGAGCATCGCCGCATCGCCACGGTCGCCCTGGTCGTTGCCAATTATGACGAGGCGATTGCCTGGTATGTCGAGCGGCTGGGCTTCCTGCTCGTCGAAGATGTCGATCTCGGCGGCGGCAAGCGCTGGATCACGGTCGCGCCGGCCAACGGGCAGGGCGCCAGGCTGCTTCTGGCCGAAGCGTCCGACGAGGCGCAAAGGCAGAGCATCGGCAACCAGACCGGCGGGCGTGTCTTCCTGTTCCTGGAAACCGACGACTTTGCCCGCGACCATGCGGCGATGCTGGAGAACGGCGTCGAATTCCGCGAAGCACCGCGCTTCGAGCCCTATGGCACGGTGGCGGTTTTCGCCGATCTGCATGGGAATCTCTGGGATCTGATCGAACCAAAACGATAGGCTGACGGCCGGCTTTTCCTCGGCAAGGGAAAGCGGCCTAAGCCCAGTTGCTTTTTCCCAGCGCTCAGCCTATATCGCCGGTTCTTGAACGCGCCCATCGTCTAGCGGTCAGGACACCGCCCTCTCACGGCGGGAACAGGGGTTCGATTCCCCTTGGGCGTACCAAGTTTTTCGACAAATTTGCAGGATGCCGCCGATTTCGTTTCTGAAGTCGACGACCCTCGATACTGGCCTTCATTTCATTCGTCTGGCAAATGTTAACGGACCCGAAACCGAGAACCTTAACGCCCCCGCAACTCACGGCGATATATTAGTTGTCGCTTTAGTAGCTGTAGGAGGTCGACATGAAGAAAATAGCCTGTCGTTTCGCTTGGGACGAGTCGGGCGCGACCGCGATCGAGTATGGCTTGATCGCGGCTCTTATCGCGCTGGCGATCATCACCGGCGCCGGGGCGCTGGGCAATTCGCTCAACGGGATCTTCACGAACGTCGGCACTACGGTCAACAGCAGCGGCTCGTAAGTCGGTACCTCAATTCGGTCGGCCGTCGGCCGGATCGTCGACCCTCAGCCTCCAAAAGCGTAGCGTGTACGCCCTTCCGATGTCCGGCATCGGAAATGCGGACGGCGCACTCTCGATCATTCGGCTTATCCGTTGCGTCGCTGCGTTCGTCGCTTCTGGCGCCGCGGGGCTGTTTGCATTAGCATCACGTCACGGATCCTGAAGCACGGTTCCAGCGGCGCACAGAACGCCGGATGCCGGGCAGATTCGCCGACCAGTTGATGCCGTGGGGGAGGAATGCCAATGCAGAAGCTGCAGCCGCAGGGCGTTCATCACATCACGCTGGTCGGCGCCGGGCGCCAGACCTCTATCGATTTCTGGGAAGGCGTGCTCGGCATGCCGTTCATCTTCGAACAGCCCAACCTCGACAAGCCGAGGGAAAGCCATCTCTATTTCGATCCCGGCGACGGCCGGCTGATCACCATCTTCACCGACGAGAGCCGCACACCGGAGAAACGGCGCACGCCGACCGATCCGGGCTGTGTCCACCACATCGCCTTTTCGGTGTCGCGCGTCACCTTCCTGCAGGCGGTCTCCCGGCTTGACGAGCGCGGCATCAAGCACAGCGGCGTCAAGGATCGCGGTTTCATGGATTCGATCTATTTCGAGGATCCGCTCGGCCTGCTGATCGAACTGGCGTCCTACCGCTTCGAACCGCCAGCGGGCTTCACCCACGCCGATGTGCTGATGGAAGCGCACAGGCTGCGGGTCGCGCGCGGCGACTACAACATCGCCGAAGTGCATCTCGCCGATGCGATCCAGGCGCTCGTCGAGCGTTCCCGCGCCACCTTGTCGGACGATCGGGCGCCGAAGAACCCATACTGAACAGACCAGAGGGAGGAACAAGATGGCCAAGACAGCGACGAAGACTGCCGGGAAATCCGCGGCGAAAGCTGCGGCAAAGCCAAAAGCCAAGGCGGCCGCCAAGCCTGCGGTGAAGGCGACGGCAAAAGCCGCGCCCAAGGCCAAGCCGGCCAAGAAGCCGGCGTTGAAGCTCAGCATGCTGAAGCCCAGCGTCAACAACATGACCGTGCGGGTGTTTGCGCGCGCGGCCGGTTTCGACCATGCCGAGACCGATGCCTGGGGCCACACCCGTTCGCCGGAGTTCATGGCGCGAAATCCCGCCCATTTGACACCGATGATCGAGGACAAGGGCCTCCCTAGAGGCGTGTTGTGGGAAAGCTGCGCCATCATGCAGTATCTCGCCAACAAGCACGGGCTGGAGAAATTCTATCCGAAGGCGCCGGCCAAGCGGGCGATGGTCGACAGTGCCATGTTCTACCTGATCGGCACGCTCTACCCCTATGTGGCACGCGCCACCTATCCGGCGCTCGGCTTCCCACAATATGCCGGCGAGGTCGGCCACAGCGACGCGCACCCCGACAGGAAGTCGGAGGCCCAGAAGGCGGCGATGGCGGCGATCGCCGAGCCGCTCGAAGTGTTTCACAGCTTCTTCAGGGACGGCAAGCCGTTCATCGGCGGCAAGAACCCGTCCATCGCCGATATCCGCCTGGCGGCGACGCTCGAATTCCTGGCCGTCGTCGACTATGCTTTGCCCAAGTGGGCGAAGGACTATGTGGCGGCGATCGAGAAGACGCTCGGCAAGGCCTATAGCGAGCCGGCCAGCGATGTGCGCGGCTACATCGCCCATGTGAAGTCGCAGGCCAAAGCCTGAGGTTAAGGATTCGTTAACCAAAGCCCTGTCTACTGCAGGCAATTCGCTTTCGGCCCGCGACCACGGATGTACTGGCGCAGAACGTCGTAGCGATAGGAAAGGTCGGCGCAATGCCGGCCTTTTTGCTGTTCGCACGCCATCGCCAAGTGCGATCTGGCACGCAGGCCTCGTCCAGTGTCGCTTTTTTGGCGTCAACTTTTGTCGAGAGATATTGTCATTGCCGGCCTTGGCCCTACCATCCATTTCGGCAGTCCGGCATGGATTGTCGGTCAGGCATGAGACGAGGGCTGGCGATGAAAAGCGTTGCGAGACGGATTGCGGTTGCGGGCGTGATGCTGGCGGCCGCTGTCGATGCTTCGAGTGCAGCCGAACTCAACACTATGGACGATGTCGGGGCAGCGATCCAGGCATGCTGGACACCGCCGGCGGACGCCGGGACCGCCAGCGTCACCTTGAGCTTCAGCTTCAAGCGGGACGGCACGCTGATCGGCCCGCCGAGGCCGACGGCCATTAAAGTGGATGGTGATGCCAAATCGAAGAAAACGTTTGTCGATGCCGCGACAGCGGCCCTGCAGGATTGCCTGCCCCTGACTTTCTCGGCGAAGCTGGCGCAAGGGATCGCTGGCAACGTGTTTACGTTGCAATTCGCCTCTCCCAAGTAAGCCTCGTTGTCGGGTCAGTGGTGACTGCGCCTGGCCTCGGCATGCCGGGCAAGATCGGGCGTCTCGAAGACGTAGTCGCTCCAGGCTGATTCAGGAACCTGGCCGGCCAGATAGCATTCCAGCAACAGGCTTTGCTCGGGATTGAGTGGCCTTGGCGCGCGCTGGTCCAGCCCCAGCGAGTGAAACAGGTTTCTTGTCAGGTCGGAGACGGTGAAGTGGATCGACATCTGCGTTCTCCCTTTGGTCCTTCAACGCGGAAGGCCCGACAAAGGTTTCGAACCCCTGGCGATAATGGCGCATTGATCTTGGTCCGTTGCGCTGCAGGTCCTCGGCGATGGTCAGGCTTGCGCTTTCTTTCGAGGTTCGTCTCAATCTTGAAATAAAAATGTAATATCGAATTTACATGAGGTGACGTAGTACAATAGACAATAGGTCATTCATGTCGAAATTCGTTAGATTATTAGGAACTACTCATGTAACCGAAGCTTGCTGAAGTCATGGACTCTAAATTCCAGGTTCTCCGCAAAAAGGACCAGTTGTCCCGATGATCCGTTTCTGGCCTTCCATGGTGATCGCATTTATTTCGCTGGCGGCAGTTTTGTTCGGTACGCTTTCGTCCTACGCGGACAGCTGCGGCGCGATCAGAAGCCAGTTGCTTTCGGCTGGCCGCAGCGGCGGGGCGAGCCCGGAGCTTGCCCAGTTGCGCCGGCAACTTGCAGCCATCCAGACTATCGAGAGACAGCGCCAGTGCACGGCGAAGAGTTCGCTTGGTGGTCTCTTCAACGCTTGCGCCGATCTCGCCAGGAGCCGCTCGGATGTGCAGCGCCGGATTGCTGCCGCTGGGAATTCGGGCCGCGACACAGCGGGCCTGCAGGCGCGCCTCGTCGCGCTTGGCTGTGCGCCTTCGGCAAAGCAACGGCCTGTGCGCGCCGCGCCCAGCACCCAATCGGCGAACACCACGTTCGCCGGCAATGCGATGCTGTTTTGCGTGCGTCTGTCGGACGGATATTTCTTCCCGGCGCCAAAGTCGCAATTCGCCGCCAGCGGCGATCTGAAGGAGACGGTCGATCAATGCCGTTACATCTGCGATGACCCCGGCGTCGACCTCTACACGTTGAACGACGCCAGCCTCGAAACCGACCAGATGACCGCGCTCGACACGCGCAAACCCTATACCGAGCTGCCGGCAGCCTTCAGATATCGCGATGATGCGAATTTCAAGGCATGCGACGTCAAGCGCTACTACCAGCGGGTCACCGAACTGCGAGCCAGGACCGTGACGCCCGCCAACATGCGCAACGCCATTATTCCGTTGCCGACGGCGAAGCCGGATCTCGGCACGGTTGCGGCCGTCCCCGGGATCGATGCCGAAGCCCCAGGTGCCGCCCAGCACCTTTCGATCGAGGCCGGCGAGCGGCCGGTGCGCTTGGTCGGCCCGGCATTTTTCCCGGCCGAATGATCGCCGGTCTTCCCCGATTTGCGATCACCGGCGGCGGCGTGCCTGCTGCTATGCGGCTGCGCGATCCGTCTGGAACAGAGGGGCGCTCACGGCGTTGTGATCGACATCAGCCGGGAGGAACGCCATGGCTACGTTCAGGGAAATGCGGGTGCTGGAGATCGTCGAAGACGACTCGCTGACCACCGAACAGAAAATCGCCGAACTGCGCGAGATCGAATCCGAGGCGCGTGGGTTGCAGCGGGCTGCCTCGGAGGGTCCAATGGACGACGATGACGGTTGGCAGGAAGATCTGCGTCAGGTTCGTCTTGCACTCGACAAGCTCGGAGCGAAGGAGCCGAAAAAAGGCGCTGCTTCCCTGTGAAAGCCCGTTCGCCGAGCTATCCGCGGATCGTGTTTGTTTGACCGAATCCCGCTTTTAGGACCAAGCTCCAATCTAATCGCAGACCATGCGAGCTCTCTTGCCAGGCTCGCTGATGTTCCTGCAGGTCAGCGACTTCGCCGGCGCCGATAGGGACGCCGACGCAGGCAACCTCGTCTGGTGCCGTTTCGGTGCGGCATGGCTGACCTTGCGCTCGGAAAAACGCCGGGGCGGCTGCGGCGCCACCGGAAAAGCGCCGTTTTCGACCTCGGATTGGCCGTAGTCGACATTCGGTGGCGGCCGATCCCAGATGCGCCGGACATCGAGCGGTCTCGGGATGACGACCGTGCCGTCATAACTGCGCGAGCAACCGCCGCCGAAAAGCAGCGCCAGCCCCATGAAAAAAGGCACAATCCGTCCAAGCATCAGCAATACCCCTGCCGTTGCTTATATAGCGGGTTCGACCCCGCCGACAACCGGGCGGAATGAAGCTAACTGACCGTTAAGGTTAGCGGATCCTTAATGCTTCTCGGGCACATTTTGCCGACGAACCGCGGAGGAGGGTTCGGCCTTGGTTTTCGGGGTGGGGACGGCATGGCGGAAGCGAACGAAACAATCAGCGCGCGCGGCAAGCGCGCGCCTCGCAGATCCACAGCGCATGGCGACGATGCATCATCGTCCGCCTCTTGCATGGATTCGAACGATGCGCTTCGCCAACTCGTCGAAGCCGGTTCCGACTGGGTCTGGGAGACCGACGCCGAACTGCGCTTCTCCTGGCTCTCGCAAAATTACCAGGCAGCCACCGGCATCGATCCGGCAAACGTGCTTGGCCGGTTCCGCTTCGACTTCCTCAATCAGGTCCTGAACGGCGATCGTAGTGGCGCCGCGCATTTGGAGGATCTGCAGGCGCACCGGCCTTTTCGCGACTTCGTCTACGAACTCAAGGGTGGCAGCGCCGACTGTCGCTGGGTCTTGACATCAGGCTTTCCGAAGTTCGACGACGAAGGAAGATTTGCCGGCTATCGCGGAATCGGCCGCAACGTCACGGCATTGGCCGGCGCCTTCAAGGGTCCGGGGCCGGAACCATCGGCCGACGGCGAGCCCGACCAGCATCTGGCCGACCTCGAGCGGACGATGGACGCCATGCACATGGGCGTCGTGCTCCTCGACGCCAGGCTCGACACGCTGATCGTCAACAAGGCCTATCGCGACCTCTCGAGGATTCCGGACGGCGCTGTCGGCGTCGGCGCTCCGTTCAGCCTGTTGATGGAGCTCAACCGCCGCAGCGGCATCTATGGCGACATCGACGAACGGCAATGGCAGCGCTACCTTGCCACTCGTCTCGAGGAGATTCGCGCCGGATCCGTCGCGCCGCGCGAATTTGTCCATGCCAACGGCAGGACGATGATGTTCTCGGTGACGGCGCTGTCAGGCGGCAAGCGGCTGTTGACCTATTATGAGGTCACCGAGATCAAGCAACGCGATGCGGAGATCAAAAGCGCGAACGCCAAGATCGCCGAGACCTTCGCCAGTCTCCGCACCATGGTCGACCAGATGCCGATCGGTGTCCTCGTCCTCGACGCCGATATGCGCACCGAGATCATCAACCGTGCTTTCTATGATTTCTGGCAGATCGACGCCCGGCGCGCCGAGATCGGCTGCAGCTTCCGCGATCTGATGGACGCCAGCCGCGACATCGATCCGTTTGGTGCCGACGATGCATCATGGCAGCGGCATATCGCCGAGCGCGAGGCGGAAATCAGGGCCGGGATCGCCGCGGCGCGGCAGTTCCCGCGCAATGACGGCCGCACGCTGATATCGTCGATGGCGCCGCTGGCCGGCGGCAAGCGGCTGATCTCCTATGTCGACGTCACCGACATGAAGGACCGGGAGGCCGAACTCGCCGACGCGCTGGAGAAAGCGCGGCTGGCGGAAGCGGTGATCAACGCCGTCAAGGATCCGATCTTCGTCAAGGACGACCATCTGCGTTTTGTCTTCGTCAACGAGGCGTTCGCGGCCCTGTTTGGCCAGACGCCGCAAGCCATGCTCGGCAAGCCCGGCGGCGATTTCCTCCCGACGAACGCTGTCGCGCTCTTCGAGCAGAGCGAACGGGAGGTGCTTGCAACCGGACGCGCTTACGAAGTGGAAGAAAACTTCGAGGCCGATGGCGCCAGCCGATCACGCGTCGTCAGGAAGAGCCGCGTCGGCATGGCCAGCGGCCGCAACTACGTTGCCGGCTTCCTGTTCGACATTTCCGACATGAAGCGACGCGAGACGGAGGCGCAGGATGCGCGCAAGCATCTCGCCAACGTGCTGGAATCCTTGCCGGCCGCCGTGATCATCTACGATCGCGACGACAGGTTCGTTTTCGCCAACCGCAAGATCCAGGATACGCTGCCGGCCTTGAAGCCGGCATGGCAGCCCGGCTGCACATTCCGCGAGGCACTCGTTCTGGGCCATGCGAACGGCTATTTCCGCGACAGCGGCGATCCACAAGTCGACCAGCTCTACGACAGCGACCATGACCGCTGGCTGGATGCGATCCTCGCCCGCTACCGCTTGCCCAATTCCTGCTACGAGCGTCATAACCCCGACGGCCGCTGGTACCAGGTCTACGACATGCGGACCGATGATGGCACCTTCATCGGTGTTCGCGTCGACATCTCCGAGATCAAGAGCCGCGAGGCGGCATTGCGCGATTCGATGCGCCAGATCGACCTGTTCCGGCACGTGATGGACGAGTTGCCGGTGGCCGCCTTCATCAAGGCGCAGGACCTGAGCATAGAATTCGTCAACAAGGCCTGGTGCGCGATCACCGGCTTGGCCAAGGAGGATGTCATCGGCCGCACCGACCGGCAGTTGTTCGGTGCGCAGGACGCCGATGGCTACAGCCATGACGACACGCAAGTCGCCGTGACGGGCGCCGTCAGGGAGGTCGAGGAACCCGTCACCCATCGCGACGGCACGGTTCGGCAGTTGATGACGCGCAAGAGCCGCCTGGTGACGCTGGACGGGTCGGTGCATCTGGTCGGTTCGAGCACCGACATCACCGACGTCAAGGCGCGCGAGCGTGCGCTGGAAGAGAGCATGCGCGAGAACGAGGTGTTCCGCAGCCTGATCGACAACGTGCCGGTATCGATCTACGCCAAGCGCTCCGATCTCCGGCAGTTCTATGTCAACAAGGGCTGGTCCGATCTCACGGGCTTCAGCAAGGAAGAGGCTATCGGCAAGACCGACATCGAGATTTTCGGGCCGGATGGCGAGGCTTTCGTCAATGGCGACCTCGCCGTGCTGCGCACCGGCGAAACCCAGGAGGTCGAAGAGACGGTGACGTTGGCCGACGGCAGCGTCAGGCATCAATTCGCCCGCAAGGGCGCGATGATCGCCTCCGACGGCTCGCTCTATCTGATCGGCTCGACCACCGACATCACCGAGCTGAAGATGCGAGAGGCGGAACTGCGCGAAGCGCGTCAGCGCGCCGTGCTCGCCGACCGCGCCAAGTCGGAATTCCTCGCCAATATGAGCCATGAGATCCGCACGCCGATGAACGGCGTGCTCGGCATGGCCGAGCTGCTGGCCAAATCGGACCTCGACCCGAAGCAGAAGACGTTTACCGACATCATCGTGAAATCGGGCAATGCGCTGCTCACCATCATCAACGACATCCTGGACTTCTCCAAGATCGATGCCGGTCAGCTGGTGCTCGATCCGGCGCCCTTCAATCTGGCCGAGGCGATCGAGGATGTGGCGACACTGGTGTCGACACGAGCCAAGGAAAAAGACCTCGAGCTGATCGTGCGTGTCGAACCTCGGCTCGAGAGCCTGTTCGTCGGCGATGTCGGCCGTATCAGACAGATCGTCACCAACCTGCTCGGCAACGCGGTGAAGTTCACCGATGAAGGCCATGTGCTGGTCGACGTCACCGGCGAGAGGGTTCCGACCGGAACGAAGCTGACGATCTCGGTCACCGATACCGGTATCGGTATCCCCGAGGAAAAACTGAAACTGGTGTTCGAGAAATTCAGCCAGGTCGACACCTCTTCGACGAGGCGGCACGAGGGAACCGGCCTCGGTCTTGCCATCACCTCGCGGCTCGTCGAGCTGATGGGCGGCGACATCGGGGTCGAAAGTGCGGAAGGCAAGGGCTCGACTTTCTGGTTCTCGGTGACGCTGCCGAGGGCCGGACAGCAGAACGGACAGCGCATCATGCCGATCGACGTGACCGGTGCGCGTGTGCTGATTGTCGACGACAATGCCGTCAATCGGGCCATCCTGACCGAACAGATGACATCGTGGACGTTCGATTCCTGCGCGGCCGAAAGCGGCGCCGAAGGCCTCAAGGTACTGATCGCCGCCGCTGCCTATGGTGTCCCGGTCGATTGCGTCGTGCTCGACTACCAGATGCCTGGAATGAGCGGCGCCGAAATGGCGCGGATCGTGCGCAGCACCGCCGGCCTTGCCGGCACGCCGATCATCATGCTGACCTCGGTCGACCAGTCGCTCGCCAACACCAGCTATCGCGATCTTGGCATCGATGCCCAGCTGATCAAGCCGGCGCGCTCCTCGGTGCTGCTGGAAACGCTGGTCGCCACCATCCAGCGGCATCGCCACAACACGAGCGGCAGCGACGCGCAGCCGCTCGCAGCCGACGTCGCTACGGGTTATGTGATGCGGTCGCAGCCCTCGGCACCGTCCGAACAGCGGGCGCTGCTGCAGCCGCCTTCGATTCGCCCCCGGCCACCGGTGGCGGCTGGCGGCGACAGGCTGGATATCCTGGTGGCCGAGGACAATGAGGTGAACCAGATGGTGTTCACCCAGATCCTCGGCGAGACCGGTTATGGTTTCGAGATCGTCGGCAATGGCCGCAAGGCGCTCGACGCCTTCGGCAGGCTCAACCCGTGCATGATCCTGATGGATGTCTCCATGCCGGAGATGAACGGTCTCGAAGCAACCGCCGCCATTCGCCGGCTGGAGGAAGAAACCGGCACGCATGTGCCGATCGTCGGCGTCACCGCGCATGCGCTGAAGGGCGACCGCGAGCGCTGCCTGGAGGCAGGCATGGACGACTATCTGCCCAAGCCGATCAGTCCCCGGGCGTTGCTCGAGAAGGTCGAGCGCTGGGTCGGCGCCAGCCTGCAGGCGCAGCGCAACGCCGGCTAAGGCCGGCTCTGCCCGAGTACCGGGAATACGGCGAAGATTCGCGCCCCTGTCAGCGGCCAAGACTATGGTGCGATCGCACCATATGAAAGGCGGCATCCAGCCGAGACAATGGCGACATTCGAATTCCGCTCTTCCCAGTTACGGGCGGGAGCAGCGACCGCCGGCATGAGACAGCGTCAACCTACCCCAACGGACCTGTTTTCGGCGATGGCCCGGCCACGACACCGTCTGGCTGAGAGCAACGCGCTCCCGTCCGGCTTTTCTTCATAAAGGCCGGCTGATCCCCAAATCGCCGGCCAGCCTCGACCGAATCGAGCAAGTCCCTGATTCCGGTGACAAAGCGGGGCTGCGTCGGGAGTGCCGGCCAGGCGGCATTCTGCTCATCCCGATGACGCGTTACCGGGGTGACATCAAACTGTCATGCGACTGTTATAATCGAAGGCTATTGGCCTCAGCGGGCGCCGACTGACGAGCGCCGAGAGACCATCTTCCGAACAGGAGCAGGCCACATGAAGAAATTCCTCTATACGGCGTCGGCCGCTGCGCTTGCGCTCGCCGCGACGTCCGGCTTCGCCGCCGCGCGCGACCAGATCCAGGTCGCCGGATCATCGACAGTGTTACCTTATGCCAAGATCGTCGCCGAGCAGTTCGGCGAAACATTCACCAACTTCAAGACCCCGGTCGTCGAATCCGGCGGCAGCGGCGCGGGCATCAAGGAATTCTGCAAGGGCGTCGGCGAAGATACCATCGACATCGCCAACTCGTCGCGTCCGATCAAGGCGGACGAACTCAAGTCCTGCGCCGACGCCGGCGTGAAGGAAGTCCAGGAAGTCCGGATCGGCTATGACGGCATCGTCTTCGCCACCGACATCAAGGGCCCGGATTGGGCGCTGGTTCCCGCCGACATCTACAAGGCGCTGGCGGCCAAGCTGGTCGTCGACGGCAAGCTCGTCGACAATCCGAACACCAAGTGGAGCCAGGTCAATCCGAAGCTGCCCGACTGGGACATCGCCGCCTATATTCCGGGCGAAAAGCACGGCACGCGCGAAGTGTTCGAGACCAAGCTTCTCGATGCCGGCTGTGACAAGGCTGCTCTCAAGGCCGCCGGCATTGCCGACGACAAGGAAATCGGCAAAACCTGCATCGCCATCCGCAAGGACGGCAAGGCCGTCGACATCGATGGCGACTATACCGAGACGCTCGCCCGCATCGACTCCAACAAGACCGGCGTCGGCGTGTTTGGCCTCGCCTTCTATGAGAACAATGCCGACAAGCTGAAGGTCGCCACCGTGGAAGACGTCGTGCCTTCGACCGAGACGATCGCCAGCGGCAAGTATCCCGTCTCGCGCCCGCTGTTCTTCTACGTCAAGAAGGCGCATCTGGGCGTCGTTCCCGGCCTCAAGGAATATGTCGAATTCTTCCTTGACGACCAGATGGTTGGCCCGGAAAGCCCGCTCGCCGAATACGGCCTCGTTGCGGCTCCGGATGCCGAGCGTCAGGCCCAGCGTGACGCTTTCGCCGCCGGAAAGTCGATGTAATCAGCTGCCGAACCGGGGTGCGGGCCAAATCCCGCGCCCCGGTTTCATCGCAGGCCGCAATGGCGGCTGCGTAAGAATTTCTCTTGGGGTGGGTCCATGTCGTCCTTGCTCGTACTGGCCATCGTCGTTGCCGTCGGCCTGGTTGCCTTTTTCATCGGTCGGCAACGTGCCGCGGCCCAGGACAATGGCAAGGTCAAGCCGCATTCGCGCGCCCACTATCATGGCTGGTGGGCCTTCCTGCTCGCCGTTCTGCCTGCTCTTTTGCTGCTTGCCGTCTGGACCGTCGGGTCTTCCGTCTATCTGGACCGACACATTCACACTGCCTTGCCCGAGCGCACCGTCGACAGCAAGGTTGCCAGTGAGGCACTGGATGTCAGCCTCGTAAAGAGCCTCGCCAGGGGCCTGCGCAAACTTGATGCAGGCACACTGGCCGCAATGCCTGCCAGCTTTGCCGAGCTGCAGCCGCTGCTCGCCGCCAAGGGTGTGGCACTGGCGAGCGACACGCAGGATTACATGATCCCGATCGCCATCGAGGCGAACAAGGTCCAGGACCGGCTCGGCCTGTTCGGCGCCATTGTCATTCTCGTTTCCTCGATCGCCGGCGCCTTCTATGCGCTCAGGCAGATCGAGCCGCGCGCCAGGGCCCGCAACAATGTCGAGAGGCTGATGCTGTGGGGGCTGCTTGCCGCCTCCACCATCGCCATCCTGACCACCATCGGCATCGTGCTTTCGATGCTGTTCCAGACGATCACCTTTTTCGAAAGCGTCTCGCCGATGAGTTTCTTCTTCGGCACCGTCTGGGATCCGCGTTTTGCCGCTGCCGGTTCGGGCGGCAGCCAGGGCCAGTTCGGTCTGATCCCGCTTCTTGCGGGCACGCTCTACATCGCCGCCGTCGCGCTGCTGGTTGCGGTGCCGGTCGGGCTGATGTCGGCTGTCTACATGGCCGAATATGCAACGCCCAAGGTGCGCTCGGTGGTCAAGCCGGCGCTTGAACTGCTGGCCGGAATACCGACCATCGTCTACGGCATCTTCGCCGTCGTCACGCTTGGGCCGTTCCTGCGCGACCTGTCCGCGGCGCTGACCGGCGGTTCGCCCTTCATCCAGGGCCAGAGCATCTTCACCGCCGGCCTGGTCATGGGCGTCATGCTGATCCCGGTCGTGTCCTCTCTTTCGGACGACATCATAACCGCGGTGCCGCGCGCCATGCGCGACGGGTCGCTTGGCCTCGGCGCGACCCGCTCCGAGACGATCAAGCGGGTGATCCTGCCGGCTGCACTGCCCGGCATCGTCGGCGCCATCCTGCTGACCGCCTCGCGCGCCATCGGCGAAACGATGATTGTCGTGCTGGCGGCGGGCGTCGCCGCCAACCTCACCATCAACCCGTTCGAGGCGATGACGACCATCACCGTCAAGATCGTCAACCAGCTCACCGGCGACCTCGAGTTCAATTCGCCGCAGACGCTGGTCGCCTTCGCACTCGGCCTGACGCTGTTCGCGCTGACGTTGGTGATGAACATCGTCGCGCTCTACATCGTGCGCAAATATCGGGAGCAGTACGAATGACCGACATTTCCATGGATACGATGGTCAGGGCGGCGGCCCATCCGCGCCGCGACATCGGCCTGAAGGCCCGTTACGCCGCCGAACGCCGTTTCCGCATCTATGGCGTCGTGGCGATTTCCGTAGGCCTGGCGTTCCTGGCAATCATGCTGATCACCATCGTCTCGAAAGGCTACACCGCCTTCTGGCAGACGACGGTATCACTGCCGATCTCGTTCGACGAGAAGGTGATCGATCCTTCCGGCAAGCGTGCAACCGATCCGAGCGTTCTGATCAAGGCAAATTATCCCAGGCTCGCCGAAAACGCGCTTGTGGCCAAGCTCGGCATCTCTCCTGATGACAAGCCGATGATCCAGAAGCTCAAGGGCTTCCTGTCGGAAGGCGCCCGCGTCCAGTTGCGCGACATCGTTGCCGCCGATCCGTCCGTGATCGGCACGACACGCAACGTCAACATCCTCGCCGCCGCCAATCTCGACTCGGCTTTCAAGGGCCAGATCGACCTCAGTGTCGAGGAAGCGCGACGCAAGGTCTCGGACCAGCAGATCACCTGGATGAACAAGCTCAAGGCCGAGGGCGCGATGGCCGAGCACTTCAACAGCGGCCTGTTCACCTACGGCGCCTCCAGCCGCCCGGAAACCTCGGGCATGGGCGTGGCGATCATCGGCTCGTTTTATATGATGGTGATCGTGTTGCTCCTGGCGCTGCCGATCGGCGTCGCCGCCTCCATCTATCTGGAGGAGTTCGCCAAGAAGAACCGTTTCACCGACCTTATCGAGGTCAACATCAACAATCTGGCAGCGGTGCCGTCAATCGTCTTCGGCTTGCTCGGCCTCGCGGTGTTCATCAATTTCCTGGGCATGCCGCGCTCCGCCGCTTTCGTCGGCGGCCTGGTGCTGACACTGATGACGCTGCCGACGATCATCATCGCGACGCGCGCTGCACTTGCCGCGGTGCCGCCGTCGATCCGCTCGGCGGCTCTCGGTCTTGGCGCCTCCAAGATGCAGATGGTGTTCCAGCACATCCTGCCGCTTGCCGCACCCGGCATCCTCACCGGCACCATCATCGGTCTAGCGCGTGCGCTCGGTGAAACCGCGCCCCTGCTGCTAATCGGCATGGTCGCCTTCGTCGCCGATCCACCGACGACGCCTTTCGATCCGGCCACCGCGCTGCCGGTGCAGATCTATATGTGGGCGAACGAGGCCGAGCGCGCCTTCGTCGAGCGCATGTCGGGCGCGATCATCATCCTGCTCGTCTTCCTCATGGCCATGAACATCACCGCGATCGTGCTTCGGCGTCGGTTCGAGCGGCGCTGGTAGAAAAAAGGCATTTTGGTATGAACATCATGACCGAACAGTCCCTTGAAAACGCAGTGGGCGATAAGATGAACGCCAAGTCGAACGAAGTGATCAAAATGCGCGGCGACAAGGTCGGCGTGTTCTATGGCGAGAAGCAGGCGCTGTTCGATGTCAATCTCGACGTCCGCCTGAATCAGGTGACGGCGCTGATCGGCCCTTCCGGCTGCGGCAAGTCGACCTTCCTGCGCTGCCTCAACCGCATGAACGACACCATCGATTCCGCGCGGGTAACCGGCAAGATAACGCTCGACGAAGAAGACATCTACGACAAGAACATCGATGTCGTCGAACTCAGGGCGCGCGTCGGCATGGTGTTCCAGAAACCCAATCCGTTCCCCAAGTCGATCTACGAGAACGTCGCCTATGGCCCGCGCATCCACGGATTGGCCAAGCGCAAGGCCGACATGGATCAGATCGTCGAGTCGAGCCTGAAGAAGGCGGCAATCTGGAACGAGGTGAAGGACCGTTTGCAGGAACCTGGCACGGGTCTTTCCGGTGGCCAGCAGCAGCGTCTGTGCATTGCACGCGCCATCGCCGTGTCACCCGAGGTGATCCTGATGGACGAACCGTGTTCGGCGCTCGACCCGATCGCCACTGCTCGCGTCGAGGAACTGATCGACGAACTGCGCCAGAACTATACGATCGTCATCGTCACCCATTCGATGCAGCAGGCAGCGCGCGTGTCGCAGCGCACCGCGATGTTCCATCTAGGCTATCTGGTCGAGGAGGGCGCCACCGACAAGATGTTCACCACCCCCGACGACAAACGCACCCAGGACTACATCACCGGCCGGTTCGGCTGAGCTCAGGCATATGAGGGACGAAGATCATGGGTGAACATACCGTTGCATCTTTCGATGAGGATCTGGAGCAGATCAGCCAGCTGATCCGCGACATGGGCGATCTCGCCCGCTCGATGGTCAGTGGCTCGACCAAGGCTTTGCTCAATTCGGACAATGCGCTGGCGCAGCGCGTGGTTTCCGACGATGCCATCATGGATGCCCGCCAGCGCGAGCTGGACGATCGCGCCATCACGCTGATCGCCAAGCGCCAGCCAATGGCCAACGATCTGCGTGCGGTGGTCGGTTCGATCCGCATGGCCGGCGACCTCGAGCGCATCGGCGACCTTGCCAAGAACATCGCCAAGCGCGTCGGCACTGTCGGGCTGAGCGTCACGCCGCACGATCTTTCGCATTCGATCGACGCGATGGCGCAGCTGGTGCTGATCCAGGTGCAGGGGGTCGTCGACGAGTATGCCGCCGCTGACGCGGCAGCGCTTGCCACGCTCAGAAACAATGATGAACGCATCGACGTCAAATACACCTCGGTGTTCCGCGAGCTGCTGACCTACATGATGGAAGATCCCCGCAACATCACGGCGTGCACGCACCTGTTGTTTTGCGCCAAGAACCTCGAGCGGATCGGCGACCACGTGACCAACATCGCCGAAAATGCCTACTATGTTTTGACCGGCACGCAGCTGCCAGCCAATCGTCCGAAGCAGGACGAGACGGCAATGTCCGCGCCAGCGGCATAACAGGGGTGACCAGCCGATGATCGCACCACGCATCATGGTGGTGGAGGATGAGGAGCCGCTAGGCGTGCTGCTCCGCTACAATCTTGAATCCGAAGGTTACCAGGTCGAGGTGGTGACGCGCGGCGATGAGGCCGAAATCCGGCTGCAGGAGAACGTTCCCGATCTTCTGGTGCTCGACTGGATGGTGCCTGCGGTTTCGGGCATCGAACTCTGCCGGCGCCTGCGAATGCGTCCCGAGACCGAGCGGCTGCCGATCATCATGCTGACCGCGCGAGGCGAGGAAAGCGACCGCGTGCGCGGCCTGTCGACCGGCGCCGACGACTATCTGGTCAAGCCCTTCTCGACGCCGGAGTTCATGGCCAGGGTCAAGGCGCTGCTGCGCCGGGCCAAGCCGGAAGTGCTGTCCAGCGTGCTCAAGGTCGGCGATATCGTGCTCGATCGCGAGTCGCACCGTGTCTATCGCAAGAAGAGCGAGATCCGGCTTGGGCCGACGGAATTCCGCCTGCTCGAATTCATGATGCGCCATCCAGGCCGCGTGTTCTCGCGCAGCCAACTGCTCGACAATGTCTGGGGCGAGACGATCTACATCGATGAGCGCACGGTCGACGTGCATGTCGGCCGGCTGCGCAAGGCGGTCAACAATGGCCGTATGCCTGATGTCATCCGCACGATCCGTGGGGCCGGATACGCCATCCGAGAGGACTGAACTCCCTCGTTTGAACTCACGCCACGTTCTTGCCGCCGAAACCGGATCTCGCCTGCACGCCCGGCGCAAAAATCTCCTGATCGACGAAGATCAGCGCCCGCATGGCGCAGCCTTCGCGGATCAGCGGCAGTTCGTTCGGCTCGGTGTCGAAAGAAATCGATTTGGAATGCTGGCCGCCGGCGGTCTGGGCAATCGCTTGCCGCAATGCCGGCTCGATCAGGTCGAAGGCGGCGGCGCTGACACCGACCATGGCGACCGGCGCCGGATCGATCAGCGCGAACAGGCTGCCGAGGCCGTAGCCGAGCGCTTCGCCGGCCTTGCGATAGGCTTCCCGTTCGGGTCCGTCACCTTCGCGGGCCGCGGCAGCCAGGGCGCGCATGTCGGCGTCGCTGACATCGGCAACGGGTTCTGCATCCTCGCCCATCTGCCTGGCGTTGCGCCAGATGGCGTAATTGCCCGCATAGGCTTCGACGCAGCCGCGCCGTCCGCAGCGACATAGCGCGCCGTTCGGCCGATGGATCATGTGGCCGAATTCGCCGCCCGAAGAATGGGTGCCGGTGAACAATTCGCCCTTCAGCACCAGTCCCATGCCGATGCCATGCGACAAAAGGATAGCGATGAAATCGTCGCGGTAACGATCGGGGTCGCGCCAGCGCAGCGCCACCGCCATCATGTTGCAGTCGTTCTCCATTATGGCAGGGATGCCGAACTCGTCTTCGAATATGTCGGCGAAGGCGATGTCGGTGTGCGGCGTGATCGGCGACCACAGCATGGCGCGGGCACGGGTGTCGGTGATGCCCTGGATGGCCAGCGCGATGCGGGCGATGCTGCGCACGTCCAGGTCGGGATCTGCCAGGCGGCGCCGCACGATGGCCGTGCATTCCCCGATCAGCGACTCGCGCGACATCGTCAGCGTGTCCAGCCGGCGCTGCTCCTCGGATATTACCTGGCCGGCATAGTCGATGACGGCGACGGAGAGGAAGTTCAGCGACAGCACCACGGTCATTACCGCGGCCGCTTCCGGATTGAGACTGAGGCCGACCTGCGGCCGGCCGCGTTTGAGCGAGCCGGCCTCGCTCGGCTTGCTTTCGGTCAGGATGCCTTCGACGATCAGGTCGGATGAAATCGCCGAGATGGTCGAATGGCTGAGGCTTGTGGTCGCGGCAATCTCGGTTCGCGACGGCTGTCCGGCGCGGCGCACTGCCGCGATCACCATGGCGCGGTTGCGGCGGCGCAGATCGTCGTGGCGGATTCCGACCGACATGTTCTTTCATATCCTCCCGGTCGCCGCGGTTCCTCCTGCCCCTGGAACGCTGTCGGTGACGCCGGTAAATACTGGCAGAAGCTGCAGGCCGTGTCATTTATTTATTCCGAGACTCGAAAAAAACTCGAAATGACATCAAAATCCATCAGAATCGATGTTGACAGCGTTCGGGCGTTGGCCCAGTATTTTTTCGAGGCTCGAAAAAATAGAGCCTCTGTGCCGGCCCTCGGGTCAGTTTGGTCGCGCCATACGCGGCGCAGGGAGGATAATATGAAAAGATTCACGGCCGCCATCCTGGCGGGTGCCGCCATGTCGCTGACGCTCGCGTCTGTCGCGCAGGCGAAGGACAAGGTTGTCGGCGTTTCGTGGTCCAACTTCCAGGAAGAACGCTGGAAGACCGACGAGGCCGCCATGAAGACGGCGATCGAGGCCGCCGGCGACAAGTACATCTCCGCCGATGCGCAGTCCAATCCCGGCAAGCAGCTTACCGATGTCGAAAGCCTGATCTCGCAGGGCGCCAATTCACTGATCATCCTGGCGCAGGATGCGTCGGCCATCGGCCCGGCGGTGCAGAAGGCGCTGGACGAGGGCATTCCGGTCGTCGGCTATGACCGGCTGATCGAGAACAAGGACGTCTTCTATCTGACCTTCGACAACAAGGAAGTCGGCCGCATGCAGGCCCGCGAAGTGTTCAAGGTCAAGCCGGAAGGCAACTACGTCTTCATCAAGGGCTCCGGTGCCGATCCCAATGCCGACTTCCTGTTCTCGGGCTCGATGGAAGTGCTCAAGGAAGCCATCGACAGCGGCAAGATCAAGAATGTCGGCGAAGCCTACACGGATGGCTGGCTGCCCGCCAACGCCCAGAAGAACATGGAGCAGTTCCTGACCGCCAACGACAACAAGGTCGACGCGGTGGTCGCGGCCAATGACGGCACTGCCGGTGGCGTCGTCGCGGCGCTGACGGCTCAAGGCTTGGCCGGCACCGTGCCGGTCTCGGGTCAGGACGGCGACCACGCCGCGCTGAACCGCATCGCCCTCGGCACGCAAACCGTGTCGGTGTGGAAGGACGCGCGGGAGCTCGGCAAGAATGCCGCCGAGATCGCCTCGCAACTGGCCGACGGCAAGAAGACGAGCGACATCGCCGGCGCCAAGGACTTCACGACGCCGGGCGGCAACACCGTCAAGTCGCTGTTCCTGACCCCGGTTGCCATCACCAAGGACAATCTCAACGTCGTCATCGACGCCGGCTGGATCAAGAAGGACGAAGTCTGCGCGGGTGTCGCCGCCGGCACCGTGGCGGCCTGCAACTGATCCGTACCACTTTGCAATATCTGAACGCCGCGGCCCAAAAGCCGCGGCGTTTTCTCAAAGAATTGTGTTTCCGCATCATGCGGATAGCTTCTAGGCTGGGCTCCGGCATGCGTGTCAGACGGCCAGCCGGTGGGAGGAAACCATGACCGATACGACGTCAAACCCGCAGACCGATACGGCGCGCGCGTCGGAACTCGGCGCCGTCGCCCGGTTCCTGAAGGCGACCGAGATCGACACCCGCATGCTCGGCATGATCGGCGCGCTGCTGGTCATCTGGATTGGGCTGCATGTCATTTCCAGCCTGCGCCTTGGCGTCAATCCGCTCGATTTCGACAGCCGCACCTTTCTCACGCCGCGCAATCTGTGGAACCTGTCGGTGCAGACATCCGCGGTTGCCATCATGGCCTGCGGCATGGTGCTGGTCATCGTCATGCGCAACATCGACCTGTCGGTCGGTTCCGCCGAGGGCCTGATCGGCATGGTGATGGGATTTGCCCAGGTGCATTTCCTGGTGCGCTTTGTCGGGCTCGAACTCGGCAACCCGTGGATCTGGGTCCTGGCACTGGTCATCGGCCTGGCGCTCGGCCTGTTGATCGGCGCTTTTCAAGGCTTCGTCATCGCCTATCTCGAAGTGCCCGCCTTTATCGTGACGCTGGGCGGCCTGCTGGTCTGGCGCGGTGCCGCCTGGTGGGTCACTTCAGGCCAGACCGTGGCGCCGCTTAACGCCACTTTTCAGCTGATGGGCGGTGGGCCGGCGGGATCGATCGGCGCGACCTGGAGCTGGGTCGTTGGGATCGTCGCCTGCCTCGCCGTGGTGTTTGGGCTTTTCAACGGGCGGGTGCAGCGCAAGCGTTTCCGGTTTCCGCTACGTCCGATCTGGGCCGAGGCGCTGCTTGGAGTCGTCACCTGCGGCGCCATCATGGGTGCGGTCTGGCTCGCCAACTCCTACCCCTGGCCGATCGGCATCGTGAACAGATATGCGGCCGCCAACAACATCACCGTTCCCGAAGGCGGCCTGTTCATCGCCCACGGTATCGCCATACCGGTGCTGATGGCTGTCGCCGTCGGGCTGGTCATGACCTTCATCACCAACCGCACCCGTTTCGGCCGCTATGTGTTCGCCATCGGCGGCAATCCCGAGGCGGCCAATCTCGCCGGCATCAACACGCGATGGATCACCATGAAGGTGTTCATGATCATGGGCGTGCTGGCCACGATTGCCGCGGCGATCTCCTCGGCCCGGCAGAATTCGGCCACCAACGTGCTTGGAACGCTCGACGAACTGCTCGTCATTGCAGCCGCCGTGATCGGCGGCACGTCGCTTGCCGGCGGATCGGGAACGATCATCGGCGCCATGCTGGGCGCGCTGCTGATGCAGTCGCTGCAGTCCGGCATGGTGCTGCTCGGCGTCGACTCGCCGCTGCAGAGCATCGTCGTCGGGGCCGTACTGGTCATCGCCGTGTGGCTCGACACCGTCTATCGCAAGCGCGTCTAGGAGGGCATGCCATGAATGACAAGACTGCTCCTGCAGCCACCGCGCTGATCGACATGAGGAACATCTCGATCGCGTTTGGCGGCATCCGCGCCGTCGACGACGCCTCGATCGATCTTTTCCCCGGCGAGGTCGTGGCGCTGCTCGGCCACAATGGCGCCGGCAAGTCGACATTGATCAAGATCCTGTCCGGCGCCTACAAGCGCGATTCGGGCCAGATCTTCGTCAACGGCGAGGAGGCATCGATCTCCAATCCACGCGACGCCAAGAAATACGGCATCGAGACGATCTACCAGACGCTGGCGTTGGCCGACAATGTCGACGCCGCCGCCAATCTGTTCCTCGGCCGCGAGTTGATGACCGCCTGGGGCACGCTCGACGACGTTGCCATGGAGGCCGAGGCGCGCAAGGTGATGGGTCGGCTCAATCCCCGCTTCCAGCGCTTCAAGGAGCCGGTGATCAAGCTGTCGGGTGGCCAGCGGCAATCGGTGGCGATCGCGCGTGCGATCCTGTTCAACGCCCGCATCCTGATCATGGACGAGCCGACGGCGGCGCTTGGTCCGCAGGAAACGGCGCAGGTCGGCGAACTGGTCAAGCAGCTCAAGTCCGATGGCATCGGCATCTTCCTGATCAGCCACGACATCCACGATGTGTTCGAGCTTGCCGACCGGGTCTGCGTCATGAAGAACGGCCAGGTCGTTGGCACCGCCCGCACCACCGATGTCACCCAGGACGAGGTGCTGGGGATGATCATTCTTGGCAAATGCCCGCCGGGCGCCATTCCAGGACCGGGCGCGCTGAAGATCGCAGCCTGAGATCAAGCCAGCTCGCCGTTGCCGGACACGTGATATGCCAGCCGTAAGGATGGCTTGGCCTTGGCATTGTGTTGGCACGGCGACTTGCCCATAAAGGTCCGATATCGCTCAGGGACCGCACGATCCGTTGAAGAAGCTTTTCCCGATCATCGCCTTTATCGCCGTCGCACTAATCAGCATGGTGATGGCAGGTTTCGCCTATTTCGCCACACAGGAAGCCGCGCGCATCAAGTTCGAGGCGACTGCCGACGACGCGCTCAACCGGATCGAGAGCCGCATCGACCTGCATCTGTCGCTGCTGCGCTCGACGCAGGCCCTGTTCGACGCCCGCAATGGCGATATTTCTCGCAATGAGTTCAAGGCGTTCTTCAACGCGCTCGATGTCGACAAGAATTTCGCCGGCTTGCGCGGCATCGGTTTCCTCAGGCTGGCAAAGACGGGCGACGAGGCGACGGTCGAACGCGATATGCTGCACGATTATGGCGTCAGTCATCCAATCTACCCGGATACCACGCAACCCTGGCGTACCCCTATCGTGCTGTTCGAACCGCTGGATCCATCCAACCAAGCCGCCATCGGCTACGACATGTTCAGCGAACCGATGCGGCGTGTGGCGATCGAAAAGGCGATGTCCGACGACCAGCAGCACGCCAGCGGGTTGGTGCAACTGGGCCAGGACACGGGCGCCTCGCAGACGTTCACCGGCTTCTTCGTTTTCGTGCGGCTCAATGTCGAAACCGCTCCCGACGTCATCAATGCTTCGAGATCCTCGACATCAGGTTTTCTCTATGCGGCCTTCCGGGCTCGCGATCTGTTCCAAACCGCGCTCAGCCGGTCGCCGCTACTGCCGGTCAACACCGAAATCTATGACGGCGATGGTGCCGTGAGCGGCGACAATCTGCTGTTCCGGTCGGAGACGCCGCCAGCTTCGACTTTCGGGGACAGGCTGCTGGTCACCCGAAAGATCATCGTCGCCGGACGGCCATGGACTGTCCTGTTCCGGCCGACAAGCGCCTTCTCGCAGCCGTCGTCGCGCGCCATTCCGGTGATGCTGGGGCTATTCGGCCTGCTGTTGGCGGGCGCCATCGCGCTGGTGGCGCGATATCAGGAGCGGGCCTATGAGGCAGCGTCGCGGTTGCACGAAACCACGGAAAAGAGCCTGATCGAAAAAGACCTGATGCTGCAGGAGATGAAGCATCGCATCAAGAATTCGATCACCAGGGTGCTGGCGATCGCGCGCCAGACGGCATCGCGAGCTACCGACGTCAACGAGTTTTCCGCATCTTTCTCGGCCAGGCTGCAGGCGATGGCAGCGTCCCAGGACATGCTGACGCGCTCTCGCTGGCAGAAGGCCGATCTTGGCGATCTCTTGCGCATCGAACTCGGCCAGGTGTTCGGCAAGGAGTTGCCCGAGGGGCTGCTGTCAGGGCCGCAGGTGCTGCTTGACGAAACCACGACGCAAGCGCTCGGCCTGACCTTCCACGAACTGGCGACGAATGCGCTGAAATACGGCGAAGCCGGCAATTCCGTGGGGGCACTGAAAGTGGATTGGTCTCTGGAAGGGCGTGGGCGCGACAGGACGCTGGCCCTCAACTGGCGCGAAAACGGGCAGAAGAAACTCGAAGCTCCCGCCGAAACCGGCTTCGGCACCAAGCTGATCGATCTCAACGTGACGCGCGAATTACGCGGTACGATCAAGCGCGACTACCAGGCCAATGGGCTGAACGTGGAAATCAAAATTCCACTCGCCAATTGAGCGCGACCTTCACCCGAAAAGGATCAAGCGTCCGGACATGAAAAATCCGAAGGCCAGCGGACCAGCCTCCGGATCGACGTTTCGATTATCGCCGAATTAGTTGCAGCGAGCCGTGTAGATCCGGCCGCGATGATCGCGATATTGGCAATAGCCGTTGCGCAGATTGCGCACCAGCAGGCCGGAACCGGCGCCAACGGCCGCGCCGATCAGCGCGCCCTTGCCGCCGCCGACCAAGCCGCCGACACCGGCGCCGATCAAGCCGCCGCCAACCACGTCCTGTTCGGTCGAGGTGCAGCCGCTGACGGCAACCACCGCAACCAGGGCAATAATCATCTTCCGCATAGAGTCACTCCTCACTTTTTGTCCTCACTTGGTAAAGCTCCAGCTGCCATTTAGCATGAAATGACGGCCTTTGCTGCTGCAATCTATTGTTGGTGAAGATAGTCTTTTTCTGGGCCTGCCGCGTTCGACGCCATTACCAGGCTGGAAATTGCCAATGAAGCGTCAAGCGTACCATCGGCGCGCACGTTCCAGACGATCTGATCATAGTCGTCTTCAAGCACCGGATCGACGGCAAGACATTTGGCGACGATGTGATCAGCCTGCCCTTGCACGTCGCCCAAGACGAATGGGCGCTCGGCCACACATTGCTCGGCGGTCGCGAAAATGCTGACGGGCACCTGGAGTTCACGGCAGTCGGCCATCGTGTTCGAGCAACCGATGACCAGCAGCAATGCAGCGATATGTTCCATGGCGGGAAAGTCCTCTCGCCATAGTAACGGTCTACATCAGCCAAAGTTCCTGGCGCGCTGGGCCGGGCAGGGAAATAAGACGGCGACAATTGATTCTGTCGCCGGCCGAAACGAGCTGGCCTCAATAGACCAGCTGGTACAGGGCGACCACCACGATCACCGCCACCAAGGCCAACGCAACAAGGCGCAAGGCTCCGTTGGGGACAGGGGCCAGCGGTGGCGCGGATGACTCGGAGTCCTCAAACTCGCCCATGGAAATCCGGGCGGCCTGCTCCAGTCTGTTCATATCGGCAACCGTCAAGGCATTCCCTCCCGCACCATGCTGCAAATCCTGCTGCGGAAATGTTCGGTGATGCAACAGGTTCCAGCGGTATCTGGGAAAAACAGCATCTGCTTTTATCGTGAACAGCTGGTTAAGAAAGCTCGGGTCGCTCAATCCGTCTCGAAATTGCCATGTGGAACGACAAGGCGGTACTCGAGACGGCCAGCCGCGATTTCGAGCGTCGCCGTTCCGTTCAGTGACGCCGGCACGACCCGTTCGAGTGCGACGCTGCCGAAGCGCTTCTCGCTACGCCTGACATCACTGGCTCCGATTGCCTCGGCCCATGTCAGCGACAGGGAGGTTCCCGTGTCGGCGGCGGTCAGGTTGGCTGTAACATTGACGAATCCATCGGGCCGCGACAGGGCGCCATAGCTCACCGAATTGACGGCGAGTTCATGCATCGCAAGGCCGATATGCAGGGCAGCGTTGGGATTGAGATAGGGGTTGGCCCCCTGAAACCTCAGGCTGCGAACCGGATCGCCGCCGTAGCGGCCCACTTGGCCCGATACGAGTTCGCGAAGTGCGGCGCCCCGCCAGTTGGAAGAGGTCACGAGATCCTGGGACGAAGCCAGCGATTGCAGCCGGCCGCGAAAACGTGTCAGGAAATCGCCGATGCTGTCGGAGTAGCGACCGGTCTGGGTGGCTATGCTCTGGATGATCGCCAGCAGGTTTTTCGAGCGATGGCTCACCTCCCGCAACAGCGTCGTCAGGGTCTGCTCACGGCGCTTCTGCTCGGTCGTCTCGACCATCGTGGTGACGACGCCTTGCACCGTGCCGCCGTCGCCGTGGTCGGCATCGATCCAGACCTCAAACCAGCGGCTGCCATCCTCGACGGGAACGCTGATCTCGAGACGTTGGGGGTTGCCGGATGCAATGACGTCGCGCTTGGCCGCGCCGATGCGGTCGGCCTGCGCCTCCGGCAGAATACCGATGCTGTCGGCGGTGTCCGAAACCCAGGGCGCACGCATGTTGCGCGCCCATACGGTTTTCATCTCGCGATCCTGGTAGAGAACGGAAATGCCGGCATTGTGCAACGCGTGAAGAAGGGCGCGGCCGAGCTGCATGCCGCTTTCGGCAGGATGGAGGGCGATGACTTCATCGCTTTGCACGTCGTCCTTCCTGTTTCCGGTCCTGGAACCCATCGGCCAAACTGTCCACCCAATTCAGGCTGAACGGCTCACCGGTGAATGGGTTCCAAAGAGGTTTCCCGAACCCGCCGCCAAAAAACGGTCCGCCGGACGGCGTCCTTTGAAGGACACCGCCCGGCGGTGGCTGGAAACCGTTTGAGGGGTGCGGCTTCCAGTGTTCGGCCGTCCGTCTTTACGAAGCCCTTTTGAACAGGCCCGCAAGAAGCGAAATGACCAGGAAAGCGAGGAAGATGAAAAACAATATCTGCGCTATGCCGGCAGATGTACCGGCGATGCCGCCGAAACCAAGCGCGCCGGCGATGATCGCAACGACGAGAAATACGAGCGCCCAGTAAAGCATGATGCATCTCCTTCGAATGATGCGATAAAAACGTGGGTGGTTGCGGTTTGTTCCCACCCTTTGCCGAAAAAGACCGAGCTTGCAATTCGTTCGGCAGCCGGACGCGCAGGAAATTCGCCCTCACCGCCCGATGCGTGGATCAGGCGGCCCGAAGTGAAGAATTGAAGAATTGAGGAATTGATGAATTGACGATTTTGATGATCTGGAGAAATCGGCGAGCGAGGCTATCGCCTTCAATTCCTCAATTCCTCCACTCCTCAATTCGCGACTATGCGGCTGCTTTCGCCTGCCGGTCAAAAAACAGTGCCTGGCTGATCAGCGCCTTGACCATGTCGGGATTGAACGGCTTGGTGACCAGGAAGGCTGGTTCCGGTCGTTCACCAGTCAACAGGCGCTCGGGGAAGGCGGTGATGAAGATGACCGGCACCGACGTCGATGACAGGATCTCGTTCACGGCCTCGATGCCGGAACTGCCGTCGGCAAGCTGGATGTCGGCCAGCACCATCTTCGGCCGTGTCTTGCCGAACATCATCACGGCCTCGGCATGGGTGCGCGCCGTTCCAACGACGCGGTGCCCGAGGCTCTCTACCATTTCTTCGATATCCATGGCGATCAGCGGTTCATCCTCGATGATCAGAACGTCGGTTGCCACCTGACGGGATATCTCGTTGCTCGCCTGGGCAAGCAGCTCTGAAAATTCCTGGTCGCCGACGTCGAGGATCTCAGCCGCTTCGTCCTCGCTGAAGCCTTCGACAGCCACGAGGAGGAAGGCCTGACGGGGCCGCGGCGCGATCGCATTCAGATTGGCGGCGGTGCGCTGTTCCCACGCCGATTGCGCCTGCTCCTGTGGAACGCGAATGGCGACCGATGTGAACAGCTTGGCGAAAACCTTGTACAGCGCGATGCGGTCGCTCGATGCTTCGGGAAATATCTCGATATCGGCGATGATGGCCTCGAGCATCGCGGCTACCAGCGCATCACCACTCTCTTGCGACCCGGAAACAGCCCGCGAGAAGCGGCGCAGGAAGGGCAGATGTGGTGCGATGGTGGCGGATAAGCTCATGGTAAGACGTCTCCCTCAGAATGACGTGAATGCGTAGCAGGTCAAGCTGACTGCAAGCCCTGACGATAACGCGGATTTTTAGAAAAAGTTCCGCCTCGACGGAACAAATACCGGGGAGGGGCGTTTGGGGTCGGGATGGGCAACCAGACGAGGGCGCCGCTTGCGTTGTGTTGAGTATGATAAGAGCGGTTTGAGCGCTGGGAATACAAGGGCAAAATGAAGGATATGACGAAAGATATTCTGGCTGGCGCCGAGAGCAGGCGCCGGAACGGTTCTGGTGATGCTCTTGGGCCGAACTCCGAAATCGGACGCAAACTCAAACAATATTACGACGCGCTGGTCTCCGACGATGTGCCGGATCGCTTTTCCCAGTTGCTTAGCCAGCTGGAACGGGCTGAACCCGCACAGAAGAAGGACTGAGGCATGGCCGCGGTCTCACAAGGCTTCAAGACCGATCTGCTTGGGGCAATCCCAAGTCTGCGCGCGTTCGCCGTGTCGCTGACGCAAAATGCCGACAAAGCCGACGACCTCGTCCAGGAAACGCTCGTCAAGGCCTGGGACAAGCATGAGAGCTTCCAGCCCGGCACCAATCTCAAGGCCTGGCTTTTCACCATCCTGCGCAACGAGTTCTATTCGCAGATGCGCAAGCGCGGGCGCGAAGTGCAGGACAGCGACGGTATCATGACGGCCAGGCTTGCCGTTCATCCGGCCCAGCACGGCCAACTCGACCTGAAGGATTTTCGCGGCGCCCTGGAGCAATTGCCGGAGGACCAACGCGAAGCCATCATCCTCATCGGCGCATCTGGTTTCTCCTACGAGGAGGCCGCCGAGATCTGCGGTTGCGCGGTGGGAACGATCAAGAGCCGCGTCAGCCGAGCCCGTACGCGCTTGCAGGAGATCCTGAAAATATCAGGCGAGGACGAGTATGGTCCGGACGCAATTTCGGCCCAGGTAACGAGCTCGCCGGCGAGCTGACCGCGATCGTCTCAAGCGCGTCCGCAGGCCGCGGCGACCGCTTGCACGAGGTCTTCACCCGAATAGGGTTTGCCAACCAGCCTGACGCCCGGAAACGATGCCTTGATTTCATCGACATCCGAATAGCCCGACGCAAACACGAAAGGTATGCCTGCCGCGCGCAGCCCGGAGGCGAAATCGATGGTTGAGGCGCCGCCCAGCATCAAGTCGACAATGGCTGCATCGAATCGCGTGGCGACCTCGCGGCCATCGACCTCGGTCAGGTCACGGGCGATCACCACCTCATCGGCGCCATGGTCGCGGCAAAGCTGCTCGACGTCCATGGCGATCAGAAATTCGTCCTCCAGGACCAGAATTCGCAATCCGTCGAGCAATGTGGGCACAGGCAAAGACTCCTTGAAACGCCGGAGTCATGATCGCTAATTCGCTTGCTGTCATTTAAAAAAGACATGTGGCAAGCGGGCGGAACCTCAATCCTTGCAACGCGTTGAAACGCGCTCTCCAAGAGCGGCTTTCGAAGGGGGGTCGAAATGTCGGTTCAGAACAATAGCGCTTTCTCCAGCCGCCAATATCCTTGCGAGAACTGCCCATTGCGGCCGTTGCCGATTTTTCGCGATTTCGAAAAACAGGAACTGGCCTTCATCAGCAAATTCAAGAAGGGCGAACTCGCAGTCGAAAAGGGTGGCACGGTGCTGGTGGAGGGAAGCCATAGCGCCCATCTCTACACCGTGCTCTCCGGCTGGGCGTTCCGCTACAAGCTGCTGCGGGACGGCCGCCGCCAGATCCTCAACTATCTCATGCCCGGTGATCTGATTGGCCTGCAAGGCAGTGTGATGGGCGAGATGCAGCATTCCGTGGAGGCACTGTCGCCGATGCTGCTGTGTGTTTTCGAGCGCGAATATCTGCATGAGCTGTACCGCAATCATCCCGGGCTGGCCTATGACATCACCTGGATCGCATCGCGTGAAGAGCGGATGCTGGACGAGAATCTGCTCAGCCTCGGGCGCCGCAGTGCGATCGAGCGCGCTGCCTATCTCATCGCCTTCATCGGCAGCCGCGCCAAGGTCGTCGGACTGAATGGCAACCAATCCGTCCAGATACCGATCACGCAACAGCACATCGCCGATACGCTTGGCCTGTCGCTGGTTCACACCAACAAGACGATCCGCAAGCTGATGGATCGCAAGCTGATCGTCTGGCGCGACGGCGGCTGCGTGGTTTCCGACAATGAAGGGCTCAAGCGGCTCGCCGGCTGGGAAGGGCTGGGTGAAGCGCGCCGGCCATTAATCTGAGGAAGCGTGTTTTGCCGGAGCCGGCGGACCGGGTGCGCGCCGATGCGTTTTCGGCTACTTTGTCCCCAATGCCGGAACCTTGAGACGCGCAGCGCGTTTGAAACCAAGCAATCACAAGGAGTTAAGCCATGGCCACTGCCGCAGGAAAGACCGCAAACGACGCCCGTGCAAATGCGGACCTGGAAGCCGACATCAGGCAGTTGAAGGCCGACATCGACAAGCTCACCAAACAACTGGCCAAGACCGGCGAGCATGGCTATGGCACCGCGCGCCGCGCAGCCACGGAAGGGGTCGAGCAGTTGCGTGCGCAGGGCGAAGCAGCCTTTGACAGCCTGCGCAGCAATGCCAAGGACATCGAAGCGCAGATGATGGCAAGCGTGCGTGAAAAGCCGGTGACGTCACTGGCGATCGCCGCCGGCGTAGGCTTCCTTTTCGCGCTCATCGCGCGTCGCTAGTCGCGCTCCAGATGGGAATGTTGGCAACCCTGATCTCGGGCCTCGCCTCGGGGGAAACCGTGGCCGCCATACACCGGGCGCGCACGGCGGCAATCGTCTATGTGATCGCCATGGCCGCCGCACTTTGCGGTCTCGTTTTTCTTGTCGGGGCCGCCTATATCTGGACGGCGATGCGCTATGGGCCGCTTGCCGCGGCGCTGGGGTTTGGCGTCGGTTTCCTGGTGCTTGCCGGACTTATCCTGCTGATCTACCGGATCTCCGCAGGCTCACGCGCCCGGCGCCGGGCGCAGCGCCGCAATGCCGACATGAAGGCGATCGGCATCACCGCCGCACTCGCCGTGCTGCCGAGTCTGCTCAAGGGAAAAGGCGGTCTCGGCGTCATTCTGGGGCCGGCCGTGGCGCTCGCGGCCTACGCCATCTACCGCGAGAATGTGAAATCCGACGATCCGGATGAGAGCGAACGGAGATAGAGCTGTTGGGAGAGGTCACTTTGACAACTCTTCCAGCGGCATCGATATTTCGGCAAACACGCCTTCCGGCCGGAATTCATGGGTCACTTCGCTGGAAATGACCTTGGCTAGGCTGCGGCGAATGAGGATCGAGCCGAAGCCGTGCCGATCCGGCGGAGCGACTTGCGGGCCGCCGCTTTCGCGCCAGGTCAGCACAAGACGCCGGGCATCCCTCCTGCCTTGCATCCTCCAGCCGAGATCGACCCTGCCTGACGGCACCGACAGCGAGCCATATTTCAGCGCGTTGCTGGCCAGTTCATGCAGGATCAGGCCAAGCCCGACGGCCTGGTCGGGCGACAGCAGCAGGTCGTCGCCGGAGATCGTCATGCGCGGCTGCTCGGCCGTTTCGAAAGGTTTGACCTCGATCTGGACGAGTTCACTGATGCCGATGCCGCGCCACTCGCGGTCCGACAACAGATTGTGGGCGATGCCCAAGGCCTGAAGCCTGGCGCCGAACGCCTCGAGGAACTCGCTTGGCTGGCGGGCATGGCGCACGGTCTGCGTTGCCAGCGCCTGGACGGTCGCCAAAGTGTTCTTGACGCGATGGTTGAGCTCACGCAGCAGCAGCCGTTGGCGTTCGTCGCCGAGCTTACGCTCGGAGATGTCGTAGTTGACGCCGAAGATCAAGGTCGGCTTGCCGTCGCCGTCACGCTCGATGACACGGCCGCGCGTGGCGAGCCAGCGCGGCGGATGAAAGCCCTTCACCCGGTATTCGCCGAAATAGTCGTCGCTGCCGGTCAGGGCGTCGCGAAAGCGGGTTTCGGTCTGGTAGACGTCACGCGGATCGATGGCGGTGAGGATGTCGCGTGCGCGCAGCCGGTTGGATCGCGGCAGGTTGAACAGCTCCGACATCAATGTGTCGCATTCGATGATATCGGTGCGGATATCCCATGCCCAACTAGCGAGCGACGCCGCATCGAGTGCGATGGCGCGCCGTTTTTCCTCGCGAACCAGTGCAGCCTCGGCGATCGCGCCGCTGCGGGTTGCGTCCTTGAGGGTGAACAGGCTGGCAGCGAGGCCGGCGAGCGACTTCAACTGGTCGAGCTCAGCGTGGGATGGAAAACCATGCGGCGAGCGGTCGAGCACGCACAGCGTGCCGATGCGGGCACCTGCCACGATCATCGGCGCGCCGGCATAGAAGCGGACATGGTGCTTTCCGGTGACCAGCGGGTTGGTCTTGAAACGGGGATCCGTCGTTGCATCCACCACCACCATCGGTTCGTCGCCGGCGGCAATCGCATGGGCGCAAAAGGAGACGTCGGTCGCGGTTTCGGCCTCGTCCAGGCCGAAGCAGGATTTGAACCACTGCCGTTCGAGGTCGACGAGTGTGACCAGGGCCATCGGCACCTGCATCACCGCCGCGGCAAGGCTGCTGACGCGGTCGAAATCGGGATCGGCCGCCGTATCCAGCATCTCCAACCCGTGCAGCACGGCGAGCCGGTCAACATCCTTGACTGCGCGCGCAACTTCGGCCGGCAGCTCGGGCACTGTTTGCGTCTTGCCAGTCACCCCAATTGCCTCGTCTCGGTCTTCGCCGCCGCCTGCTTGCGCTGGTGCAAGGCCAGCGCGCTTTTCCGGAACCATCCTAGCGAGGAACCGTTACCCGACCATGATTTGCCGAGCGCGCCAGCTGGTGCAGAATGAGACAGGGATCGAGCATGGCCAAGATCATTCCAGAAAACAAGGCGCGGCAGGGGCGATGGGGCTGGCATGGATTTCGAATCCTGATCGCCGCATTGCTTCTGGTGTTTGCTGCGTGGGGCATTGCCGAGATTTATGGTGTGTTGATCAAGGCGCCAACCAGCGATGAACAGCATGTCCCCACGCCCAGCACCACCGAGCAGGCTCCTGCTGGCTAAAGCCGGTTTGTTCGTTGCAACGCATCGCATCAGGCGGCTCTCGATTGGGTCGCGCTCGCCGGCACCAGTACATTCAGCGCGCCAGGCTGGATTTCGATTACCGTTTCACGGTCAAGCCTGACCAATTCGCCGTCCATCACAGCGCGAAACTTGCGGCTGCTCGAATGGATTTTCAGCACCGTTCTGTTCGTCTGGTGGATTTCGACATGTTCGTTGTCGCGCCATTTGCCGCGCGCCACGTTGAAGAAAAACTTGACCAGTTCGGCGCGCTGCTTCGCCACCGTGACATAGACACCGAGTACGCCGCCCGCCGGATTGTCGGCATAAGGCAAATGGCCTTCGCCGAACAAATTGTTGGTGATGCCGATGCCGGTGATGCGTGCCGCCATTTCGGCTTCGCCGATGCTGAGCGTCACATTCATCGCAGGTGGATTGTTGATCGTCGCCCAAGCCGCTTTGGCCGAGGCGCGGATCTTTCCCAACCGCGAACCGAACTCCATCTTCTGGCGCAGTTGCACCATCTTCGCATGCATGCCGATCGAGAACTGATGTATGAAAGGTTGGCCATTGGCTGTCGCCACGTCGACCGCGATGATTTCGCCGTCGGCGAAGGATTTCAGCGCTCCATCGAGTGACTGCGGAATGCCCAACCCCCGCGCGAACAGGTTCATGGTGCCGGCCGGCAATATGGCAAGCGCCTTCTTCGTGCCCATCAGCCGGGCGGCCGCGGCGGAAATGGTCCCGTCGCCGCCACCCGCCAGCACGATGTCGACAGAGCGACGCGAAGCCGCGCTGTCAAGCGTTTCCACCACGTCCTTGCCGGCGACAATTTCGATGCTGAGCGAGTGCCCTGCCGTCTCCAGCGTCTGATGCATCCTGTCGGAGAAGGCGACGAGGTCGGTGGTGCGCAAAGTGCCGCCATCCCGGTTCAGCACCGCTGCGAATTTCATACCCCGCTCCACCACGTCAGCCAAAAAGTGGCCGGGACACGCCCAGCCGATGGCTGAAACGCGGCGGCGACGGAAAGGTTCCCTTGACACGGAGGGGCTTCTAAGCCGCTCGATCATTTCCGTGTTTTCGTTTCCCGAACCGCAGTGGTTTTGTCGGAACAACAGACTGGTCACGACGTTGTGAACCTGTAGATGCCGCGTCCGATTTCCCCAGCGACCACGACGCGGCGCATGAGATCAGGCACGAGGAGAGACTATCATGATCCGCAATCTTTTAGCCACGACCGCACTCGCAACACTGATCGCGACGGGCGCATATGCGCAGAGCGCGACGACCCCGGCGCCGGCACAGAGCCCAGCCGTTCAGGAGTCAGGCGCCGCGACGGTCCGCGCAGAGGGCAGCATCGTCACCAACATCATCGGTGAATCCGTCTACAACGGCACCGGCGATGATGCCGAGAACATCGGCAATGTCAGCGACGTCGTCTTCGACAAGGATGGGCAGGCGAAATCCGTCGTCATCGACGTTGGCGGTTTTCTGGGTGTCGGTGCCAAGAGCGTCGCCTTCGAGTACGGCAAGCTGCAGTGGGCCGAAAAGAATGGTGACCGCTGGCTGGTAGCCCAGACGACCAAGGACGAGTTGACCGCTCAGGCGGAATTCGACAGCCAGCCCTACAGTCCGGCCCCCGCACCTGCGGCATCGACCGACGCGACCGCACCTACGGCACCTGCTACGACGGATACGGCACAAAAGCCGGCCGACATGAACGCCGCTCCGGCGGAACCGGTAAAGCGCGCGGACGGTAACCTTGCCACCAACATCATCGGTGAAGACGTATATAACGGAACCGGTGATGACGCGCAGAACATCGGCGACGTCAACGACATCGTGCTGACCAAGGAAGGCAAGGCCGAGTCCCTGGTCATCGGCGTGGGCGGTTTCCTTGGCCTCGGCGCCAAGAATGTCACCTATGATTTCTCTAAGGCGCAGTGGGCCGAGAAGAATGGCGACCGCTGGCTGGTGGCCCAGACCACCAAGGAAGAGCTGCAGGCGCAGCCCGATTTCGACCGCAAGGCCTATGATCCGGCGCCGGCCACGACGGCTTCCAACGAGCCTGCGGCCACCGCTCCGGCTGCTGTGCCGTCCGACACGACGGCTCCTGCTGTCGCTCCGGCAGACAAGAGCGCCGAAGCTCCGGCAGCGACCACCCCTGACGCCTCGGCTCCCGACCAGACACAGACTGCCGCCATCGACAAGTCGACGTTGACCGAGATGCCGGTCGGCGAGATTCGTGCCGATGACCTGAAGGGCACGACTGTCTACGGCGCAAACGACGCCAGGGTTGGCGAAATCGGTGATGTCGTGCTTGCGCCTGACAACAAGACGGACGCGGTGATCGTCGACGTTGGCGGCTTCTTAGGCGTCGGTGAAAAGGAGGTCGCGGTTGGTATGGATAATCTCAAATTCATGACCGACAAGGACGGCAACAAGTACCTCTACACGACCTTCACCAAGGAACAGCTCGAGGCTCAAACCGCCTATGACAAGGGCAGCTATGCTGAGCAGCGCGATCAGCAGCGCATGATCGTAAGGTAATTCTGTTCAGCCAAATGAAGCCCGCGCTGGCAACGGCGCGGGCTTTATTTATGTGTGGCCAGGTGGCAGGCCAGCGGCATGGCCGACGAGGCCGTTCTCGGTCAATTCGGCCAGTGCCAATGACTGGTCGAGATGTTCGGCCCGCCAGGCGAGCAGCCGTTCGGCGAATTCCAGGCGCACGGTGAGATGGCCGGGGTCGGCCGCGAGATTGTCCAGCTCGCCCGGATCGCTTTTAAGATCAAAGAGCAGCGGCGGCAGATTGCCGCCGAAATGCACATATTTGAAATGTTCCGTGCGGATCACGGCGAGGTTGCATTGGCGTGCGGCGATGCCGAAATGGCTTTCGGCCTCGCCCGCGGCAATCGAGCGGAAGTCAAACTCCCAATGCGCGGCATCGCGCCAGGCCGCAGGGGTTTCTCCGCCCAGGAACGGCTTCAGCGAGGCGCCGTCGAGATGCGGCGCGGGCTTTTCGCCGAGCAGGTCGAGAAGCGTCGGCAAAATGTCGACCGCTTCGGTGAAGCTGTCGACACTGCCGCCGGTCGCCTTGCCGTGGCGCGGATCGCGAATGATCAGCGGAATGTGGTAGCTGCCGTCGAAATAGCCACCCTTGCCCAGCATGAAATGGTCGCCCATCATCTCGGCATGGTCCGAGGTCAGAACGATGATGGTGTCGTCCCACGCCCCGGCTGCCTTGATCGCTTGCCAGACGCGGCCGAGCTGCGCGTCGACCTCGGAAATCATGCCGTAATAGATCGCGCGGATGCGGCGAAAATCGTCTTCGCTCCAGTCGTGCACCTTGCCTCTGGCGTCCGGGCGGAATTTTATCTGTCTCTGCCGGCCGAGATCATAGGCAAGATAGGGATGGTTTTTCGCCTCTTCGTGCCAGCTTGCCGCGCGCCGGAAGGCCGGGCCGTCAGCCGGATCGTACATCGTGTTGTAGGGCTCCGGCACAATGAAAGGCGGGTGCGGGCTGATGAAGGAAAGATGCGCGAACCACGGCGTGGCGTTCTCCTGTTCGCCAAGCCAACGCGTGAATTCGCCGGTCAGGAAAGCCGCCGGCGTTTGTTGCCCGGAGTAGACGGGCGGCGCGTTGCTGATGGTCCCGGCCACGCCGTCGGCCAGCGGACGGTGGATGTCGGGGGACCCGGCGCTGGCGTCGACACCTTGCAGCTCCAGCCAGGATAGCCATTGCTTCTGGTGCTCGGGCAGCAACTGGCGCACCGTAAAGCCCGGCAGCACGCCTTCATAGCTTTGCAGCCGCGGATCGCCCGGCGCCAGCAGGCGCGGATCGAGCGAGACGTCGGTGTAGCCGAACAGCGTCGGATCATAGCCCAGGGCGCGAGCCGAGAGCGCGATGTTGCCGTGGCGAGCGTCGAGCGGCGTGCCGTTGCGGCAGACGCGGTTGTTCATCTGGTAGAGGCCGGTGTAGAGGCAGGCGCGAGCGGGCGAACAGGGTGCCGCGCCGCCATAGTGCCGCTTGAACAGCACACCCTCCGCGGCCAAAGCGTCGGTATTGGGCGTCTGCACGACCGGATGGCCGGCTGCGGACAGACAATCGCCACGCCACTGATCGCATGTGATCAGGAGAATGTTGGGCCGCCTGGCTTTTCCAGTCACTCACGATACCTTTTTCGCGGGATGTCGAACGCCGTTCATGGAACCGAATTCCGGCCACGGCGCAAGCCCGACTCTGCGGGCCAATTGGTGAACGAACCTTGTTCCATCGTTCACTTTTACGACACAGTCCATTCTGTGTTTGCCGCCTTTGCCTAAACTGCTCTGGTCCTCATATTGGCGTGGACAGCGGCGAGGGCCGCACATGCACCAAGGAAGGAGCAAGACAATGCTCGACCAGATCAAGGGCCTGCATCACGTCACGTCGATGGCCAGGGATGCCCGCCAGAACAACGAATTCTTCACCAGGAAACTCGGCCAGCGCCGGGTCAAGAAGACCGTCAATTTCGACGCGCCCGACGTCTACCACCTCTATTATGGTGACGAGGCCGGCACGCCGGGTTCGGTGATGACCTATTTCCCTTTTCCCGACATCGGCAAGGGCCGGCATGGCGTCGGGGAAGTCGGAACCACCGTCTACTCGGTGCCGGAAGGCACGCTTGGCTATTGGGAAAGCCGTTTTGCCGATGAGGGCGTCACCGGCCTGTCGCGTGAAGAGACATTCGGCGAGAAGCGTCTGGCCTTTGCCGGACCGGATGGCGACGGTTTCGCGCTGGTCGAGGACAAGGCCGACGCAAGAGCACCCTGGGCGAAGGGCGGTGTTCCCACGGACGAGGCGATCCGTGGCTTTCACTCGGTGTCGCTTCGGCTGAAGGATGGCGGCGCCACTGAGGAGCTGCTGAAGTTCATGGGCTATGAGGAAGTCGACAAGTCCGGCAATCTCAAGCGGCTGGCGGTGAAGAACGGCAATGGCGCCGACGTCATCGACATCGAATCGCTGCCGAGCACGGCCTTCGCCGATCTCGGTGCCGGCTCTGTCCATCACGTCGCCTTCGCGGTCGAGAACCGCGCCAGGCAGCTTGAGGTACGCAAGGCGTTGATGGACACCGGCTATGGGGTGACGCCGGTCATCGATCGCGACTACTTCTGGGCGATCTATTTCCGCACTCCGGGTGGCGTGCTGTTCGAAGTCGCCACCAACGAGCCGGGTTTCGATCGCGACGAGGATACCGCTCATCTGGGCGAAGCGCTGAAGCTGCCGTCGCAGCACCAGCACCTGCGGCCGTATCTGGAACAGCATCTGCAGAGACTGGAAGGCTGAGGTCATGAGCAAGGACGCTTACATCCACAAGCTGCTGCCCGGTTCGCCGGGCGGTCCGCTGCTGTTCGTCTTCCATGGCACTGGCGGCGATGAGAACCAGCTTCTGTCGCTGGGGCGCGATCTCGCGCCCCAGGCAACCATCATCTCGCCGCGCGGCGATGTGTCCGAACAGGGTGCCGCGCGCTTCTTTCGCCGCGCCGGCGAGGGCGTCTACGACATGGAGGATCTGGCACGGGCGACGATCAGGATGGCGGGCTTCGTCAAAGCTCATGTCGAGGCGGCCCATGTCGAAGCAGCGAAGCCATCGGCCGTGCTGGGTCTCGGCTATTCCAACGGCGCGAATGTCCTGGCCTCGGTGGTGTTCGCGGTTCCAGCGCTGTTCGACGCGTCGGTGTTGATGCATCCGCTGATCCCGTTCGAGCCGCAGGTGAAGGGCAGTCTCGCCGGCCGCCATATTCTGATGACCGCCGGCAAGCGCGACCCGATCTGCCCGCCGAACCTGACCACGCGACTCGAGGCATATTTGCGTGCCGACGGCGCCGATGTCACAGTGGAATGGCACGATGGCGGGCACGAGGTGCGGCCAAACGAGATCGAGGCGGCACGGCGGTTCTTTGCCGATGCTGCCCAAGGAGCATAGCGATGCCTGACCAACTGCCTGAGATCGAACTTGAGGATCGCGGTTCCAAGGGCCGCTATGTCCTGCGTGGACCCGATGGCGCCGAGGCCGAGATGACCTTCACCAAGATCGGTGAGCACCAGATCATCATCGACCACACCGAGGTGCCGGACGTCTTTCGCGGCCAGGGTGCCGGGCTTCGCCTCGTCACCCGCGCCGTCGAGGATGCGCGTGCGGCGGGTAAGAAGATCATCCCGCTCTGCCCGTTCGCCAACGCCCAGTTTCGCCGCCATCAGGAATGGGCCGACGTGCTGAAGCAATAGGGGTTTCGTCGCTTGGAAACGGTGCGGAAAGCGGCTGCGATCCCCACGGGGATGACTTTGGCATTTGTGCGGGTAGCGCATCCTGCCTAAGTCGATATGATATATCTCAGCCCCTTGCCGACAAACGAACCGAATGATCCCCTATGACCGAAACCGATCTCGTTCCCGTCTTCGACGGCCACAACGATACGTTGCTCAGACTTTACCAGTCGAAAGACACGGATGTCGAAAAGCTGTTCATAGAGGGGAAATCGGGCGGCCATATCGACCTGCCGCGTGCCAAAGCCGGCGGCTTCGCCGGCGGCATGTTCGCCATCTTTCCGCCGCCTGTCGACAAATCCAGGCGCGGCGCCGTGCCCCTGGCGCCGAGTGCCGCCGAGCCGCTGCCGCCCGAGGTTCCGCGCAATGAGGCGCTGACCTCGACCATCGCGATGGCCTCGATCCTGTTCAGGCTGGAACGGGCCGGAGCGCTCACCGTCTGCCGCAGCGCCGGCGATGTGCGCGGTGCCATGGCGCAAGGCTCGATCGCCGCGGTGTTCCACATCGAAGGGGTCGAGGCGATCGATCCCGAGCTCACCATGCTCGACGTGCTGCATGAAGCCGGCCTGCGCTCGCTCGGCATCGTCTGGAGCCGGCCGAACGCCTTCGGCCACGGCGTGCCGTTCCGCTTCCCGTCCTCGCCCGACACCGGCCCCGGCCTGACCGATGCCGGCAAGGCGCTGGTCAAGGCCTGCAACCAGTTGAAGATCATGATCGACCTCTCGCATCTCAACGAGAAGGGCTTTCGCGATGTCGCGGCGCTCAGCGATGCGCCGCTGGTCGCGACCCATTCCAACGTGCACGCGATCTGCGGCCATTCGCGCAACTTGACCGACTGGCAGCTCGGCGCGATCCGCGAAACCGGCGGCATGGTCGGGCTGAACTTCGCAACCGGCTTCCTGCGCGAGGATGGTCGCATGAATGCCGACACAAGCCTCGACATCATGGTGCGGCATATCGATTCGCTGCTGCAGGCGCTGGGTGAGGACGGCGTTGGTCTTGGCTCCGATTTCGACGGCGCCATGATCCCGGCCGTCATCGGGGATGTCGCCGGCCTGCCGAAGCTGATCGATGCATTGGCGGCACGCGGTTTCGGCCGCGCACTGATCGAAAAAATCGCCTATCGCAACTGGCTCAATATGCTCGAGAAAACGATAGGTTAGAGACAGCCTGCGGCATGGCGCGTGCGGCCCGCCGGCATATGTCGACAAAACATACTTCGTCGGTGGAAGCCGGATGCGATTGGGTGGATAGCCGGCAATGCTGAAGACCTCCACGGATGAGGGCGGCGAATTCGAGCGAACCGATGTCGTCATCGTAGGTGCGGGTTTCACAGGCCTGTCGGCGGCGCTCGAGATGAAGAAGGCCGGCATCGATTTCATTCTGCTCGAAGCACGCGACCGGGTCGGCGGACGCGTCGAGTCCCGACTGAACGGACTTGGCGAACGGATCGATAGTGGCGGCCAGTTCCTGTGCGAGGACATGCCGGAATTGATGGCGCTGATCGAGTCGCGCGGCAAGACGCTGGTTGAAACCTATGTCGATGGCGATTTCATCACCCAGCCGACGATGTCCGTACAACGAGCAGAGCGGATCTATGACGCGGCAATGGCAATCCGCGAGCGCATGAACGGGGTCGATCCGGACGACGTCTCGATTGCCGGACTGACCGTTGCCGACTGGCTTGCCCGCCAGCGCGATTCGGCCGATGCCAGGGCCGTCTTCCGTTCGATGATCGAAGGTCTCTGGTGCATGGCGCTGGATCAGATTCCTCTCTGGTATCTGATCGACAATGACCGACGCGTCACCAACGAGGTGCCGGAGCTGCAATATTTTGTGCGCGAAACCATGCATTCACTGGCCGACGATCTGGCCCGCGACCTCAGTGATCGGTTGCGGCTCAGCGAGCCGGTCACGCGCATCGAGCACAGTTCGCAAGGTGTTCTTGTCGTTTCGGCCGGGGGTGCCATCGAGGCGCGCACGGTTCTGGTTGCCGTCCCCCCGGCGACGGTGACGGAGCTCGCCTTTGCCCCCGCCTTGCCAGCTGGACTGGGGCGGGCGCTCGGCGCCTGGAAAAGCGGCGCGGCTATCAAGATCCTGGTGCGCTATGCCAAACCGTTTTGGCGCGGGCGGGATTTGAACGGCATGGTGATGTGGCTCGATCCGCCGGGACTGTTTGCCTGCGACGCCGGCAAGGATGTGGAGCATGCCGCGCTCGTCGTGTTCGTCGGCGGGTCGCTCGCGCTGCGCTGGCGCGACCTCGGTGAGGTGGAACTGCGTGCGGAGGTGACCGGCCGGTTGGAGGCAGCCCTCGGCCCGAGTGCCGGCGACGTCATCGATTTCAGTTTGCGTGACTGGGTAAGAGATCGCTGGAGCGGCGGCGCGTACAGCGATCTTGTTGTCGACGTGACAGCAAGAGATGCCGAGCGAACGATCCTTGCCGGCGCACCCCCGGTGTATCTCGCCTGTTCTGAACTCTCGCCGTCGTTTCCGGGGTATGTCGAGGGCGCCATCATTGCCGGGCGTATCGCCGCGCACAAGATCATTGCCGAACTTCAAGCTCCGGTCTGAGCCTGGTCTTTTCGAAAAACTGTTTGGCAAGATCGGTCAGGTTGCGCCTCGAGCCCGAGCGCCGTCGAAGCTATGCCCGATTTTGCCCGACTTCGCCCGAATGCTGTTTCGAATTGGTTACAGTGCCAGTCCTTCGCCACCCCATCGTCGTTACAAAGTGCGGATAAGTTCATTTCACCGCCAAAAGAAAATCAGCGAAGGGGAAGGCAATGCATGCGAAAATCCAGACGATCCGCGGCGAGAGCCGCCTTCAGGCTCCAGAGCGCAATGACCGCCGTCCGAAACTGGCGCTGCGCCAGCGGGCCAGCGACCACCCCATGGCGATGTTCATGGTGCTGGCTGCTTGCGCCTTCGTCGGCATGGCGTTCACGCCGACAATCGGGCCGGCCTTCGCTTCGTTGAATCCGCCGTCCAATCTCATCGACGGGGCGCAGACGACGACCAGGATCGCGCGTCTGCCGGTACCGGTGACCGACTTCGCCTGCAAGGGCCAGACCTGGGGTGCCGAGAGTATCGACTGCCTGCGCGCAATCGCCGAACAGTCCGGAACACACAAGAGCCGCGCCATCCGCATGATCGCCACTGCCGCACCGTTGGCCGACACGCCGAATATTTTCTGATTTTATCGTAGCCTGATCCGAAACCGTTCCCGTTTTGGGATCATGTTCTGGACTCCCCGAGCGCTCCCTCCAGCGCGCTCTTCTTCGGCCCCCGCCCCCCGGGGGCCTCTTTTTATTCTTTAAAGGCCGCCTGTTCGGCAATGGCGGACAGCACACTGCGCACATCAAGCGTGCTGAACGGCTTTTCCAGGATCTGCGGCCGCTGCTGTGCCGGCAGGGCCTCGATTTCGGCTTTCGCACCGATCAGGTCGCCTGTAACCAGCACGAAACGCCGCGCCAGGTCAGGCTTTTCGGCGAGCAGCTCGCGATAGATCGATATGCCGCTGACGCCGGGCATGCGCAGGTCCGAAAAGACGATGTCCGGCGGCATGTGGCCGCTCAAAGTGGCGGCGGCCGATTCCCAGACAGGAACGATCCGCGACTTGATGCCCATCAGTTCGAGTATGTCGGAGAGCGAGCCGGCGACATCCGGCTCGTCGTCGATGATCAAGGCATGGCGCAGGCCGCTCGATCGCGGCTGGTTGTCGCCGGCGGTGGCGAGGCCGGCCACGATGGCCGGCAGCTGGACGACGAAACGCGCGCCTCTCGGGAGCACTTCCTCGAACCAGACATTGCCATTGTGCCGCTCGATGATCGATTTCGAGATCGACAGGCCGATGCCGGTGCCGACGCCGACCGGCTTGGTGGTGAAATAGGATTCGAAGATGCGGCCGCGGATCGCTTCCGGCACGCCGGGCCCATTGTCCTCGACCGAGAAGCAGGGATGACCGCGGTCGCTGCGGAACGTCCGCACCTTGATCAGCCGGTCACCGGCAATGCCAGCCAAGGCGTGCTGGCTGTTGATGAGGAAGTTGGCCGCTACCTGCGTTACATGATCGGCGTCGGCCATGGCCAGCAGCGGGCCGGCGGCGAAATCGGTGTCGATGACGATGCCGCTTGAGCGCGCGCCATAGGCGGTCACTTCGAGTGCCGACCGGATCACCTGGTTCAGGTCGGTCTCGGCCTGTGCCGCGGGATGGAGGCGGACCATCGACAGGAAGCTCTTGACGATGCGGCCGCAGCGCTCGGCCGCAGCGCGGACTTTCTCGGCGCGCACCTTGGTCTGCGGATCGGAAGCGAATTCGTGCAGCAGCGTCGATTGCGCCACAACCACGGCCAGGGGATTGTTGAGCTCGTGCGATACGCCGGCCAGCAACGAACCCATCGCCGCCATCTTCTCGTTCTGGTGCAGCTTCTCGCGCTGCCGGCCGATTTCCTCCTCCGCACGCAATTTGTCGCGTAGGTCGCGGATGGAGCCGAAGATCAGGCGGCGGTCGGCGACCCGCATCTCGGTCGCCGTCAGCTCGATCGGGAACACTTCGCCGGCGGCATTCTGGGTCACCGTCTCGAGCCTTTGGCCGACCATCGGCGCGCCGCGGCCGGACATGTATTCGGCCCCCGAAGCATAGCCCTTGCGGTAATAGATCGGCACGATCGTATCGAGCAGATCCTTGCCGAGAATGTCGCTGCGCTGGAAGCCGAACATCTTCTCGGCGGCCGGATTGAATTCGATGATCGAGCCGGTCTCGTCGATGACGACGATGGCATCGAGCGAGGCCTGCAGCATAGTGCGGCGAATGACCTCGCTGGCATGGGCGTCGGAGGGCGAGCGCTCGATGGCGTCGCCGATAGCCAGGGCGATGATGTGCAGCGTCGCCTCTTCCTCGTCGGTCCATGCACGCTCGCTGACGCAGTCATTGACCGCCAGCGTGCCCCAGAGATGGCCATGCGCGAAGACCGAGACCGAGAGGAACGACTTGATGTTCTGCTTCTCGAAATCGGTCCTCAGGAAGCCTTCGAGGTCGCGCGTATGGCCGGCGAAGATCTTGCCCTGCCTCTCGTCCTCGGCAAGCCGCTCCAGCAGGGGGTCGGAATTGACGATCGATTGCATGATGACGGTTGGCGACGCCAGCTCGCCGCCGAAAAGAGGGTCGATCCAATAGGCGGCGACGGATTGGGCGAAGCCCTGGCCTGGCAGTTCGCGCAAGCGAAACAGGATGCCGCGCTGGCAATCCATGGCCCGGCAGAGCGTTTCCAGTATGCCGTCCATCTCGCGCTGCCAGTCGCCGGCCTCGCGCAGCCGGCGAACGACGCGCACGGCCGCCATCGCCGCGCCCTGCCTGAACCCTTGCATATCGGTGCTTGCTGCTTCAGCGATCATCTTGTGCTGTCATTCCGGAGTCGCGCCAATTCGGAGTCGTGCCAATTCCGGCTGGCGAGCAGCCGAATCCTTCTGGCCCGGTGCTCAGTTGCCGTCGCCGGTCGGCAGCGAGAAGATATAGCCCTCGCCGCGCACCGTGCGCAGGAATTTCGGATTGGCGGGATCGGCCTCGATCTTTTTGCGCAGCCGCATGATGCGGATGTCGACCGCGCGCGACGATTCCGGATCTTCGGTGAAACCGATCGCCTCGGAGATAGCGGCGCGGGTCAGCAGCCGGTTGGCGCGGGTGAGGAAAATCTCCAGCACGTCGAACTCACTCTTGGCCATGTCGATCACCGCGCCATTGGCACCGGTGACCAGCCTGCCGTCGAGATCGGCCTGAAAGGGCCCGAACGCAACGGAACGGCGATCCGTCCCGGCCTTCTTGTCCTGGAGCTCCTTCGGCTGGGGAACGCGGCGCAACACGCTGCGCACCCTGGCCAGCACTTCGCGCAATTCGTAGGGCTTGACGATGTAGTCGTCGGCACCGAGTTCCAGCCCGACGATGCGGTCGAGCGCGGTGCCGGCCGCGGTCGCATAGATGATGCCGATCGGCAGTTTCGAACGCAGCCAGCGGCCGAGCGAGAGGCCGTCCTCGCCGGGCATGGCGATGTCGAGAATGGCGAGATGAAACGATTGCGTTTCAACGAGGCTGCGCGCGGCGGCAGCACTTTCGGCGGTGACCACTTCATAGCCCGCGGCTTCGAGGTATTCGGCAACCGCATCCCTTAAATCGGGCTCGTCCTCGACGATAACAATTCTTGCCCGCACGATGCTTTCGCTCCCACTTTCAGTGGAAAGTAGATTGGGTATAAACATCATGTCCAGCACTCATATCCGGGTTGCCAGGGAACGGTTGGAAAATATGGCCGCACGATCCGTTATTGCGCTTGTTTCGGTAGCCGAAGTGGTGGCGACCGAACTCGCCGACCATCTCGAGCGGCGCGGCCACGACGTGCATCAGGCGCGCCAGCCCTGGGAGGCCGAATCGCTGCTGTCGGGAAAGGGCATCGACGTCGTCGTCGTCGGCGACAGCCTCAGCCAGGCGGAGGGGCGCGACCTGCTCAGACGTTATGGCGGCCAAGGAGGAGGCGGCGAGGGCGGGCCGGATTTCATCCTGATCTGCCGGCCGGCCGATCTTGTCGACAAGGTGCTGGCGCTGGAGCTTGGTGCGGCCGACGTCGTCGAGAGCCCGCTCAATGTCCGTGAACTGGCCGCTCGTGTCGGCGGCCTTCTTTCGCGCCGCGGCAGGGGCACCCAGGAACTGATCGTGCTGGAGAACGCGACCGTCGATCTGAGATCGGCCATGGTCATGCATCGCTCCGGCTCCGAGGAACAGCTTTCGCCCGGTCAGGTGGCGCTGCTCAGGTTGTTCCTGGCCAGTCCGCGCAAGGTGCTGACGCGCGATGATATCATCGCCGCGGCACCGGCCGAAAACGCCGACGCCTTCGATCGGTCGATCGATTCGCGCATCGTGCGGCTGCGCCGCAAGCTCGACACCGACACCATCACCACAATACGTGGCGCCGGCTACCGGTTCGATCCGCCGCGGCAATTCGCCGACTGACCGCCGGGTACTGGCGCAATCCCTTTTGTAGGGCATCGGATTTTCCATCTCTGGGCCCGATGCTCTTGACGCTCAGCGTACCAGCAGAAGCGATGGCCCCACCGGCATGTCACTGCCCATGGTGAGTTCGCTTGCATGGGCGCGGTCCCTGAGGAGCACGGTAGCAAGACCGGCAAAGCCGAGCAGGCCCTGGGCGTAAAGCAGTGCGGACAGCACCGAAGCAGCGAATTTCGTTTTCATCGTCGCAGTTCCCCAAATGCCAATTCTTCAAAAATGAACCTGTTGCGGGCCGCTTCAGGATACCCCCGAAGTGCCCGCGCCGCCCACGGAGCCCCCCGTCGCGGCGCGGGCCTTCGGTCCTCTCGGCAGCAAGTTGCCGGAGGCGCCGCGCAAACCCGTCAGCCTAAGGCCGACCCGCCAGAGGGCCTTTAGCCGGGCGATGCGCAGGCTGGAAACAATCCAGACCGTGGCGAAAAACAGTGCGGCATGCAGCGTCGAAATCTCGCCTGATGTCATCGCGCCGAGGCTTGTCAGCGGGGTGCCGGCAACCGTGCCGACGCCGCCGATGACCGTTGCCGCGATGCTGATCCTGAGAAGCCAGGACAGCGCGTTCGATTTCGTTCCCATGTTCGTTTCCGGCTGTTTTCGTTGCGTCAACTTTGCCCGCACCCCGTATCCGGATCATGCCGCTCGGAGCCGCGCTTTGTTGCAGGTTGGTTTCGATGTCGACGACTGTTCTTTCACATGATGCAATTCGCACTTTCGTTTGGAGGCGGATACTCATGTTCCCGCCGCTGGTCTTTGCTGGCGGGGCCTGCCGAGCGTGTCCAACCCCATCTATAAGAGGGACGTTTGTTAACCGGTGGAAACAGATTCGAAACAGAAGCGAGCATTTTGCGAAATCTTCTCGAAACATGACGTTGGGATAAGCGGCCATCGAAATTGGAGCCGGACCAACCGGCAGAGAGAGGGAACTTCATCATGCATACCGCCATTTCCGCCAAACTTATCAACATCACCGCCGCTGCCTTGACTGGTGCAGCACTGCTGCTCGGCGCCGGCTCGGGTGCGGCGCACGCCGCCAACAAGATCGTGGCGCGCGTTTCGCTTTCGCAGCAGATCATGGAAGTCTCCGTCGACGGCCGGCCGACCTTCGCCTGGAAAGTCTCCACCGGCGACCGGGCCCATGTGACGCCGACCGGCTCGTTCAAGCCGACCCGCATGCATGAAATGTGGTATTCGAAGAAATACGACAACGCCCCGATGCCGCACTCAGTCTTCTTCAGCGGCGGCTATGCGGTGCACGCGACCTATGCGATCAAGCGCCTCGGCCAGCCGGCTTCGCATGGCTGCGTGCGGCTGCACCCCGACAACGCCGCCGATTTCTACCAGCTCGTCGAAACCTTCGGGGCGACCAACACCAGCATCGTCATCGTCAAGTAGCAGGCTGTGACCGACGGCGTGTCAGCATGCTGCCGCGCCGTTCAAGGCTCCCGCCGGAAAACGCTGCGGTATCGAGCACGGCTCGAACCGAGGTATTGCGTACAGCTCAAACCGGCGGTATCGAGCCCAGCCAAAAAGAAAAGAGGCCGGAAAGTTTCCGGCCTCTTTTCTTTTGCATTTGTCCTGCGCATTTCCGGGCAGGAAGCCCCACCCTAGCTCGGCAGTGCCGGCATCAGCTTGGGATCCGGCTTCTCCGCCAAATGAGGCAGGTCCTTGCTGGCGATGAAGGTGTAGAACATGGGCACGACGAAGAGCGTGAACAGGGTTCCGACCAGGATGCCGGTGAAGATGACCAGGCCCATCGAATAGCGGGCCGCGGCACCAGCGCCGCTGGACGTGATCAGCGGCACCACGCCGAGCGCCATCGCCGCCGTCGTCATCAGGATCGGCCGCAGGCGCACCTTGGCCGAGGCGATGATGGCGTCGCGCCGTCGCATGCCATGCTTTTCACGCTGCTGGTTGGCGAACTCGACCAGCAGGATGCCGTGCTTGGTGATCAGACCGATCAGTGTGATCAGGCCGACCTGCGTGTAGATGTTGAGCGTGCCGAGGCCCAGATTGAGCGGCACGATCGCGCCGAAGATCGACAGCGGCACCGCCATCATGATGATCAGGGGGTCGCGAAAGCTTTCAAACTGCGCCGCCAGCACCAGATAGATGACGACAACGGCCGCCGCGAAAGCGATCAGGATGGTGTTGCCCTGTTCCTTTTCCTGCCGCGATTGACCGGAATAGTCGAGGAAGAAGGTGTCGGGCAGGCTCTCCTTGGCGATGTCCTCCAGCGCCTTCAGCCCGTCGCCGGTGGTGACGCCGGGCAGCGGGAGCGCCGAAATCGTCGACGAATTCAGTTGGTTGAACTGCTCGATTGCCGCCGGCGCCGCATTGTTCGAAATCTTGACCACCGCCGAGAGCGGCACCATCTCGCCCGTCACGCTGCGTACGAAGTATTCGCCGAGCTTATCGGGGTTGTCGCGAAACTCCTGCGGCACCTGCGGGATGATGTCGTAGCTGTTGGAGTCACGGTCGAACTGCGCCACTTCGGCGCCGCCGACCAGCAAGGTCAGCGTGCGGCCGATATCGGCGATCGGCAGGTTCAACGCCGCGGCGCGATCACGGTCGATGGTCACCGTCACCTCTGGTGCGTCATAAGCCATCGAATTCTGCACGACGATGAAGCGGCCGGAGGCTTGCGCCTTGTTCTTGATCTGCTCGGCCACCTCGTACACTTCCGAGGAAGCGCCGGTCGATCGCACCACCATGGAAATGGGCAGGCCGCCACCAGAGCCGGGCAGCGTCGGCGGCGCGAAGACGAAGGCCTCGACGCCGGCCACTTTGGCGATACGGGCCGTGATGTCGGCCTGTAGTTCCTTCGAATTGCGCTTGCGTTCCGCCCAATCCTTGAAGGCATAGCCGACGAAGGCGCTGTTTGTCGTGCCGCCGAAGGCGACGGCCGAGAACTGCGCCCGTGTTTCGGGAATATCCTTCACCAGGCCGAGGATCTGGTTGACGTATGTCTCGGTGTAATCGGAGGTCGCATAACGCGGCCCTGTCACAATCGAGAGCAGAAAGCCCTGGTCCTCTTCCGGCGCCAGTTCGCTCGAGGTCTTGGTGAACATGAAGCCGGTGACGCCGACAAGCGCAAGCACGATGATCAGCGTCAATGGGCGATAATTGAGCGACCCGGTGACGGCGCGTTCATAGACATGCTCGACGCGCGCGAAGGCGCCGTCGACAATGCGCTGGAAACGGCCCGGCGTGCCGGACTTCAGGAGGCGTGCCGACATCATCGGGGTGATGGTGATGGCGATGACGCCCGACAGCACCACTGAGCCGGCGAGCGTGACTGCGAATTCACGGAACAATGCGCCGGTCAGGCCGCCGGTGAAGGCCAGCGGCGCGAACACGGCGGCCAGTGTCATGGTCATGGCAATGATGGCCGACGATATTTCGCGCATACCGCTGAACGCGGCCTGCATCGGCGACATGTGGTCTTCTTCCATATGGCGATGGATGTTCTCCACCACCACGATGGCGTCGTCGACGACCAGGCCGATCGCCAGCACCATGGCCAGCAGCGACAGCAGGTTGATCGAATAGCCCACCGCAAACAAAAGGAAACAGACGCCGATCAGCGACAACGGGATGGTGATGATCGGCATCATCACCGACCGGAAGGAGCCAAGGAACAGAAGGATGACGACGATGACGATGGCAACCGCCTCGGCGATGGTCTTGAACACCTCTTCGATCGAAGCGCTGATCTGCCCGGTCGCGTCGTAGACGACCTCGATCGTCATGCCTTTCGGCAGCGTCTCCTGAATCTGCGGCACCAGCTTGGTGAGCGCAGCCGCCGTGGTCAGCGGATTGGCCGCCGGCGTCGGGAAGATGGCGAGGAAGGTGCCGGGTTTGCCGTTGAACGAGACCCGGGTGTCGGTGTTCTCGGCCGCGAGTTCGACGCGAGCCACGTCGCGCAACCGCACCACATTGCCGTCAGTCGACCGCAGCGGCAGCTCGGCGAATGCCTCCGGCGTCTGCAATGTCGAGCGTACGGTGATCGAGGAAACGACATACTCGTTCTGGGTGTTGCCGGGCGCCGACAGGAAGTTGGAATTGTTGATCGCCGTCAGCAGTTCGGAGGCCGTCACGCCGCGCGCGGCAAGCTTGACCGGATCGATCCAGACGCGCATCGAGTATTCCTGGGCGCCGAAGATCTGCACGTCGGCGACGCCTTCGACCGTCGACATGCGCGGCCTGATGACGCGCTCGATATACTCGGTCAGCTGCTCCTTCGTCATGTTCGGGTTCTGCATCGAGATGTACATCATCGCGAACTGCTGGCCGGTGCCCTTGACGATGACAGGGTCCTTCGATGCGTCCGGCAAGGTGCCGCGCACGCCCTGGACCTTGGACAGGACTTCGGTCAGCGCGACGTCGGGGTTCGAGCCGAGCTTCATCTGCACGGTCACGGTGCTGGAGGACGGGCGGCTGGACGAGGTGACGTAGTCGATGTTTTCGGTCGAGGCGACGGCGCGGGCGATCGGGGCGGAAATGAAGCCCTGGATCAGATCGGCGCTGGCGCCTGGATAGGCCGTCGTGATGGTGATCGCGGTTTCGTCGACCTTCGGATACTGCCGGATCGACAGGTTGAAGATGCCCTGGAAACCCAGGAGCAGGATCATGCAGGCAAGGACCGTCGAAAGAACAGGCCGGCGAATGAAGAGATCTGAAAAGCTCATTGCTGTTCGGCCTGCTTGTTCGCCGATTTGGTCGGGTCGATGGTGTTGTCCACAACGACGGACATGCCGTTGAAGAGGCGGTTCTGGCCGGCGGTGACGACCTCGTCGCCGGCCTTCAGCCCCTCGACGATCTCGACCATGCCTTGATTGCGGCGGCCGGGCTTGACGAACACCTGCGACAGCACGAGCGCGGGCTTGTCACCTTCCGCCGCCGGCTTGGCCGGATCGGCAGCCTTGTCGGTTGGTTTTGCCGCATCGGCGGCAGGCTTGGCTGCATCAGCCGCCGGCTTCATGGCATCGGCCGGCTTGGTGTCCGCAGGCTTGGCTTCCGCCGATTTGTCGGCTGACGGCGCGGCGGGTTTTTCCTCCGGCCTGGCTGGGGCCGCCTCGGCAGGCTTGGCCGGCTGCACCACGAAGATGTAGTCGCCATAGAGGCTTGTCGTCAGCGCCGTCTGCGGCAGCGTCAGCACGTTCTGCTCTTCGGGCAGTTCGACACGCACCTGCACGAACTGGCCGGGGGTCAGCTTGCCATCGGGATTGGCGACTTCCGCCCGGATGTTCACCAGCCGGCTGGACGAGTCGATCTTCGGGTCGATGCCACGAATGGCGCCTGCGAATGGCCTGTCCTCACCGCCAAGGCCCAATCGAATCGTCTGGCCGATCTTGAGCAAGGCGAGTTGCTGTTCGGGAACCGAGAAATCGACCCGCATCGTGTCGAGGTCCTGCAATGTCACCACGGCGGTGCCGGGCGCCAGATACTGGCCGATATCGATTTTCGGAATGCCCACCGTGCCGCCGAAAGGCGCCGTCAGCTGCTTCTGTTCGAGTACGGCCTGCAGCTTGGTGACCTGAGATGCCGAGGCCGAGGCCGCCGCACGCGCCGTGTCTAGCGTCGAGTCGGAGCCGACGCCACGCCTGGTCAGTTCAATGGCGCGGGCCAGCGAGGTCTGGTCGAGCGCGGCCTGCGCTTTCTGTGCGTCGAGATCGGCGCGCTCGACGGCGTCATCGAGCTGCAGCAGAACCGCATTGTCGGCCACCTTCTGGTTGGCATGGAAAAGGATGTCCTTGACGATCCCGGTGGTCTCGACCGTCAGGTCGACACCACGCACAGCCCTGACCGTACCGATCGCCTCGACGCCTGGCGTCCAGGCCGAAGGCTTGGCGATGGTCGTCGAAACGGTTGCCGCCGGCGGCTTCATCGATGCGAAGTACTGCTTGATGCCGTTGTCGCGCAGGAAGTTAAAGCCGACGATGCCGCCGACCACAACGACGAGCAGAGCCAGAACCAGAACAATGATAAAGATACGGAGTATGCGCTTGAACAAGGAAGTCCCCTCAGTCGAAATCCGGCGCGAAGCGCGGATATCGGGACACATATCGACTGCGGGTCCCGATTTCAAATAATGGCGGTCTTCCTGTACCGTCTGGACGGTCTTGTCAATTGGGCCTAAGCTTGCGATGGGAGGCCCCATGAGAGCCCAAAGACCGAATTCGCGCGAGAAGATTCTCGCCGCGGCGGCTGATGTTGCCCGGGAATCCGGACCAGGCAGCCTGTCGCTGGATGCCGTAGCCAGCCGTGCCGGCGTGTCGAAGGGAGGGCTCCTCTACAATTTCCCGACCAAGGCCAAATTGATGCAAGGTTTGGTCGAAGGCTATCTGCGTGAGTTCGAGCACGCACTGGAAGCCGCCCGCACAAATGACAAGGACGAAAATCCCCTGGCTGTCTACATCAGGCTGTCAGCCAATGATTGCGAGGAAAAGCAGCCGTCGGCGTCCTGGATTTTCTCGGCCATCGCCGAGGATCCAGATTTCATGATGCCGATAAAGACCTTCAAGCGGCAGCTTTTCGAGCGGCTGAAGGGCGAGACGCCGGACCTCAAATCGCTGTTGATCTGCTATCTCGCCATCGAGGGATTGCGCAGCATGAACCTCTTCGATTCGGATGTCCTGTCGAAAGACGAGCGCGAGCTTCTGGTATCGTCCCTGCTCGAGATCGCCAAATAGGCGTCGCCCACCCTATGTCTGGACCCCGCTGGTCGAAAGGCAGATTCCCGACACCATGAAGGCGCGCGGCATGACCGAGGAACAGGTCAAGCACGATGTGCTGCTCGCTGCCCAGCCGACCAAGGAATTCGTCACCGTCGATGAGCTTGCTGCGTTGACGCTGTTCCTGTGTTCGGACGCGGCCAGGCAGATCACCGGCACGACCTTGCCGATGGACGGCGGCTGGACGGCACAGTAGAGGGTAATCCAAGCGTTCCGTTTGCCGGCTGGTGCCGCTGGGCGCTAGCAGAAAAGCACCCGCCTATGCCGTGGTCTTGATCGATGCGGATGGCGTGGTCGTGCATTTCCATGATTTTCCGATCGACGCGGCGGGTTGCCCGTGGCGGCTTCGCGGAACACTGAGCAGGACTTCCCGCGAGGGCCAAGATGCCGCCAGTCGCATGCGCCGGCCTATTGCACGGCAGCGCAACAGGCTGCGCCTTTGCTGAGCTGAACGATTCCAACCGATGCCCATCCGCGCACTGACGGCGACTGCGCTGCATCAGGTTTTCCAGCCTCTTTTTCGTCCCGCTGGACTGTGGTGAAAGTGCCCAAAAAGCACAAGAATCTGGACATTAGTCTTGACAGAAATACAGATGTTCAATACCCGTCAGGCAATCGAACAAGCCTGCATTATGGGAGGAACGAGCGGTATGGCTTCCAATGTTTCGTTGACGGGCCTTGCCCGCGATCTCGAGGAACGCGCCAAGTCGGGCAAGCCTATCCGCATCGGCCTGATCGGCTCGGGCGAGATGGGAACTGACATCGTCACTCGTGTCGCCCATATGTTGGGCATCGAGATCGGCGCCATTTCCGAACTGAACCTGCCTGCCGCCAGCAAGGCCGTCGATATCGCCTTCCAGGAAACCGGGCATGCGCGCGAGGTGTCGAACGCGTCGGCGATGACGGCGGCGATGGAGGCCGGCAAGGTGGCGGTCACCAACGATGCCAGCCTTGTCATCAACAATGATCTGATCGACGTCGTCATCGACGCCACCGGGGTTCCCGCCGTCGGCGCCGAGATCGGGCTGCGCGCCATGGAACATGGCAAGCATCTGGTGATGATGAATGTCGAGGCCGACGTCACCATCGGCGCCTATCTGAAGAGCGAGGCCGACCGGCTCGGCGTCACCTATTCGCTGGGCGCCGGCGATGAGCCGTCCTCCTGCATGGAGCTGATCGAGTTCGTTTCGGCCATGGGGCATCCGATCGTTGCCGCCGGCAAGGGCAAGAACAACCCGCTCAACATCGACGCCATTCCCCCAGACTATGAGGAGGAAGCCAAGCGCCGGCACATGAATGTGCGGATGCTGGTCGAATTCGTCGACGGCTCCAAGACCATGGTCGAGATGGCGGCGATCGCCAATGCCACCGGCCTGGTGCCAGACAAGGCCGGCATGCATGGGCCGGCGGCGACGCTTGGCGAACTATCCAAGGTGCTGGTGCCGCAGAAGGATGGCGGCGTGCTGTCGAGGGTCGGCGTCGTCGACTATTCGATCGGCAAGGGTGTCGCGCCCGGCGTCTTCGTCGTTGCCGACATGTCGCATCCGCGCATCTCCGAGCGTATGGAAGATTTGAAGATGGGCAAAGGCCCGTATTTCACTTTCCATCGTCCCTATCACCTGACCTCGCTCGAAGTGCCGCTGACCTGTGCGCGCGTCGTGCTCTACGGCAAGGCCGACATGGTGCCGCTGGCCAAACCGGTGGCCGAAGTCGCCGCCGTGGCCAAGAAGGACATGCAGCCCGGCGAGAAGCTGGATGCGATCGGTGAATATTGCTACCGCGCCTGGATCATGACGACACCTGAGGCGCGCGCCGCCAAGGCCATTCCCTGCGGCCTGCTGCAGGGCGGCTCGGTCACCGCGCCGATCAAGAAGGGCGAGCTCATAACCTACGCGAATGCAGCGCCCGCGGCGGGCTCCAAGATCGCCGAACTGCGCGCCCGCCAGGACAAGCTCGTCTATGGGTCCGTGGGAGCGTGATCATGGCCACAGCCAGCAAAGCCGTCACTGACAGTCGCGCCAATCTGCCCTTCGTCTACCGCCAGTACAGCGCCGAGCAGCTCAAGCAGGTGCTCCACAAGATGTACCTGATCCGCCGCTTCGAAGAGGGCGCGGAGGAGTGCTACACGCGCGGCCTCATCCACGGCACCATGCATTTGTCGATCGGCCAGGAAGCCAGCGCCATGGGCATCTGCATGCCTCTTGCCGAGGATGACCAGATCACCTCGACGCATCGCGGTCATGGCCACTGCATTGCCAAGGGCGCCGAGGTCAAGCGCATGTTCGCCGAGTTCTTCGGCAAGACCACAGGCTATTGCAAGGGCCGTGGCGGCTCGATGCACATCGCCGATGTCGGCAAGGGCAATCTCGGCGCCAATGGCATCGTCGGCGGCGGCATCCCGATCGCCGTCGGGGCGGCATTGTCCTCCAAGATGATGAAGACCGGCAAGGTCGTGGTCTCGTTCTTCGGCGATGGCGCCAACAATGAAGGCGCTTTCCACGAGGCGCTCAACATGGCGGCGGTCTGGAAGCTGCCCGTCATTTTCGTCTGCGAGAACAATGGCTATGGCATGTCCACATCGACAGCCCGCTCGACCGCGGTCAAGAACATCGCCGAGCGCGCCGCCGCCTATTCGATGCCGGGCGTCATCGTCAACGGCAACATCTTCTCCGAGGTCGCCGAGGCGTCTCATCAGGCTATCGCCCGAGCCCGCGCCGGCGAGGGGCCGACGCTGATCGAGTCCAAGACCTACCGCCATCGCGGCCATTCCAAGAGCGACCGCAACCGCTATCGCACCAAGGAAGAGATCGAGGACTGGATGTCGAACCGCGATCCGATCATCCTGTTCGAAAGCGAGCTCAGGGAATTCGGCTTCATCGACGACAAGGGCATCGAGGCCATTCGCGATGCCGTGGCGCAAGAGATCGCCGAGGGCATCGAGTTCGCCAAGGCGAGCCCGTCGCCCGATATCAGCGAGACCGGAAATTACGTGTATACGGAGCAGGCGTGATGGACGCGATGGTGCGTGAACTGAGCTACGCCCAGGCGATCCAGGAAGCCATGGCGATCGCCATGGACATGGACGAACGCGTTTTCCTGATGGGCGAAGATATCGGTGTCTATGGCGGCGCCTTCCAGGTCACCGGCGACCTGGTCGAACGTTACGGCGCTGACCGCGTCATCGACACGCCGATTTCGGAATTGGGCGGCGCGGGCGTCGCGGTGGGCGCTGCCCTCACGGGCATGCGGCCGATCTTCGAGTTCCAGTTTTCCGACTTCGCCACGCTTGCCATGGAGCAGATCGTCAACCAGGCGGCCAAGATGCGCTTCATGTTGGGCGGCGAGGTTTCGGTTCCCGTGGTGATGCGCTTTCCCGCCGGTTCCGGCACCGGTGCGGCGGCTCAGCACAGCCAGAGCCTGGAAGCCTGGCTCGGCCATGTGCCGGGTCTGAAAGTCATCCAGCCGGCGACCCCCTATGATGCCAAGGGTATGCTGTTGGCGGCGGTCGCCGATCCCGATCCGGTCATGATCTTCGAGCACAAGCTGCTCTACAAGATGAAGGGACCGGTGCCCGAAGGCTATTACACCGTGCCGATCGGCAAGGCAGATATCCGCCGCGAGGGCCGCGACCTGACCATCGTCGCCACCTCGATCATGGTGCAGAAGGCGCTCGACGCGGCTGCCGCGCTGGAGAGCGAAGGCATCGACGTCGAAGTCGTCGATCTCCGCACCATCCGGCCGATGGACAAGCAGACCGTCATCGACAGTGTCAAGAAGACGTCGCGGCTGCTATGCGTCTACGAAGCGGTCAAGACGCTGGGCATCGGCGCCGAGGTCAGCGCCATGATCGCCGAGAGCGAAGCGTTCGATTATCTCGATGCGCCGATCGTGCGGCTGGGCGGCGCCGAAACGCCGATCCCCTATAATCCGGAGCTCGAGAAGGCGACGGTGCCGCAAATTCCCGACATCATCACCGCTGCGCGTGACCTCGTGAAAGGGGTTCGCTGAGAAATGCCGACCGAAGTCATTCTTCCCAAGGTCGACATGGACATGGCGACCGGACAGATCTCGCGTTGGTTCGCCGAGGAAGGCGCGCACGTCAAGAAGGGCGATGTGCTGTTCGAGATCGAGACCGACAAGGCGGCGATGGAAATCGACGCGCCGGCCAGCGGCGTGCTGCGCGATGTCAGCGGCAAGGAAGGTGTCGATATCGCGGTCGGCGCTGCCGTCGCGTGGATCTATGCCGACGGTGAAAGCTATGCGCCAAATTCCCCCCTCGAGGGGGAGATGTCGACGAAGTCGAGAGAGGGGGTTGCCTCAGGAGGCACCCCTGTACCGTCGAGCCCAGTCGAACCGACCCCACCCGACCGGCCTGCGGCCGGCCACCCTCCCCTCGAGGGGGAGGGGAAAGCCCGCGCGACACCTTTGGCCAGGCGCCTAGCTCGTGAGGCGGGCATTGCTCTTTCCACCGTATCCGGCACAGGCCCATACGGCCGTGTTGTAAAAGCCGATATCGACGCCGCACTTTCCTCCCTCCTCGAGGGGGAGGTGTCCGCGAAGCGGACGGAGGGGGTCGCCTCAGGAGGCGCCGCCCAATTCAGCACCGCCCTGGCGCCGACACCGGTCGAAGCGGCCCCCCCCCCCCCCCCCGGGGGCCCCCCCCCCCCCCCCCCACCGGGGGGGGGGGGGGGGGGCGGGGGTGGGGGGGGGGGGCCCCCCCCCCGACCCCCAAAACAAAAAAACGACAAAAAATAGAG
>NZ_JBVVQM010000002.1:359718-649018 GCF_055811155.1 Mesorhizobium sp. WSM4822 | reverse complement strand
TTAGGAACGCAAGCAAGCGCTTGCTTAGATTAGCAAGCAAACGCTTGCTAAGATTAGCAAGCAAACGCTTGCTAAGAGGTGACGCGGGGTGGAGCAGCCCGGTAGCTCGTCAGGCTCATAACCTGAAGGTCACAGGTTCAAATCCTGTCCCCGCAACCAAACTTCACTAAACAAACAGCCCGCCTCGTGCGGGCTCTTTTGTTTTTTGCCCTGGTGCCGGCGTTTAACCCGTCATCAGGCGCCCCCAAGCAGGCCAAGCCCAAGCCGCCAGACAGAAAACTCAAATCCTCTCCCCAATCAAACTTCGGTAAGCAAACGGCCCGCCTGGAACAATGCCCGCCGGCCGTTCGCATTCGGGGGACAGTCGAAGGTTCTCGGAATACTCCGGGTGGTCAAGGCTGCTGTAAGCCGACGAAGCAGCAGACTTCTTGGCCAAGCGACATGGAGAGCGTCACGCCGCGCCCGGAGCAGATGCTTATCAAACAAGATCTGGGCTTCACGTGATAAGACGCGGCCGGCGGGAGGGCACCGCGCGAACTCCTGGGTGCAGATACTCCAACCACACTCCCCGGTTCGCGGCCAAAAAGGCCGGAAAGGCCTTGCCTGGCCCGTACGGCACCTTGGCGGCCTGCGACCAGCTTCGTCGACCGGAGCGTAGACTCCCCGGAAGTAGGTTGTGAAATATATTTCAGCATGTGAATTATATTGACAATGTGCGCCGAGGCTGTAATGTCCCGATCGTCGGCTTTCGGAGGAAGGTTGGCATCATCAAATCCATACGGCAGCGCTCGCTGAGCGCCTGCGACGGTCATTGAGGATGGCTTCGGCCAAGGGAGGAAACTTGCGCAAATTTCTGAGCACGCTCGCAATCGCGGCGGCTGCATCGACCTGCATTGGGTCGATGCAGGTACGCGCCGAAACCCCAAACCCGTTCAAATGCGAGCCGGGTGAAAAATATGTCATGAACGTCATGGTCTCGGGCGTCGAATACTGGTTCCCGGTCTATGAAATGTTCAAGCAGGCCGGCCAGCAGTTCGGCTGCGAGACCGCCTATACGGGTACGCCGGAATACGACGTCAACAAGCAGATCGCGACCTTCGACCAAGCGCTGGCGCAGAAGCCGGCCGGCATATTGGTGCATCCGATGAACTCCGATCCGTTCATCGAGCCGATCAACCGCGCCATCGAACAGGGCACCGCGGTGGTGACCTTCGCCGCCGACTCGCCGAATTCCAAGCGCGTCTCCTACATCACCTCCGACAACAATGCCGAAGGCACCTATGCCGCCGACGCCGTTGCCAAGGCGATGGACGGCAAGGGCGAATATGCGGTGCTGGAGAATCCCGGCCAGGACAACCACGACAAGCGCGTCCACGCGTTCGTTGCCCGCATGGAAGCCAAATGGCCTGACATGAAGCTCGTCGGCCGCGCCGCTTCGAACCAGGATCCCACCAAGGCCTATCAGGCGGTTCTGAGCCTGGCGCAGGCGCATCCTGATCTTGGCGCCGTGTTCATGCCGGAGGCCAACTCGGCCATCGGCGCTGCCCAGGCCGCCAAGGAAGGCGGTGGCAAGATCCGCGTCATGCTCGCCGACGTCAATGCCAAGATCCTCGACATGATCAAGGCCGGCGAGATCTTCGGCTCGGTCAATCCAAACCAGGGCATGCAGGGCTATATGGGCTTCATGCTGTTGTGGATGGCCAAGCATCCCGGCCTGATCGATCCGATGAACGACGCCAAGCGTTCGGGTTTCAACCCGATGAGCGTGCCCTTCGTCGACAATGGCTTCTCCATTGTCTCCAAGGACAATGCGGACGACTTCTACTGGGACAAGTACCTCAAGCGTCGCGGCACCAAGGGCATCGAGGAATAGTCTCGATCTCGCCGCCCGGCCTCGGCATGGCCGGATTAACCGGGAAGGAGGCTTCGGCCTCCTTCCTCCCCCGCAGGTTCATCGCAGGAGCACGGCGTGACCCAGGCGCCCATTCTTGAAATCCGTGGCCTGTCCAAGGCGTTCGGCCCGGTCAAGGCGCTGAGCGACGTACGGTTCGAGCTGCGGCGCGGCGAAATCCATGCACTGTGCGGAGAGAACGGCGCCGGCAAGTCGACGCTGATGAACATGATCGCCGGTGTATTGCAGCCCGACGAGGGCGACATCCTGATCGATGGTGAGCGCATTTCGATCCACTCGCCCGCAGCCGCGCAACGTCTCGGCATTGCGCTTGTCCACCAGGAGATCGCGCTGTGCCAGGACGCCACCGTTGCTGAAAACATCTACATGGCCGCGATCAACAGCCGGCGCGCGCCGCTGATGGATTTCCAGAAGCTCTATGCTGACGCCCAGAAGGTCATGGACCTGCTCGCGCCCATTCCGGTGCGCACCAGGGTCGCCGACCTCTCCATTTCCAACCAGCAGCTTGTCGAGATCGCCAAGGCGCTGACGCTCGACTGCAAGGTGTTGATGCTTGACGAGCCGACCGCGGCACTCACCGAAAGCGAAGCGCAACGCCTGTTCTCGATCGTGCGCGGGCTCAAGGAGCGGGGCATTTCGGTGGTCTATATCAGCCACCGCATGGCCGAGATATTCTCGCTGTGCGACCGCGTCACCGTCTTCCGCGACGGCCGGTACGTGGCGACCGATCAGGTCGCCGCCGTTTCACCTGACGATGTCGTGCGCAAGATGGTGGGCCGCGAAATCACCCAGCTCTATCCCGACAAGCTGGCGCCGCAACAGCCGGGGCGCCTGCTTCTCGCGGTCGAGGGGCTTTCCGATGGCCGCCGCTTCGCCGACGTCGATCTGCAGCTTCGCGCTGGCGAAATTCTCGGCATAGGCGGCCTCATCGGGGCCGGCCGCAGCGAGATCGCGCAAACGGTCTGTGGCCTCAGGCCAATGACGTCAGGAACCGTCGTGCTCGACGGAAAGCAGCTGCGGTTGCGCAGCTATGGCGATGCGGTCAAGGCGGGGCTGGTCTATCTCTCTGAGGACCGGAAAGGCTCCGGCGTGTTCCTCGATCTGCCGATCGCAGCGAACATCTCCGCGCTCGACCTCGGCCGGCTCACCGGGCCACTCGGCTTGCTCAATCGTAAGGCCGAGGATCGTCAGGCGAAGGAGTTGACCGGCAGGCTCGGCGTGCGCATGGCTGGCATTGAGGCCGCCGTCTCGACGCTGAGCGGCGGCAACCAGCAGAAGGTCGCCATCGCCAGGCAGCTGTCCGTCGATCCCAAGGTCATCATCATGGACGAGCCGACACGCGGCATCGATGTCGGCGCCAAGGTCGAGATCCACCGGCTGCTGCGCCAGCTGGCCGGCAGCGGTGTCGGCGTCATCGTCATCTCGTCGGAGCTGCCGGAGCTGATCGGTCTGTGCGACCGCGTTGTCGTGGTGCGCGAAGGCAGGATCGCCGGCGAACTCGCCGCCAGCGAGCTCGGCGAGGAAGCCATCATCATGCTCGCCTCGGGCGTTCAAGACAGTTCAAATCAAAGGCAGGCCCAGAATGTCGCCTAGGGAATCAGGAGAAGCGCTCGTGCACGCCGAGATCAAGGCCGCCGGGCGGCGCATCAATTTCGCTCAGCTCGCCTCGATGCGCGAGGCCGGGCTGATCGTTATCATCCTGGCGCTGTGCATCGCCATGAGCTTCGCCTCGCCGCACTTCCTGACATGGGGCAATTTCCGCGCCATGCTGATGAGCTTTTCCATCGAAGGCATCGTCGTCGTCGGCATGACGATCCTGCTCATCGTCGGCGGCATCGACCTTTCCGTCGGCTCGGTCGTGTGTTTCTCGATGGTGGTCTCGGGGGCGCTGTTCCTCGCCGGCCTCGATCCCTGGACGGCAAGTCTGATCGGCATCGGTGTCAGCGCGCTGATCGGCGCGGCCATGGGCTTCTTCGTGACGGTGATAGGCCTCAACCATTTCATCACGTCGCTGGCGGCCATGGTCATCGTGCGCGGCATGTGCCTTGTGGTCACCAAGGGCACGCCGCTGTCGCTGTTCACCCTGCCGCTGGCTTTCAAGGCCATCGGCCAAGGCAGTCTCAACAACATCCCCTATGTCATCCTGATCTTCATCGTCGTGGTGGCGATCTTCGACTTCCTGCTGCGTCGCGCCACGGCCTTCCGCAAGGTTTTCTACACCGGCTCCAACGAGAAGGCCGCGCAGTTCTCGGGCATCAGGACCAATCAGGTGAAGTTCTGGGTCACGGTGCTGTGCTCGACGCTGGCCGGACTGGCCGGTGTCATCTACATGGCGCGCTTCGGCGCGGCGACACCGACCTTCGGCGCCGGCATGGAACTCAACATCATCGCCGCGGCCGTCATCGGCGGCGCCTCGCTCAATGGTGGCTCGGGCACCATCTTCGGAGCGATCCTCGGCATGGCGTTGCTGTCGGTGGTGACGAGCTCGCTTATCCTGCTCGATGTCTCGGTCTATTGGCAGGACATGATCAAGGGATGCATCCTGCTCGCAGCCGTATCGATCGATCACTTCCTGCATCGCAAGAAGTCCTGAACTCTAAAGGCACCGCAGCAAGACCATGGCCCCTCCCAACACCCGCGACGACATCGCCGCTGTTCGTCAAATGCACCAGGCGCTTGTCCTGCATTACGTCGAAGGCAAGACCCAGGCCGAGATCGCCGGGGAACTCGGCATCTCGCACGCGACGGTCAACCGGCTGATCAAGCGCGGCCACCAGCTCGGCCTCGTCGAGATCAAGATCAAGTCACCGATCGACCATCTGGTCGACCTGGAAGCACGGCTGGTTGCGCTGGGCGGCATCGAGCGGGCGATGGTGGTGCCGTCGGTCTCCGAGAATCCGCACACGGCCCTGCAGCGGGTCGGCGAGGCGGCGGCTGGGCTGCTGCTCGACACCATCAAGGACGGCGACACGATCTCGATCACCGGCGGCAAGGGCGTCAGCGCGCTGGTCGCCGGTCTCAAGCCGGGGCGCCGATACGACGTCGAGATCATTCCCGCAACCGGCCTGGTGCAGGGCAAGCACTACACCGACGTCAACCACGTCGCCTCGCTGATGGCCGACAAGCTCGGCGGCCGCGCCTATCAGATTCATGCGCCGCTGTTTGCCGACACCGTGCAGCAGCGCGAAATGCTGATGGGCATCAGCTCCGTCGCCGACGTGTTTCGCAAGGCGCGCGAGGCGGATGTCGCGGTGGTGGGTGTCGGCTCCATCCTAACCGACGATTCCAGCTACTACGACCTGCATCCGTCCTCGAATGCCGATCGCCAGGCGATCGAGAAGTCCGGGGCGACGGGCGAGCTGCTCGCTCATCTTATCGACCGCCAGGGCAAGCTCTGCAACTACTCGCTCAACCGTTCGCTGGTCTCGTTGACGCTGGACGAGTTCGCGACCATCCCGCGCTCGATCGGCATTGCAAGCGGCCCCAGCAAAGTCGCGCCGATCCTCGCCGCCCTGCGCGGCAACCATCTCGACACCATCGTCACGGACGAGGCCACGGGGCTCCAGATCCTCGAGCTGGCCGAACAGGAGGTAGCATGAATTCTCGACAGATCCAGCGGCAGATCGGCAAGTCCGGCATATCGGCGTCGGCCGTAGGCCTGGGCACCTGGGCGATTGGCGGGTGGATGTGGGGCGGCACCGACGAGAAGGAGTCGGTCAGGGCGATCGAAGCCTCGATCGATGCCGGCCTCAGCCTGATCGATACAGCGCCGGCCTACGGTCTTGGCCGCAGCGAGGCGATCGTCGGCACCGCCATCAAGGGCAAGCGCGACAAAGTGGTGATCGCGACCAAATGCGGGCTGAACTGGCATTCGGGCAAGGGCGGCCATTTCTTCGATCAGGACGCCAAGCCTGTGCATCGCTATCTCGGCGCCGACGGCATCGCCTATGAGGTCGAGCAGAGCCTGCGCCGTCTGGGCACCGACTACATCGACCTCTATATCACCCATTGGCAGGATCCGACGACCCCGATCGCCGAGACGGTGGCGGTGCTGGAAAAGCTCAAGGCAGCCGGCAAGATCCGCGCCATTGGCGCCAGCAACATCAGCGCCGAGGATCTTGGCCATTATATCGACGCCGGCCAGCTCGATGCGATCCAGGAGCGCTATTCGATGATCGACCGCGACCTCGAGAGCAGCCTGCTGCCGATCACCCGCCGCCATGACATTGCCACCCTCAGCTACTCGTCGCTGGCGCTGGGCCTGCTCACCGGCACGGTCGACCCAGAGCGCACATTCGGCGGCGACGACCAGCGCAAGGACAACCCACGCTTTTCCACGGCCAACCGGCAGAAGGTGGCAAAGCTGAAAGAGGCAATCGCCCCGATCGCCGAAAGCCACCAGGCGTCGATGGCGCAGATCGTTATCGCCTGGACGCTCGCCCAGCCGGGTATCACCTTCGCCCTGTGCGGCGCGCGCAATCCCGAGCAGGCGCTCGACAATGCACGGGCCGGCGAGATCACGCTTGCGGCAAGCGAGCTAGCGGCAATCGACGCCGCGGCAGCCGCGCATCTCACCGCGATGGATGCCTGAGCAAAAAAGGCAACAGCCCCGATGAACCGTAGTCATACAATCGCTGGTCTGCGCGACCGGCCTGATATCGCCGTGCTCGTCATCGGTGGCGGCATCAACGGCATCAGCGTCTTTCGCGAACTGGCCCTGCAAGGCGTCGATGTCGTGCTGGCGGAGAAGGGCGACTATTGCAGCGGCGCCAGCGCCGCCCTGTCGCGCATGGTGCATGGCGGCCTGCGCTACCTCGAAAACGGCGAGTTCAAACTGGTGCGCGAATCGCTGCTCGAACGCGACCGGCTGCTGAGGAATGCCCCGCACTATGTGGCTCCGCTGCCGACGACGGTGCCGATCTTCGACATTTTCTCCGGTCTCGCCAACGGTGCGGTGCGTTTCCTGGGGTTGACGCGGCGGCCGAGCCGGCGCGGGGCGCTGGTCATCAAGGCCGGGCTTGCCATGTACGACCTTTTCACCGCTGCACGGCGTTTGATGCCGACGCACCGGTTCAGGGGCCGCGCCGAAACCCTGAAGACATGGCCGGCGATCAATCCGGCGATCCGCAATTCGGCGACCTATTACGACGCTTGGGTAAGTCGGCCCGAACGCCTCGGCCTGGAGATGCTGCTGGACGCCATGGCGAGCGCGACGAATGCCCGCGCCTTGAACTACGCTCAGGCGTCGTCGACCGGCGACGGCCTTGTCATCACCGACACGCTGACCGGCGAAAAGTTGCCGGTGCGGGCGCAACTGGTCATCAACGCCACCGGCGGCTGGATCGACCTGACCAACAAAGCCATCGGGGCGGCGGCGCAGACTATGATGGGCGGCACCAAAGGCTCGCATCTGATCGTCGACAACGCAGAACTGTTCGACGCGCTCGGCGGCCACATGGTCTATTACGAGAACGAGGACGGACGCATCTGCATCCTGTTTCCCTATCTAGGCAAGGTGCTGATCGGCTCGACCGACATCCGGGTCGACGATCCGGACAAGGTCCGTTGCGAGGAGGACGAGCAGCGCTACATCCTGCAGTCGCTCGCTTTCGTCTTTCCCTCGATCAAGGTTAGCGATGACCAGATCGTGTTTCGCTTCGCAGGGGTACGCCCGTTGCCCGCCAGCGAGGACAGTTTTACCAGCCGAATACCGCGCGATCATTTTTGCGAGTTCGTAGAAGCGAGCGGGCATCTGCCGGCGACACTGTGCATGATCGGCGGCAAGTGGACCACCTTCCGTTCATTTGGAGCGCTGGCCGCCGACATGGCGTTGAAGCGGCTTGGGCTCGCGCGCGGCAAGGGCACGCAGTACATGGCCATCGGTGGCGGCCGCGATTTCCCCGCCGATCCGGACGCCTGGTGCGCGTCATTCGCCGCCGAGCATGGCCTGCCGGTCGAGCGCGCGCGCACACTTCTGCAGCGCTATGGCACGTCGGCCAGGGATTTCGTTTCGCACCCGGCGGGCGAACAGATGCTGCCGCGGTCGGACTATTCGGCAAACGAGATAGGGCGCATCATCGAGCGCGAGCAGGTCGAGTGCCTCGCCGACCTGTTCCTGCGCCGCACCACCATCGCCATTTCGGGCGGTCTCAGCTTCGACCTCGTCAATGCCGTTCTCGACATGCTGGCGGCGCACAAGGGCTGGAGCGCCAGCGAGGCCGCCACCGAGCGCGCGACCTTCCTCACCTTGCTGGCCGACCGGCACGGCATCGATCTCCAGACGCATCAAAGGAGCGCCCTATGCGCATAAACAAGAAAGTCCGCATGAACCGGCTGTTCGATGGCGGCCGCTGCCTCGACGTAGCCATCGATCACGGTGTCTGCAACGAGCCGAGCTTCCTTGCCGGGCTGGAAGACATGGCCGGTGTGGTCAATCAGTTGGTCAAGGCCGGCCCCGACGCCATCCAGATGAACTACGGCCAGGCCGATCTGCTGCAGGCCGTGCCTGGCAAGGACAAGCCGGCGCTGGTGATGCGCATCGACATGGGCAATCCCTATAACAGGATACGCCACCGGGCGATGTGGGCGGTGCTGCAGAACGAAGCCGAGCCCTTGCTTGGCGCCATCGGGATGGATGCGGCTTGCGTCGTGGTCAATCTGTTCATGCTGCCCGACGAACCCGACCTGTTCCGGCAATGCGTGCAGAACATCGCCCGCGTGCGCGCCGATTGCGAGAAATACGGCCTGCCGCTGATGATCGAGCCGCTGGCCATGCTGCCGGTCGCAGAGCATGGCGGCTACATGGTCGACGGCGATGCCGAAAAGATCGTCACCTTGACCCGGCTTGCCCGTGAAATGGGTGCTGATATCGTCAAGGCCGATCCGACCACCGATCCCAACGACTTCCACCGCGTCGTCGAGGCGGCGCGCTGCCCGGTGCTGGTGCGCGGCGGCGGCAAGGAGGATCTGCGTGCCGTGTTCGACAAGTCGGCCGCCTTGATGGCACAGGGTGCGCTTGGCATGGTCTATGGCCGCAACATCTACCAGCACGCCAACCCGAGCGCTGTCGTGCGCGGGCTGATGGCGATCATTCACGACGATGCCGATGGCGGTACGGCCTGGGATCTGTACAACCAGGCTTAGGCTGCGGCCTCGGGAGGCGCCAATGGCAAGCTATATCCTCGGTCTCGATGCCGGCAACACCGTCATCAAGGCCATCCTCTTCGACTTGTCCGGCCGCGAACTGGCATTCGCCGCCCGTGACGGCCGCTCGTCCATGCCAAAGCCCGGGCATGTCGAACGCGATCTCGACGAACTCTGGCGCAACGCGGTTTCGGTCATCGGCCAATGCATCGCTGAAGCCGGCATCGACGCCGGCGAGATAGTCGCCATCGGCTGCGCCGGTCATGGCAACGGGCTCTACGCGCTCGATCGCACGGGCGCGCCATTGATCGGCATCCAGTCGCTCGACACACGCGCGGTCGACATCGTCGCCGAATGGGCAAAAGAGAATGTCGGCGGCCGCACCTATGCACATTGCCTGCAACGGCCGTGGGCGGCGCAGACGCCTACCCTGCTTGCCTGGCTCAAGCGCTTTTCGCCGGCCTTGTTCGCCAGCATCGGAACTGTGTTCCTGTGCAAGGATTTCGTCGTCAACCGCCTGACTGGTGCGCGCAGCAGCGATACTTCAGACATGTCGGGCTGCGGCCTGCTGGAGATGCAGGACCGCCGCTACGAGCCGGACCTGCTTGCCGCCTATGGGCTCGGCGATTGCATGGACCTGCTGCCGCCAGTGCTGGAATCGGCCGACATTGCCGGTCATGTGAGCGCGGAGGTGGCGGCCCTGACGGGACTGCGCGCCGGCACGCCGGTCGTCGCCGGGCTGTTCGATGTCGTCGCCAGCGCGGTCGGTTCGGGCGTGACCAGAACCGGCGCCGCCTCGGTTATCGCCGGGACCTGGAGCATCAACCAGGTCATTACCGACGAACCGATCCGCGACCCTTCGATCTTCATGCTGTCGACTTTCGACCGCCAGCGCTATCTGGCGATCGAATCCAGTGCCACCTCGGCCGCCAATCTCGAATGGATCGTTCGCGAATTCCTCGAACATGGTGGCGAAGCCGGCAAGTCGCCGTTCGAATTGTGCAGCGAACTGGTGGCGTCCGTCGATCCCAACAGCGACATCCCGATCTATCATCCCTTCCTTTACGGCTCGCAGCAGAATGGCCATGCGCGCGCAGGCTTCTATGGCATCGCCGGCTGGCACAGCCGAGCCCATCTGCTGCGTGCGCTGTTCGAGGGCGTTGCCTTCGAGCATAAGCGCCATGTCGAGACCTTGCACAGAGCGGGCGCTGATTTCGACCAGGTGGTGCTGTCGGGCGGGGGCTCGCGCAGCAGCGTCTGGCCGCAGATATTCGCCGATGTGCTCGGCGTGCCCGTCACCGTGGCGCGCAGCCGCGAAACCGGCGCGCTGGGAGCGGCGATCGCGGCGGGCACCGGCGTCGGCATTTTCGCGGACTACAGTGCCGGTGCAGCCGCCATGACGGCGGCGGCCCGACATTTTGTACCCAATGAGGCGGTTGCCGATGCATATTCGGGGCGGTATCGACTGTACGGCGAGATCAACCAGGCGATGACCCCGATGTGGGAGCGCATCGCCGGACAGCAGGCGCGCACGTGACCGAAGATCCACCGTCCCCGTTCGGCAATTACGATTACGTCATCGTCGGCGCCGGTTCCGCCGGCTGCGTGCTCGCCAACCGGCTCTCCGCCGATCCGCGCAACAATGTGCTGCTGCTCGAGGCCGGGGGCAGCGACCGCTATCACTGGGTCGATATCCCGATCGGCTATCTCTTCTGCATGGGCAACCCGCGCACCGACTGGATGATGAAGACCGAGCCGGAAGCCGGTCTCAATGGACGCAGCCTCAACTATCCGCGCGGCAAGGTGCTTGGCGGCTGTTCATCGATCAACGGCATGATCTACATGCGCGGCCAGGCAGCCGACTATGATGGCTGGCGTCAGGCCGGCAATGCCGGCTGGGGTTGGGACGATGTCCTGCCTTACTTCCTCAAGTCGGAAGACTATCACGGCAGCAAGAGTGCCATGCACGGCAGCGGCGGCGAGTGGCGGGTCGAACGGCAGCGGCTGTCATGGCCGATCCTTGACGCCTTCCGGGACGCGGCCGAGGAACTCGGCATTCCGCGCACCGAAGACTTCAACACCGGCACCAATGAAGGCTCGGGCTATTTCGAGGTCAACCAGAAGAAGGGCGTCCGCTGGAACACATCGAAGGCCTTCCTGCGCGGTATAGCGGCGCGCAAAAACCTGCGCGTGGTGCTCGGCGCGGAGACCGAAAGGCTCGAATTCGACGGCCGGCGCGTCACCGGCCTGATTTTCCGCCAAGGCGGCCGCCTGCATCAGGTCCGCGCTGGACAGACGATCCTTGCGGCCGGTGCCATCAACTCGCCGAAGCTGCTCGAACTGTCGGGGGTGGGCCGCCCCGACCTGCTCTCGGGCATCGGCGTTGATGTTCGTCACGCCTTGCCGGGCGTCGGAGAAAACCTGCAGGACCATTTGCAGATCCGCACCGTCTTCAAGGTCGCCAACACCGCCACGCTCAACCAGCGCTACCACAATCTGGTCAGCCGTGCGTCGATGGGGCTGGAATACGCGCTCAAGCGCAGCGGGCCGCTGTCGATGGCGCCGAGCCAGCTCGGCATCTTCGCCAGGAGCGATCCGCGTCTCGCAACGCCCGATCTCGAATATCATGTACAGCCGTTGAGCACCGACCGTCTTGGCGAACCGCTGCATCGCTTTCCCGCGGTCACCGTCTCGGTCTGCAACTTGCGTCCGGAAAGCCGGGGCAGCGTGCACATGGGTTCAGCCGACGCGCGGGAGGCGGCGAAGATCCGGCCGAATTATCTTTCCACCGAGGGGGACCGCAGCGTGGCCGTCGCGTCGTTGCGCCATGTCCGCACTCTCATGAAGGCCCGGGCGGTGGCACGCTTTGCGCCGGAAGAGATGCTGCCCGGCACGCAGTATGACAGCGACGAAGAGCTCATCCGCAAGGCCGGCGATATAGGCACGACGATTTTCCACCCCGTCGGCACCTGCAAGATGGGGTCGGATACGATGGCGGTGGTCGACGACGGCCTGCGTGTTCACGGGCTTGGCGGGCTGCGCGTGGTCGATGCCTCGATCATGCCGACAATCGTCTCGGGCAACACCAACTCGCCGGTCGTCATGATCGCGGAGAAGGCAGCCGAGATGATCCTGCAAGAGGCCCGCTGACCGCCATCGGCTTCAAGCCGTGGCAACACCGCGCGATCGCCGTCTCTCGGCCGCCGCGAGCAGATCGACGAAGGTGCGCACCTTGGCGGGCCGGAACCGGGCCGGCGGAAAGACCGCGTGGATGCCGCCTGACGGCAGGCTCCAGTCGGCAAACACCGGCACCAGCCGCCCCTCGGCGATATCGTCGCTGACGCTGTAGTCCGGAAAGACGCCGAGCCCGATGCCGACGAGCACGCAGGCCAGGGCGGCGGGGCTCTTGTCGCACATGATGACCGGATTGAGTTCGGTCAGCACCGTCTCAGTGTCCCTGGAAAACAGCCATTGGCCGATGCCGCGCAACTGGGTGTTGCCGACCCAAGCCAGCGATCTTGCCTGGCGCGGCGTCACGTCGGGCGGCAGGCTCGCCGCGAAGCCAGGGCTCGCCACCACGATCTGCCGGATCGTCCCCAGGCGCCGCGCCTGGTTCGAGGAATCGGTGAGCCAGCCGACGCGGATGCCGAGATCGATCTGCTCGTCCACCAGATTGCTGACGGCGTCGTCGAAGATCGCCTCGACGCGCATATGCGGGTAGGTTCTGAGATAGGCCGCCATGACCGGAGCCACGATCTTGGTGCCGTAGTCGAGTGGCGCCGTCAGCCTCAGCGTTCCGCTCGGTTCTACGGACCCGCGCGAGATTTCGCCATAGGCCGCCTCCGCTTCGCGCAGGATGATCATCGCGCGGTCATAGAAGAGGCGGCCCTCTTCGGTCGGCGTGACACGCCGGGTCGTGCGCTGCAGCAGCGTTGCGCCCAGCTCCTCTTCGAGCTTGCCGATCTGGTGGCTGACCACGGCCTTGGCGACGCCAAGCCGGTCGGCCGCGGCGGTGAACGAGCCGGTTTCCATCACCGTGGTGAAGTAGGCGAGCCGATTGAGGTTCAGAAGTTCGGCCAAGCTGGCTGCCCTTTGTATGATCGGATCAGACAGTTTGTACAATTGGGCGCCATTTATCGCAAGGCTGCCGTCTGCCACATATGAGCGACGGCCTCGACGAGTCCGGTGGCCGGGCAGGAATGGCAGCGACTATGAGCAATTCAGAAGTGACCTATCTTTTCGATCCGCTCTGCGGCTGGTGCTATGGCGCCACCCCGATGCTCGACCGGTTGTCGGCCGCCGGCCTGAACGTCGAACTGCTGCCGACCGGCCTGTTTTCCGGCGCCGGCGCGCGTCCGATGGATGAAGGCTTTGCGGCGCATGCCTGGGCGAACGACCAGCGCATCGAGCGCCTGACCGGACAATCCTTCACGCCGGCCTACCGGCACAATGTCCTCAATGTTCGTGGGACCCTGCTCGACTCACATGCCGCCACACTCGGCATCAGTGCCGCTGGCCTGGAAGATCCCAGCCGCCGGCTTGCGGCGCTGAAGACGATCCAGCATGCGCGCTATGTAGAAGGACGCGATGTCGTGACGATCGGCGGTGTGGCCGAGGTGCTCGCCGCCGCCGGCATGGCGGACGCCGCCGAAATGCTCAAGGCGCCGACCGAAACATTGCTGACGGCTCACCGCGATCTGGTTGGCCGTGGCCGTGCGCTGTTCCAGCGCCTGCATGCCGATGGCGTGCCTTCGCTCTCGGTCATCCGCAATGATGCGCCCCGGCTCATCGGTTCGAACGCGCTGTTCGGCAGCTTCGACAATCTTGTCGCCCATATCGCGGCGGCGTGATCCCATCCTCCAGACCCCCAACAAGAAATAAGGAAACAGACATGGCAAAAGTCGCTCTCATTGGTGCATCGGGCGCCGTCGGTTCACGCCTTCTTAGGGAACTCTCCGATCGCGGCCACACCGTCACCGGCATTGCGCGCAACCCGGAAAAGATCGTCGCGCTTCCGGGCGTGACGGCCAGGAAAGGCGATGTCTTCGACAGACAAGGTCTCGCGGACCTGATCCGCGGCCATGACGCGGTGATCAGCTCCGTGCATTTCCTGGACAGCGATGCCGATACGCTGATCGAGGCGGTGCGCGCCTCCGGCGTGAAGCGCTATCTGATCGTCGGCGGCGCCGGCAGTCTCGAAGTCGCACCGGGCAAGCGGCTGGTCGATAGCCCCGACTTCCCTGATATCTACAAGGCCGAAGCGCAGAAGGGCGCCGACTTCCTGGACAGATTGAAGACGGTCGACGACCTCGATTGGACGTTCCTGTCGCCATCCGCCATGTTCGTGCCTGGCGAGCGCACCGGCAAATTCCGCCTCGGCAAGGACACACTTCTCGCCTCCGACAAGGGCAGCAGCATTTCCTTCGAGGACTACGCGATCGTCATGGTCGACGAGATCGAGAAGCCAGCCCATATCAGGCAGCGCTTCACCGTCGGCTATTGAGCGAACGGGTGGCGGCGGCCGGGTCTCAATCGAGGCCGGCCGACGTCAGCCGCATCAGAGTCCGGTTCAATCTCGGTGCTGCCGCCACCAGCGCCTTGCCGATGGCCGATTGCGGTGCGTCGATGACGGTTTGGGCATCGCCACTTTCGGCAATCCGCCCGGCATCGAGAAGGATGACGCGGTGGGCGACCGACCTGATGACGCCGAGATCATGTGAAATGAAGAGATAGGCGATCTTTTCCTGGCGTTGCAGGTCGAGCAAAAGCTCGAGGATCTCCCCGCGCACGGAGACGTCGAGCGCCGACACCGCCTCGTCGAGCACGATCAGCGACGGCTTCGTGGCGATGGCGCGGGCAATGGCGACGCGCTGCCGCTGGCCGCCGGAGATTTCGTGGATGGCGCGTGGGGCGAGATCAGCCGTCAGCCCGACGCGCTCCAGCAAGGCGGCGATGCGGCGCGGCCGCTCGGCGCGGGAGGCGATGCCATGGATGCGCAAGGGATCGTCGAGCACGCGCGCCACCGTGGCGCGCGGATTGAAGGCGGCCAGTGGGTCCTGGAACACCATTTGCAGGCGTGCGCGGCGTGCTCGCAGCTTGGCGCCGCTCAAGGCCAGGAAATCACTGCCCTCGAAGTCGATGCGTCCGTCGTCCGGCTCGATCAATCGCAGCACCAACCGCGCGATCGTCGACTTGCCGCTGCCGGAAGGTCCGGCCAACGCCAGCGTCTCACCGGGGCCGATGTGAAAGGAGACATCGTCGACGGCAGCGATGGTCTTGTCGCCGCGACGGTAGCGCTTGGTCAGGTTGGACACCGCCAGCAGGCTCATGCGTGGAGCCTGGCTCGGTTCAGCAACGGCCTGGTGTCGAGGCCGATATGGGCGTCGAGCAATGCACGCGTATAGGGCTGGGCCGGGGCGCCGACAATCTGCGCCGTCCTGCCAAGCTCGACCAACTGGCCATGACGGAAAACAGCGATACGCTCGGCAAGCTCGGCCGCCAGCGCGATGTCGTGGCTGATGAACAGCAGCGTCATGCCGTCCTCGGTCACCAGGCGTCGGATCAAGGCGACGATCTCGGCCTGCACGATGGTATCGAGCGCGCTGGTCGCTTCGTCGGCGATCAGCAACTTCGGACTGGCCGCAATGGCGGCGGCGATCGCCACACGCTGCTTCTGGCCGCCGGAGAGTTGATGCGGGAAGGCGCGCAAGGCTGAGTCCGGGTCCGGCAGCCGGACGCGATCGAGCAGGCTTTTGGCCCTGGCATAGGACTGGGACCAGGTGAGGCCGAGATGGGTGCGGGCGACTTCGGCGATTTGCTTGCCGATGGTCATGACAGGATCGAGGCTGGCTGAGGGGTCCTGGAAGACGAAGCCGATGTCGCGGCCGAGGCGGGGGATGTAGCTCTGTTTGAGGGAAGACTTTCGGACTTTGCGCCTTACGAGGCCCCCCTCTGTCCTGCCGGACATCTCCCCCTCAAGGGGGGAGATTACGCCCTTGTCTCCACTTTCGCCCATCGCCAGAGATGCAGAAAGAGGGCCTGCGGGGGAACTGCCAATCTCCCCCCTTGAGGGGGAGATGTCCGGCAGGACAGAGGGGGGTGCCTTGGCGCCAGAGGGTGGCGATGATGGCAAGAACCAGTCGATTCGCCCTCCAATCCTGGAGGATCCCGGCAGCAGCCCCGCGAGCGCCAGCGCCAGTGTGCTTTTGCCCGAACCGCTTTCGCCGATGATGGCGAGGCGTTCGCCATTGGTGACGTCGAGGCTTACACTCCTCAGCGCTGCGACCTCATTGCCGTCACGCCGATAGGTCACCGTCAGGTCGCGGATCGAAGCGAGCGTGGTCACGACAGGCCTCTCCTGACCGCTGTCGTCTCGACAATGCCTTCGCCGGCGAGATAGACGCCGAGCACGGTCAGCACCAGCGCTATGCCCGGGACAATCGACAGGAAGGGCGCGGTACGCAGGACGGCGCGGCCTTCGGCGATCATTCCGCCCCAGGTGACCCGGTTGGGATCGCCCAGGCCGAGGAACGACAACGCCGCTTCGGTGAGGATCGCGGCGGCGACGATCACCGACGACATCGCCAGCACCGGCGGCAAGGCATTGGGCAGCACCTCGCGAAAGGCGATCGCCAGCGGGTGCATGCCGATGACCCTGGCTCCGGCGACATAATCGCGTTCGCGAATGGAGAGGACTTCCGCGCGGGCGACCCGGGCTGGTCCGGTCCAGGTGCCGAGCGCGATGGCAATCACGACGACGCCGAGCGACGGTCCGACGACGCTGACGAAGGCCAGTGCCAGCAGGAAGCTCGGCACGGTCTGGAAGGCGTCGGTGATGCGCATCAGCACCTCGTCGACGAGGCCGCCGGCAAAGCCGGCCAATGTGCCGACCACGGCGCCGACGACAAGTGCGGCGGCCGCGGCCGCGAGCCCGACAGCCAGCGATGTGCGGGCGCCATGAAAAAGCTCGGCCAGTACGTCGCGGCCAAGCCGGTCGGTGCCGAGCGGCAGCGACCAGTCCTGGAACGGCGGCAGCAGCGCCGGGCCGGCGATGGCCTGCGGGTCGCCGGGGAACAGCAGCGACGCCGACAGCGCCATAGCGATCAGCGCCGCCAGGAGCATGGCGCCGGCGACCGCCTCGGGCGTGCGCAGAAAGCGGCGGAGCGGGCTCATGCGCCGGCCTCGCTGGCGCCTACGCGCGGATCGAGGAAGGCGTAGGCGATGTCGACGAGCAAATTGATGACGATGACCAGGACGGCGCTGGTGAGGATAATGCCGAGCAGAAGCGGCGTATCGCGGGAGGCGACCGCCTCCTGCGCCAGCCGGCCGAGGCCGGGCACGGAAAAAACGCTCTCGATGACGACGCTGCCGCCGAGCATCTGCGCCGACTGCAGGCCGAGCATGGTGACCAGCGGCAGCAGTGCATTGCGGGCGACGTGGGCGAGCACGATGCGGCGGCGTGACAATCCCCTGGCGCGCGCGGCCAGGACGAAATCCAGGCGCCAGACCTCGGCCATACCGGCGCGCATCATGCGCAGATAGAGCGCCAGATAGATGAAGCCGAGGGCGGAAACGGGCAGGGCGAGATGGATGGCAATGTCGGCTGCGCGATCAAGGCCGGTCTTGTCCGAGGCCAGGGTTTCGATGCCGCCGATCGGCAGCCAGCGCAGGTCGACGGCAAAGACGACGATCAGCACCAGGCCGAGCCAGAAACCCGGCACTGCATAGAGCGCCAGCGAGCCGATCGACAGGAAGCGGTCGCGGAAGCTGCCCGGCTGTGCGCCGGCGTAGATGCCGAGTGCCGAGCCGAGCCCGAAGGAGAGCGCGGTGGCGCTAACCATCAACAGCAGCGTGTTGGGCAGGCGTTCGAGGATGACGTCGCGGATCGGCCTGGAGAAGGTCACCGACTGGCCGAGATCGAGATGCAGCAGCGCCCAGAGGTAATTGGCGAGCCGCGTCAGCTCCGACTGGTCGAGGCCCCAGCGATGTCGCAACAATTCGATCATGCCGGCGTCGCCACCGGTCGAGACGATATAGGCATCGACCGCATCGCCGGGGGCGGCCTCGAGCAAAAGGAACGTGCCGATGACGACGATCAGCAGCACGAAGATGCTGCCGACGAGGCGACGGCGGATGAGCGTGAGGGCGCGGGTCATGGGGGCGTCGGAGGCTTGGCACTGAGTCGCCCAAGAGAGATGTCGCGCCTGAGCGCCCCCCTCTGTCCTGCCGGACATCTCCCCCTCAAGGGGGGAGATCGGAAGTCATTTATGGCTTCGCCAATGTTCGACGCTGCAGGAAAATCAGCCGACGGTGCGGCCAGCCAATCTCCCCCCTTGAGGGGGAGATGTCCGGCAGGACAGAGGGGGGCCTCGTAGGGCTCAACGCCTACGCTGATTTCGCGAATTTTCATCCGCGCAATTCTGTCACGATTCCAAATACGTGTCCGCCCAGTTCGACACCGCCCAGCGCGGGTTGTTGGCGATGTTGCCGACGGTGTCGCGCGCGACGCTGATAAAACTCCATTCGGCGACGTTGATCAGCGGCAGGTCGGTGGCCACCTCCTTCTGGAATTCCTTGTAGAGGTCGGTGCGGGCTGATGTATCGAGCGTCTCCGATGCCTTGGCGATGAGCGCATCGAGCGCGTCGTTCTTGTAGCCGCCCTGGTTGGAGAACGGCACGCCGTCCGGAATGCCGCTCTGCACCAGAATGGTGGTCGAGATCGCCGGATCGCCGCGGAACACCGGCGGGCCGACCGCGAGGTCGAAGGCGTGGTCGGTGTAGACCGCCTTGATGTGCGCGGCCGAGTCGTTGTTGACCAGTTGGGCGTCGATGCCGATGGCGGCGAGCGCCTGGCGAAGATAGTCGCCGAACTGCTTGGTCTCATTGAAATAGGGCGCGGGTAGCAGCTTGAGCGAGAAGCGGTTGCCGTCGGCGCCTTTCTTGTAGCCGGCGTCGTCGAGCAGCGCGTTGGCCTTGGCGACGTCGAAGGCATAGGTCGGCACGTCGGCGGTGTAGAATTGCGGATCGTTCTTCGGCACCGGACCGGTGGCGGTCGCGGCATAGCCGAGGAACACCGTCTTGACGACGAAATCCTTGTCGATGGCATGCGCGATCGCCTGGCGCACCTTCACGTCGGCCAGTTCCTTGCGGCGATGGTTGATCTCGACGACAAGCTGATAGGTCAGCCCTTCGTAACCCTTGGAGATCACCTTCAGGCCCGGCACTTTCGAGATGCGGTCGAGGTCGGCCAGCGGCACGGCGGAAAAGGCCGCCAGTTGGATCTCTTCGGCCTCCAGCGCGCTCGCCGCTGACGTGCGATCCGGCAGCACCTGATAGATGATCTCGTCGAGATAGGGCTCGTCCTTGCCCCAGTAATCCGTATTCTTGATCAGCCGGTAATATTGCCCGGCCTTGTGCTCGCCGAATTTGAACGGTCCGGTGCCGATGGGCGCGTTGTTGGCCGGGTTGTCCTCGATCTTGCCGACCTCATAGATGTGCTTCGGCACCACGCTGCTCAGCGCCGGCAGCGCGTTGCGGATCAGCTGGAACGGCGTCGGCTTGGCGAATTTGAACACGGCGGTGAGATCGTCGGGCGTGTCGACGCTGGCCAGATCCTTGAACACAGTGCGGCCGAGATTCTGCAGCGGCTTCCAGATCTGCAGCGCCGAAAAGGCGACGTCGGCCGAGGTGAACGGCTTGCCGTCATGCCATTTGACGCCGTCGCGCAGTTTGAACGTCGCCGAGAGCCCGTCGGCGGCACCCTCCCAGCTCAGCGCCAGCCGTGGCGCGAGACCGTCCTTGCCGTCGAAGGAGGCTTCGGCCAGCGTTTCGACGATCTTGCTGGAAATGAAGAAGACGCCGTTGGAGGCGACGATCGCCGGGTTGAGGTTGCGCGGTTCGGAATCGGCGGCAAGCACCAGCCGCCCGCCCTTCTTTGGCGTCTGCGCCCAGCCCGGTGCCGGCATTGCGGTGGAGGCCAGCAGCATTGCCGAGCCGGCAAGCATCGTGCGTCTGGAAATCGTGAAACCTGACATGATCGAACTCCGTCCTCTCCGCGACCCGGTCGGGTGCGCCAACCCCCTCGGACGCCGGCAGCCCGCCAGCATCCCTTGCGGCGGCGATTATGAGCCTTGCCGAGGGTTTCGCCAGAGACGGAATTGGCGCATCCTCGCTTGGCTTTGAAATTTTCGTCCGCTGGACCAGTTTGGAGGACGTGGCTCAATTTGATCCTTCTGGTAGGACCAGATTGGTTGAATATGCGACGAATGACAGCGCGGAGTCATAGAGAGGCGACATTTCATCTGTTTCTGGCTGGACCAGAACGGGCAAAATGGTGCAGATTTGACCGCTGCCAAGGGATCGGGAGCGGAACAGCGGCGATCCGGCTATTCAGGGAGAGAGAGATGAACATTGCTCCGGGCAAGAATGCGGTCGGCAATATCCCGTTCGACCAGGCAAGGGTCGACCGGCTGATGGAGGAGGCCGGCATCGATGTGCTGCTCGCCACCTCCAAGCACAACACGCAATATCTGCTGGGCGGCTACAAGTTCATCTTCTTCGCCGCCATGGATGCGATCGGCCACAGCCGTTACCTGCCGATTGTCGTGTACGAGAAAGGCGGGCCGGACCATGCCGCCTATATCGGCAACCGTATGGAGGGCGGCGAGCATCAGAACAACCCGTTCTGGACGCCGACGCTGCACGCCGCCTGCTGGGGCACGCTCGACGCCGCCAACCTTGCGGTCGAGCATCTGCAGAAGATCGGCAAGGCGGGCGCGCGCATCGGCATCGAGCCCGGCTTCCTGCCGTCGGACGCCTATACGCTGATCCGCAACGCATTGCCGGATGCCAGGCTGATCGATGCGACCGACATGCTGGAGCGCATGCGCGCCATCAAGACCGATGCCGAACTGGAGAAGCTGCGCACGGCCTCCGAACTGATCACCGATTCCATGCTGGCGACCATCGCCTGGGCGCGCGAAGGCACGACCAAGGGCGAGATCATCGAACAGCTGCGGCGGGAGGAAACCAATCGCGGCATCCATTTCGAATATTGCCTGCTGACGCTGGGTGCCAGCCACAACCGCGCCGCTTCACCGCAGGCGTGGAAACAAAGCGAAGTGCTGTCAATCGATTCCGGCGGCAACTTTCACGGCTATATCGGCGATCTCTGCCGGATGGGCATTCTCGGCGAACCGGATGCCGAACTGGAAGATCTGCTGGCCGAGGTCGAGACGGTGCAGCAGGCGGCCTTCTCAAAAGTCAAAGCGGGCACGCTGGGCGGCGACATGATTTCCCATGCCGAGGGCGTACTGAAGGCTTCGAAGGTCGCGCCCTACACGGATTTCTTCGCCCATGGCATGGGCCTGATCACGCACGAGGCGCCGTTCCTGATGACCAACCACCCGGTGACCTATGAAGGCACCTATGCGGCCAAGCCGCTGGAGAAGAACATGGTGCTGTCGGTGGAGACAACCATGCTTCACCCGACGCGCGGCTTCATCAAGCTGGAGGACACGCTGGCGGTTACTGAGGGCGGCTACGTGATGTTCGGGGACCGTGGCAGGGGATGGAACAGGGGCGGGATCTCATAGAACCCAAGGCGGGCGCTGCCCCTCATCCGCCTGCCGGCACCTTCTCCCCGTATAGTGACGGGGAGAAGAGGGCAGCCGCGCCCTCGGCACCTATTTGAAAATTGGCGAAAGCGCCGATGACTGCGTCTTTCTCCCCGTCACTATACGGGGAGAAATGTCCGGCAGGACAATGAGGGGCAGCGCTACCCTAGAACAAGTTCATCACTGCCCCGGCGCGATCAGCCTGAAATCCGGCAGCTCACGCAAAACCAGTTCAGGCCCGGCCGGCGAATAGACGACGAAAAGCTGCATCGGCCCGTCGCCGGTGTTCAGCGTCGAATGAAAGCGGCTTTCCGGGACATAGATGGTGCAGCCGGGGCCGACTTTTGCGACCACCGGATTGCCCTTTTCGTCCTCGACCATCTGCTCGCCATGACCGGAGATGACGAAGATGATTTCTTCCGCGCCCGGATGGTTGTGGCGCGTGTGACCCTTGCCGGACGGTAGGTCCACCACACCGCCGGAAAACCGGGTTGCGCCATTCACTTCGGGCGCCACCGTCAGCGCCAATTTTCCCCAGTCGAAGCCGAAGGCGCTGACGTCCTTCGGGTAGACAAATACCTTGCTCGTGTCGGTCATCGTCTCATCATCCCTTCTTTTTCTTCGTGGTCTTGTAACCGTTCTGTCTTTTTGTGGGAGCATCGGATTCTCCCAAAACCGGTTTCCACTTTTGGGTCCGATGCTCCAGTGTCACCGCCTTGAAATCGGCCGTCTGTTTGGCGATCGCGGCTTCCGCCGGCAGCCGTTCCATCGAGCTGGCGCCATAGAAGCCGTGCAGGCCCTTGGCATGGGAGAGGATGTAACGGGCGTCGTCCGGCATCGAGATCGGGCCGCCATGGCAAAGCAGGATGACGTCCTTGCGCACCGAGCGCGCGGCGTCGGCGATGGCATCGATCTCGACGATGCAGTCGTCGAGCGACTTGGCCGAGGTGGCGCCGATCGAGCCGCCTGTCGTCACACCCATATGGGCGACGACGATGTCGGCGCCGGCTTTTGTCATGGCGCGGGCCTCGTCGGGGTTGAAGACATAGGGCGTGGTCAAGAGATCGAGCTTGTGCGCCTCGGCGATCATGTCGACCTCGAGCCCGAAGCCCATGCCGGTTTCCTCGAAGCTTTGCCGCATGCTGCCGTCGAACAGGCCGATGGTGGGAAAGTTCTGCACGCCGGAAAAGCCCATGGTCTTCAGCTCTGCCAGCAGCAGCGGCATGATGACGAACGGGTCGGTGCCGTTGACGCCGGCCAGCACCGGCGTGTGTCTGACCACCGGCAGCACCTCATAGGCCATTTCCTTGACGATCTCGTTGGCATTGCCATAGGCGAGCAGGCCGGCGGCCGAGCCGCGCCCGGCCATGCGGTAGCGGCCGGAATTGTAGATGATGATGAGGTCGATGCCGCCAGCCTCCTCGGCTTTCGCCGACAGGCCGGTGCCGGCGCCGCCGCCGACGATCGGCACGCTCTTGTCGATCATTCCCCTGAATTTCTTCAATATGTCCTTGCGCGGTATGGCGGGCATTTTTTGAGATCTCTCACTGTCTGGCGATGTCGAGGAAGGCCGATGTTGCAGCCTTTGCGAATTCCGGGTCGTTGATATGCAGCGGCAGGCGCGTCACGCGGCGCTTGCCGTTGGGCTGGATGGTGCGCTCGATGGCTTCGAACAGAACGGCGTCGGCTTCCGGGTCGAAGAAGGCGCCGCCTTCGATGTCGAGCGCCGAGACGCCTTTTTCCGGGATGAGAAGATGCACCGGCCCTCCGCAGCGGGCGAGCCTGGTGCCGATCCACTCGCCGATCGCGCGGCATTCGTCCGCCGTGGTGCGCATCAGCGTGACATTGGGATTGTGTTCGTAGAACAGCCGATCGCGATAGGGCTCCGGAATGGTCGAAGGCGCCCAGAAGTTCACCATGTCGAGCGCGCCGACGGAGCCGACATAGGGCAGCCCCGTGCGAACTATGGCGCCGAAACGATCCTCCGTCGCCGGCAGCACACCGCCGAACAGCAGATCGCAAACTTCGGTCGTGGTGATGTCGACGACGCCGGACAGCAAGCCGCTGTCGGCCAGCTTTTCCATGCTGCGGCCGCCGGTGCCGGTGGCGTGGAAGACCATGCAGTCATATCTGGAACGGAGCTGGTCGGCGATGGCGGTCACGCAAGGCGTTGTGACGCCGAACATGGTGAGGCCGATCGATGGTTTGCCGTCGGGTGGCGGCGCCGGCTTGGTTGCCATGCCTACGATCGCCTGGGCGGCATTGTGCAGCACGACACGGGAGATCCGGTTCAGTCCGGCCATGTCGGTCACCGCCGGCATCATGATGATGTCGGAGACATCGACATAGGGAGCGGTATCGCCGGAGGCGAGCGTCGAGACCATGATCTTGGGCAAGCCGAGCGGCAGGGCGCGCATGCCCGACGTGATGATCGATGTGCCGCCACCGCCGCCGATGCCGATCATGGCTGCGATGTCGTTGCGCGATGGGGCAAAGCGGGCGAAGGCGATGCCCATCGCGGCGACCGCGGCGCCACGGTCATTGCCGCCGAGCACGGCGTCACGGCCGCCGGGATGATGGTCGGCGATTTCCATAGCGCCGATATCGACGAGGATGGTTGCGTCGCGCGTTCCCACATCGACCCGGCAAACGATGGCGCCCGCAGCAGTGATCGCATCGGCCAGGAAGGCGAGCTCCTCGCCCTTCGTGTCCGCGGTACCCACCACATAAATACGCTTCATTTGCGCTCCCCCGATCCTGGCAGGCGCGATGCCGCCCCCATTGCTCATTGCCCGGGCCACTCGACGATGCGGACACCATTGCAAATTTTTGAGACTCGCGTATCGTATTGGTATGAATGTCTCACGTCAACAATCCACTGCGAGCGACGACGCTGAACGGGCAACCGGCCCGGTGCCCGAACGTGGGCCGCGCGCGCGGACCAAACGGCTGATGCTGGAGACGGCAACAAGGCTGATGCAGGCGGGCGTCACGCCCTCGGTCAGCGAGGTCGCCGAGGCGGCCGAGGTTTCCCGTGCCACCGCCTATCGTTACTTCCCGAGCCAGTCGGCACTGGTGCAGGCCGTCGTCGACGAGGGGCTGGGGCCAATCCTCACCTGGCAATCGACCTCCGCCGATGCCGAGCGCCGGGTCGCGGAGCTGTTCGATACGGCCATGCCGCGCATCGAGGCCTTCGAGGCCACGTTCAAGGCAGCACTGAAGCTGTCGCTCGATCAATGGGCGCGGCGTCAGGCCGGCACGCTGGGCGCTGAGCCCGCCTTTACGCGCGGCCATCGCATCGACTTGCTGAAAGATGCGATCGCGCCGCTCAAGAGCCGTTTGCCGCCGCGCGACTTCAAGCGGCTGGCGCAGGCGCTGTCGCTGATCTTCGGCGTCGAGGTGCTGATTGTGCTCAAGGATATCTGGGGACTGGACAGCCGCCGGACGAGGGCGGTCGCACAGTGGGCAGCCGGGGCGCTGGTGCGTGCGGCAGTCGCGGAATCGGTCGATGAAGGAGGCAGCCCCGATCCGAAGGCAGTCATGAAATAGAGCCTATCTGGTTGGACCAGATTGGCATGCACGCTACTGATCTTAGCCGTTGAGTGGGGTGCCGGACAATACCCAATCATATCACTGAGTAGGAAAATCTTGGTAAAACAGGCAGATAAAGCCGGAATCCGATGGCAATGGCCACGTCAAGCTGTCAAGAAAGGGCTTGACGCGCATGCAAAATTGGTAATACCAGATTGGATCAGAAAAGCGGATCGAAAGTGAGGGCTGCGATCCATTTTCCGGCAGGGGCGAGGAGGCTCGAAACCGGGAAGGTGCGATCACGGGAGGAACTACCAGGGCCGGCCCCGTTGCCGGCTCGCACGATAAGGTAGAACGCGCACAAGGGAGGAAATCATTATGCGCAAGTTAGTGACCAGCGCACTTGCTGGTATCGGCTTAACGCTTGCCTGCGGAACGTCCGTTTACGCGCAGGACAAAGAACTCACCATATTCTGGGCGGAATGGGATCCGGCGAACTATTTGCAGGAACTCGTCAATCTCTACGAGGCCGAGACCGGCGTGAAGGTCACGGTCGAAACCACACCTTGGTCCGACTTCCAGACCAAGGCATTCACCGAGTTCAACGCCAAGGGCAGCGCCTACGACATGGTGGTCGGCGACTCGCAGTGGATCGGTGCCGCATCCGAGGCGGGCCACTATGTCGACCTTACCGACTTCTTCAACAAGCATAATTTGAAGGAGGTGATGGCGCCGGCGACTGTCAAGTACTACGCAGAATATCCGTCGGCCTCTGGCAAGTACTGGTCGATCCCGGCCGAGGGTGACGCAGTCGGCTGGTCCTACCGTAAGGACTGGTTCGAGGACCCCAAGGAAATGGAAGCCTTCAAGGCCAAGTATGGCTACGATCTCGGCGTGCCGAAGGATTTCAAGGCGCTGCGCGACATTGCCGAATTCTTCCACCGTCCCGACCAGAAGCGCTACGGCGTCGCCATCTACACCGACAATTCATATGATGCCCTGGTGATGGGCGTCGAGAACGCCATCTTCTCCTACGGCGGCGAACTTGGCGACTATGCCACTTACAAGGTCGACGGGATCATCAACTCCGATCAGAACGTCAAGGCGCTCGAGGTCTACAAGGAACTCTATTCCTTCACACCTCCTGGTTGGGCCAAGAGCTTCTTCATCGAGGACAACCAGGCGATCACCGAGAATCTGGCTGCGATGAGCATGAACTACTTCGCCTTCTTCCCGGCGCTCATCAACGAAGCCTCGAACCCGAATGCCAAGAACACAGGCTTCTTCGCCAACCCGGCCGGCCCGAACGGCGACCAGTTCGCCGCGCTCGGCGGCCAGGGCATCTCCGTCATCTCCTATTCCAACAACAAGGAAGAGGCGATGAAGTTCCTGGAATGGTTCATCAAAGACGAGACGCAGAAGAAGTGGGCGGAACTCGGCGGTTACACGGCAAGTGCCAAGGTGCTCGAGTCGCCTGAATTCCAGAACGCCACGCCTTACAACAAGGCTTTCTACGAAACCATGTTCAAGGTGAAGGACTTCTGGGCGACGCCGGAATATGCCGAGCTGCTCATCGCGATGAACCAACGCGTCTATCCGTACATCACCGGCAATCAGGGCACGGCCAAGGAAGTGCTCGATGCGCTCGCCGCGGACTGGAACGCGACGTTCAAGAAGTACAACCGCGTGAAGTAAGCGGTACTAACGCTCGGAAGGGGTGGGAGCCCACCCCTTCCGTTTTCTTTTCTCAAGGAAGGAACTGGCCTTGGCCACTGCAGTCATGACCACGCTGGATCCCAACTCGCGCTCCGCCACCCGCGGCATGAGCGATCTCACGATCCGAAATCTCTTCATCATTCCGACGATCGTTTTCCTGATCGTCTTCAACATCTTTCCACTGCTCTATTCGCTCGGCTATTCGTTCACCGACTTTCGCGCGTCGAGCCCGGCGGCGGCCAATTTCGTCGGACTGCAGAATTACCGCGAACTGCTAAACGACCCGTTCATCTGGTCGAATTTCGCCATCACCGCCAAATATGTCATCGTCTCCGTGGTCGGTCAGGTCATCGTCGGCTTTGGCGTGGCGTTGCTGCTCAACCGCGATATCCCGCTGAAGGGCCTGCTGACGACACTGCTGTTGTTGCCGATGATGCTGTCGATGGCCGTCGTCGGTCTGTTCTGGAAACTGCTCTATGATCCGTCATGGGGTGTCATCAACTATGCACTCGGCCTCGGCAATTTCGAGTGGCTGTCCAACCCTGACATGGCGCTCTACGCGGTTGCCATCACCGACATCTGGATGTGGTCGCCCTTCGTCATGCTGCTGTCGCTTGCCGGCCTGTCGGCAGTGCCGAAGCACCTCTACGAGGCGGCGGCGATCGACCGCGCCGGCTCGTTCTATACCTTCTTTCGCATTACGCTGCCGCTGGTCGCGCCGATTCTGATGATCGCGATCATCTTCCGCACCATGGAGGCGTTCAAGACCTTCGATCTCGCCTACATCCTGACCAGCCAGCCAACCACCGAGGTGATCTCGATCCGGCTCTACAAGATGGCGTTCCAGGAATGGCAGACCGGGCGCTCCTGCGCGCTTGCCTACATCGTGCTGATCATGGTGCTGGCTATCACCAACATCTACGTCAAATACCTCAACAAGGTGAAGGAGCGCTGAGATGGCCGCCGTCCGCACTTCTTCCGAAATCGGCTTCAATCGCGTCGCCATCGTCGTTGTCCTTTTGGTGACGATCATCTTCCTCGCGCCGATCTACTGGATTGCCTCGACGGCGTTCAAGCCGCGCAATCTTGCCACGACCATCCCGCCGACGGTGGTGTTCCAGCCGGAGATATCGCCCTTCGTCAAACTGTTCACCAAGCGCTCGCAACTGCGCAGCGCGCCGACGCCGGAAGAGTATGCGGCAGCGCCCTGGTGGGAGCGCGTCGTCTTCGACGGCGGTGAAAAGATCGTGCGCGACGGCAAGGGCCAGGTGCAATGGTCCGGCTATCCGAGCCGCTTCATGAACTCGCTGATCATCGCCATCACCTCCACGGTGCTGGCGGTCGGCATGGGCACCTTCACCGCCTATGGCTTTTCGCGCTTCAAGGTGAAGGGGGAGGCTGACCTGCTCTTCTTCATCCTGTCGACACGCATGCTCCCGCCGGTGGTGGTGGCGATCCCGATGTTCCTGATGTACCGGGCGGTCGGCCTCAACGACACGCATGTGGGCCTGATCATCCTCTACACCGCCTTCAACCTGTCCTTCTCGGTGTGGCTGATGAAGGGTTTTATGGATGAGATACCGAAAGAGTATGAAGAGGCGGCCCTGGTCGACGGTTACACGCGCATGGAGGCCTTCTTCAAGATCGTGCTGCCCGAGGCGGCCACCGGCATCGCCGCCACCGCGGTGTTCTGCTTCATCACCGCGTGGAACGAATATGCCTTCGCACTGATCATGACCAACCGCCGCGCCCAGACCGCACCGCCCTTCATCCCGAGCCAGGTCGGCTCGGGCCTGCCGGACTGGACGGTGATCGCCGCCGGAACCTTTCTGTTCCTGCTGCCGGTCGCGATCTTCACGTTCCTGCTCCGCAACCATCTGCTGCGCGGCATGTCCTTCGGAGCGATTCGCAAATGAGCTTTCGTGCCATCAACCAGAAATATCTGGAGCCCGGTTCGCAGGTGCTGATGGTGCTCGGCATCATAGCACTCTGCCAGCCCTGGAACCTGTTGTTGCACACATATGGCCTGACCATCATCCTGATCGGGCTGGTCGGCTTCAACGTCACCTCCAAGATCGCGCCTGAGGAAAAGGCCGGCACCGGCCAGGTGCGCAATCCGGGAGCACAGCATTGACCCAGATCGAGCTTCGCGGCGTCCAGAAATTCTTCGGCGCCGTCCAGGTCATCAAGGACCTGAACCTCAAGATCGCCGACAACGAGTTCATCGTTCTGCTCGGCCAGTCGGGCTGCGGCAAGACGACGACGCTGCGGGCCATCGCCGGGCTGGAAACGATCGACGAGGGCGACATCCTCATCGACGGCAAACCGATCCAGCATCTAAAGGCCGCCGACCGCGACATTGCCATGGTCTTCCAGTCGTTCTCGCTCTATCCGCATATGAGCGTCTACGAGAACATCGCCTTCCCCTTGCGCGCCACGCGCAAGAGCAAGACGGAGATCGACAGCGAGGTTCGCTCCGTCGCCAAGACGCTGCAGATCACCGATCTGCTGGACAAGAAGCCATCGGCGCTCTCGGGTGGCGACATGCAGCGCGTCGCCATTGGCCGGGCGCTGGTGCGGCGGCCGAAGGCCATGCTGATGGACGAGCCGATCGGCGCGCTCGACGCCAAGCTGCGCGAGGAGATGCGGGCCGAGATCAAGCGGCTGCACATCAAGCAAGGGTCGACGACCATCTATGTGACGCACGACCAGGTCGAGGCGATGAGCCTCGCCGACCGTATCGTCATCATGCATGAAGGCGTGCTGCAGCAGGTCGGCTCGCCCGACGAGGTCTATTCGCACCCGGCCAATCTGTTCGTGGCGCAATTCGTCGGCAGTCCGGTGATGAACGTCGCCGATGCGGCAGTCGCCGAGACGGCGTCCTCGGTCTCGGTGACGGTCGGCGGGGCTCCCGCCGGCTTCGAGTTCCCGCGGGCGCTGCTGTCGAAGCTCAACGGCCATGCAGGCGGCCAGCTCGCGCTCGGCATCCGGCCGGAAGGCGTTCTCATCCGCCGCGAGGCGACGGAGGGGTTTTTGCCGGTCGAGACGCAGATCGTCGAGCCGCTTGGCTCCTTCGACATTGTCGATCTCAAGGTCGGCTCAAAGATGCTGCGCGCACGCACCAAGAGCGGCTTCGTCGCCGGTCCCGGCCAGAAGGTGTTCGCCAGGATCGATCCGGCCCAAGCGCATTTCTTCGACACGGCAAGCGGCAAGTCGCTGGGAGTGAGATTGTGATGGCCGAAGGACACGAAAGGCCAATGACTTGGCCTTTCGAACAATCGAACGCCCGGAGCTATAGCGGAGGGCAGACACCCTCGAAAAAGAGATCGGGACGATAGACATGGCCCATATCCAGCTCAAGAACATCTCGAAGACTTTCGGCAACCACACTGCGCTCACCGGGCTCGATCTCGATATTGCCGATGGCGAGTTCTTCGTGCTGCTGGGCGAGACGGGCGCCGGCAAGACGACGACGCTGCGGCTTATCGCCGGCCTGGAAAAGCCGAGCGAAGGCCAGGTCTTCATCGACGGCGTCGACGTCGCCGACTGGGGTGCGGCCGAGCGTGACGTGGCGCTGGTGCTGCAGCAATACTCGCTCTATCCGCGCTACACGGTGCGTGAAAATCTCGAATTCCCGCTGAAGCCGAAAATTCGCCGGCTGCCCGACGCCGAGATCAAGGATCGCGTCGACCGTGCCGCCCGTACGCTGCGGATCGAGCACCTGCTCGACCGCAAGACGGATCGGCTGTCCGGCGGCGAGATGCAGCGCGTCTCGATCGGCCGCGCCATCGTGCGCAAGCCGCGTGTGTTCCTGATGGACGAGCCGCTGTCTGCGCTCGACGCCAAGCTGCGCGAGGCGCTGCGGACTGAACTGAAGAACCTGCAGATGCAGCTCGGCGCCACCTTCCTGTTCGTCACCCACGACCAGATCGAGGCGATGTCGATGGGCGACAAGGTCGGCGTGCTCAACCATGGCCGCATCGTTCAGACCGGCACGCCGCACGAGATCTACAACAATCCGCGCGATACCTATGTGGCGAGCTTCGTCGGCTCGCCGCCAATGAACCTCATCGACGGCAAGCTTGTGAACGGCCGCGCGGTGATGGCGCCGTTGAACTTCGAACTGCCTTTTTCGGGGGGAGCCAAAGCGGGCGGGGCGACCGACGGTCGCCCGCTCGTCTTTGGCATTCGTCCCGAGGACGTCTATCTCGAGAGCGGCGCGCCGGTCGAGGCGCATGTTCACGACGTCGAGAACCACGGCGTCGAAAAGATCCTGACGCTGCGCGTCGGCGACGCGACACTGCGTGCCACCGTGCCGGCCAGGACCGACGTCGCCATCGAGCAGGCGGTGCGCTTTGCCTGGAACCCCGACAAGGTGGTGCTGTTCGACAAGGGCAGCGGCGTCAGCTTGCGACACGCCTCATAAAGCGCGTCGCGCTGAAACGGATTCATGCGACGCGCTTTAGGTCTTTGTTTTTGTGCATGTCGTTCTCCCAAAACCGAGGTCACTTTTGGGCGACATGCGTGAGGCCGCATCCCAGCCTATTTCTGGAAGTAGGTTTCGTAGGGCGTGTCGTTGATCAGCAGGATCACGCATTCCGTGTCGGAGACGCAGGCGTCGTCATGCATCTCATTGGCTTTCTGGGTCCAGTAGGATCCAGGAGGCAGTTCGACCTTGGTCGCCTCGCCGCCATCCATCTGCCAGTGCGCCCACAGCCCCTTTATGACCACCGCACGATAATCCGCGGTGTGCGCATGGACCGGTGCACGCCAGTTGCCGGGAACCTTCAGCAACGTGCCTGCCGGACCCTTGGCCCGCTCGCCCCACAATGGGCCAAGACGATGCGGCTGGTCGGGTACTTCCGCCACATAGGGGATCTTGTCGGCCGGCAGGTAGCTGTCCTCGAGGGCAAAGGCGCGCCCGGGAACCGCAAGCATGACGGCGAGTGCGATGACCTTCGGATGATTTGGCATGGTTCTCCTCTTCGGACCGACTGGACGCCGGCCGCTGGCTGCCTGGTTATGGCAAGCTATTGCATGCGGGTGGCCCGGCAATGGCATTGCGTCCGGAAGGCTTGGCAATTCATCCAGACCCGGCAATTCATCCAGACCCTGCGATCCATGGCCGCGGATCCGGGATCGCCTCAGCGGTTTTCGGAGGTGCCGTCGACGGTGCGCAGGTGGCTGGGCGCGATGCCTATGATGCGCTTGAACGCCCGGCTGAACGACGCTTCGGAATCGTAACCCAGTCTGGCGGCGACCACCGAAACCCGCATCCGATCATCGATCAGCCATTGCCGCGCCTGGTGCATGCGTATCCGGGCGACATATCTCGCCGGTGTTTCGCCAACGACGGCCGTGAAGCGTTCGGCGAAGGCCGATCGCGAGGCGCCCATTTCGCGCGCCAGCGCTTCGACAGTCCAGTTCCTGTCGGGCTGCAGATGAATGGCGGCAACTACGCGGCCGATGTCGCGATCCCTGATCGCCGCGATCCAGCCTCTGGTGTCGCCGCCGCTGTTTTCCACCCATGAACGGATGATGCTTGCAGCCAGTACGTCGGCCAGCCGCGCCAGCATGCCGCCGGAACCGGCGCGGTTCATGGTGATCTCGCCGGCCATGGCTTGCAGCAGATGCGGAATACCTGGCTCGCCAGCCATCAATTCCTTGGCGCGCATCATGTCCGGCATCATGCCCAGCAAGGGGTGCGATCCGTCCAGGTTGAAGTGCATGCTGCCGCAAAACAGCAAGATTTTCGGGCCGTGGCCGCCATTGGAGACATTGAAGACATTGTCCTGCAAAGGCTCGACAGTGTAGCTTTCGATCGGCACGGCAGGAATGCCAGGCGCGCTGGCAACGACATGCTCGGCGCCGCGCGGCAAGAGCAACGCATCGCCGGGTGTCAGCTCAATCCATTCTCCGGCTGGCGAGAACAGCCAGCATCCGCGGCGGCCAATGAAGTGAAATCTTGCTGCCTTCTGGGCAGGAAACAACACGGCCCATGGCTCTGAAAGTTCGCAGCGGCCATAGTCGACGCCATCAAGCCGCAATCCGCGCAAGATGTCGGTGAGCGGACCCTCCGAGGCCGGCAAGGCAGTCTTGGGCGAGGTGAAAACCATGCGGATTTTTCTAGAGCAGTTCATCGTTTAACGGAAACGTTGAACCGCTCTATCTCTTTGTTTTGACGCAATTCCGGACGGAAAAACCGCTTCACACTTTTCCTGGAATTGCTTTAGCCTGGAATCGCCAGTCCGTCACGGCTCCATGCGTCGGCTCAGGGCAATGAACTCGGGTCAACGGGTTCCTTCGGAGCTTTCGCCAGGCGTAGGGACGGAGCATCAAACGAAAACCCGCCTGTGCGGCGGGTCACTGGCGCAAATCAGCACCATAGACAGAAATGTAGCATAGCTGAGGTCACCGAGTCAAGAAAAAATTCCTATCGCGAAAAGCTGCCGGCAAAAAAGCTGCCGGGACCGCCGAACTGCCTTTGGCAAGCTGAGTTCGAAACCCTGTGCGTCAGCTGGCCTGGCGGATATCGGCCTGTTCCTCGCCCCGGAGATGGCTGCGCGCCAAGCCGATGACGCGCTTGAAGGCGCGGCTGAAGGCGACATCGGATTATAGCCGAGACGCCAAGAACCATCACGGTTTTCGGGCCGGCGCCGTTGTGATGGCAGCGACGAAGCGGTTCAGGCTGTCCTCGACATAGGCGGCCACTTCGATGGCCGGGTCAAAGCTCCACCACAGCAACGAGCCTTGCCAATGCGAGGCCATCAGCAGGCCGATGTCGCGTGGCGGGTTGGGCGTCTTGGCAAAACAGGCTGCAAGTGTGTCGCACAGGAACGCCTTCCAGGCCGCACCCCGCGCCCTGAGCACGGGATCGCGCAGATCCTCGCGCAGGACAAGCAGGCCTTCGGCATAGGATTCGATGCCGCCATAGAATTGCGACAGCGCCACCAGCAACGCGACCGCACCAGTGGGGGTTCTGGGAACGGCGGCTGCCAGCTTTCTGGTGTTCTCGTCGAGACCGTCCCAGGCGTGCAGCAAAGTGCGCTGTTTCAGCTGCGCCTTGTTCTTGAAGCGCTGCACCAGCGTTGCACCGGAGAGACCGCAGGCCTTTGCCAGACGCTCGAAGGTGAGTGCTTCGGGACCATGCTCGTGGATTAGCCGGTGCGCGGTCTCCAGCACCTGCTCGTCGGACTGGGTTTTTGGCCGTGTCATCTTGACATCCCGATATAACCGAATGATCATTTATATATATGGCGCGAACAGCACAAGCCAGCCTTGTCTGATCGATGAGACCGTTTTTGGGAGAGTTCAATGACGCTGCAAGGGAAAGTTGCTCTGGTCGCCGGCGGGACGCGCGGCGCCGGACGGGGCATAGCGATCGAACTCGGCGCAGCCGGCGCCACCGTCTATGTCACCGGGCGCAGCACGCGGGCCCAGCAATCCGAATATGCCCGGCCCGAAACCATCGAGGAAACAGCGGAACTGGTCTCGGCGAACGGAGGCAACGGCATCGCCGTTCAGGTCGATCATCTGGTGGCCGACGATGTGCGCAAACTGGTCGAGCGCATCCGCACCGAACAAGGCCGGCTCGACATACTGGTGAATGACATCTGGGGTGGCGAGAAACTGTTCGAGTGGCACAAACCGGTCTGGGACCACAATCTGGACAATGGCCTGCGCATGCTGCGGCTCGGCATCGACACGCATCTGATCACCGCGCACCATGCGCTGCCGCTGTTGATCGAACGTCCGGGCGGGCTGCTCATCGAGGTCACAGACGGCACGGCCGAATACAATGCCGATCACTACCGGCTGTCGCCATTCTACGATCTCGCCAAGGTCGCGGTGACGCGCATGGCATGGGCGCATGCCCAGGATCTCGCCAAACACGACGCAACGTCCGTGTCGCTGACGCCCGGCTGGCTGCGTTCGGAGATGATGCTGGAAGCCTTTGGCGTGAGCGAGGGCAATTGGCGCGACGCCACCGCTGAGGTGCCGCATTTCGTCATTTCCGAGACGCCACGTTTCGTCGGCCGCGCCGTTGCGGCTTTGGCGGCGGATCCGGACCGCTCGCGCTGGAACGGACAGTCGCTGTCCAGCGGCGGGCTGGCGCAGGTCTACGGCTTTACCGACCTCGACGGCTCACGGCCCGACGCCTGGCGTTATGTTCCCGAGGTCCAGGACGCCGGCAAGCCCGCCGATGCGACGGGCTATCGATAGGTAATTGGTTCCTGCGCAATTCCGGACGGAAAACCGCTGCGCACTTTTCCTGGAATTGCGTCAGGCGGACCGCCCGTCGAAAGCGAAGACCGACAGGGTCGAAGGGTCGAGATCGGCCACGCAGTTGATGTTGATATAGGCGCTGCGTTCACGGCCTCGCGGACATCCTCCGCAAAGGGATGGATGCCGCAAGCCCGGCAGAACCGGTGCGCGATGGCATGGTTGCCGAATGTGTAAGTGCCCAAATCGTCGCCCCAGGCCAGGACCCGCAAGGTCTCATGCGGAATGGCACACAGCAGGGCGCCCTTGCGCGTGCAGATCGAACAATTGCACCTGATGGCACCGGTCAGTTCGGCCTTGAATTCGAAGGCCACCTTGCCGCAGTGGCAGCTGCCTTTGTAGAGCATCGGGCTTTTCCTCGTATTCGACAGGGTGCAAAACTGCCTGCGCCGGGTTAAGTCTGGGCAAGCCATGCACTGGCCGCACCCCCTTAAGACGTTCAAGGCGTCCGGAGTCCGACACCGAAAATGCAATCCGTTCGTGATCATCTGGAAATCATTCTTGCGCGCCTCGCCGCCCGTGCCGGCGAGGAGCACGTGTTCACGAAGCTCTATGCCGAAGCCGCACGGGCCGCGGCTGATGCCAGCGATGCCCGCAAGCGGGCAAGTGTGACGCTAGGGCCGCTCGACGGCACCATCGTCTCGATCAAGGACCTGTTCGATGTCGCCGGCGAGCCGACCACGGCCGGTTCGCTGATGCGCAAGACCGCGGCGCCCGCCCAAAGCGACGCGGCAATCGTCAGCCGGCTGCGGCAGGCCGGCGCGGTCATCATCGGCAAGACCAACATGACCGAATTCGCCTTCACCGCGATCGGCGACAACAGCCATTTCGGCACGCCTGGCAATGCCGTGGACGCCAGTCGCATTCCGGGCGGCTCTTCCTCGGGCGCAGGCGTTTCCGTCGGCGAGGGGACAAGCGAAATATCGATCGGTTCCGATACCGGCGGTTCGATACGCATACCGGCTTCACTCAACGGTGTCGTCGGCTTCAAGCCGACAGCGCGACGCGTGCCGCTCGCCGGCGCGTTCCCATTGTCCGCCACGCTGGACTCGATCGGGCCGCTTGCCCGAACCGTCGCCCAATGTGCCGCCGCCGACGCCGTGATGGCCGGCGAGGTGCTGCCGACCGCGCTGGCGCCGATTGCCCTTGCAGGGCTTCGCATAGGCATTCCGCGCGGCGTCCTTTTCGAAGAGACGGAAGACGAGGTGGCGACCGCGTTCGACCGCTGCCTTGGCAAGATCGAGCAGACAGGCGCGCGGATCGCCGACCTGTCGATCGACGATCTGCTCGCCGATTTGCACGCGGCGACCAAGCGTGGCTCGATCGCTGCGATGGAAGGGGCCGAAGTGCATGCCGACTGGCTGGCGACAGGAGCGTCGGTGCCGGTCGACCCGCATGTCAGCGGACCTTTGTCGCGGGCGGCAATGCTGCCGACGCCTGTCTACATCAGGGCAATGCGTCGTCGCGCAGCACTTGCCGCCGCCATGGACGAGCGGCTGGCATCGGTCGATGTGCTGGCTCTGCCGACCACGCCGGTGACGGCGCCGACCATCGTCTCGATGGCTGACGGCGCCGAGCTGCGCGACCGCACTGAGGGCCTGCTGCTGCGCAACACGCAGGTCGCCAACCAGTTCGATCTCTGCGCGATCTCGCTACCGATGCCGGGCACTCCGCTGCCCGCCGGATTGATGCTGGTGGCGCGCAACGGGCATGACCGGCGCCTGCTGCGGATTGCTGCCGAAATAGAGCAGCTGCTTGGCGCGTGACCAGGGCTGAACCGCCTATCAGTGCGACGAACAGTGCTTGCGTTCGCTGTCCTTGGCGGTCCGCACGATACGGGTCGCGACCAGCCAGGGCAGATTGTACTTCTCGCCGGTGATGGTCTGGGGTGCGGTGCTCGATCGAACCCCTGACGACGATCTTGCCGGCATAAAGCGCGTCGGAAAGATCGGTTATCGCCTTGTCGGCCTGCGGCAATCCGCTTGGATCGATCGAGACGCCCTTGATGATCGCCCCGGTGGCAAGGTCGAGCACGCTGTTCGACGGGCAGGGCGCCTTGAAGCAGCGCAGTCCGTTGTCGCAATAGACATAACTGCTTTCGGCCGCGAATGACGGCATGGCGCAGAGCGAACAGACGACGACTACCAGGAATGCGAGCCGTGGATCGGCATGGCTCTCAACGTCGCGGAGAATTGGGGCGAAACCGCGATGCGTTACAGGTTCGCCGGAAACCGCCGCCGATAGTGATCGACCACTTCCGGATTGCGCAGATTGACCGGCAGCTTGTTGGCCAGCACCAACAAGGCTTCACCCGCCGCGCCGACGCCCATGCGCATCATCGATTCCTCGGTGATCCCGGCCATGTGCGGCGTGATGATGACATTGTCGAAGCCGAAATAGGGATGGTTCGACGGCAGCGGCTGTGTCGCAAAAACATCGAGCGCGGCACCGCCGATACGGCGTTTCTGCAATGCCTCGATCAGCGCATCGTCATCGATGACCGGTCCGCGCGACACGTTGATCAGCAGCGCATGCGGCTTCATGCGGGCGATCCGCTCACGGTTGATCAGGCCGCGCGTTTCCGGCGTCAGCGGGCAGCACAGAACGATGATGTCGCTCTGCTCGACGAGAGCGTCGATCGACAGGAAGCCGACCTTGTCCGGCGCCGGCTGCATGCTGCGCGTCGTTGCCACCACCTTCAGGTCGAAGCCGTGCGCCGCGATATGGCCGACCGCCTGGCCAACGGCACCAAGGCCGACGATGCCGATGGTCTTGCCGGCAAACTCGCTGTTGGAATTGGCGTGCTCGCGGCCGGCAAGCCAGCCTTTGGCGCGCAGGTCGCGGTCGACGACGCGGAAGTTGCGCAGCAAGGCGAGCGCCGCGAACATGACGTGCTCGGCAACCGAGCGGGCATTGACCGCCGGCACATTCGCCACCAGCACGCCGCCCGCCGCCGCTGCTTCCATCGGGATCATGTCGAGCCCGGCGCCATGACGGATTGCCGCCCGCAGCAGCTTTGCGCCGTCGAAAAGCTGTGGTGGCAGCGGCGCGCGCACGATGACGATATCAGCGTCCTTCGCCTCGGCGGCCAGCGTGGCCGGATCGATGGCGGAGGCGACGACGAGTTCTCCGGCGCCGGCCAGCATGGCCGAGGCGCGCGGGTGCAGGGCGTGGGTCGTGAGGATACGGGCCATGTTGGTCAGGCTCTTTCGAGCGCCGGGCTTTGCGGCTCCTCGCCATGGCCCTCGATCAGGCCTTTCCAGTAGCTCTCAGCCCCTTGCAGATGGGCGCTCATCAGCGCCTGGGCGAGATTGCCGTCGCGGCGCAGCAGCGCCTCATAGATCTGGATATGCTCGGCATGCGAGCGCACGTTGCGCTCGGGGTCGTTGAAATAGATCGGCAGGCGCTGCTCGCCCATCATATAGTAGACGCTGCAGACATTGTGGAAGACGCTGTTCTTGGTGGCGCGCACGATCTCGAGGTGGAATTCACGGTCTTCCCTGGCAAGCCCTTCGCCGGCGGCAATGCGCTCTTCCGAAACCTTCAGGATTTCACGCAGCCGCTCGAAATTCTCCTCGGTGGCGCGCGAACAGGCAAGTTCGGCCGCCTTGATCTCGTGGATCTTGCGCAGTTCGACCGTCTCGTAGATCTGGATCGGGTCGAGCGGCAGGCCCGCGCGCGCAAAAAGCGCCATGGCCTCCACGCTGGCCTGCTTGGTGTCGATGTAGATGCCGGACTTGGCCCGGCGCTCGACGATGCGCATGGCCTCCAGGATGGCCAGCGCCTCGCGGATCTGGCCGCGGCTGACGGCGAAATGCTCCGCCAGTTCGCGTTCCGAAGGCGTTCGGCCGCTCTCCTTGTCCGAATGGGAGAACAGGTAGGCAGCGAGTTCCGCGAGGAGGTTCTTTTCTTTCATCGTCAACCGCGTTGCGCGTGCGCCTCCAGGAACCGCTCCGAAATGGTGAATCCCAGGCCCGGTTTTTCCGGGATCGCTATCATACCGTCCCTGGCTTCGACAGTCTCTTCGACCAGATCATGGATCATCGGGTTGGCGCCGAGCGAATATTCGACGGTGAAACTCGACGGCGAGGCGGCGCAGACATGCAAGCCTGCGAAAAAACAGGGCGCGCCGGCCCACAGATGCGGTGCAAAGCGCAGATTGAAGGCGCTGGCGATGGTGCCGATCTTCATCGCCTCGCTGATACCGCCGCAGAAGGCGGGATCCGGCTGGAAAATGTCGGCGGCTTTCAGCACCGCGAGATCGCGGAAGGCATAGCGTGTCGCCTCGCTTTCGCCGGTGGCGATCGGGACGGCACCTGACGCCCGCACTTCAGCCATGCCGGGCTTGTCGTCGGCGATGATAGGCTCCTCGAACCAGGCGAGGTCCAGATCGTTGACGAGATGGATGAAGCGCTTGGCTTCGGCCACCGTGTAGGTGCCGTGCGCGTCGACCATCAGTTCGACATCGGGGCCGAGCGCCTGCCGTGCGGCCCGCACGCGGCCGGCCGAAATGTGCGCCGCGCCATCCATGGCGCCAACCCGCATCTTCAGTGCCTTGAAACCGCCCTTGGCGATGTAGGATTTCAACTGCTCGCCGATGGCGTCGGCAGCCGCCCAGCCGCCGGACGCGTAAGCCGGCATGCGATCGAGCTTGCGGCCGCCGAGCAGCCGCCAGACCGGAACGCCAAGCGATTTGCCAAGAATGTCCCACAGCGCGATGTCGACGGCGCTGATGGCGGCGATGCTCATGCCGCGCCGCGCCAGTTGCGGCATGGCGTGGCCGCCACGCGCGGCGCTGTCGTGGCGCACGCCATTGTAGAGCATCTCCCATATGACGCCGATATCGGCCGGATCGCGACCGATCAGTTGCGGCCCGACCTCATGGTTCAGCATGTGGACGAGCGCACCGTAGCTGCCGGCACTGCCGGCGGCGTTCTTGCCTTCGCCCCAGCCGACCAGCCCGTCATCGGTCGCGATGCGCAGGATGGCGGCGTCGAAGGTCGTCACCTGACCGAAGTCGCTGCGGTGCTGCCGAGCGGCTTCGATCGGAACGCGGATCCACCAGGCTTGGACGGACTTGATACGCATATTCTTCCCCAGCCCCGCCGCCGGTCAGGGCGGAAGGGCGAATTTCCCAGAGGCAGTCGGCTACTTGATCAGCGGCAATAACGTTTCGGCGTTGATGCGCATCTGGTCGGTGTAGAATTTCTCGGTGAGCACGCTGGAGCCGTGGTCCTGGATGAACTTCAGCTGCTCGGGCGAGATGTCGACCGGATTGCGCTCGACCATGTCGGGATAGGGGGCTGCCGGCGTCCGGTCGACGGGCGCGACGAACTCGTTGGTCAGCGCGCCGTCGTAGCCGATCTCGCGCAAGGTGGCGACGATCTTCGGCCAGTCGATCTGGCCGAGGCCGGCGGCAAACCGGTTGTTGTCGGCGACGTGGAAGTCGAACAGGCGCTTTCCGACCTGCCGGATCGCGTCATGGACGTTAAATTCTTCCATGTGGAGGTGGTAAGCGTCGAGGCACACGCCGCATTCGGGGCTGACCGCGTCAGCCAGCGCCAGTGCCTGGGCGCCGCGATTGAACAGATAGGTCTCGAAGCGGTTTAGGGGTTCGACAGCGATCTTGACGCCGACCTTCTTGGCGTGGGTGAAGCATTCACGGGTGGCGTCGACGACCCACTTCCATTCCTCTTCTTCGGTCCCGTCAGGCACGACCTTGCCGACGGTGGCCGGAACCAGCGTGATGATCTCGCCATCGAGTTCGCTGACCATGGTCAGCACGTCCTTGACATACTGAACGGAACGCTCGCGCTGGCCCTGGTTCCTGGCGGCAAGGTTGCGCTCGCCCAGCATCAGGGTCACCGCGCCCCAGCAGCGAATACCATGCTCCTTCAGCAGTGCCCGGGTCTCCTTGGTCTTGTACTGCTCGGGCTCGCCGGAAATCTCGATCGACTCATAGCCGAATTTCTTGATGCGCTTGAGCGTCGTCTCCAAGGGTTCCGCGCGCATCCAGTTGTGCGTCGAAAGATGCATGGTCTGTCCTTCCCAAATCGTCTCTATGGTTCGCCTGCGACATGCATCGCCAAAAGGCGACACAAAGGTTCCTCCCCAAGGCGTTCCCAGCCTTTTTTCGCAAACTGGTTCGACCAATTGGGCCTGAGGCGAGGTCTACAGCAAATTCTCCAGATCGGCAAGAAGCGCTGGGGTGCAACTTTCTCTGTGGATTATTTCATTGATTATATTGAGATATATAGGCCTGCAACAGGTGATTTTGGGGTCTTGATGGCGCATTGCGCGGCTTGACCAAATTTCCACATTTGGTAATACCAGAATGGCGGTGCGTGCAAGCACCCGTTGAGAAAAGACCAAAGTAGCTGGCCCTGCTTCCAATCGGCGCTATGCTCGGTCGAGAGAGAAATGAGGGAGGATGCGATGCCGACGACAATGAAGGGCCCTGGGCTGTTTCTGGCGCAGTTCGCGGGCGACGCCGCGCCGTTCAACTCACTGGCGTCGATCACCAAATGGGCGGCCGGTCTCGGCTACAAGGGCGTGCAGATCCCGACCTGGGACGCGCGGCTGTTCGACCTCAAGAAGGCGGCTTCTTCCAAGGCCTATTGCGATGAGGTGAAGGGCATCTGCGCTGACGCCGGCGTTGAGATCACCGAACTGTCGACGCATCTGCAGGGGCAGTTGGTCGCGGTTCATCCAGCCTATGACGCGCAGATGGATGGCTTTGCGCCGCCGTCGGTGCACAACAATCCCGCAGCCCGGCAGGAGTGGGCTGTCGAGCAGATGAAGTTCGGCGCTAAAGCATCGCGCAATCTGGGCCTGAATGCTTCAGTGTCGTTTACCGGCTCGCTGGCTTTCCCTTACCTCTATCCGTTCCCGCAGCGACCGGCTGGACTCATTGAGGAAGCGTTTGGCGAGCTCGGCAAACGCTGGAAGCCGATCCTCGACGTCTACGAGGACAACGGCGTCGATGTCGGCTATGAGATTCACCCCTCTGAAGACGTGTTCGACGGCGCCACCTTCGAGATGTTCCTCGACGCGGTCGGGGGCCACAAGCGCTGCAACATCAATTACGATCCGTCGCACTTCCTGCTGCAGCAGCTCGACTATCTAGAATTCATCGACATCTATCACGAGCGCATCAAGGCGTTTCACGTCAAGGACGCCGAGTTCAACCCGACCGGCCGGCAAGGCGTCTATTCCGGCTACCAGAGCTGGACCAACCGCGCCGGGCGCTTCCGTTCGCTGGGCGATGGACAGGTGGATTTCGGCGGCATCTTTTCCAAGCTGACGCAGTACAATTATGATTCCTGGGCGGTACTGGAGTGGGAGTGCTGCCTGAAGCATCCGGAGGATGGTGCGGCCGAAGGCGCGCCTTTCATCGAGCACCACATCATCCGGGTGACCGAAAAGGCATTCGACGACTTCGCCGCCGGCACCACCGACAAGAAGTTGCTGCGCGCCATGATGGGAATCTGACGCGGTTTCCCCTTCCCCTTGAGGGAAGGGTGGCCCGAAGGGCCGGGAGGGGTCGGTTCATGCCGATCTCTGCCTCAACGACCCCACCCGATCCGCTGCGCGGATCGACCTCCCCTCAAGGGGGTGAGCAACAGCGAGGAGCAAGACATGGTCGGCGCATCGAAGTCGGAAACGGGAGGCGGCCCGATCCGCTACGGCATGGTCGGCGGCGGGCAAGGCGCCTTCATCGGCGCGGTGCACCGGATCGCGGCGCGGCTGGACAACGACTTCGTGCTGGTTGCCGGTGCTTTGTCAGCCGACCCGGCCCGTGCCAAGGCCTCGGCCGCCGAACTGGGGCTCGACCCCGCACGCAGCTATGCATCCTATGCCGAGATGGCCAAGGCCGAGGCGAAGCGCCCCGACGGCATCGAGGCGGTGGCCATCGTCACGCCCAACAATGTCCATGTGCCGGCGGCAAAAGCTTTCCTCGAGGCCGGCATCCACGTCATCTGCGACAAGCCGCTGGCGACGACGCTGGCCGAGGCGAAAAAGCTTGCGGCGATAGTCGAGAAGACCGGCAAGGTGTTCGTGCTGACGCACAACTACACCGCCTATCCGATGATCCGGCAAGCACGCGAAATGGTCGCCAAGGGCGTGCTCGGCGACATCCGCATCGTGCAGTCCGAATATCCGCAGGACTGGCTGACCGAGGATTTGGCCGCGACAGGCCAGAAGCAGGCGGCGTGGCGCTCCGACCCCAAGCAGGCAGGCGCCGGCGGCGCGCTGGGCGATATCGGCACGCATGCCTACAACCTCGCCCGCTTCGTCTCGGGGCTGGAACTGGACTCCCTGTCGGCCGATCTCGACGCCTTCGTGCCGGGCCGGCTTCTCGATGACAACGTCAACGTCATGCTGCGCTTCAAGCCTATCGGCAAGACGCATCCGGCCAAGGGCATGATCTGGGCAAGCCAGGTGGCGCCCGGCCACGAGAACGGGCTGAAGCTGCGCATCTATGGCTCCAAGGGTGGGCTGGAATGGGTGCAGGCCGACCCGAACTATCTCTGGTACACGCCGTTCGGCCAGCCGAAGCAATTGATCACCCGCAACGGCGCCGGCGCGCTGCCGGTGGCGGGCCGTGTCAGCCGCGTGCCGTCGGGCCATCCGGAGGGCTATCTCGAAGGTTTCGCCAACATCTACCAGGAGGCCGCGCGGGCGATCCGGGCAGCGCGCCGCAAGGGTGGCAAGCCGCCCAAGGATGTCGTCTTCCCGACCATCCAGGACGGCGTAGAAGGCATGGCCTTCATCGAGGCCTGCGTGAAGTCGTCGAAGAAGAATGGGGCGTGGACGAAGCTCTGAAATAGAGGCGGTCCGGGGGATTCAAGGGGAGGGGCGTCGATGAAAATCGGCATGTGCATGTTCTTATGGACGACGGCCGTGTCGAAGAAACACGAGCCGCTGTTGCGCGACATCAAGGCAACGGGCTTCGATGGCGTCGAGATACCGATCTTCGCCGGCGCGCCGGACGACTACAAAAAACTCGGCGATCTGCTCGACTGCATCGGACTGGAGCGAACGGCTGTTTCGGCCATGGGCGATCCGGCGATGAATTTGATTTCGGCCGACGCGGCGACGCGCAAGGCCGGTGTCGACTACATGAAATGGGCGATCGACTGCGCGCAGGCACTTGGCGCCGACACGCTGAGCGGCCCGCTGCATTCGACGCTCGGCGCCTTTTCCGGCTCAGGGCCGACGGCTGCCGAGAAGAAGCGCTCGGTCGCCTCGCAACGCGCGATCGGCGACCATGCCGGCAACAAGGGCGTCACCATCGGCCTCGAGGCGCTCAATCGCTTCGAATGCTATCTCCTCAACACGATGGCGGATCTGTCGGAGCATATCGACACCATCGACCGGCCGCACATCAAGGCGATGTACGATACCTTCCACGCCAATATCGAGGAAGCCGACCCGATCGGCGCCTACACGAAACACCGCAGGAATGTCGTGCATATCCATATTTCGGAGAATGATCGCGGCGTGCCGGGGCGCGGCAACATTCCCTGGACCGAAACGTTTTCCGCCATCCGCAAGAGCGGCTATGACGACTGGCTGACGATCGAGGCGTTCGGCCGCTCGCTGAAGGACTTGGCGGCGGCAACGAAGGTGTGGCGCGATTTTTCCGAGACGCCGGAAGCGGTCTATCGGGAGGGGTATAGGCATATCAAGAGCGGGTGGAAGAAGGCCGGCGCCTGAGACGCGAGCCGAAGGTCGGCGAAGCAAAACCCGTACCACCTTTGCTTCGTCGACCTTCGATTCAGGATCGTGGTCTAAGCCGCCGGCAGCAGGCGGGCGGAGGCGCCCCGCGCGCGCTCGTCGTTGCCGTTTCCGACGGTCCCCATCAGTTTGCGGCGGAGATGGTTGGAGATATTGTCGAAGACAAAAACGACAATCAGGATCAACAGCACCATGTAGAAAACATTGGCCCAGTTGGTGCCGGTGCGCATGGCTTCCCATAATTTCAGACCGATGCCGCCGGCACCGACGGCGCCGATGATTGTCGCCGAGCGGGTGTTCGATTCCCAGAAATAGAGGGATTGGCTAAGGAACACTGGCAGAACCTGAGGCAGCACGCCGTAGCGTTGCACCATTGTTGGTGTGGCGCCCACCGAGCGGATGCCTTCGCGCTGCTTGTCGTCGATGTTTTCCAGCGCCTCGGAATAGAGCTTGCCCAGGGTTCCGGTATCGGTGAAGAAGATCGCCGACATGCCGGCCAGCGGCCCCGGACCAAAGCCGCGGGTGAAGAACAGCGCCCAGATCAGCATGTCGACAGACCGCAGGAAGTCGAAGAAGCGTTTTGTCGCCTGGTTGGTCAACCAGTTCGGCGTGATGTTGCGCGCAGCCAGGAAGGCGAGCGGAAAGGCGACGACCGAGGCCAACACTGTGCCGACAAAAGCCATGACGATGGTTTGCAGAAGCTTCAGCCACACGTCGCCGTGTTGCCACTCGGCATTGTAGAGGATGTTGTCCCAGGCAAGCGCTGCGTTTGACCTCGACGGATCGATGCGTTCTCCGGAGACGATCAATGAAGCGACCTCGCCAAACGATTTTCCCCAGAATGGCGAATTCGTGTCAAACACAAAATTCGCCCAACCAAAAAACCGCCTCCAGGCGATCACCTCGTCATTTTGCACTTCAGCGCGGCCCAAAAATCCGAACGAGACATAGGCTGTCGAACCTGGCTTGCGTTGCTCTATCCAGTCAGGCAGCGGTGTGCGCGGCGTGACAGACCTGTCCTTGGCAATGTCGAAGACGACGCTTTCGGCGCCGCGCGTCACCGTGACAAGATTTGGCGCAATGGCAATCTGGCCGCTGCCAAGGACGACGGTCGCCGCCACCACGGCCTTTTCGCGCACCGTTTTGGGCGCGGCCGGAACTGGTTTGTCTGGCGAGGGGGCCGGATTCTCGGCCGTTGGCGCGCCAGCCGCCATGAACGAACCCTGCGACGACTTGTCGGTCGCGGTCGCCGGTGCCGGTGCGGCGTCGACCCGCCGCTCGACTTCGGCAATCTGCTTGATAACCCAGTCGGGATTTGGATTGGATCCAAGTTTGGAGAAACGAGAGTAGTCGATGGTCAGATAGCCGTCCTTGAATTCGATGTCCGGGCGGATTTCGTAAGACACCCAGTCGGCGAGATAAGCGCCGGCCAGGTTCCAGTTCGCCTTTCCGAGAACGATGCCGATCGAGAAGAACCACGAGCAGTAAAAGGTGTAGAGGATGCATAGAAGGATGCCGAACGGGGCGGCATAGCGCTTCCATAAAGGCCGCTGAAACGCATCGGGATAGCGAGCGGCGATGTCGTTGATGGCGTCGGCGTTCATTGCGTTACTCTCCGCGCCCGTATGCGAACGCCTGCCTGCCGACGAGACGTTGTCTCAGCCATGCCGAAAACTGGTCAACGGCGACAATCGTGCAGAACAGCAGAAACACGATGGCTATGGTCTTGGCCTCATGGCCCCGGCTGATCGAAAGACGCAGGGATTCGCCGATGCCGCCGGCGCCGACGGCACCGAGAATGGTCGAAGCGCGCACATTGATCTCGAAGCGGAGCAGGAAATAGCTCATGAAGTTGGGCAGAACCTGAGGCACCATGCCGAACCACACCCGTTCGACCCAGTTGGCGCCAACGGCCCGCAAGCCTTCGTCAGGCTTCATGTCGGCGTTCTCGACCACTTCGTAGAACATTTTTCCGAGCGCGCCGACGGTGTGGATGCTGACCGCGAGGATCGCTGGAATGGGCCCAAGCGAGAAGATCGCCAGAAAAAAGCCGGCAATGACGATTTCCGGAAAGGCGCGGACAATTTCGAGGAAGCGGCGCGTGGTGAAGCGGAGCCAGCGGCTGGCCGTCACGTTGCTTGCAGCCAGGAAGCAGAGCAGGAAACCGAAGGTGGAGCCGACCAGGGTCGAAAACAGCGCAATGTTCAGGGTCTCGATCATCCGGTAGAAATACTCCGGAATGTAGATGCCTTGGGTCAGGTAGACCCGGCCTTCGGGATAGTCGAATTTGAGGCTGCCATCGTCATAGGGCGACGGCAGGTCGAACAGCGCGCGCACCGGGTCGAACCAGTCGCGCGGCTTCAATTCGACGAAAAAGTCGGCGATGTGGGGAAGGCGGTCGAAAAACTTTCCGGCGTTGGTCTCATTGGCGAACCAGAGCGAGCCCGAGAGCGCAAGCAACAGGAAAACCAGGCCTCCGATCGTGTAGAGGCGCCGGCGAGCGGCGAGGTCGCGCCAGTGCCGCTCGGCCAACGCTCCTTCCGTGGAGAGCGCAGGCGCGCGGTAAATTTCGGTCGCACTCATCGATAGTTCCCCAGCCCGTGACGCGGCAACGCCGCCGGCGGCACTTTGGCCCCGGCGGCGTCGTGCCTTTTGGCTTACGAGCCGATCTTCGCCTTACGAGCGTCGATGATCGCCTGATAGAATTCCGGGGTGACCGGCGAATAGCTCTTGAAGTCGCCGCCTTGCACCGCCGCGAAACAGGCCGGGTCGGTCTGCGGAAGCTTGGTCAGGAAATCGGTGATCTTCTGCTTGGTGTCGGCGTCGAGCGAGGTGCGTATGACCAGCGGGCCGTTCGGGATCAAGGGGGACTGCCACAACTCCACGAGGTCGTCCATCTTGAGGACACCCTTGTCGACCATCTTGCGCAGATTGCCGGAGCTGTAGCCATCCTTGAAGTCGCCGACGCCGGAGGCCCAGGTGGTGCCGGCATCGAAGGTGCCCTTCAGAACTTCAAGGACAAGCTGTTCATGGCCGCCGCCGAAACCGGTCGACGCGAAATAGCTCTTCACATCCATGCCGATGTCTTTGGGCAGCGAGGTGACCGGGACCAGGTAGCCGGAAGTCGAATCGGGATCGGCGAAACCGAGTTTCTTGCCCTTCATGTCAGCGAGTGTCTTGATGCCGGAATCCGCACGGGCGACCATAACCGAATGGTAGCCGGTCGAACCGTCGGTCTGGACCGTCGTCAGGATCGGCTGAACCGCGTCCTTGTTCTCGAGGTAGACCTTGGCGTAGGCGGAAGCGCCGAGTTCGGCATAGTCGAGCGTGCCGCCGAGCAGACCCTGGATGACGCCGTCGTAGTCGGCGGCCGGGAACAGCGAAACTTTCTCGACGCCGAGAACTTGCTTGATGTGGTCGGCGAAGCACTGGTAGTTGCGCAGACGGTCGGCTTCGTTCTCGCCGCCCAGAATGCCGACGCGGAATTCCTTCAGATCCTGTGCCTGGACCGAGCCCATCGCCATGGCCATGATGGAAACGGCACCGAAAAGTATCTTTCTAAACATCTCGTCTCTCTCCTGTTGGTCCCGGCATCGCGCCGGCTGCGTTGGGATATGATGCCCTTGACGCGGGCTGGCGATCCAGGTCGCTCAGTAACCAGGAAAGGCTGGCTCAAGCGGTCCGGCGGATGCGGCGATTTTTTGCTTGATGATGACACTGGTCGAGGTGATGGCCTCGGAGATTTCGCCGCCGCTGCTGTCGGCGCCGTAGACCATGCGCACGGCCTCGCGGTTGAGCTCTTCCGGCGGGCCGTCGAAGACGACCTTGCCGGCAGCCATGCCGATGATACGGTTGCAATAGGTGCGGGCCGTGTCCAGCGTGTGCAGGTTGGTGATCACGGTGATGCCTTCGCGCAAATTGATATCCTGCAGCGAATCCATAACCACCTTGGCGTTGAGCGGATCGAGTGACGCGATCGGCTCGTCGGCGAGGATCACCTTCGGCTGCTGCATCAACGCGCGGGCAATGGCGACGCGCTGCTGCTGGCCACCCGACAAGGTGCCTGCGGCCTGCAGCGCGGTGCGGGCGATATCGAGACGCTCCAGCGCTGCTATCGCCTCGGCTCGTTCCTCGCGGGAGAAGATGCCGAGCAGGTTCGACATGGTGGAGCGGTGGTTCAGCCGGCCGAGAAGCACATTGGTCAGCACGTCGAGGCGCGGCACCAGGTTGAACTGCTGGAAGATCATGGCGCAATCGCGCTGCCAGCGCCGTAGTGGCGAACCGCGCAGCTGGGAGACCTCGGCGCCGTCAAAAAAAATCGACCCCTGGCTGGGATCGATGAGACGGTTGATCATGCGAAGAAGGGTCGATTTGCCGGCGCCCGAACGGCCGATGACGCCAACCATCTGACCCTGCGGGATCGCGATGTTGATGTCGCTGACGGCGGTGTTCTTGCCAAATCGTCGGGTGACACCGCGGATTTCGAGCGTGGCGGAATTTGCTGGCATGGGGGCAGGTTCCAGGTCCGGACCATTGATCGTCAGGCTCTCGCCTAGCGCAGCCACATGAACCTGCCGTGTCGCGGTGATGTCAGTTTTGTTACGCTCCACAGGTGTGGAGTTTACGGTCGGCCCAGGACCAGCAGTTTCCTCGAAGCGCTCCAGGTCCCTGACGCTGCAGAAGGCGGGCGGCTTGATTTCGACTACGGGAGCCTGCTGCTCGAAAAGTGCCAGGCAATCATTGAACAGGTCCCGCCATGCCGCGGTACGATCGCAAAGGGAAGCTGCGGGTTTTCACATAATCAAGAATGAAATAAGCATTCAGGCTCATGGGGGCAGGAGGCTTACCAATTGGCACGCTGGCGTCAGTGGTTGAGATTGTATGTTGCAGGAGTGATCGCTGTAACAAGCTTTGCAATGGGTCTGCTTTTGATACTCGTATATCGGGTTGGTAGCCTAAATCATCCGGTATCTGGATACCTTTACAATTATAAAAATGGGCGCGATACGGCAATTGTTTTGATGGTTCTAATATTCTTTATCGCGTTAGTTACGATCCGTTTTGCCAATAAGGCTGATGTGAAAGCCAAATCGCTTATAAATATTGGATATGATGTGAAATTTGTGGAATTTATTAGGCTAAATCAGACGGTCGCCGCTGTTCTTATGACGTTAACCTTCCTTTCTGTTATTTTGGACGTTTGCCTAAGCGGCTGACCTGTTCGGGCTGTCAACCTCCGTGCTTCTCCAAAAACTGATTGGCCGACAGTTCGCGAAAATCATCAAGGGCAGCCCGCAACCTTGCATGGTCCCAGTCCCACCAGGCGAGCGCCTGGTAGCGTTCGGCCGTGCGGCGATCGAAGCGCTCGCGGATCGGCTTTGCCGGCACGCCGCCGACAATGGTATAGGGCGCGACATCTTTCGAGACCACCGCACCCGCGCCGACCGCGGCGCCATCGCCGACGGTGACGCCGGGCAGGATGGTCGAGCCGTGACCGAGCCAGGTGTCGTGGCCGATGGTGACGCGTTTAGCGCGGCGTTGGGCGAAGAATTCTGTCTCGTGCTCGGCATCGTCCCAGTAGTCCGAGGCGCGATAGGTGAAGTGATGCAGCGTCGGCCGCCAGGTCGGGTGGTTGGTGGCGTTGATGCGAACGCTGGCCGCGATGTTGGCGAACTTGCCGATGGTCGCGCACCAGACGGAGCAGTCCTGCATCATGTAGGAATAGTCGCCAAGTTCGCTTTCCGAGACCCGGCTGCGGTCGGCGATCTCCGTCCAGCGGCCGAGCGTCGAATTCTGTACATCCGCCGTCGGGTGGACCAGCGGCGTCTCGGACAATTTCCTGCTCATGCGGCGATTTTTCCGGACGCGAACGCGGTGACGTCGATGATGCGGTCGGCAACCGCCTCGCGCACATCGTGGTCATGGAAGATGCCGAGCAGGGCGACATCAGCCGCCTTCTTGGCGGCGATGAGTTCGATCACGACATCGCGGTTCCTGGCGTCGAGCGACGCGGTCGGCTCGTCAAGCAGCAGGATCGGATGCTCGGTGATGAAGCCGCGCGCGATGTTGACGCGCTGCTGCTCGCCGCCGGAGAAGGTCGCAGGCGGCAAAGCCCAGAGTTTCTCCGGCAGGTTGAGCTGCGCCAGCAAGGCGCGGGCCTTGTCTCTTGCCGCTTCGCGGTCCTCGCCACGCTCGACCAGCGGTTCGGCGACGACGTCGAGCGCCGAGACGCGCGGCACGGTGCGCAGGAACTGGCTGACATAGCCGATCGTTTGCCGGCGCACCGCAAGCACGGTGCGAGGGCTGGCGGTGGCCAGGTCGATCAGCCCGTCATCATGCGTGACGATGATCTGGCCTTCGTCGACGGCGTAGTTGCCGTAGAGCATCTTCAGGATCGAGCTCTTGCCGGCACCGGACGGGCCGCCGAGCACGGTGCATTCGCCGGCCCTTATCGAGAACGAGACACCGGCGACAACAGGCAGTTTGATGCCGTCACGCAGATGCATGGTGAAGCTCTTGGCAACGCCGGAAACAACGAGCGGGGTTGCCATCAGAAGGTTCTCCAATCGTCAGTCGTTTGCGTCATCGTCAAACCTGCAGAATCGAGGAAACAAGCAATTGCGTGTAAGGCGCGCGCGGGTCGTCGAGCACGCGGTCGGTGAGACCGCTTTCGACGACGCGGCCGTCCTTCATCACCATCATGCGCTGCGACAAAAGCCGCGCCACGGCAAGGTCATGGGTGACGACGATGGCCGCCAAACCAAGATCGGTGACCAGACCGCGCAGCAGGTCGAGCAGGCGCGCCTGGACCGAGACGTCGAGGCCGCCGGTTGGCTCGTCCATGAACACCAGACGCGGGCCGGTGACGAGGTTGCGGGCAATCTGCAGGCGCTGGCGCATGCCGCCGGAAAAGGCGCGGGGCTCGTCGTCGATGCGGTCCTCGTCGATCTCGACGCGCGATAGCCAGTCGACGGCGGTGGCGCGGATCTTGCCGTAGTGGCGGTCGCCGACCGCCATCAGCCGCTCGCCGACATTTGCGCCGGCCGACACCGTCATGCGCAGGCCGTCGGCCGGGTTCTGGTGGACAAACCCCCAGTCGGTGCGCATCAGGAAGCGGCGCTCGGCCTCACTCATGCGGTAGAGCTCGCGGAACTGGCCGTCGCGCATGCGGTAGCTGGCGCTGCCGGAGGAGGGCAGCAGCCGCGTCGACAGGCAGTTGAGCAATGTCGTCTTGCCGGAGCCGGACTCGCCGACCACAGCCAGGACTTCGCCCGGCCACAGGTCGAAGGAGACGTTGTCGCAGCCGACGCGCGAGCCGTAGAATTTGGAAAGCGCCGAGACGCGCAGCAGCGGTTCGTCGGTCATTGCGCCGGCTCCATTTTTTCCGAGGCAAGATGGTTTTCCGGGGCAAGGTGGCCGTGATGGCCGTCCGCCCGCCGCTTCTCGCAATGATCCGTGTCGGAGCAGACGAACATGTGGCCTCCATGGTCGTCGAGGATGACCTCGTCGAGATAGACATTCTCGGCCGCGCACAGCGCGCAGGGCTGGTCGAAGGTCTGCACCTCGAACGGATGATCCTCGAAGTCGAGGCTGACCACTTCGGTGAAGGGCGGCACCGCATAGATGCGCTTTTCGCGGCCGGCGCCGAACAGCTGCAGCGCCGGTGAGCGATGCATCTTGGGATTGTCGAATTTCGGCGTCGGCGACGGGTCCATCACATAGCGGCCCTCGACCTTGACCGGATAAGCATAGGTGGTGGCGATGCGGCCGTGCTTGGCGATGTCCTCGTAAAGTTTCACATGCATGAGGCCGTATTCTTCCAGCGCATGCATTTTGCGCGTTTCGGTCTCACGCGGTTCGAGGAAACGCAGGGGCTCCGGGATCGGCACCTGATAGACCAGCACCTGGCCCGCCGTCAGCGGATGTTCGGGGATGCGGTGGCGGGTCTGGATGATGGTGGCGCTGGCGGTGTCGGTCGTCACCGCGACGTTGGCGACCTTCTTGAAGAAGGCACGGATCGAGACCGCGTTGGTGGTGTCGTCGGCGCCCTGGTCGATCACCTTGAGCACATCGTCTGGGCCGATGATCGAAGCGGTGACCTGGACGCCGCCAGTGCCCCAGCCATAGGGCATCGGCATTTCGCGCGAGGCGAACGGCACCTGATATCCCGGGATGGCGATGCCCTTGAGGATCGCGCGGCGGATCATCCTTTTGGTCTGTTCGTCGAGATAGGCGAAGTTGTAGGTGGCGATGTCGGTCATGATGCGACCTCAAATCCCTTGGCGTAGCGCGCCAGCCGCTCATTGAGCGTGCCGGTGTGCAGTTCGAACATGTGGTTGTCGTCGTCGTAGAAATAGATCGAGCGGCCCTCGCCCTCGACGCGCGGGCGCGGCGGGCGCATGTCGAGGCCGAGCTTGCCGATGCACTCGGCATAGTGGTCGAAATCGGCGTCATCGATCTTGAAGGCGATGTGGTTGTAGCTGCGCTCCGGCAAGGGCTCGCCCTGCATGATGGCGACCCAGATGTCGCCGATCAGGAAGAATTTTTCGCGCGACACCGAGAACTGCTCGGCATCGCTGGCATAGATTTCGCGTGCGTCGAATACGCCCTCGAGGATCTTGGTCATCCGCTCGAGATCGCGGACGATGAAGGTCATGTGGGAAAGCCCTTCGATCATTCCGCGGCCTCCCGCTTCTCTTCGACCTTCACGGGGTTTTGGTGGGCGTCGTGTTCGGCGCGCATGCGGCGCACGAGGTCGAGTTCGGCCTGGAAATCGACATAGTGCGGCAGCTTCAGATGCTCGACGAAGCCGGTCGCCTGGACATTGTCGGAGTGTGAGATGACGAACTCCTCGTCCTGGGCCGCGGCGACGACATCCTCGCCGAGCTCCTTCGCGCGCAGCGCCCGGTCGCAGAGCGCCATCGCCATCGCCTTGCGCTCGCTCTGGCCGAAGACGAGGCCATAGCCGCGGGTGAACTGCGGCGGCGCCTTGGCTGAGCCTTTGAACTGGTTGACCATCTGGCATTCGGTGACACGGACAGTGCCGAGCGGGACAGCGAAGGGCAGTTCGGGAACGTCGAGCTCGAGCTCGACCTCGCCGATGCGGATCTCGCCGACAAAGGGATGGTTGCGGGCATAGCCGCGCTGGGTGGAATAGCCGAGCGCCAGCAAAAACCCCTCATCGCCGCGCGACAGCGCCTGCAGCCGGATGTCGCGCGCCATTGGGAATTCCAGCGGCTCGCGGGTGATGTCGCCGGGGACATGGTCCTGCGGCATGTCGCCATCCGGTTCGATCAAGCCTTCGCGGGCGAGGATGGCCGAAACGCGCGGCATGGCTTGCGCTTCCGTCTCGCGCAGCAAGGGCTCGGCGACCTCGGCCCCCGCGGCAAGCTCGGGATCGAGCAGTCTGTGCGTGTAGTCGAAGGTGGGCCCGAGCAATTGGCCGCCGGGCAGATCCTTGTAGGTCGCCGACACACGTCGCTCGACCAGCATGGTGGCGGTGTCGATCGGCTTGGAGTAGCCGAAGCGTGGCAGCGTGGTGCGATAGGCGCGCACCAGGAAGATCGCCTCGATCATGTCGCCGCGCGCCTGGACGATGGCTAGGGCGGCCAGCTCCCGATCGTAGAGCGAGCCTTCGCTCATCACCCGGTCGACGCCGAGCGCCAGCTGCTCGACGATCTGGTCGAGGCGAAGCGCCGGCACCGAACGGTCGCCGCGGCGTCGGTCGGCAAGCAGGCTGTGGGCGTTGGCGATTGCGGCTTCGCCACCTTTTACCGCGACATACATCTTACGCCTCCATCGTCTTGATGCGCGTCGTGCGCGGCAGGCAGGCAATGCCGCCTGATGTGACGAGGATGATGTCGACGCCACGCGGAAAACGCTTGATGTTCTGTTTCCACTGCTCGACGAAATGGCGCGGCATCTGTGCCGGCGCGATCGTGGCGCTGGTTTCGATGCCGGGACCTTCGAGCAACAGCGGCGTGCCGGAGACGAGATCGCCGACTTGCAGGATCAACGTGGTCGAACGGTCGGGATAGTCCTGCGTGCCCTGCGAAAAACCATCAAGCGACATCATCTCGGCCGGGGCCGCGATGAAGGCGAAATGCGCATCGGCCGGTGTGTTGGCCACGGGCGCGCCAGTGTGGAACCCAAGCCAGGATCTGATCGCGGCGGAAGCTTGCAGGGCCTGGTCGAGCCAGAGCGGGGTGTCGTTATCGCACAGCGCCAGTGCGATGGCGCCGGCGGTCGCCGAGAGCGGCGCCGGCGGGCGGGCGAAGGCCGGCAGCGGCTGCACGCTGCCCGGCCGAGCCATTGCGTCCATGACGGCGCGGAACACGGTCTGGGCGTCGAAGACCGGATCGGCGAAACCGCCCTCGATCGATTGCGCTGCAATGTCCATCAGTCTTCTCCGCGAACCATGGTGAAGAAATCCACCTTCGTTGCCGCCGTCTCGGCGCGGCGTTTTTCATGCGCTGCGGTCAGAGCCGACCGCAGGGGCGCTATCAGCCCGGTCTCGACCTCATTGCGGCGGGCAGGGTCCTGCCACAGCGCGTCGGCGATGGCCGCCAGCTTCGCCTTCTGCTTGTCGCGGCCAAGCGCATAGCAATGGCCGACCTGACCGGAGGGCAGCCGGACGGTGGCGCGGGTAACGGTCGCCTCGCCGACATTGAAAGGGGCGCCGCCGCCGCCGATGCGGCCGCGCAGGGTGACAAGGCCGGTTTCGGGGCCGCGCAGCAACTCGGCGTCCGAAGGCAGTCCGGCCTCATTCCAGAGCCGTACGATGTCATCGCCGCTGGATTGCGTAAGGGTTGCCATGGCGGCTTTGCGCTCGGCCTGGTCGCGGGCTTCCTGTCCTCGCATCAGAAGCATTCCTCTTTGTCAATTTGTCTATTGATGTAGACAACTATACAAATTATATCTATTATCTAACGCGTGTCCATGACGGGTGGATGACAGCGATAGAAGACTGGGCGCTGGAAGGTTGGGGCAATGATGGTCGGGCGGCTGTTAGCGGACAGCATCGAGCGGCGCAGTGGCGTTTCGCTGTGGCGGCAGATCGCCGACAAGATCCTGCATGCGATCGCCATCGGCGATTTCACGGAGAATGCAGCGCTGCCGCCGGAGGTGGCGCTGGCAGAACGCTATGGCGTCAACCGTCACACGGTGCGCAACGCCATATCAGCCCTTGTAAGGGAAGGCGTGCTGCGGGCCGAGCAGGGGCGCGGCACCTTCGTACTGTCGCGCAAGCGGCTGTCCTATCCGATCGGGGCGCGCACACGTTTTTCGACAGGGCTGCAAGGGCAGACGACGGAACGGCACATCGTCCTGCTCGCCTCGTCGGTCGAGCCGGCCAGCCAGCGCGTCGCCGAGGGACTGGGTCTTCCCAAGGGAGCCGATGTGATCCGGTTGGAAACGCGCGGCGAAGCCGACGGACGGCCGGTGTCGCGCGCTGCCGGCTGGTTCGAGGCCCGGCGCTTTGCCGGCATCGATGCCGCGATGGCGGAAACAGGCTCGATCACCGCATCGCTGGCGCGGTTCGGCATAGACGACTATCTCAGGCAATCGACCGTGCTGTCGGCGCGCCATGCCGATGCGGCGGACCTTGCCGACCTCGACCTGCAGCCGGGCGCCATCGTGCTGGTCACGGTTGCCGTCAACGTCACGCCGGACGGCCAGCCGATCCAGTTTTCCGAGTCGCGCTTTCCGGCCGAACGGGTGGAGCTGAAGCTGTCGGCGCTGTAGGGAGTGCCCGGCCCAGCTCGGCCGCATTCACTTGCCAGCGGCGGCGCATTTGAGGACCGGCTTCGCCGTTTGCCATGTTATGATCCGACCTCGATCACAGCCTTGATCAGGCCGGATTTCTCATGTGCCCAACGAGCCAGATCGCGCGGCGTGCCGGCGAGTGTGGTGCGGTGTGTAACGAGCTTGGCCAGGGGAACGGCGCCGTTGCGGATCGAGGCGGCGACGTGATCGAAGTCGGCGCGCAAGGCGTTGCGGCTGCCGATCAGCGTCATCTCGCGCTTGTGGAATTCCGGATCGGAAAAGCTGATGTCGTCCTTGACAACAGAGACCAGTACCAAGGTGCCGCCATGCGCGACATGGGCAAAGGCCGACTGCACCGACTGGGTGTTGCCGGTGGCGTCGAAGACCACATCGAAGCCTTCGCCTGATGTTGCTTGCCTGACCAGATCGGGCACCGCGCCGCGCGAGCCGTCGAGGGTCTGGAAACCAAGCTCATTTGCGGCGAAGGCGAGCCTTTCACTGCTCATGTCGAGCAGCGTCACGTCGAGTTCGGCGATGCGGGCGAAGATGGCGGTGCCGAGCCCGATCGGGCCGGCGCCGATGACCAGCGTGCGGGCGCCGGGGTCGGCGCGGGCGCGCCGCACGGCATGCGCGCCGATGGCCAGGAACTCGACTGCGGCGGCGTCAGCCAGCGACAGGCCGTTGGCCGGATAGAGATTTTGCGCCGGCACCAGGATCCGTTCGCACATGGCGCCGTCGCGATGCACGCCCAGCACCTCGATCCTGACGCAGCAATTCGGCTTGTCGTGCCGGCAGGCGATGCACTTGCCGCAGGAAAGATAGGGGTTGATCACCACGGGCTCACCAACGGCAAGATCGACGCCGTCGCCGGTCTCGACGATCGTTCCCGACACCTCATGGCCCATGATGCGGGGATAGGCGAGGAACGGGTGCTTGCCCTCGAAAATGTGGTAGTCGGTGCCGCAGATGCCGACATGGCTGACCGCCACCAGCGCCCAGCCGGGAGGCGGTGCCTCTGGTGCGGGCCGGTCTTCAAGGACAAGATCGCCGGGCGAACGGCAGAGGACGGCTTTCATGCGCTAATCCAGTCATGAAATCGCCGGCCCGTTGGTGTGGCGGGCCGGCGGTTGATTGCGGGATCGCTACTTGCCGCGGCGGCGCAGGCCGTCGAAGTAGACGATGATGATGATCAGCGCGCCGGTGATGATGCGCTGCCAGAACGAATTGACGTTGAGCAGGTTGGCGCCGTTGTTGATGGTGGCCAGGATGAAGGCGCCGAGCAGCGGCCCATGTACCGAGCCGACGGCGCCGAACAGCGAGGTGCCGCCAATGACGGAAGACGCGATCGCCTGCAGCTCCCAGCCCTCGGCCTGCGTCGGGTTGCCGATGCCGATGCGGGCGGCCAGCAGCACGCCGACAAAGGCGGCGCACAGGCCCGACAGCGTGTAGGCCATGTAGATGGTTCGCTGGACATTGACGCCGGACAGACGCGAAGCCTCGGCGTTGGAGCCGACCGAAAACAGGTATCGGCCCCAGCGGCTGTGGTGGAGGAAGATATAGGCTGGAATGCCGACCAGGATCACCATCCAGAACAGGTTGGGGATGCCGATGAAGGAATTGCGAGAGAAGGCGGTGAAGGTGTCGCTGTTGATGTTGATCGAATTGCCGTTGGTCATCAAAAGGCCGATGCCGCGCAGCGAGGTCAGCGTTGCCAGCGTGATGATGAAGGGTGGCAGGCCCATCTTGACGATGCCGAAGCCGTGGAACATGCCGATGGCGACGCCGACCAGCAGCGTCACCAGAATGGCGAGCCAGATGGGGAAGCCGGCATTGATCATCATGGCCACGACCACCGTGGCGAAACCGACCACGGCGCCGACCGACAGGTCGATGCCGCCGGTGATGATGACGAAGGTCTGGCCGACCGCCATGATGGCGATCATCGAGCCCTGGCGCAAGAGATTGGCCATGTTGTTGGCGGAGGCGAAGCTCGTCGTCGCCACGGAGAGAAGAATCCAGAGCAGAACCAGCAGCGCCAAAAGCGTCAGCCCAAACAGGACGTTGTAGTTGCGCTTCGGTTTTTCGACGGCGATCGCCTCGGTGCTCATATCTGTCCTCCCAGCTTTTCTTGTTTCTCGGCGAGCGCCTGAGTGAGAATATCCTCGTGGCTGGCGGCGTGAAAACCGTGCGTCGCCACCAGTTTGCCGCGCCGGAACACATGCAGCGTGTCGGCGAGTTCATAGACTTCCGGCAGATAGGACGAGATCAGGATGATGCCGGCTCCCTTTGACAAAAGTGCGCTGAACAGGCGGTAGATCTCGGCCTTGGTGCCGACATCGACGCCGACCGTCGGTTCGTCGAAGATGAACAGCTTGGCGCCGTGCGCCAGCCATTTGCCGATGACGATCTTCTGCTGGTTGCCGCCCGACAGGCTGGATGCCAGCGCGCCGCGCGTCGGTGTCTTGATGCGCAGATCGGCGATCTGGCGATCGGCTTGCGTCTTCTCCTGCGTGCTCGAAATCAGCAGATTGTTCGAGATACGCTTGTAGATCGGCAGGTTGAGGTTGAAGCCGACCGGCAGGTTGAGGCAGAGGCCCTGGTCGCGACGGCTTTCCGGCGCCAGCGCCATGCCGAGCTTGATCGCGTCATGCTCGGAATTGACCTGCACCTCCTTGCCTTCCCAGAGGATCTGGCCGGCGGATTTGCGGTGGCGGCCGTAAAGCGTGGTGACGAACTCGCTGCGTCCGGCGCCGATCAGGCCATAGAGTCCGACGATCTCGCCGGCGCGGACCGTCATCGAGACATTTTCGAAGCCCTTGCCGGACAGGTTCCTCGCCTCGATGAGGGCGGCGCCCGGCGTGAAATGCTCCTTGTGGTAGACCTGCTCGATCGAGCGGTTGATCATCATCTTGACCAGTTCGGCATCGTTGGTCTCGGCGATGTTGCGGGTGCCGACCAGCGTGCCGTCGCGCAGCACGGAAACACGGTCGGCGAGCTCGAACACTTCCTCCATGCGGTGGCTGATGTAGATGATCGTCACGCCTTCGCCCTTCAGCCGGCGGATCAAGGTGAAGAGCTGGTCGGCCTCTTTGCGGGTGAGGTAGGCGGTCGGCTCGTCGAAGATCAGGAATTTGGTGCCGCGCACGGTGGCGCGGGCGGCGGCTATCAACTGCTGCTGGCCGATGGTCAGGTCGCCGAGCGTGACATGCGCCGGCAGGTCGAAGCCGAGGTCGTCGATGATCGTCTGCGCCTGCCTGACCATGGCGCGCTGCTGCAGGATGCCGAAGCGTGAATTCTCCTCGCCGAGGAACATGTTGGCGGCGACCGTCAGGTGACGGCATAGCACGACTTCCTGGTGCACGGCATTGATGCCGAGCGCCATCGCCTCGTGCGGCGTCGCCAGGGCGGCCGGCTGGCCCTCCCAGGCGATCTCTCCGGAGGTGCGCGGCATGACGCCGGTCAGAAGCTTGATGAGCGTGGATTTGCCGGCGCCGTTCTCGCCGACGATGGCGTGGATCTCACCGGACTTGAAGGCGAGGTCGACCGGCTTCAGCGCGTGGGTGCCGGGATAGCGCTTCTCCAGCCCGCGCAATTCGAGGATGGTCCGCCCCGGTTCCAGCACAGGGGCCGGATGCAGTTCCTGCGCCGTCGATGTCATGACAATCCTCCCAGATTGGCCTCACGATTGGCACGCGGCGAGACAAGGATATGTCTCGAAAACAGCCTAGCCTACGCTTATGGATTGCCAAGCCGTTTGTGCGGCAGCTTGTCTCCGGGGCGAGGTGCCCCGGAGACCATTGCGGATGCGACGGCTCAGAGCTTCGGATTGAGCAGCGCGTCGATCTTGGGGTCTTTCATGTTGTCCTTGGTCACCAGATTGGCGCCGGTGTCGACATTGGCTTCGACCTTCTCGCCCTTGGAAGCGGCGAGTGCGGTCTTGATGCCGTCATAGCCCATCCGGTACGGATCCTGGACGACGAGGGCGGAAATGACGCCGTCGTTGAGGAACTTGATCAGCTTCTCGTCGCTGTCGAAACCGACCAGCGCCAGCTTGCCGCCAAGGCTGTTTTCCGCGACAGCCTGACCGACGCCCTGCGCCATGATCAGGTTGGAAGCGAAGATGCCCTTGAGGTTCGGGTTGGCGGTGATCAGGTCGGTGGCGATGTTGAGGCCGGTGGTGGCCTGGCCGTCGGCATATTTATCGGCGACCAGCTTGAGGCCCGGATATTTGGCGGCCAGCTGTTCGGTGAAGCCCTGCTTGCGCTGTTCGAGCGAGCCGGCGCCCGGCGCGTTGGTGATCAGGGCGACGTCGCCCTCGATCTTGCCGCCGTTGGCGGCGCCGATGGCGGCTGCGAGGCCGTCGGCAGCGACGCGGCCGCCCTGGACGTTGTCGGTGGTCAGGAACGAGGTGAAGGCCTTGGAGTCGGCGCCGGAGTCGATGCCGATGACCTTGACCTTGGCAGCGGCTTCATCGATCGGCTTGCCAAGCGCCTTGAACTCGGTCGGCGCAATGACGATGGCCGCCGGGTTGCTGGCAACGGCGTTCTCGAGGATCGAGACCTGGCCGTTGACGTCGGTTTCAGCCTGGGCACCGAGTTCCGGCACGTTGACGCCGAGATCCTTGCCGGCCTTGCGGGCGCCGGCCAGAACGATCTGCCAGTAGAACGACGTGGTGTCCTTGACGATGATCGGAATGGTGACGTCCGCCGCCGAAACCGGCGCCGAATGCATGACGCCGGCGAGCATCGAAGCTGCTGCCAGCGCCATGACGGCGCGGCGGTTGAGAATGCTGGTCACGAATTTCATGAGGTTTCCTCCCTAAGTCGCCCGGTGAACGATACGGAAGCTCCGTCCGGATAGGCGTGGTCCAAAACAGAACTTTATCAATAAAAAACAATTGCCATGTTTTGATAATGCATCGAACAGATCGATGCAAGCGCTGTTTGATCAGTCCTTGCGAGGCCTGGCAGAGGCAAATCCACCGCGCTGCTCCCCATTGGCGCCGTCACACTTCCGTTCCGTTCCGGGAACGTATGGAATATTAATTCCATCATTTCGTCAATATAGAATGTCCATTCCTTCGTGTGACCGCAAGAATATGGAGTTCACGCCAGCTCCTGCACCAGCGTGTGGGGACGATATCTGGCGTATTCCGTCTCCGGCACGTCGATGTCGAGCAGTTGGAGGTTGCGCGTCAGGTTCGCCAGCTTGGCGGTGCCGGTCAGCACGGTGGCGACGGCAGGTTCATGCAAGGGGAATTGGAACGCTGCGGCGGCGAGCGGATAGCCACCCTCGGCGGCGATCCTTTCCATTGCGCCGACGCGGTCGAGCACGTCATGGCTGGCAGGGCGGTAGTCGAAATGTGCGCCTTGCACCGGCCCGGTCGCCAGGATACCGGAGTTGAACACGCCGCCAATGACCAAGGAGGTCTGCCGCGCCCGGCATAGGGGCAGCAACTCCGCTTCGGCGCTGCGGTCGAGCAAGGAATAGCGGCTGGCGAGTAGGATGCAGTCGAGCGGCGCCTCGCGCATCACGTCCAGACAGATCTGCACTTCGTTGACGCCAAGCCCATAGGCGGAAATGACGCCGGACCGTTTCAGCTCTTCAAGTGCCTTGAGGCCGCCGTCCATCAGGTCGCGAAAGTGCAGCTTGGTCTTCTCGACACCATGGGTGTAGGCGCCGATGTCGTGGACAAACAGGATGTCTATCCTGTTTAGGCCAAGCCGCGCATAGCTGAACTCGACCGACCGCATGATGCCGTCATAGGAATAGTCGTAGTCGAGCGCGAAGGGCAGCGGATCGACATAGGAGTGATCGGGAACCTGATCGTCCGGCACCGGGCGGAACAGCCGGCCGACCTTGGTCGACAGCACATAGGAATCGCGCGGCTTGTAGCGCAGGAAGTCGCCGAAGCGGCGCTCCGACAGGCCGAAACCGTAGAAGGGTGCGGTGTCGAAATAGCGCAGGCCGGCATCCCAGGCGCCCTGCAGCGTCTCCATCGCCGCTTCGCGCGAACAGGCGCGGTAAAGGCCGCCAAGTGCGGCGCCGCCGAAGCTGACCTCGGTGACTTCCAGCGCTGTCTGGCCGATGCGGCGTCTTTCCATGCACAACCCCCCCGTTGCCCGCCGCTGACCGGCGCGCAGTCTACTTTATATCAGTAAAATCTAAAGTGTTGCGCCCAGATGCCAGGGCACGAACTCGTTGTCGCCGTAGCCGAAGTCCTCGCTCTTGGTCTTGCGGCCGGAAGCCGTCTCGACGATCAGTTCGAAGATCTCGCGACCCATGCCGGCGATGGTCTTTTCACCCGAAGCGATGACGCCGCAATTGACGTCCATGTCCTCTTCCATCTGGTGGTACATGGTGGAGTTGGTGGCGACCTTGATCGACGGCGTCGGGCGGCAGCCGAAGCATGAGCCGCGGCCGGTGGTGAAGACGATGACGTTGGCGCCGCCCGCCACCTGGCCGGTCGCCGAAACCGGGTCGTAGCCGGGCGTGTCCATGAACACGAGGCCGCTGCCAGTGACTTTTTCGGCGTAGCCGAAGACGCCGTTGAGGGGCGTCTGACCGCCCTTGGCGACCGCGCCGAGCGACTTCTCCAGGATGGTGGTGAGACCGCCGCGCTTGTTGCCGGGCGAGGGGTTGTTGTCGATCGAGGCGCCATGCTTGGCGACGTGGTCCTCCCACCATTTCACGAAACCGTCGAGCTTCTGCGCGATCTCCGGCGTTGCCGCGCGATAGGCAAGCAGATGCTCGGCGCCGTAGATCTCCGTGGTCTCGGAGAGGATGCCGATGCCGCCGACGCCAGCCAGGATATCGACAGCCGCGCCCAGCGCCGGATTGGCCGTGATGCCCGACATGCCGTCCGAGCCGCCGCATTGCAGGCCGACGACGATCTCGCTGACCGGGATCGGCTCACGCTTCAGCTGGCCGACTTCCTCGGCGATCTCGGCCAGCACGCCCATCGCTTTTTCGACCGATTTGCGCGATCCGCCGGCGTCCTGGATGTTGAAATGGCGTTTGCCCGCAGCGACGCCCTTCTGGCCGTATAGGGTGAGCTGGTTGACTTCGCAGCCGAGGCCGACCATCAGCACGCCGCCGAAATTCGGGTGGCGGGCGTAGCCGGCGAGTGTACGGTGCAGCACCATCATGCCGTCGCCGGTGCCGCTCATACCGCAGCCCTGGCCGTGCACGATCGGCACGAAACCGTCGATGCCGGGATAGTTAGGCAAAAGCGTGCGGTTGGCGGTGTCGGCGATGGAATGGCAGACGGTGGCCGAGCAATTGACGCTGGCGACGATGCCGATGAAGTTGCGCGTGCCGGCGCGGCCATCGGCGCGGCGATAGCCCATGAAGGTGCGGGCGCGGTCGGCCTCCGTCGCGTGCTCGGCCTCGCTCGGGGGCACGACCGGCAAGCGGCCGGATTCGAAAACCAGATTGTGCGAATGCACGTGCTCGCCCGCTGCAATATTCTGTGTCGCTCGACCGATCGCCTGGGCGTATTTCACCACGGCCTCGCCGGCGGCGATCGGCTTGATCGCCACCTTGTGGCCGGGCTCGATCAGCGCACTGGCGACGGCACCGCCCGGCAGCGCGGTGCCAATCTCGATGCGGCCGTTGGCGACGGCGACATTGTCGGCGGGGGACAGAAGAATGCAGTTGGAGGCGTTCACGGGCGGTTTCCTGGGTGATCCTGGGTTGCGCGGACGGATTGACACGCGTCTGTTTAGAGATATTGTCTTTTATCGTGAAAAAACAGTTTTGCGTCAATTGTTTTTTCACTGGGGAGTTCCGCATGTCCTTGGTTGTTCCGGGAAGCAATTTCGCTTCTCAGGGCCATGGGAACGTCATATTGCGCTTCAAACCGGCCGCCGCAAGCGACGGCGTGCAACGGGTCAGGGATGTCGAAGAGCAACAACGTCTACAAGGATGCCTACAACCGCTGCCTGCGGCTGCTCGACGAAACGCGCAGCCTGCCTTCGGAGCCGGAACTGGGCACCTTGCTTGGCGTCAGCCGTACGACCGTCCGCACCATTCTTGCGCGCATGGAAGAGACAGGGCTGATCGCCTGGGACAAGCGCGCCAAGACGGTGCTGCGCGAAGCGCATCCGGACGATTTTTTCCCCGAAGAAGAGACCGACACGCTGGCCGAGATCATCGAACGGTCGTTCATGCGCAGGCTGCTCGCCGGCGGCGCCGAGGCCGGCATGCAGATCAATGAACTCGAACTGGCGCGTGAGATCGGCGTCGGCACCACCAGCGTGCGCGAGTTCCTGATCCGCTTCTCCCGCTTCGGCCTGATCGAGAAGCGCCGCAACAGTCACTGGGTGCTGAAGGGCTTTACCCGCGCCTTCGCACTGGAGCTCACCGAAATCCGCGAAATGTTCGAACTGCGCTCGGCGGCCGCCTTTGCCGCTTTACCGCAGGACAGCGCGGTCTGGACCGATCTCGACCGCCTGGAAGACGAGCATCGCCAGTTGGCAAACGACATCGCCACCCGCTTCACCGAGTTCTCCGAACTCGACGAGCGCTTCCACCGGCTCATCCACCGGGCGTCGCGCAACCGCTTCATCGTCGATTTCTACGATGTCATCGCCATGATCTTCCACTACCATTACCAGTGGAACAAGGCGCAGGAACGCGAGCGCAACGAAGTCGCCATCGGTGAGCATCTGGTCTACATAGAGGCGCTGAAATCACGCGATCTCGGCAAGGTCGACGCCGCTTGCCGCAAGCACCTGAAGTCGGCGCGCCAGACATTGCTGACCTCGATCCCGGAGAGCCGGTCGCTGCAAAAATCCTGAGTCGCATCGCGGCTCGGAGTCTCGTTTCATGCATGTCGTTGTCCCAAAGCCGCTATACACTTTGGGGCGACATGCATTGACCCTGCCGCGTTGGCGCCGCGGCGATTTGGCGATTTTCCACCCGCCAGCCCCGTGCTAGGAATGTCGCATTGCTGCGAAGAGGCAGGGCTTTGAGCGTATCGAGGAGACGGTGGAGCATGCCGGTCGCGCTGGTCGCGGCCTATCTGCTGTTGCTCCAGTCGACGCTCGGAGCATTCGCCTTCGGCACCGGTCCCAATGCATCGCAGCTCGACGCGTTCGGCAACGTCATCTGCACCCATGAGGGCGCAGCCCAGCTTCCCGGCGGCAACCAGCAGCCGTCCCATCTTCCGGCATGCTGCGTGCTCGGCTGCAGCATGGTTTCGGCGGCCTTTGCGCCGCCGCCCGGTGCTGGCCTGGCGCTGGGCAGCCTTTCCTTCAAAACGGTCGCCTTTGTTTTTCCGGCGGCCATCCATCTCGACTTTGCGCGTGAGCGCTCGCCGTCGAACCCGCGCGCGCCGCCGCTGACGGCCTGAGCCTGTTTGCCCGGCGGAATTTTTCGTGGGCGTACCCATCCAAAGATCAAACTGCTCGCGACCGGCAACGGCGCGACCATCACTTCATGGAGCAACCATGTCCTATTTTTTCCCTGACGCCGCGCGTCCTGCGCCAGGCGGCATTCTACGCGGCATCGAAGAGCGTGTCGGCATTGCCGTGCTGGCTCTTGCGCTGCTGTTCACAGGCGCCCAGTCCGTCCTCGCGCATGAGTTCAAACTTGGCGATCTCGAGATCGGCCACCCCTGGTCGCGCGCCACACCTGCCGGTGCCAAAGTGGCCGGGGGTTATTTCACCGTCACCAACAATGGCAGTGCACCGGACCGGCTGGTGTCGATTTCGTCCGATGTTTCTGAAAAGGCCGAGCTGCATGAGATGGGCGTCAAGGACGGCGTCATGACCATGCGGCCGGTTGCCGGCGGCCTGGAAATTCCGGCCGGCGGCAAGGTCGCGCTTGCGCCTGGCGGCTATCATTTGATGTTCATCGGCCTGAAGCGGCAACCCAAACAGGGCGAAAAGTTCTCCGCCGTCCTGACCTTCGAAAAGGCCGGCGCCGTCAGCGTCGATTTCGCTGTCGAAGGCATGGGCGGTGGCGCCATGGACGATCACGCCAATTGATCCGGCCGGTTCGACAAATTTTGAAAATCCGAGGGACCATCATGAACAAATATCTTTTGTCGGCCGGCGCACTTCTCGCGCTCGGAACCAGCGCCGCCTTCGCGCATATCACGTTCGAAACCCAGGAGGCGGCGGTCGGCTCGACCTACAAGGCCGTTTTGCGGGTGCCGCATGGCTGCGAAGGCAAGGCGACGACCGCCGTGCGTGTGCAGATTCCGGAAGGGGTGATCGCGGTGAAGCCGATGCCGAAGCCTGGCTGGACGCTGCAGACCAAGAAGGGCAAGTACGACAAATCCTACCAGCTCTACGGTCAGGCGGTTGCCGACGGGGTCAAGGAGGTCGACTGGAGCGGCGGCAGCCTGCCCGATGAATTCTACGACGAGTTCGTCTTCCGCGCGACGTTGACGGCGGATCTCCCGGCGGGCCAAAAACTCTACTTCCCGGTGGTGCAGGAATGCGACGGCGCCGCCGATCGCTGGATCGAGATCCCGGCGGCAGGGCAGGATGAAGACGCGCTGGAAAGCCCGGCACCCGGCATCAAGTTGCTGCCGAAGAAATGATCTCCCAGGCGGCGCGCCCTTTCGAGCGCGCCGCTCCTTTTCGTGGCGGTGACATGGGCACGACCTCCTTCCTGCAAACGGCTTCCATGACCGGCCAACGCGCCGGCCGGCTTGCCGCCGGCCTGTTGGCCGTGATCGTGTTTCTTGCCGGCCTTGCCGTGTCGGATCAGGCCTTTGCCCATGCCGCGCTGATCAAGACCGACCCGGCCGACGGCGCGGTGCTGGCACAGGGGCCGGCGCAGTTCTCGCTGACCTTCAGCGAGCCGGTCTCGCCTCTGGTGCTGACGCTGGTGAAGCCCGACGGCAAGCCGGTTCCGCTAACGTCATTCCGGCTCAGCGACCAGACCGTCGAGATCGACAATCCGCAGCTACTCAAGTCCGGCACGCATGTCTTGAGCTGGCGCGTCATCTCCGCAGACGGTCATCCCGTCGGCGGATCGCTGCTGTTTTCCATCGGCGCGCCCAGCGAGCCGCCCGCCGTATCCGAAGCCGTCGACTGGCCGTTGCGGTCGGCTATCTGGACGGGCAAAATCTTTCTCTACGTCGGCCTTTTCCTCGGCGTTGGCGGCGCCTTCGCGCTTGCCTGGTTGGCCGGAAGTGGCCGTGCCGGGCAGCGCTTCGTTGCAGCTGCAATCCTGAGCGGGCTGGTCGCGTCGTGCCTGTCGCTCGGCTTGCAAGGTCTGGACGCATTGGGGGCGCCGCTCTCCCATCTGGCACAATCGGTCGTCTGGCGGACCGGGCTCGACACCAGTTTCGGCTGGACAGTGCTGGTCGCGCTGATCGCGCTGGGCCTTGGCCTGCTGTCGCTGGCCGGTCCCCGCGCCACCGCCAAACCATCGGCGCTGGCCGGCTTGGCCGGGGTGGGGGTTGCCCTTGCCGCCAGCGGCCATGCCAGTGCCGCCGAGCCGCAATGGCTGACGCGGCCGATGGTGTTCCTGCACGGCGTCGGCATCGCGTTGTGGGCTGGCGCATTGATCCCACTCGGGCTGGCGCTGAAGGGGCAATCGGCGGGGGCCACGCCATTCCTGCGGCGGTTTTCTTGGGCGATCCTGCCCGTGGTGGCCGTGCTTGCCGCTGCCGGCATCGTGCTTGCCGTCATCCAGGTGCAGACACCCGCAGCTTTGGTCGAGACCGCCTATGGAAGGCTGCTGCTTATCAAGCTGGGGCTGCTGGTCTTTCTGTTCACGCTTGCTGCCGTCAATCGCTGGAAACTCACCGCATCGGCCGAGGCGGGATCGACGGAAGTTCAACGCAGGCTGGTCCGCTCGATCGGCGTCGAGACGTTGATCGTGTTGGCTATTTTCGGCGTTGCCGCGGGCTGGCGTTTCACGCCGCCGCCACGAGCCCTGGCGATTGCGGCAGCGCAACCGGTGTCGGTCCATATCCACGCGCTGCAAGCGATGGCCGATCTCAGCATCACTCCCGGCCATGCCGGCCCGGTCGTTGCCTCGATGGTCATCATGAGCGGCGATTTCGGCCCGCTCGACGCCAAGGAGGTGACGCTTGTGCTGTCAAAACCCGATTCCGGCATCGAGCCGCTGAAGCGCGCTGCGAGCAAGCCCGGTGACGGCAGCTGGCGCGTCGACAACCTCGTCATCCCGGTGCCGGGCCGGTGGACGGTGCGCATCGACATACTGGTCTCGGACTTCGAGATGGTGAAGATCGAGGCGCCCGTCGATATCAGGCCGTAGCGTCGGCCTTATGGTCCTCACGAAATAGCACCCGCAAAAAGGAGCGACCCAGTCGGCAAATGACGACTGTCAAAATGGTCGCTTTCGTTCGACCTTGGCGGCCATCACTTCGGTTTCGATGCCAATCGCGATCGTCTCGCCCTATCGAGGCGCATTGGCAGGGGCAAGCGAGGACAAATCGCATGAAGAAGGATCAACGCCTCTCCACTGCGGGGAACGAGAATGCCGGGCGCAACAGGCGACAACCAAACTTCAGGGCGCTGGCTGCGCGCAACGACCTCGGCGCTCTCATCGAAAAACTTGATCGTGATCCGACGGAGCCGATGCCTGTCGACATCATCAATCATCTCAGTCTGGGCCGATTTCCGGACGCCCGCAAGGTGGCTGAGCGGGTCTCTGCGCCGAAGGGCTATGTGCCGCGATTGGAATCGAGGCTCAACCTGCCTGTTGCGAAGGCCGTCGCGCGACCTGAGGGCAAGCCGACGCGCACGGGCAGGCGAAACGAGGATCTGCTCAAGGCCTATGTTCCTCGCCATCTCGCCGTGCGAACGGTCCCACGGTTGCGACCGTTCTTTGCTGGACCGGACGGCGATATTGCCGTCAAGCGGTCGGGGCTTACGGCTATCGGCATGGATCTGGTGGCGTTTCCCTGGTCGGCGATAGGCCACATCCGCACCTTCTCCGAAGGCAAGGAGCTTCCAGGAGGCACCGCCTTCATGGTTGGGCCGAACCTGTTGATGACAGCCAGCCATGTCATGCCGTGGGACTACAGCGGCAACTGTCAAATCGAATTCACGCCGGCTATGTACCCGGGTCACTCCCCTCGCTTCGGCTCCACATGGGTCAGCGACTGGTATGGCGTCAGGCATGACGGCTTCTGGGATATGGCGTTCAAAGCGGATGCCAGCGACTATGCAATCTGCAGGACGATTGATCCGATTGGCAACGTCTGCGGCTGGCTGGGTACGCAGGCCTTCGACGACCACGATGAGTATTTCGACCATCTTTACATGAGCGCTGGCTATCCTGATTTCGCCGCCGGATACCCGGCTGTCGAGCTGGCTGCCTTCATCAGAGATGTCGACGGAGACAAGCATGCGCGCGAGCTTGAAACGACAAACTTCGCCGGCCACGGGTGGTCGGGAGGACCTCTGTTCGGCTTCATCCGCGACGACTGGCGCGTCGTGGGAGTTTGCCATGGCCAGGAAACCGAGTTCGTGGTTCCCTTCCCGCCTTGGAACCCGCCTTGGAATGTGAATCTGCTCTTTGCCGGAGGGGACGCAATGGTGGATTTGGTCTACCATGGCTATGCCAACTACAATTTCTGAACCCGCTTTTCCCTCGACGCCGGCACCTGAATTTCCCGGCGGCTGCGCCAATTGCCAATCTTCTCGGGCTCTGGTCTTCACGTTCGATCCGCGCAACACAATTCGGCGAGGCGGTTGACGCGGCCCGAAAGGCCCGTCAATCATCCCGTGAAGAATGGCATCCCGTGATGAATGGGCATCCCCGCAAATCGCGGGCTCGAACCAACAAGATCCGAAAGCAGGGAAGAAACGATGGAAAATGCCGAAATCGGCCTGATCGGCCTTGGCACGATGGGCTCCAACCTGGCGCTCAACATCGCCGAGCACGGGCACCGCATCGCTGTCTTCAACCGCACCAGGGCGCGCACCGACGCTTTCATAGAGAATGCCGGCGCGCTCAGGGACATGGTCGTGCCCTGCTACAGCCTGGAAGAGCTTGCCGCCGCGATCCGGCCGCCGCGCCCGATCATCATCATGGTGCTGGCCGGCAAGCCGGTCGACGAACAGATCGCGGCTCTGCGCGGCGTTCTGTCGGCCAACGACATCGTCATCGACGCCGGCAATGCCAATTTCCGCGACACGATGCGGCGCTTCTCCGAGCTTTCCGGCTCGGACCTCACCTTCATCGGCATGGGCGTGTCCGGCGGCGAGGAGGGCGCGCGCCACGGGCCGTCGATCATGGTCGGCGGTACGGAGGACTCGTGGAAGCGCGTCGAGAAGGTGCTGACGGCGATCTCCGCCAAGTTCAAGGACGAACCCTGCGCGGCATGGCTCGGCACCGACGGCGCCGGGCATTTCGTCAAGACCATCCACAACGGCATCGAATATGCCGACATGCAGATGATCGCCGAAATTTACGGCATCTTGCGCGACGGCTTAGGCATGGGGCCGAAGGACATCGGCACGGTGTTTTCCAACTGGAACAAGGGCCGGCTCAATTCCTACCTGATCGAGATCACCGCCAAGGTGCTGGCATCAGACGATCCGAAGACCGGCAAGCCGGTGGTCGACATCATCCTCGACCGCGCCGGCCAGAAGGGCACCGGCAAATGGTCGGTCATCGAGGCGCAGCAACTCGGCATTCCGGCGACGGCGATCGAGGCGGCGGTGGCGGCACGCGTTCTATCATCGATCAAGGACGAGCGGCTGGCGGCGGAAAAGGCCTATGGCAACGCCGGCGTCACGAAGATTTCAGGTGACAAGGATGCCCTGCTGAAAGATCTGGAACTGGCGCTGTTCGCCGGCAAAATCGCCGCCTACGCCCAAGGATTCGCGGTGATGAGCGGCGCCTCCAAGGAATTCAACTGGAACCTGCCGATGCCGACCATCGCCAGGATCTGGCGCGCCGGCTGCATCATCCGCTCGCAGATGCTCGACACCATGGCGGAAGCCTTCAGCAAGGGCGGCGCCTCGACCAACCTTCTGATGGCTCCGGCCTTCATCTCGCTGATGCAGGAAGCGCATCCGTCGCTGCGCCGCATCGTGGCGAGGGCTTCGGAGGCCGGTTCGCCGGTTCCGGCGCTGTCTTCCGCACTTGCCTATTTCGACAGCTACCGCCAGGGCCGCGGCACCTCGAACCTGATCCAGGCGCAGCGCGACTTCTTCGGCGCGCACGGCTTCGAGCGCATCGACGACAAGGGCGCTTTCCACGGGCCGTGGGGGAGCGGTGCGGCTGGCTAGCCCAAGGGCCTAAACGGAAACCGGCGGGCTGAACGCCTGAACCTCGCTGGTGGCGACCAGGCGCTGCAACGAGCCGGGTGCGGCGCCGCCGATCCAGCCGAGCACGGAGCGGGCGAGATCGGAGCCGGCCAGGCGGAAGTTCTCGTTGACGACGAGCAATTCCGGCCGGAACAGGTGCAACAGGTCCGACGACTGCTTGGACACGACATCGACGTCGCGGCCAAGCTTGAGGCCGGCATCCTCGATGCCGGCGACGATCGCCAGTGTCGCGGCGGCAGCGCTGCTGACGAAGCCGTCCGGCCTGTTCTCGCGGCGCATCAACTGCGCGGTCCTGGTCCTGATCTGCTCGATCGTGTGATCGATGGAAACGGTGTTGAACGGAATTTCGCTGGCTCCGACCTCGCTCAGCGCATCGGCAAAGCCGTTCAGCGTGTGGCCATAATAGGTCAGCCCGGGCGGCGGCGACAGAAGCGCCAGCTTGTGCCTGCCCATGCTCGCCAGGCGGCGCACGGCCTCCATCGCGAAAACATGGTTGTCGAAGTCATGGTAGGGATGGACGAGGCCCATGTCGGTGCGCCCATGCGTGGCAAAGGGCATGCCGTGCTCGAGCATGTAGCGGGCGCGCGGATCGTTCGGTTGGGTGCGCGAAATGATGACTCCGTCGGCCGAGCCGGTCTCGACGAGATAGCGGATCGGCTCCATCGGATCCTGCGAGCGGGAATAGGGTGTGACGATCAGGTGATAGGGCGTTTCGGCGAGCACTTCCGAAACGCCGTAGATGATGTCCGAGACGAAGCTCATGATCTCGCGGTCGGTGTTGAGCACGAGGCTGATGACATTGGTCCTGCCGGTGCGCAGACGCACGCCGGCGCGGTTCGGCCGGTAGCCGATTTGCTTGGCGACGAGCTGGACGCGACGCCTGGTTTCGGCGCCGATTTCCGGGGCATCCTTCAAGGCGCGTGACACGGTGGTGACGCCGAGCCCGGTCATGAAGGCAAGCGTCTTCAACGTCGGCCGTCCCTGTGCCGAGGTCTCCCCGTTCTTGTCCGTACGCTGTCTGTCCATTCGTCCCGCCCGTCAGGCGCATAGCAGCCGCGAGCCATGTCGGCAATCGCCGTCATGGCGATACGATATGCGTTCCAGCCCCGGTAAAGTCTCAATATACTGAAACGTTACAGATTGCCATATCGAGTTACATGTCCCTCGCCCACGAGGTGGATGGTTCTTTTGCGAAACGCTTGGGATTCCAGGAGAAATCGCCTCTGCCGCCGCCTTTTGCCCGTATCAGGCGGCATTTCGGTGTTTGCGCCGCAGCAAACCATGCTGCAGTGCATGAGAAGCGCGATCATTCATGCGAATTTGTTCGCGGTCCGAAAAAATATCGGGGACGCTTCGTTGATGGGTTGCACAGCTCGCGCAATTGCCGTATCGAAAATCTGTAACGTTTCAGATTCTGGGAGGAGCCGAAATGCGATACAGATTTTTGACCGCTGCGCTGGCAGCGACGGCCGCGTTGCAGTTTGCCGGCCAGGCGGCCGCGACGGACCTGGAAGTCACCCATTGGTGGACGTCGGGCGGCGAGGCGGCGGCGGTTGCGGAACTTGCCAAGGCATTCGATGCGACCGGCAACCACTGGGTGGACGGCGCCATTGCCGGCTCCGGCGGAACGGCGCGGCCAATCATGATCAGCCGCATCACCGGTGGCGATCCGATGGGCGCCACGCAATTCAACCATGGCCGGCAGGCGGAAGAGCTGGTGCAGGCCGGCTTGATGCGCGACCTCACCGACGTCGCCACCAAGGGCAAGTGGACTGATGTCGTCCGGCCGAAGAGCCTGCTCGACGGCTGCACCATCGACGGCAAGATCTATTGCGTGCCCGTCAACATCCATTCCTGGCAGTGGTTGTGGCTGTCCAACGAGGCCTTCGAGAAGGCCGGCGTGCCGTTGCCGAAGGACTGGAATGAATTCGTGGCGGCAGCGCCGGCGCTGGAAAAGGCCGGCATCATCCCGCTCGCCGTCGGCGGACAGGCCTGGCAATCCTCCGGTGCCTTCGACGTCCTGCTTGCGGCTGTGGGCGGCACGGACACATTCCTCAAGGTCTACAAGGACAAGGATGCCAAGTTCGCCGCCGGGCCCGAAGTCGCCAAGGTCTTCAAGGCCGCGGACGATGCCCGCAAGATGGCGAAGAACACCAATGTGCAGGACTGGAACCAGGCGACCAACCTGGTCATCACCGGCAAGGCCGCTGGCCAGATCATGGGGGACTGGGCACAGGGCGAGTTTCAGGTTGCCGGCAAGACCGCGGGCAAGGATTACACCTGCCTGCCAGGCCTTGGGCTGAACGAGGTGATAGCCACGGGCGGTGACGCCTTCTACTTCCCGCTGCTCAAGGATGCCGACAAGAGCAAGGCGCAGGAGGTGCTGGCCGAGACGCTGCTCGATCCCAAGACGCAGGTTGCCTTCAATCTGAAGAAGGGATCCCTGCCGGTGCGCGGCGACGTCGATCTCAATGCGGCCAACGACTGCATGAAGAAGGGCCTCGCCATCCTTGCCAAGGGCGCCGTCATGCCGTGGACGGACCAACTGCTTTCGCAGGACACCCAGAAGCAGAAGGAAGACCTTTTCGCCGAATTCTTCGCCAAGCCGGAACTGACCGTCGAAGACGCGCAGAAGCGCTTCGCCGACCTCATCGCTTCGGCGGACTGACGCTGGAGGCAACCCGCCTCGCTCCCGGCCTTGCGAATGCGGGGCCGGGAATGCACCGCCCTTACCCAGCCGGCTGACGAGATGAGCAAGAGCGCACGCCCCAACCTTCTGTTCCGCAACCTCAATGCGAAGGTCGCCTCGATCCCGATGATCCTCACCGCCATGGTGGTTTTCGTCGGCGGCACCGTTTGGACGGTGCTCTATTCCTTCACCAATTCGAAGCTCCTGCCGCGGCTGAATTTCGTCGGACTAGACCAGTATTACCGGCTGTGGGCGGCGCCGCGCTGGCTGATCTCGATCGAGAACCTGTTGATCTACGGCGCGATCTCGCTGGTGTTCTCGCTGGTCATCGGTTTTCTGCTTGCCGCGCTGCTCGATCAGAAGATCCGCTTCGAGGACACGTTCCGCACCATCTTCCTCTATCCTTTCGCGCTCTCCTTCATCGTCACCGGCCTTGTCTGGCAGTGGTTGCTCAATCCGGATTTCGGCATCCAGCATGTCGTGCGGGACTTAGGCTGGACGAGCTTCAGCTTCGACCCGCTCTATAATTCCAGCATCGTCATCTACGGCATATCGATCGCTGCGCTGTGGCAAGGCACCGGGCTCATCATGTGCCTGATGCTGGCCGGCCTGCGCGGTATCGACGAAGACATCTGGAAGGCGGCGCGCGTGGATGGGATCCCGATGTGGAAGACCTATCTGTTCATCGTCATCCCGATGATGCGGCCGGTCTTCATCACCACGCTCGTCATCATCGCTTCCGGCATCGTCAAGGTCTATGACCTGGTCGTGGCCCAGACCAGCGGCGGCCCGGGCATCGCCTCCGAAGTGCCGGCCAAATACGTCTACGACTATATGTTCTTCGCCCAGAACCTCGGCCAGGGTTTTGCCGCCTCGACCATGATGCTGCTCTCGGTGGTGATCGTCATCGTGCCTTGGGCCTATCTCGAGTTCGGGCGGCGCAAATGAGCATTGCAGACATCACCGCTCAAGCAAGCGTTGCCGCCGGCGCGCAACAGGACATCGCAGGGCCCTACGGTCCAAAGCCGCGCCGCATGATTTCGCGCCGCAACGTCTTCCTCTACGGCACATTGTTCGTCATGGCGGTCTACTACCTCTTGCCGCTCTATGTCATGGTCGTCACCTCGCTCAAGGGCATGCCGGAGATCCGGCTTGGCAACATCTTCTCACCGCCGCTCGAGATCACCTTCGAGCCGTGGGTCAAGGCGTGGTCAACGGCCTGCACCGGTCTTAACTGCGACGGGCTCTCGCGCGGTTTCTGGAATTCGGTGCGGATCACCGTGCCGTCGGTTCTGCTGTCGATCGCCATCGCCTCGGTGAATGGTTATGCACTGGCCAATTGGCGCTTCAAGGGCGCCGATACGTTCTTCATCATCCTGATCGTCGGCGCCTTCATTCCCTACCAGGTGATGATCTATCCGATCGTCATCATCCTGCGCGAAATCGGCCTCTATGGCAGCCTCAGCGGGCTGGTGATTGTCCATTCCATTTTCGGCATGCCGATCCTGACGCTGCTGTTCCGCAATTATTTCGCCTCGATGCCGGAGGAGCTGTTCCGGGCGGCACGCGTCGACGGCGCCGGCTTCTGGGGCATCTTCCTGCGCATCATGCTGCCGATGTCGCTGCCGATCTTCGTCGTCGCCATCATCCTGCAGGTGACCGGCATCTGGAACGACTTCCTGTTCGGCGTCGTCTACACCCGCCCCGACACCTATCCGATGACGGTGCAGCTCAACAACATCGTCAATTCGGTGCAAGGCGTGAAGGAGTACAACGTCAACATGGCCGCAACCATCCTGACCGGGCTTGTGCCGCTCATCGTCTACTTCATTTCCGGCAAGCTTTTCGTACGCGGCATCGCCGCCGGCGCGGTGAAGGGGTGACGGCGATGACGGCAGCCAATGATACCAGCGTTTCGATCCAGGACCTGTCGCTGAACTTCGGTGCGGTGACCGTCCTGGAGACGCTCAATCTCGATGTCGCCGATGGCGAGTTCATCGTGCTGCTCGGGCCGTCCGGCTGCGGCAAGTCGACCTTGCTCAACTGCATTGCCGGCCTGCTCGACGTTTCCGAGGGCCGCATCTTCATCAAGGGCAAGAACGTCACCTGGGAAGAGCCCAAGGACCGCGGCATCGGCATGGTGTTCCAGTCCTATGCGCTCTATCCGCAAATGACGGTGGAGAAGAACCTGTCCTTCGGGCTGCGTGTCGCCGGCACGCCAAGAGAAGAGATCGCCAAGCGGATCGCGCGGGCGGCTGAAATCCTGCAGATCGAACCGCTGCTGCAGCGTAAGCCGGCCGCCCTTTCCGGCGGCCAGCGCCAGCGCGTCGCGATCGGACGGGCGCTGGTGCGCGATGTCGACGTGTTCCTGTTCGACGAGCCGCTGTCCAATCTCGATGCCAAGCTGCGCGCCGAACTGCGCGTCGAGATCAAGCTGCTGCATCGCAAGCTGCAGAACACCATGATCTACGTCACCCACGACCAGATCGAGGCGATGACGCTGGCCGACCGCATCGCGGTGATGAAGGGCGGCGTTATCCAGCAGCTCGATGCGCCGCAGACCATTTACAACCGCCCGGTCAACCGCTTCGTCGCCGGCTTCCTTGGCTCGCCCGCAATGAACTTCGTCGATGGCCGCCTGGAAGACGCCGACGGCGGCTGGCGGTTCGCGGCCGAGGATATCAAGATCCCGCTCGGCACTTACGACTTTGCCAAGCCTCCGGCTCCCGGCCCCGTCACATTCGGTATCAGGCCCGAGCATGTCAGTCTGAACAGCGGCACCGGTTGGCCGTTTTCGATAGCCGCCAATGTCGAGGTGGTCGAACCCATGGGCTCCGACACGCTGGTCTGGCTGAAGCTTGCCCAGCAGAATTTCAGCGTCCGAGTGACCTCGGAACGCACGCCCAAGAATGACGAGGCGGTGACGCTTGGCTTCGATCCGATGCGCGCTTCGCTTTTCGACACTGCAACGGGCACACGCATCTAGCTTTTGAGAACCAACCTTCCAACGACAATCCCCAAGCGAAACGGACAGAGACGATGAATTGGTCATTCCAACTTTACAGCGCCCGCAATTTCCAACCCTGGGACGGTGTGCTCGCCATGCTCGGCAAGCTCGGCTACGCCCAGGTCGAAGGTTTTGGCGGCGTCTATGATGATCCCGTGGCATTCCGCGCCGAGCTCGACAAGAACGGGCTTGCCATGCCGACTGGGCATTTCTCGATCGACGCGCTCGAGAACGATTTCGACGGCGTGCGCAGAACCGCCGACGCACTTGGTATCACGCTGCTCATCTGTCCCTTCCTGATGCCCGACCAGCGGCCATCAGACGTGGCCGGGTGGCGCGGCTTCGGCGAACGCCTGGCCAAAGTCGGCGACGCCGCGAAAAAGGCCGGCTACGGCTTTGCCTGGCACAACCATGATTTCGAGTTCAAGAAACTTGCCGACGGATCGGTGCCGCAGGATCACATCCTGTCATCCGCGCCCGATGTCAGCTGGGAGATGGACGTTGCCTGGGTGGTGCGCGGCGGCGATGATCCGTTGTCGTGGATCGAAAAACACGGCAAGCGCATCAGCGCCGTCCACGTCAAGGACATGGCCAAGCCCGGCGAGGGGCTGGATGAGGATGGCTGGTCGGATGTCGGCCATGGCACCATCGACTGGGCCGGTCTGATCAAGGTGTTGCGTGCCAAGAGTGCTGCCCAATACTACGTCATGGAACAGGACAACCCCAACGACATCGAGCGTTTCGCCCGCCGCTCCATCGCAGCCGCCAAAACATATTAGGAGCAATCAGCATGGCAAAGAAACTTGGCATCGGCGTCATCGGCTGCGGCAACATCTCGAAAGCGTATTTTTCGCTGGCGCCGCTGTTTCGCGGCATCGAAATGCGTGCCTGCGCCGACATCAACATGGAGGCGGCCAAGGCGCGGGCGAAGGAGTTCAAGCTGCGCGCCGAGACCGTCGAAGACCTGCTCAAGGCCGACGACATCGACATCATCGTCAACCTGACCATCCCGGCGGTGCACTATGAAGTGTCAAAGCAGATCCTCGACGCCGGCAAGCACGTCTATTCGGAAAAGCCGTTCGTGCTGTCGGTCAAGGAAGGGCTCGACCTTAAGAAGCGGGCGGAGAAAAAGGGCCTGCGGATCGGCTCGGCGCCAGACACTTTCCTCGGCGGCGCGCACCAACTGGTGCGCAACCTGATCGACACCGGCAAGCTTGGCAAGGTCACGAGCGGTACCTGCCATGTCATGGGCCACGGCATGGAGCATTGGCATCCCAATCCGGATTTCTTCTTCCAGCCGGGCGCCGGTCCCGTGCTCGATATCGGGCCTTACTACATCACCAATCTGATCCAGCTGATCGGACCGGTGAAACAGGTCGCGGCCTTCGCGACGACGCCGGCCAAGGAGCGGACGATCAGTTCAAAGCCGCGCGCGGGTGAAAAGATACCGGTCAACACGCCGACGACCATCCATGGACTGCTGGAGTTCGAGAACGGTGCCGTTATAACGCTCAACACCAGCTGGGACGTCTGGGCCCACGGCCACGCGCCGATGGAACTCTATGGCGAGGCGGGTACGGTGTTCGTGCCGGACCCGAACTTCTTCGGTGGTGACGTTCGCTTCACCGACGCGGCCAAGCCGGTCAAGAAGCTGCCGAACTGGCCGCATCCGTTCGGCGTACCCAACGAGATGCATTCGCAAAACATGATGGCCAACTACCGCACATCGGGCCTCGCCGACATGGCAGTGGCGATCGCGGAAGGCCGGCCGCACCGCTGTTCGATGGAGCTGGCGCTGCACGCCGTCGACGTGATGACCGGCCTGTTGCGCTCCGGCGAAACCGGCAAGTTCGTCGCCATGCAGACCACCTGCGAACGGCCGGCCGCACTTGGCGTCAAGGAAGCCAAGGCGCTTTTGGCGAAGAAGAAATAGGGCAGCACACCTCAACCCTCTCCCCGTTCCGACGGAGAGAGGGTAAAGGTGAGGGGCAGAGCCAACTCGCCGCGTTGTCGCGATGCAGCCGACCGGCTCGCTTCCATTTGAGGATTTTCCGATGCCCTACACGCCTGCCGAAAACCGCTATGAAAAAATGATCTACAACCGCTGTGGCCGCTCCGGCCTGAAGCTGCCGGCAATCTCGCTCGGCCTGTGGCATAATTTCGGCAACGACACGCCGCACAGGACCAAGCAGGCGATCGCGCGCAAGGCCTTCGACCTCGGCATCACGCATTTCGACCTTGCCAACAATTACGGTCCGCCACCCGGCTCGGCCGAGACCGCTTTCGGTGAAATCCTGCGCACCGACTTCGCCGCCTACCGCGACGAGCTGATCATCTCGACGAAGGCCGGCTACGAGATGTGGGCCGGACCCTACGGCGAATGGGGCGGGCGCAAATACATTCTGGCCAGCCTCGACCAGAGCCTGAAGCGCATGGGGCTCGACTATGTCGATATCTTCTATTCGCATCGTTTCGACCCCGACACGCCGCTGGAAGAGACCATGGGCGCGCTCGACCATGCCGTGCGCTCGGGCAAGGCGCTCTATGCCGGCATCTCGTCCTACAATTCGCAGCGCACACGCGAGGCCGCCGATATCTTGAAGCAGCTTGGCACGCCTTGCGTCATCCACCAGCCGAGCTATTCGATGCTGAACCGCTGGGTGGAGGAAGATGGCTTGCTCGACACGCTCGAAGGGCTCGGCGTCGGCTCCATCGTGTTCTCGCCGCTGGCGCAAGGCATGCTGACCAACAAGTATCTCGGCGGCATTCCCGATGGCAGCCGTGCCTCCCAGGGCAAGTCGCTGAAGACAGCCTTCATCAACGACAAGACCATCGCCAACATCAAGGCGCTCGACGCCATCGCCGGCAAGCGCGGGCAGACGCTGGCGCAGATGGCGCTGGCCTGGGTGCTGCGCAAGGGCAGGGTGACATCGGCGCTGATCGGCGCCAGCCGGCCGGAGCAGGTCGAGGACTGCGTCGGCGCGCTCAAGGTGCTCGATTTCAGCGATGCCGAACTCGCCGAGATCGACACCTATGCGCGCGAATCCGACATTAATCTGTGGGCGGCTTCCGCCGAGCGCAAAGGCCCGCCGCGAAAATAAGTCCTCTCGATAAGCCGGCAAGCAAAACGGCGGGAACCTCTCCCGCCGTTTTGCTTGAAAGCGAACAGCGCTGCTTCAGGGCGTTTTCGGTTTCTGGGCGGTGCCCAGTCCCGCCTTGGGCTTTGCCGGCGCCGGAGCCGAGGTCTTCATCTTCGCCTCGATCCAGCCGGTGTAGTTGGCCAGCCGCGTGTAGATGCCGTAGGCCTCCTTGTGGCCGCACGCCGCACTGCCGTCAGCCGGGCCTTCGCCCCAGCTGACGACGCCGACCTGGACCGGGCCTTCGGCACCGGTCATGAACAGCGGGCCGCCGCTGTCGCCGTTGCAGGCATCGCGCACGCCGCTGGTGGTGCCGGCGCAGATCATGTTGCCGGTCAGCGGGTCGGTCATGTCGGCGGCGATCGCATTGGCTGCCGCGTCGATGCCTTTTTCCGAATAGCGCATACGGCGGGACAGATCACCGAGCGCTGCCTTCAGATCACGCGCATAGATGGCCTTGATGCCGCTGTTGCAGGCCTGGTTCGGCTGCAGATCGAGATCGACAACCATCAGCGTGGTCGGAAAGGTGCCGTCCTGCATCTTGCCCCAGCCGGTGACGGTCGTCTTGCCGGTGTCGGGGGTTGCCTCATGGGCGACCTTGATGGTCGGCGCGTCGGCCGGTTCGGCAAGCCGGAGCAGGGCGAGATCGTTGTCGAGCGTTTGCTCGCTGTAGGCTTCGTTGACGATGACCTCCACCACCTTGTGGCGCTTGCCCTCGCTGAGATCGGTTGCACCGGTCAGCACGGTGACGCTCTCCGGCGAAACCGGCTGACCCTTGTCGTTGAGGCAGTGTGCTGCCGTCAGCACCCATTGCGGCGCGATCAGGCTGCCGCCGCAGAATTGGGCGTTGGCCTGCGAGGCCGGGTTCTCGTCCAGCCTGTCGGTGGTGAGCAGCGCGACCTGGAACGGATAGGCTCCCTTTTCGGCCTGGTTGCCGCCATAGACGCGGTCGGCTGCGTCGGGGTTCTCCGCCGCGGCTTTCGCCCTGGCTTCCGTCACGCGCTTCATTGGCGAGACCGCTGCCTCCGGTCGGGCGACTGCTTCGTCGGCCTGGGTGGAATTGGCTGCCGCAAGGGCGGCTGCGATGCCGAGCAGCGATGCAGCGGCGATCGGCCTGAACCGATGGATGATGTTCATCTGAAGCCCTCCTGATATGTACCCGAGCGGACCAGCCCCGGCGCATGATCAACAAAGCAAGCCTCAGACTGGTGGTCAGGCCGCGCAGCTTTCGTTGTAGCGGCACGGCAGGGACACCAAGTCAGGCACTGCTTCGCGTATCGCGTTCCTGTGCAGACCCCGTTCAAAACCCTATAGCCCCCCACGGGCTATGTGGAAGCTAATTGTCATTCCAATGTTGTATTAATTTAGGCAATATATCCGCCCGGGTGTCTTTGGCGGGGGCTTTGACCGACCGCATAGGCGATGGTCATATTTCAAGTGCGGTAACCAAACTCCTTTTTCGACGCCACCACGATCTCGACAATATTTCTGTATCTTGATCCAGTCCTTGCTGACTTTTGGGAGAGTCTCACCATGACAAAACTGACAAACGCACTCATTGCGTCCACATTGCTTTGCACCGCAATGTGGACGGTCCCGGCTTTCGCCGCCGATCCTGGCTCCGCCAGTGCCGGCAATGGCGAAAGCGCGCGCGACGTGACTTCAGGCGACTACAAGCCCGGGCGGGCAAAGCCGATCGCGCCACCGAAGCTGACCGACGAAGACAGCCGCGCCGCGCCGCTTGCCGACGAGGCAACGGCTGTCAAATCCTACGGCATCGTCGGACGGTCCGCCGATGGCAAGGAGATCAAGATCGAGCCGAGCGAAGCGCTGCGGGAGCTTATCATCAAGGAACTGAACGCTCCGGCCACCGGAAAAGACGGGGCCGAGCGCAAGACCGAGGATCCGGACCTCGGCGAAGGCGAAGCCGGCCGTCAGGTCTTCGGCACCGACGATCGCGAGCAGGTCAAGAACACCAAGACCTATCCGTTCTCGGCAATCGGCTATCTCGAAGCCAAATCGCCGAAGACGGGCAGCTTCGGCAGCTGTTCGGCAACGCTGATCGGCCCGCGCACGGTGCTCACCGCCGCGCACTGCCTCTACAGCCATGAGGACAAGGATTGGCTCTCCGACTATCTGTTCGTGCCGGGGCTGAACGGCAGCACGGCCGACGACGCACCGTTCGGCGCCTTCGCCTTCGAAAGCGCCTATGTGCTGCAAGGCTTCATCGACAACTACCAGGGTTATTATGGTTCGGTCCTGCTGTGGGATCTCGGCATCGTCACGCTAAAGCAGGATGTCGGCACCAATCTCGGCTGGCTGGGCTATGCGAACTATGACGATCTTGGCGACTTCACCGCCAATCTCGTTGGCTATCCCGGCGACAAGCCGATGGGCACGATGTGGAAGGCAAACTGCGAAGTGCATGCCGAAAACATCGCGCCGGAATATTTCCAGTACGACTGCGATACGTTCCCAGGGTCGAGCGGCAGTTCGGTCTATGCCTACGACAACAAGGCCAAGCAGCGCATCGTCACCGGTGTCAACGTGGCGGAAAGCCCCGACGCGAACACCGCCGTGCGCCTGAATGCTGCCAACGTCCAGTGGATCAACAGCCTGTATAAATAATCGCTGCGCATTCGCGGTGGAGACAAAGGCGGCGGCGCAATCCCGCCGCCTTTTTCGCGCCGCTATTTGGCTTCGGCCGTGGGCGGCCCATTGCGCACATAGGTCTCGATTGCCGAAGCGAAAGTGGGAGAACCCGCCTTGCGCTGCTTGTCTATGTAGCCGGCAAAATAGCTCCAGAAAGAGACGGCATAGTCGCGGAAATAAGCGTCGGTCACCTTGCGCGAACACAAATCGCCGTCGACACAGAAGGACAGACGGTTGAGGAAATAGACGATGCGGTCGAAATTCTCGCTGAAATCGGCGAGCGGCATGTCGCCGCCGGAGGCAGTCATCGCCTCGATGCCGATGCGTTGCCGGAACACCTGCTCCTCGGTGGGCGAGGGGTTGGCGCTGAGCAGATTGTCGTATTTGGCGTTGAGGCCCGTCAGACGATCCTTCAGCGCACGCTGCGCCTGTTGGTAGTCCTTGTTTTCCCAGAGCTCGACAAGCGCCATGGTCTGCTCGACGCGCTTCTGCTCCTGGTTGGCCAGGAACTGGTAGACCGAGAACATCAGGGTGAAGATGATGGCGAGACGCACGGCCATGCCCGACCAGGCATAGACCAGCATGCGCCAGTCGCGGTCGGTGAAGGGGTTGCTCTCCTTCTTGATCTCGTGGCTGCTTGGCCACGGGAAACCTTCGGTGGTTTCCTGCAGGGCCGGTTTGCCGGCCTGCGCCTTTGCGGGTGCGGTCACTGCCGTCTGCCTGGTGTTGCCCGTTGGCTTCTTCATCCGCAGCTGTCCAGTTCAATGGTGGCGGAGGGATCCAGCACGATGCCCGGCGTCTCCAGCTTCCGTTTCAGGCATTCCAGTTGCAGGCGCGAAATCATGAACTGTACGTCGGGCTCCGCCGCCCCCTTGTTGGGGGACGGCAAGGCTTCGACGACGCCGCGCGAGGCGCAGTTGCTGAGATCGACGACAACGGCGTCGCTGCCGCTTTTGGCGAACTGGTCGTACTGATCGAGAAAACACGTCGCCAGTTCCGAGTTGGTGACGATCTGCTTGACGCACAGGCCGCAGGCCTCGTCCGCCGAAGCGTTGGCGATCAGCAACAGGCCGCCGGCAAGGCCGGCTACCGTTCCACGCCAGGAAAACACAGAATTCTTCACAATCGGTCCGATCCGTTTCATCCGGCCGTCATGCGCCAGGACGCGGCCGGGAATGTTCTCATATCGCGCCGATCGCGCAAGAGCCGCCACAGAGCCATATGGCCCTGGGCGGCGGCATCCGCTCAGGCGCGCGGCACCGTTTCCATCGGGAAGATCATCACCGCGCCTTTCGGACCGCTCTTGTCGGCAAGCCCCATCACCGAGCGGGTTGCCGGCGCCATGCCGAGATCGGTCAGCATGTCGGAGAAGCCTGCGGAGCCCATTCCGCGTGTCGCCGAGGCGACGCCGTCCTGTGCCAGGAAGCTCAGATCCTGCTTCTCGCTCTCCGGCGGCGCCTCGGTCAAAACCGCGATCATCCGTTCCATGCCGAAGCTGGTGTCGGTGAAAGCCAGCAGCCCCTCTTCGAGCATGGCTTGCGGGGCGAGGCGTTCGGCAACGATATGGGTGATCGAATAGTCGCTGCCGACATAGAGCACATTGATGTCGACCAGCAGATCCGAGCCGTTCTTGGCCAGCACATGCACTTCGTCGCCCGGCGAGACGCGCGGCACAACCGAAGCCTGCAGCGGTTCGAGGCCATCCTTGTCGCGGCGTTTGACCTGGAACTGGACGTCGACGTCCTCGGGCTTGTAGTCGGAGGCCGCCGCCAGCCGCGAAAGCCCGGTGGCACGGAAGATGGTGCGCAGGTTCCTGGTCGTTGCATCGGCCAGCTTGTGGCGGTCGTGAATGATGATCAGCGGCGGTTTGCCGCCCTCCTTCAGGCTCACGTCGCCCGACGCCGGCAGGAACCACAGCGCCGGCTTGTCGGCCGCATCCTTGGGGGCACCGGGAACAGCATTCTCGCGTATCACCGCGAGGCGGAGGTCGGCGCTCTTGCCGGGTTCGACCAGCTCGATGTTGAAGCCGGTCTCCCTGGCTGTGGCCAGTTCGTCGAGAACCGCATTGACGAGAGCGGTTTCCTTCTCAAGTCCCTTGGCTATGGCCGGCCGCGCCAAGACGAGCTTGTAGTCGACGGCGATCTCCGCCACCCGCGCATAGGCGTTGGCGGGAATGTCGGCGACTTCGAGCGCCGGCTTCTTGTCGAACTCGACCGGCTTGACGCGGCTTTCCAGGTTTTTTGCCGACTGCACTTCCAAAAATCCGACAGCGTCGGACAGCGGCGATAACGCCGATGGCAGGATGGCGAGCTTGCTGCCGGGGGTGAGGCGATGCAGCAGCCCGGCGCCGATCGTCGCTTCGCCGTCCTTGATGACGACAGGCCACTGCATGACTGCATCGGTCTTGTCGGTGCCGAAGACGCGGGCATCCAGTTCGCCCTCGAACAGCGGTGTCGGCCGGGTGCGGCTGTCGGCCGAATATTGCTGCAGCACGGCCTGGCCGAGCTGGCGATAGGTGACGTTGGGATTCTCGGCCAGTTTGGACAGGATGGTGAAGGTGAACAGGCCCAAGCGCGGCGCATCCGCGATGCCCTTGGGCAACGGCATCTCGGGCGTCGTCTCCACCGTCTGCGCGGCATAGAAGGCGACCAGCTTGCCCTTGGTGATCGGTTCGCCACCGGTCGGCGTCAGGGTGAAGGCGGGCTTGCGCGTGCCATTGTCGTCGATGCCGCGCGAGCCGGCGACCGAAATCACCTCGTCATAGGCCTCGATCGCGGCAGCCCGCTCGGACTCGTTGCCGCCGACCAGGTCGGCGAACTCGACCTTGCGCTCCAGCTCGTCATCGACCTCGACGGCGCGTGTCGCGGTTCCGGAATGGCAGCAGTCGAACACAACCCAGACGAAAGCACCCTTGTCGCGGATGGCGTCGAGTGCCGCGCCGATTTCGTTGTCGATCAGCGCATTGGGCACGCCGGCATCGCGGTTGATCCATTTGCCAATATCGACGGGCAGGAAGATCTCGTCGAGCCCGTCGGTTTCGTCGCCCTTGACCATCTGCGGCTGCTGGGCACCGTGACCGGACAGATGCAGATAGACGAAATCGTCGCGCTGAACCTTGGCGGCAAGGTCGGCCAATGCAGCCTTGATCGCCGCATGGGTCGGCAGGCCACTGGCGCCGGGGACATCCTTGGCGAGCAGCGTGACGTTTTCCGGCGCGAAGCGCACGGGGTCGGGCACATTCTTCAGGAGATAGTCGCGGACGAGGGCTGCATCGTTCTTCGGCCCGACAAGCCAGTTCCTCTGCGGCAGGTTGGGATATTCGGTGCAGGCGACCAGCAGCGCATGGTAGGTGCGCGATGCGGCCATGGTCCGGAACGATACCATGCCGGCCATGGTCAAGGCGGACGTGCCGACCAGCAGCGTCCGCCGCGTCAATTTGATCATGATTGCTTCCCCAAGCCCGACCGAATTTCCAAGCGCGGCAATCCTTGCCGAAGATATTGTCAGTATTTTGAACGTCACATCGCAGAGCAACCTGCCTGTTGCCCCGCTCCGATCGATGTTCTCGACCGCCTCGCGGGCAGAATGCTGGAAACAGTAGCAAAAATGCCTGTTCGTCGCTATCTGGATGGGACATGGATCGTTGTGCGCGGCACAAGCGACGCAAGGCGAGTTGGAAACAGGATCATGGCGGCAAGGGATGTGCTGACGAAGAACCAGCTGTGCGTGCTCGAGAAACTCGAGACCGCCAGCGGACCGCTCAGTGCCTACACCTTGCTCGACCAATTGCGCGAGCGCGGTTTTCGCGCGCCGCTCCAAGTCTATCGCGCGCTCGATACGCTGGTGAAGTCAGGTTTCGTGCATCGGCTCGAAAGCATCAACTCCTTCGTCGCCTGCGCCGAGCCGCACGACCACAGCCATTCGATGACCGCCTTCGCGATCTGCGACACATGCGGGCAGGTCACCGAAATGTCCGACCACGATGTCGGCCACCAGTTGGACGAATGGGTGCGCTCCACCGGCTTCGCCGCCAAGAAGGCGGTGATCGAATTTCGCGGGACGTGTGCCAAGTGCCTGGCCGAAGCGGCCTAAGGCCCATCGCTTCGTCATCCTAGGGCGAAGCAGGAGCGAAGCGACGTCGCGGAGACCCTAGGATCCATGCCGTGACATGAGAATGTCGCGGCGGCCCAGATTTAAGGATACTTGGCGCAGCCTCGGAAGCGGCTTCATTTTGCACCGTTGCATCCAAGGCTAATGTAACGGCATGGATCCTAGGGTCTGCGCTCCGCTTCGCGTCGCTCCGCCCTAGGATGACGACGACGGCTAATGCGCCTCGTCCCAGTTGTTCGCCGCCCGCGCGTCGACGTGCAGCGGCACCGACATCGAGACCGCCGGCATCGCCGCGTTCTCCATGACGTGACGCACGACCGGGATCGTTGCCTCGACTTCCGCCTCGACGGTCTCGAAGATCAATTCATCATGCACCTGCAGCAGCATGCGTGCCGAAAGGCCTGCTTTTTCCAGCGCCTCCTCCATGCGGATCATGGCACGGCGGATGATGTCGGCGGCGGTGCCTTGCAGGCGGGCGTTGATCGAGGCGCGCTCGTTGAAGGCGCGGAGCGAGGGATTGGACGATCTTATATCGGGGTAATGGATGCGGCGGCCGAAGATCGTTTCGACAAAGCCATGCTCGCGGGCATAGGCCTTGGTCTCCTCGATATAGTCTCGGATGCCGGGGAAGCGCTCGAAATATTTCTTGATGTAGTTGCCTGCCTCCTCGCGCGGGATCGACAGCTGGTTGGCGAGACCGAAGGCCGAGATGCCGTAGATGATGCCGAAATTGATCGCCTTGGCGCGGCGGCGGACTTCCGAAGGCATGCCTTCGACCGGCACGTTGAACATCTCCGACGCGGTGATGGCATGGATGTCGGCGCCGTCGGCGAAAGCCTGCCGCAATTGCGGGATTTCGGCGACATGGGCGAGCACCCGCAGCTCGATCTGGCTGTAGTCGGCCGAGACCAGGCGGTGGCTCTTGTCGGTGATGAAGGCGGTCCTGATCTTGCGGCCTTCGGCGGTGCGAACCGGGATGTTCTGCAGGTTCGGGTCGGAGGACGACAGCCGGCCCGTCGTCGTCGCGGCCAGCGCGTAGGACGTGTGGACGCGCTTGGTGTCGGGGTGGATGAAGCCCGGCAGCGCATCGGTATAGGTCGATTTCAGCTTGGTCAGCTGGCGCCAGTCGACGATCTTGCGCGGCAGTTCGTGGCCTTCGGCAGCGAGATCTTCGAGAAGCTGCGCCGACGTCGACCACTGGCCGGTCTTGGTCTTGGAACCGCCGGGCAGGCCCATGCGCCCGAACAGGATGTCGCCGAGCTGCTTTGGCGAGCCGATGTTGATGCGTTCGCCGATGAGCTGGTAGATTTCCTCTTCAAGGCGAGCGGCGCCCTGGGCCAGTTCGCCGGAGAGCCGCGACAGGATCTGCCGGTCGACCGAGATGCCGCGCTGTTCCATGCGCGCCAGCACCGGCACCAGCGGCCGCTCCAGCCGCTCATAGACAGACACCAGGCCCTTGGCGGCAAGCCGCGGTTTCAGCACCAGCCAGAGCCGAAGCGTCACATCCGCGTCTTCGGCGGCATGAGCCGTCGCCTTGTCGATGTCGACCTGATCGAAACCGACGGAGCTTTTGCCCGAGCCGGTGACGTCCTTGAGTTGGAGAGGGGTATGACCGAGCCACTTTTCGGCAAGCGCATCCATGCCATGACCATGGGGCGTGCCGGCATCGAGCACGTAGGAGATCAGCATGGTGTCGTCGAACGGCGCGACATCGATGCCGTAGCGGCTCATGATGACAAGATCGTATTTCAGATTCTGCGCCACCTTGAGAACCGATCGGTCTTCGAGCAGCGGTTTCAGCACGGCCAGCGCCTCGCGCAGCGGAATCTGGTTTTCGAGCGCGCCACCACCGAGCAGGTCGCCATTGCCGCTCATGTGGGCAAAAGGAATGTAGGCGGCGCGGCCGGGCGCTGTGGCGATGGCCATGCCGATCAGTTCGGCCTGCATCGGATCAGCCGATGTTGCCCGGACATCGAAGGCGGCGATGCCCGCCTCCCGTGCCTCGGCCACCCAGGCTTTCAGGGTCGAGATATCGCGAATGCAATGATAGGCAGAAATATCGATCTTGCCGGTGGCCGCGCGCTCCAGCCGCAGTGCCGCGAGCAGGGAAGGGGTATCGCCTTGTTTTGACGTCTCCGCTGTCCCGCCGGCTTGGTCCGGTTCAGTGCCGGACCCGTTTCGGGCAACCGACGGCAACCCGGCCCCGACATCTGGGCCATGAGCATGATCGGCGCGTTCGACGGTGACCGCGACGGCCTGGACGTCGCCGGCCTCGGTGCTGGTCGCTTCCGCCACACGGCGGGTCAGTGACGTGAATTCCATGGTCTTCAAGAAACCGATCAGCTTCGGGCCGTCCGGCGCGTGCAGGACGAAATCCTCCAGTCCCTCGGTCACCGGCACATCGTTCATCAGCGTCACCAGCTGACGAGAAATGCGCGCCTTGTCGGCATTGGCGATGATCGATTCGCGCCTCTTGTCCTGCTTGATCTCGCCGGCCCGGGCCAGCAGCGTGTCGAGGTCACCGAACTGTTCGAGCAGTTGCGCCGCCGTCTTCGGCCCTATGCCGGGCACACCAGGCACATTGTCGACCGAATCGCCGGTCAGCGCCTGCAGATCGACCATCTTTTCCGGCGGCACGCCCCATTTCTCGATCACCTCCGGGATTCCGATCTGGCGGTCCTTCATCGGGTCGTACATGGCGACCGTGTCGCCGACCAGCTGCATCAGATCCTTGTCGGAGGAGATGATGGTGGTGTCGCCGCCAGCTTCGCAGGCCAGCCTCGCATAGGTGGCGATCAGATCGTCGGCCTCGTAGCCTTCGATCTCGACGCAGGGCAGGTTGAACGCCCTGGTCGCCTGGCGGATCAGGCCGAATTGCGGGATCAGATCTTCCGGCGGTGCCGAGCGATTGGCCTTGTATTCGGGGTAGAGGTCGTTGCGGAAGGTCTTCGACGAATAATCGAAAATGACGGCGAAATGCGTCGGCACAATGCCTACATCGGTGTTGCGGGCGTCGAGCATCAGCTTCCACAGCATGTTGCAGAAGCCGGAAACGGCGCCGACCGGCAGGCCGTCGGATTTGCGGGTCAGCGGCGGCAGCGCGTGATAGGCACGGAAGATGTAGCCGGAGCCGTCGACAAGGAAGAGATGATCGCCTTTTTTCATGCCGGCAGGGATAGCGCGGCGCGGCGGCTTGGTCCATGCCAAAGGCAGCCTCGACTATCGGTTCCGGCAACACCCTGACAGATCGCCGTCACCCTGCTCACGCCTATGTTACAAAACTGTAATTTTCGTGCCCTTGAATCGCCATGTTCACAGACCCAAATACACGTCATCGGCAGTTTTCGCCGAGTCCGGAGCAAGGCCCGTCCCCCGCCTATTCCGGACACCTGCGGCAGCCTATCCCCCCTCTCCGGGCTGCCGCATCGTTTCGAGTAGAAGGCCGCCGTGGTTCCCCCTCCACCACGGCGGTCTTTTTTTATCCCAGACAGACGTTTGCAGCCCGTGGTCCAATGATCGCGGGCTTTTCGTTTTCCTGTCCTGCCTTTACGGTTCGGGTTCTGAATCGAAAGGCTTCACATATGTCCGCAATTTCCCCCGTCCTCGACCGTCTCGACAACAATCTCGACCAGAGCCTCGAGCGCCTGTTCGGCTTGCTCAGGATCAAGTCGATCTCCACCGATCCGGCCTTTGCCGCCGATTGCCGCAAGGCGGCGGAATGGCTGGTGGCCGAACTCAAGCTGATCGGCTTCGACGCCAGCGTTCGCGACACATCAGGCCACCCGATGGTGGTTGCGCATCATGACGGCCCGGCCGGCTCGCCGCATGTGCTGTTCTACGGCCACTATGACGTTCAGCCGGTCGATCCGATCGAATTGTGGGAAAGCGATCCGTTCGCGCCTGCTGTCAAGGAGGTCGGGCCGGATCACAAGGTGATCACCGGACGCGGGTCGGCCGACGACAAGGGCCAGTTGATGACCTTCGTCGAGGCTTGCCGCGCCTGGAAACAGGTGCACGGCAATCTGCCTTGCCGCATCACCATCCTGTTCGAGGGCGAAGAGGAGTCCGGCTCGCCCTCGTTGAAGCCGTTCCTCGAAGCCAATGCCGACGAACTCAAGGCCGATTTCGCGCTTGTCTGCGATACTGGCATGTGGGACCGCGACACGCCGTCGATCTGCGTCGGGCTGCGCGGGCTGGTCGGCGAGGAGATCACGGTGAAGGCGGCCGATCGCGACCTGCATTCCGGCCTCTATGGCGGTGCCGCCGCCAATCCGATCCGCATCCTGGCCAGGGTGTTGGCCGATATCCACGACAAGGACGGCCATATCACCATCCCCGGCTTCTATGACGGCGTCGAGGAAACACCGTCGCAGATCCTGAAATCATGGGAGACGCTCGGCGAGACGGCCGAGACGTTCCTGGGACCGGTCGGCCTGTCGATCCCGTCGGGCGAAAAGGGCCGCTCGGTGCTGGAGTTGACCTGGGCGCGGCCGACAGCCGAGTTCAACGGCATCATCGGCGGCTATACCGGCAAGGGCTTCAAGACGGTGATCGCGGCGGAAGCCTCGGCGAAGGTGTCGTTTCGCCTTGTCCACAAGCAGGATCCCAAGAAAATTCGCGCTGCGTTCCAGAAATTCGTCCAGGAGCGGATTCCGGCCGACTGTTCGGTCGAATTCCATCCGCATGGCGGCTCGCCGGCAATCCAGCTTTCCTACGACTCGCCCTTCCTCGCCAAGGCCAAGAATGCGCTGTCCGACGAATGGCCGAAGCCGGCGGTGACGACGGGCAGCGGCGGCTCCATTCCGGTTGTCGGCGATTTCCAGACCTATCTCGGTATGGAATCGCTGCTGGTCGGGTTCGGCCTCGACGACGACCGCATCCACTCGCCCAACGAGAAATACGAGCTCAGCTCCTTCCACAAGGGCCAGCGCTCCTGGGCGCGGATTCTCGATGCCTTGACGCGCTGAGCGGCGGAAACTCCTGTTTTCCTGTTGATTTTTCAGCGGATCGCGGCGAGGACGGGCCACAAGACAAAGCGCTGCAGCGTCCCTTGCGGGTCAGGGGACACTGTAGGCTCGACCGGAGAAGACAATGGCCGATATCCGTTTCCATAAAAACGACCTGCCCGACCTCTCGCACTACAATGTCGGGGCAGTGGCCATCGACACCGAGACGCTCGGGCTCAATCCGCATCGTGACCGGCTGTGCGTGGTGCAGATTTCGCCCGGCGACGGCACGGCCGACGTCATCCAGATCGCGCCTGGCCAGAAGAAGGCGCCGAACCTCGTCAGCCTGCTGCGGAACCGTGGCGTGACCAAGCTGTTCCACTACGGACGCTTCGATCTTGCCGTGCTCTACAATGCGTTCGGCGTGATGCCGGAGCCGGTGTTCTGCACCAAGATCGCCTCGCGGCTGACCCGCACCTACACCGACCGCCACGGGCTGAAGGACATCTGCTTCGAGCTTCTCGGCGTCGGCCTGTCCAAGGCGCAGCAATCGTCGGACTGGGCGGCCGAGACGCTGTCGCCCGAACAGCTCGAATATGCCGCTTCCGACGTGCTCTATCTGCACCGTTTGCGCGATGTGCTCGCCGGACGCCTGGCGCGCGATGGGCGGACCAAGGAGGCCGATGCCTGCTTCCGCTTCCTGCCGACGCGTGCCAAGCTTGACCTGATGGGCTGGGACGAAGAGGATATCTTTGCCCACAGCTGACGGTCGTCCGGCCAGCACATCTTCCAGCCGGTACCGGCTGGAACCGGATGCGGGCTGCGGCGTTCTGTCGGCTTAGTTTTGTCGGTGCAATTGGGGGATGATGACATGGCGGACAGAAAGCCGATTGTGACCGCGCCGACAGACGGCTCCAAGGTCTCCGTCACGTGGAAGGATAGCGACGGCGTGATCAACGAATCCATCGCGCAATATCGCGACGACGGCTGGTGGGTCTATATCGACAGTCACACGCAAAAGAAGGTCGAGCCGACCAGCTGGCGCCCTGCCGCAAGCGACGATGACGATCAATGAGTGCGCCGCTGGTGAGGCTGGTCGCTTTCGAATAGCCTGAAGCCGTTGATATCGAGGCCGATTCGGAGCTTTCCGTTCCGCCGTCGCCCTCTTGCTCGGAGGAACTCTCTATGGGTGTCGAAAGCCTGCTCGTCTTCATCATCATCGGTGCCATCGCCGGCTGGCTCGCCGGTCTTATCGTTTCCGGTTTCGGCTTCGGCCTTATCGGCAACATCATCGTCGGCATCGTCGGCGCGTTCATCGCCGGCTGGCTGTTTCCGAGGATCGGATTTTCCATCGGCGGCGGCACTCTCGCCGCGATCATCCATGCCACCATCGGCGCCATCATCCTGCTGGTGCTGGTCAAGGTCCTGAAACGAGCCTGAGGCTCGACAACGCAAAGAGCGCGCCATGAAACAGAATACGCTCTATCTCGTCATTGGCGCGCTCGTCGTCGTGGTCATTGCGCTCGGCATCTACGTCTATCGCGAGCAGACCAAACCCAAGGGCGTCGAGCTCAAGATCGACGACAAGGGCATTTCGATCCAGCAGAACTGAGCCGTCGAACGGCACATGCAGGAGCACGACATGGTGGCTTCTGACGCTCCGGAAGACGTCGATCAGCCCAGAATTACCGTTGCGGAATGGGAGAGGCTGAACAGGCCGCCAAGGCGCGAAGCGCTGTTGCGCTATCATTGGCGGGTGTTTCGCTTCCTGAGAGCATCCGCGCCGGTCTTCGATTTGCAGGGGCAAGAGCAGGTATTTCGCGATGGCATAGTCGCCACCGTGGCCTTCAACCGGCCCGAAATGATCGAATGGCAGATCCACCTGGTGCGCCGATACCTGGCCGAGCACGAGAGCTACATCGTCTTCGACAACAGCAAGAAGGACGAGGCGAGGCAAGCAATCCGCGATCTCTGCCGTCGCCAGCATGTCCCCTATGTGGCATTGCCGAAGAACAGGCTGGTCGTCAGCAGATCGCACGGTCAAGCGCTCAACTGGATCGTGCGGAATTTCTTGCCTGGGTTCGGGCCGAAGCTTTTCGGCTTCATCGATCATGACATCTTTCCAACTGAACCATTTTCGATCCGCGACCGAATGGAGGGCAAGAGCCTATACGGCAGCGTGCGGCGCGATACGCCGACACCAGGCGGCTGGTTCCTGTGGCCCGGCTTCTGTTTTTTCGATGGAAGCCTGTTGCGGCGGCGGCTGGATTTCGCCCCGAGCTACAAGTTTCATATGGATTCCGGCGGCGGCAACTGGCCGGTGCTCTACAGGTCGATCGACCCGGCGATGGTTCGGTTCGCTGAAAACAAATCGCTTCGCTTCGGCGCGGGACATGACCCATCCGAGGATTTTTTCATGGTGGTCGATGGCTGGCTGCATGTGACGAACGCCTCCAACTGGAGACGACAGCAGGTTGACAGGGGCGAACACATTCTCGCGCTGTTGCGGCAAGCCGGCGGTCCTGACCAGCCGGATGTGAAGTTCGAGCCCATCTGAAATCAGGTCTGAGGCGGGTGGTGTTGACAGAAGACGCTGAGGGGCCTGTTGCATTGCGGCCTGAAATCCAGGGGCTCCGTGGCATTGCCGTTGCCCTGGTGGTGGTTTTCCACATCTGGCCCGCGGTTCTTCCTGGCGGGTATGTCGGAGTCGATGTGTTCTTCGTCATCTCGGGCTATCTCATCACCGGTCTGCTTGCCCGCATGGCGCTGCGCGACGGCCGCATCTCGCTGATGGCCTTTTATTCGCGGCGAGTGCGGCGACTGCTGCCGACTGCGATCCTGGCCCTTCTAGCCACGCTCGCAGGAACGCTGGTCTTCCTGTCCATGGCACGTTGGGAAGAGACGGCAATCCAGGTCGCTGCCAGTGCGCTCTATGTGCAGAACTGGCGGCTTGCCTGGCAGGCGGTCGACTATCTCGGCGCCGAGGAGGCGGCGAGCCCGGTACAACATTACTGGTCTCTATCCATCGAGGAGCAGTTCTATATCGTCTGGCCATTGCTGATGGTGGCGGGCCTTTGGCTGGCGCGCCGTCTCGGGCGGCCAGCGAAAGACGTATTCCTCGTGGGGCTGACCGCGGTTTTTGCCGGATCGCTGATCAGCTCGGTTGTCATCACCCGGAGCGATCCGGCCGCCGCTTATTTCGTAACCCATACCCGTCTGTGGGAGCTGGCGCTTGGTGGCCTGCTGGCGCTGACGGTCCATCGGTTCAGGGCAGGGCTGCCATTGCGCGCCGCAATGGCGATGACCGGTATTGGCGCCATCGGGTTTTCAGCGCTTTTCTTTTCGGCCTCGACGCCATTTCCTGGCGCCGTTGCGTTGCTGCCGACCCTGGGGACGGTGCTCATCATTGCCGCCGGCGGCATCAAACTAGGCCGGTTTCGCGGGCTTGACGCCAGCATCCTTTGCTATGTCGGCGACCGGTCGTATTCGATCTACCTCTGGCATTGGCCGCTGGTTGTTTTCTATTCGGCGCATCGCCCCGCCGCCGGGCTCCTTGCAGGTGTCGTGCTGATCGCCCTGACGCTGGCAATCTCGGATTTGTCCTACCGATATGTCGAACAGCGCTGCCGGCAGCCGCGGTCGGATACGGAACGGAAACCTCTGGCCTATGCCACTGCCGCCGTTGCCGTATGCGTGATGGTGTCGGGTGGGCTCGGCTATGCGCTCGACAGGCAAGACGTCGATATCAGCCTGATCGGAACACCGAATTATCCAGGGCCGGCAGCGCTGCTTGCCAACGCTTCGGTTCCGCGCGACGTGGAACTGCTGCCATCCCTCGGCAAACTCAGGCGTGACGTACCGATCGTCTATCGACTGAAATGCCATCAGGAGCAGGACAGCACGCAAGCTGTGGGCTGCCAGCTCGGCGATCCCCAGGGAACCAGAACCATTGTCGTCGCAGGCGATTCACACGCAGCACAATGGATCCCGGCCATCGACAAGATTGCCAGGGACCGCAAGTGGAAATTGGTCACCTTCACCAAGGCTGCATGCCCTTTCACCCTTGCCGCGGTGACGGATGAAGGTAAGCCGTATGAGGCCTGCGCAACATGGCGCGACAACGTTCTCGCCGAGATCAGGAAATTGCGGCCAGACCTGATGTTCACCAGCCAGTCTCGCTATTCCGACACACCGGAGCCGGCAATGATCGACGGTTTGCGCAGCATCTGGAGCGACTTGAACAGAACGGGCGTGCGTATTATCGCCATTCGGAACACGCCTTTCGTCAAGTTCGATCCCGGTGATTGCCTGGCCGCCGATGCCGACAAATGCGTCAACGCGCGACAGGAGGTGGAGACGAGCGATGTCTTCGCCCTCGCCGCAGGGGCATTGCCAGGGGTCCGTGTCGTTGACATGAACGATGCCTTATGTGGCAAGGACAGCTGTTCGGCCGTGGTCGGCAACATCATCGTCTGGCGCGACCATCACCATATGACGGCCACCTATGCGCTGGCGCTGGCGCCCTATCTGGCGAAGGCGGCGGGTCTCTAGCGAGATATCAAGGCGTAGCGGCTTTTTCGCATCGACATCGTTGACCAACGCCAGGGCCGGCATTCGAACACGACTTAACCCGCCTTTAAACCGCCGCATCTACTCTTCAACCCGAACGCCATAGGCATCGGGGATATCAAGCACAGCGCATGGCGAACCGCAGAGACAGTCGCATCGAACCCAGTTTCGAGGGGCCGCCGCAGGCGCGGTCCTCGGCGGGTCTTTCGGTGAACGAGGAGGATCGCGTCGTGCCGAGCAATCGCAAAGCCTCCGCAAAACGCAAGCCGGCCAAAGGGAAATCGTCGCGGGCCAAGCGCGGCAGAAGCCGGCGCGGCCTGTTCGGTGTGCTCGGCCGGCTGTTCTACTGGTGCTTCGTGTTCGCCATCTGGGGCGGCATCGCGGTGGCCGGCATCGTCGTCTACTATGGCGCCAAGATGCCGGCGGCGACGACCTGGTCGATTCCCGACCGCGCCCCCAACATCAAGATCGTCTCGGCAGATGGCCAATTGCTCGCCAATCGCGGCATGAGCGGCGGCGAGGCCGTCGGCCTGCATGAGATGTCGCCCTATATCCCGGAAGCCGTCATCGCCATCGAGGACCGGCGCTTCTACTCGCATTTCGGCATCGACCCGATCGGTCTGTCGCGCGCCATGGTCACCAATGTGCTTGGCGGGCGTTTCTCGCAGGGCGGTTCGACGCTGACCCAGCAATTGGCGAAGAACCTGTTCCTGACACCCGACCGCACGCTGGAACGCAAGGTGCAGGAAGTGCTGCTGGCGCTGTGGCTGGAGCACAAGCACACCAAGGACCAGATTCTCGAAATGTACCTGAATCGGGTGTATTTCGGTTCCGGCGCCTATGGCGTCGAGGCCGCCTCGCGCCGCTATTTCGGCAAGAGCGCGCGCGACGTCACCCTGTCGGAAGCCGCATTGCTTGCCGGCCTGTTGAAGGCGCCGTCGCGGCTGTCCCCGGCACGCGATCCGAAGGCCGCCGAGGAACGCTCGCAACTGGTGCTTGCCGCCATGCGTGACGAGGGAAAGATCAGCGCCAAGGAAATGACCTCGGCGATGAGCGCGCCGGCAACGCGCGCGCCGTCCTACTGGACCGGCTCGGAGAATTATGTCGCTGACACCATCATGGAGGAATTGCCCGACCTGATCGGCGATGTGCGCGGCGACATCGTCATCGACAGCACCGTCGACCTCAACCTGCAAAAGCTCGCCGAACAGTCGATCCGCAGACTGATCGACGAGAGCGGCAAGAAGCTCAACGTCACACAGGGCGCGCTGGTGTCGATCGACGATTCCGGTGCGGTGCGTGCCATGGTTGGCGGCTACGACTATTCGACGAGCCAATTCGACCGTGCTTCGGAGGCACGTCGCCAGCCGGGCTCGGCGTTCAAGCCGTTCGTCTATATGGCCGCGCTCGAAGCCGGTCGCACGCCCGACAGCATCCGCAACGATGCGCCGATCAAGATCGGCAATTGGACACCCGACAATTACGGCGGCAAGTATTTCGGCAAGGTGACGCTGGCCACCGCGCTGGCCAAGTCGCTGAACTCGGTGGCGGCGCAACTGACCATGGAGGTCGGGCCGAACGCGGTTGTCGAGGCGGCGCACCGCATGGGCATCCAGTCCGACCTGATAGCCAACACCTCGATCGCGCTCGGCACTTCGGAAGTGACGCCGCTGGAGCTGACCTCGGCCTATGTCCCCTTTGCCAATGGCGGCTATAAGCCGGACATCCATTTCATCCGGCGCGTGACGACCACCGAGGGCAAAGTGCTTTACGACAGCGGCGGCGGCAGCGCGCCGCGCGTCGTCAAGCCTGAGATCGTCGGCATGATGAACTCGATGATGACGGGCACGGTTGAGATCGGCACTGCCCGGAAAGCGGCTTTCGCCTGGCCATCGGCCGGCAAGACCGGCACCAGTCAGAATTCGCGCGACGCCTGGTTCGTCGGCTACACCGCCAACCTCACCACTGGTGTGTGGTTCGGCAATGATGATGGCAGCGCGATGAAGAAGGTCACCGGCGGCGCACTGCCGGCGCAGGCCTGGCACGAGTTCATGGTTGCGGCCCACGAGGGTGTGCCGGTGCGGCCGCTGCCCGGCACCTGGAAATCGACGCCGGCCGACACAATCGTCCCCGACGAGATACCCTCGGCGAACAACACGGCGCCGGTTCCGTCGACGTCGGTCGGTCAGCAGGCACCGGCGCGGCCAGCAGCGCCGGTTGCCCAAGCGCCGGTCCGCGCGGCCCGTCCCGCCCAAACTGTCGATGCCGACGGTCCCTCCATGCCGGAGGATGACGGCGCCACCGCGTCGGTCAAACACCCGGTGCCGCCAGGCGACGTCGGCGGTCCGCGCAAGAAGCGGCAGACCTCGATCCTCGACCTCCTTGGCGGCTGATCCGATCCGCTAATTCCGTGGCTTGGCGCTGCCCAACTTCTTGCTGTCAAAGGTCAGTTTGTCGCTGTGAATCTTGCCATCGCTGATGGTGAGGTGCTTGGCGCAGGAAAGCGCGCCGGACGACTTTGTCATCAAGTCATACATCAGCAGCGCCTGATGATCGTCTCCGAAGGCCGCGATCATGCGCACACCGGTCACATCCTGTGATAGTTTGGTCAGGCCCTCGAGATAGGGTTTCTTGCCGGTCGATTGCTGCATCGGCCCATCAAAGACGACGTCGTCGGCGACCAAGGATGCTGCCTTTTCGAGGTCGTGGCTTGTCCACGCCTTGGTGAAGGCGGTTGCTATGTCGAGGGGTGCTGTCTGCGTCATGGCTCTGTCCCGATTGATTTGATCTGAGACCCCGCGCCCTGTCCTGCAACTCCCGAACCAACGGCGAGCCGGCTTCCCGGTTCCTCCTCTGAGGTGAATGGTGACATTTCGGCCTCTCGCCACCTCGGCGGCGTTCGGCTACATCTGCCGGCCGGAGACCTTGAAATGACTGAGCTCGACACCCGAAAGACCATCGTGCTGACCGGCGCCAGCCGCGGCATTGGCCACGCCACCGTCAAGCGTTTTTCGCGCGAGGGCTGGCGCGTCATCACCTGCTCCAGGCAGGCTTTCGCCGAGGATTGCCCGTGGCCGGCCGGGCCGGAAGACCACATCAAGGTCGATCTCGCCGATCAGGAGGATGTCGGCATCGCCGTCTCCGAAATCCGCCACCGGCTGGAAGCGCATGGCGGCCAGTTGCATGCGCTGGTCAACAATGCCGGCATTTCGCCGAAGCTCAAGGACGGCAACAGCCGCATGGATTCGATCGACACGCCGATGCATGTCTGGCGCGACGTGTTCCAGGTCAATTTCTTCGCGCCGATCATGCTGGCGCGCGGCCTGTTCAAGGAGCTGGCGGCGGCCAAGGGCTCGATCGTCAACGTAACCTCGATCGCGGGAACCCGCGTGCATCCCTTTGCCGGCACGGCCTATGCCACATCGAAGGCGGCGCTCGGCTCGCTGACGCGCGAGATGGCGCATGATTTCGGCCCGCACGGCATCCGCGTCAATGCCATTGCGCCCGGCGAGATCGACACCGCGATCCTGTCGCCGGGCACTGACAAGATCGTCGAGACCATCCCTCTCAGGCGCCTTGGCACCACGGCCGAAGTCGCCGACATCATCTTCTTCCTGTGTTCGCAGCAGGCGTCCTATGTGACGGGCTCGGAAATTCACATCAATGGCGGCCAGCACGTGTGACAAAACAGGATGCTCATCCTGTTATGGTGAGAACGGCCTTGCCGCTGAAGCTGCGCTGTCGCAGTGCGTCCAGCGCTTGGGCGATGTCTGTCCATGGCACGGTCAAGGCCACGCGTGTTTCGAGCCGGCCGGCTGCGACCAGAGCGAGCAGCGAGGCGATGTCCTCGCCAATGCCTGGACCGGATGTGTAGTAGGCGAAGGTCTGAAGCCTCGCTCCTTCATGATCCGGAACGAACTGGCGGAATCCGACGGGCGTTAGTTCGCCGCTGCTCGAACCGAACATGACGATGGTCCCGCCAGGGGCGACGCGTTCGATCGCGCATGCGAGGCTTTGGCCGCCAACCGACTCGGTAATCAGCGAGAACGGCCCCTCGGCCAGGTCTATCGCTTCGACAACCTGCCTGGCTCCGAGGCCGCGGAGATCCTCAGCGTGCCGGGCGGCGGCGACAGCGGTCACGAATCCGCCCTGATGGCGGGCGAGCTGGATCTGGAAACGACCGACCGCACCGCTTGCGCCGGTGATCAAGACCTGCTGGCCGGCGAGGTCCCCGCCATGGCGTAGAGTCCTCAGCGCCGTCGTACCGGCGACAGGAAGCGTGGCTGCGGAAACGAAGCTGACGTCATCCGGCAGGACGGCGAGACGGTCGGTTGGGACTGCGATGCGTTCGGTCCAACCAGCCTCGTCGACCAACGCGACAACCCGGGCGCCGACGGTTGGCCCGGAACCATCGGCTGCTCTTCGTTCGACAATCCCCGCAATGTCCTGGCCGGGTATCCAGCCCTTGGGGCGTATGGCAAGCAGGCGCAGTTCGCCGCGATTCAACGAAGTCGCGTGGACCGAAACAAGCGCTTCATTCGAGGCCGGTTGAGGCTCGGCGACGTCGGCGAGCCTCAACCCGGTCGCGCTTTCGGGAGAGATGACCAGGGCGAGCATGGCGTACCTTGTTGCTGGCTTGTCGGTGCCAGCTTGCGTTGGAAAGCACGGCAAGCTGAGTACCCACGTAGGTAGCGAGCCATACCGGCGATGGCGCGCAGCGTCACGAGATCAACCCTGCGCGAACCGGAGCCTATCGACTTCCGCGGTTAAAGAATTTAGCTATCATGGCGTTTCATCGCTAATAGCAGTCAATCATGAGACGGCCCCTCAGCTACCCCTGGCTTGATCTCGATGTGGATGACCCTTCCGCGTTGGCGATTGCCGTGCGCGTCGACATCCCCGACACCCGAGCGGAAGTCCCCGCCCACCGGCACCGCAAAGGCCAGCTCGTCTTCGCGCTCGGCGGCGGCGTCACATGCCGCGTTCCAAGCGGTCTATGGATGGTGCCGCCGCATTGCGGGGTGTGGATCCCCGGCGGCATGGAGCACAGCAATGTCGCAACCGCCAACGCCCGGATTTTTTTCGTCTACATAGAGCCGGGAGCGGCCGACCTGCCGGAGCGGTGCTGCACGCTTTCGATCTCGCCACTGCTGCGCGAATTGATCATCGAGCTTTCCGATCGGCTGCAGGACGACGAGGCGAGGGGCGAACTCTTGACCAAAATGCTGCTCACCGAATTGCCACGCATGCCTGTCCAGCAATTGCACCTGCCGATCTCATCCGAGCCGCGCTTGAACAGGATCGCCGAGGCGTTGGCGCAAGACCCTGCCGACCGCAGTACGCTGGCGGACTGGGCCAAGCGCATGGCGCTCAGCGAGAGCAGCCTCGCCCGCCTTGTGACAAAGGAGACAGGGCTGAGTTTCGGGCGCTGGCGCCAGCAATTGCACTTGATCGTTGCAATTCGGGAACTGGCGTCCGGCAAGAGTGTCCAGCAAGTCTCGGGCGATCTCGGCTATGGTTCGGTCACGGCCTTCATCACCATGTTCAAGAAGGCGCTTGGGAAGCCGCCGGCCAAATACCTCAGTGGTATCGCGCAAAATGGCGGCTCTGCATTCGTGGCGTAATGCTCACTTGAAGGCTGGGTCGAGCCGATCACGTTGCCAGCGCGCGCGAGTGCAGCTTGGGCTTGGGACTCAGGCCACCGACGGCTCGGCGGTTTCGCGCCTCAACTCCGGTTTGGAACCGAGAACTTCTTCCACAATCCCGCGCGCAATCTCGCGTTCACCCATGATCACCGTATCGGCGCCCAAACCCTTGAGATGTTCGACCTCGGCATCGGAATGGGCACGGGCGATGACGTTGATGCCAGGGTTGGCGGCGCGGGCTCGGAGCACGATCTGACCGGCTTCGAAGGCATTGGGGATGGCAAGGATCAGCCGGCTGGCGCCTTCGGGATTGGCGGCGGCGAACACTTCGGCATTGGCCGCATTGCCGGCGACGGTCTCGATGCTGTCCGCTTTCAGCCTCGCCAGCGTCTTGTCGGCGTCCTCGATGACCAGGAAGGGCAGTGCCGCGTCTTTCAACGCCGAGCCGACCAGGCCACCGACACGGCCGTAGCCGATCAGGATGGCATGGCCGGTGAGTGCCGTCTTGGGCGGCGGCCCGTCCTCCCTTTTCGCCGTTGCCGCGACAGAGGCCACCTGGCCCGGCTCCGTCGCCGGACCAACCGGTTTTGCTTCGACCGGCGGTGCCGTCCTGGCGGCGCGCCGTTCCAGCCACGGCTTCATCCAGTCGATGGCCAGGAACATCAGCGGGTTGAGGACGATCGACAGGATGGCGCCGGCCAGAATGAGGTCGCGACCTTGTTCGGGCAACAGTTTCAGCCCGACGCCGAGCTCGGCCAGGATGAAGGAGAATTCGCCGATCTGGGCAAGGCTTGCCGAAATCATCAATGCGGTGGCCAGGGGATAGCCGAAGGCAACGACGATGACGAACGCCGCCAGCGATTTGCCGATGACGATGATGGCCAGCGTTGCCAGGATCGGCCAGCCATTGCTGATCAGGCTGAACGGGTCGAACAGCATGCCGACCGAGACGAAGAACAACACGGAAAAGGCATCGCGCAGCGGCAAGGATTCTTCGGCGGCACGGTGACTGAGTTCGGATTCGCTCATGATCATGCCGGCGAAGAATGCGCCCAGCGCCAGTGAGACCCCAAACAGTTTGGCCGCGCCAAAGGCGACGCCGAGCGCTATGGCAAGCACCGCCAGCCGGAAGAGCTCGCGCGAGCCGGTGTGGGCGACATAGTGCAGGATCCAGGGGATGACCCGGCGGCCGACCACCAGCATGACGACGACGAAGGCGGCGACCTTGGCCAGCGTGATGCCGACGACGCCCCAGATGCCGTAGCTGGCCGGCAGCGACAGCAGCCCGCTTGCATGGGCGTCGGTCTGCTCCTGGCCGCCGAGCACGCCGGCCAGCGCCGGCAGCAGCACCAGCGCCAGCACCATGGCCAGATCCTCGACGATCAGCCAGCCGACAGCGATGCGGCCGCGCTCGGTCTCAATCATCCGCCGCTCTTGCAGAGCGCGCAGCAGCACGACCGTCGAGGCGACCGATAGTGCCAGGCCGAACACCAGTCCCGCGCCCATCGACCAGCCGAGCATCCACGACAACCCGGCACCGAGTGCGGTGGCAAAGCCGATCTGGACGACGGCGCCCGGCACGGCTATGGCGCGCACCGACAGAAGATCCTTCAACGAGAAGTGCAATCCGACGCCGAACATCAGGAGGATGACCCCGATTTCGGCCAGTTCGTTGGCAAGGCCGGCATCGGCGACGAAGCCAGGCGTGTTCGGCCCGACCAGCACGCCGGCTACGAGATAACCGACCAGCGGCGGGATACGGAAGCGGTTGGCGAGAGCCCCGAAGATGAAAGCCAGCCCCAGACCGGCGACGATGGTGGCGATAAGGGGCGTGTCATGCGGCATTGTCTATGGAGCGCCTTTCAAAAAACAGCGATGTTGGATGAGCGCCGCCCAAAGCCGCCGCCTGTTTTGCAATATGGTGGATGGTATGTCGGCGATGCAACCCGCGAATCCGTGAAATCGACGGCGCCGCCGCAAAAATTTGACCGGCAGCTGAGAAGCTGCCGGCCGGATCGGAATTTGTGCGGTGCTATTCGTCTCGATCCGTCAGGGCCGATCGACAATGATCAGCCTGCCCGCAGCAGGGCCTCGATTTCCGGTATGGCATGGTTGGTCAATGTCTTGGGAATTTCGGCGGTCACCTTGTCCTCGACCTCCTTGTGCAGCTTTTTGCGCATTGTCCCAAGCACCACTGGCGGTGCGACGAGCACGATCTCGTTGAATTCGCCGTCATGCGCGAGCTTGTAGAGCCGGGCGGCGATTTCATCGGCGAAACGCTCCTTGCCGATGCGGTGCCAGTCCGTATCCTCGACTGCGCTGCGATGGACGGAGGGACCATCATTGTATCGGCCCGGGCTGTCGCTGCCTTGCTCGCGGGTGGGCGGGTTGTCCTGCTGTATTTCCTGCACCACCTCGAGATTCGGATATTTGTTGTCGCCGGCGTTCCTGAGGAAAAGCGCCTTCTCGCCATCGGCCACCATGACCCAGATACCGTGCTTGAGTATGATTGTGTTCATGATGACAGGCTCCTTTTCAGCCGCGTGGTGGCCTTTCGTGGCGTTCCGCAGCCGGGGTTTCGATCCGATATGACAGGCCTTTTGAGAACGCGCCCCGAGCCACTAATGTTCCAGGCGGCAGCCGTGTCGGCGTTGAACATTCTGGCTGTCCAGAGTTCGCGGCTTTAATCTACTAATTTGGTAGAATTTAGAAAAAACAGTTTTGCGGCTTTTCTTCCCGGGCGCTAAAAGACCCGGAAAACAAGGCCTGCGACAGCAGCTTGAATCCGCTCCATCCGTAAACGAGAAATATTTTTCTCTTGGCTGGGATGCTTTCAGAAAAGCAATTGCATCCCGACAAGGGATGCGCGAGTGCGTTCCTTCTGGTTTCTCGCGCCCGCGCGTAGAACTGCAAGCTCATTCAGGATTCCGCTCGCGTCCATGTCGCACACTGCTCCCAAGCTCAGCGCCTTCCCCGTGTTCATGCGGGTCGAGGGCGAAGCCGTGGCCATCGTTGGCGGCGGCGAAGAGGCACTGGCCAAGGCGCGGCTGATCGGACAGTCGAGCGCGGTCCTGCGGATCATCGCGGAACACGCCGAGCCCGACCTGCTCGCCTTCATCGCCCAGGCCGGCGCGAGCCATTTTGCCGCCGCTTACGACGCATCGCAGCTCGAAGGCGCGATCATGGTGTTTGCCGCCAGCGGCGACGAGGAACTCGACCGTCGGGTGGCTGCGGATGCGCGCCGCCTAGGCATTCCGGTCAATGCCGTCGATCGGCCTGAGCTTTGCGATTTCTTCACCCCGGCGCTGGTCAACCGCGCGCCGGTCGCCATCGCCATCGGCACCGAAGGTGCAGGCCCGGTGCTTGCCCAGATGTTGCGCGGCCGCATCGACCGCATGCTGTCGCAGTCGCTCGGGCCGCTGGCAATTCTTGCGGCGTCGTTTCGCGGGGCTGCCGAGAAGCTGCTGCCGAAAGGCAATGCCCGCCGCCGCTTCTGGAATGATTTCTTCTCTGGCGCTCCTGCGCGCGCGGCCGAAGCCGGCCAGCTTTCGCAGGCGCATGACGCTGCCGTCGATCTTCTGCTGTCGGACACGCCCGCTTGCGGTCACATCGCGCTGGTTGGCGCCGGTCCGGGCGCCGAGGATCTTTTGACCTTGCGGGCCCATCGTCTGCTGATGGAAGCCGATGTCATCGTCCATGACGCGCTGGTGCCCGAGGCGGTCGTTGCCATGGGTCGCCGCGATGCCGAGCGCCTGCCGGTCGGAAAGCGTAAGGGCTGCCACACCAAGAGCCAGGCTGAGATCAATGCGCTGCTGGTCGAGCTTGGCCGTGAAGGCAAGCGTGTCGTGCGGCTGAAGTCAGGCGATCCGCTGGTGTTCGGCCGGGCCGGCGAAGAGATGGCGGCACTTCGTGATGCCGGCATCGCCTATGAGGTGGTTCCGGGTGTCACCGCGGCCTTTGCCGCCGCCGCCGATTTCGAACTGCCGCTGACCTTGCGCGGTGTCTCCTCGTCGATGGTGTTCACCACCGGCCACGACCTCAAGGGCAATTCGCTGCCCGACTGGGCCAAGCTCGCCATTTCCGGCGCCACCGTCGCCGTTTATATGGGCCGCTCGGTGGCCGCCGAGGTTGCCGGACGGCTGATCGAGGCCGGTCTGTCGCCGGACACCGCGGTGGCCGTGGTCGAGAATGCCAGCCTCGCCAACCGGCGTCGCTTCCACGGCACGCTTGCCGACCTGCCGTCGCTGGAAGCGCGCGCCGATCTTTCCGGCCCGGTCATGACCATCATCGGCGATGCGGTCGCCGGCGCCAATTTTGAGCGATCCGAGCCGCTGGCGGCACACAGGCATGAAGGTGCTTCCAGTTCGGTCGCCGAAGGAGTTCAGCCATGAAGATACTGACCGCCAACCGCCTCACCGACGGCATTGCCGTCTGGTACGCCGATGGCGGCTGGGCCGAGACGGTGGACCATGCCGACCTCGCCCATGACAAGGCAGCCGAGGACAGGCTCGAGGCGATCGGCGCCAAGGCCTATGCCGCCGACGAAGTGGTCGACGTCAATTTGATCGACGCTGAAGTCGTCAACGGTGTCGTCCAACCGGTGCGGCTGCGCGAGAAGATCCGCGCCGCCGGCCCGACCATCCGCAACGATCTCGGCAAGCAGGCTGCGCGGGCAGCATAACCAAGACACCAGGCATGGGCGGACGCGCCCTGAAAGACCAAGCATGTACCGTTACGATGAGTTCGACCACGATTTTGTCCAGGCCCGCGTCGCCGAGTTCAGCGACCAGGTGCAGCGTCGTCTTGCCGGCGAGATCACCGAGGACCAGTTCCGGCCCTTGAGGCTGATGAACGGCGTCTATCTTCAACTGCATGCCTACATGCTGCGCATCGCGGTGCCTTACGGCACGCTGAACGGCAAGCAGTTGCGCATGCTTGGTCACATCGCCCGCAAATACGACAAGGGCTATGGCCATTTCACCACCCGCCAGAACATCCAGTTCAACTGGCCGGCGCTGTCGGACATTCCGGCGATCCTGGCGGATCTCGCGAGCGTTGAGATGCATGCCATCCAGACCAGCGGCAATTGCATCCGCAACGTCACCGCAGACCATTTCGCCGGCGCTGCCGCCGACGAAGTCGCCGATCCGCGTCCCTACGCGGAAATCCTGCGCCAGTGGTCGTCGGTGCATCCGGAATTCTCGTTCCTGCCGCGCAAGTTCAAGATCGCGGTGACGGGTGCCGAGCGCGACCGCGCCGCCATTCAGACCCACGACATCGGCCTGCACCTGAAGAAGAACGCCGCCGGCGAACTCGGTTTCGCCGTCTATATCGGCGGCGGCCAGGGCCGCACGCCGATGGTTGCCCGCAAGATCCGCGACTTCCTGCCGGAAGCCGACCTTCTGTCCTACTGCACGGCGATCCTGCGCGTTTACAACCTCTATGGCCGCCGCGACAACAAGTACAAGGCGCGCATCAAGATCCTCGTCCATGAGACCGGCGTCGAGGAGATCACCCGCCAGGTCGAGGCCGAGTGGCAGGAGTTGAAGGACGCCGAGCTGAAGCTGCCGGAAGCGGACATCCGCGCCATCGAGGCCTATTTCGCGCCACCGGTGCTCGCTGGGCGGCCGGAAGGCGACCAGGCGGTCAAGCTGGCGCGGCTCGATTCCAAGGGGTTCTCGGAGTGGCTCGACCAGAATGTCGTGACGCACCGCCATCCCGACTATGCGGCGGTGACGATCTCGCTGAAGGGCATCGGCGAGGTGCCCGGCGATGCCTCAGACAGCCAGATGGAAGCGATCGCCGACATCGCCGAGAAATATGGCTTTGACGAGCTGCGTGTCAGCCATGAGCAGAACCTGATCCTGCCGCATGTGGCCCGCGCCGACCTCAAGGCGGTCTATGATGCGCTGGTCGGCATCGGCCTGGCGACGGCCAATTCCAACCTGATATCGGACATCATCGCTTGCCCGGGCCTCGACTACTGTGCGCTGGCCACGGCGCGCTCGATCCCGATCGCGCAGGAAATCTCGCGCCGCTTCGCCTCGCTTGAGCGGCAGCGCGAGATCGGCGAACTGAAGCTGAAGATCTCCGGCTGCATCAACGCCTGCGGTCATCACCATGTCGGCCACATCGGCATCCTGGGCGTCGAGAAGAAGGGCTCCGAACTCTATCAGGTGACGCTGGGCGGCTCGGCAGACGAGAACACCTCGGTCGGCGAGATCATCGGCCGCGGCTTCTCGTCGGAAGAGATCACCGACGCCATCGAGCAGATTGTCGAGACCTATCTCGGCCTCCGGCTCGACCCGCAAGAGAAATTCATCGACGCCTACCGCCGAGTCGGTCCCGCGCCGTTCAAGGAGGCGCTCTATGCTGGCGAAGCCAAGGCCGCTTGACCGTATCGGAGACGTCGATGACGGCATCGCCGCCAAAGCGGCGGGGCTCGATGCGCTCTATGGTCATCTGAAGCCGATCGAGATCATCGAACGCTCGGCCCGCGAACTGTTCCTCGACGAGATCGCCGCGGTGTCGTCGTTCGGCGCGGATTCGGCTGTGCTGCTGCACATGATCGCCAAGATCGACCGGACGCTGCCGGTCATCTTCCTCGACACCGGCAAGCATTTCGAGGAGACGCTCGGCTATCGCGACGCGCTCGCCGCCGATTTCGGGCTGACCAACATAAGGGTGATCAAACCCGAGGAAGCAGCACTCGAACGGATCGACCCGACGGGCAATCTGCATCAGAGCAACACCGACGCCTGCTGCGACGTGCGCAAGGTGGAGCCGCTGGCGCGCGGTGTCGCGCCATTTCGTGCCTGGCTCACCGGCCGCAAGCGTTTTCAGGCCGCGACGCGGGCGGCGCTGCCGGTGTTCGAGGCGGTCGGTCCGCGTATCCGTATCAATCCGCTGGCGCATTGGACGACATCGGACCAGGCGGACTACATGCGCGCGCATGCGCTGCGCGAAAATCCGCTGGTCGCCTATGGCTATCTGTCGATCGGCTGCTTCCCGTGCACGCAGCCGGTGCAGCCGGGCGAGGACGCGCGCAGCGGCCGCTGGGCCGGTCACGCCAAGACCGAGTGCGGCATTCACCTGTCGGGGCTGGAGAAGTCGCTGACCGACGCATCCCTTTAGGATATGCTGATATTCAGGTTAGGCTGGCCTGCAAACGGCAGCTTCCTGCGCTTCCGGTGCTCACGTACTTCAAGTACGCTCCGCTCCGGTTCTCGGAAGCCGCCATAAGTACGCTCCGCTCCGGTTCTCGGAAGCCGCCATTTTCGACTCAGCCTGACCTGAATCTCAACACATCCTTGGTTCGTTTGACTATTTAGGAACTTTTTGATGACTGAACCGACGACAGCGGAGACCCGACTCTGGACCCCTGCGGGTTTTCACGAGGATGAGTGGACGCATGCCGAAAGCGCCGATGCGCTGTCCGGCAACGGCCGCTTCATCCTGCCGTTGCAAGTCTTCCTCGATCTGGATCCGGAGGTGCGCCGCTCGGCCAAGGAACGGCTCGGCGTCCTGCTGCAGCCTGGTGATCAGCTCGAGAAGATTGCCGACCTGCTCGACCAGCTGTCGCTGGTGGCATTGGCCTTCCCGGCCTTCAGCGACGGCCGCTCCTTCTCCAAGGGAGAACTGCTGCGCGGCCGCTACCATTTCGAAGGTGCCGTTCGCGCCACGGGCCAGGTGCTGGTGGACCAACTGCCGCATATGCTGCGGCTAGGCTTCGACGAGTTCGAGATTTCCAATGCGGTGCTGTTGAAGCGCCTGGAGGAGGGCCGCACCGGCGGATTGGGGCTCTACTACCAGCCAGCCGCCGTGCCGGAACCAAAAGGCCCGAAATACTCCTGGCGGCGCGTTCGCAGCAGCTGACGTTGCGGTAATTCCGCGCGTCTTTACATCAGCCGTGTTCAGGCCTTCTCTTGATCATCCGGATGGAAAATCCGTGGACGATCGGGGAGGGGTCTTCATGCGTTACGACTATGTCATAGCCGGCGGTGGGTCCGCCGGCTGTGCGCTTGCCGCGCGGCTTTCGGAAGATCCATCGAAAACGGTCTGCCTGATCGAAGCTGGCGGCGAGGGCAGGGATATGCTGATCCGTGCTCCGGCTGGCATTATCGGCATGCTTTCCGGCCGGCCCAGGATCAACAACTGGGCCTTCGAGACCGTGCCGCAGCAAGGTCTTGGCGGCCGCAAGAGCTACCAGCCGCGCGGCAAGGCGCTGGGCGGCTCCAGCGCCATCAATGCAATGCTCTATGTCAGGGGCCATCGCAGCGACTATGACGAATGGGCAAATCTGGGCTGCGAGGGCTGGTCGTGGGATGAGGTTCTGCCCTATTTCCGGCGCGCCGAGGGCAATGAGCGCGGCACTGATGCCTTGCATGGCGGGGACGGCCCGCTGAAAGTGTCGAACCAGCGCTCGCCGAGGCCGATCGCCAAGGCCTTCATAGAGGCTTGTGCCGAAAACCAGATTCGCGCCTCGGACGATTTCAACGGACCGGAACAAGAGGGCGCCGGCTATTTCCAAGTGACCCAGTTTGCCGGTGGCGCCCGTAATGGCGAGCGCTGTTCGACTGCCGCCGCCTATCTCCATCCGGTGATGCAGCGGACCAATCTGACCGTGATCACGCGGGCGCACGCCACAGGCATCGTCCTTGCCGGCAAGCGCGCCACCGGCATCCGCTACCGGACGCGCAAAGGCGAGGCAGTGGCACAGGCGTCGCGCGAGGTGATCCTCTGCGGTGGTGCCTTCGGTTCGCCGCAGCTTCTGTTGCTGTCGGGTATCGGGCCGGCGGCCGAACTTGCCGTGCATGGCGTTCCCGTCGTCCACGAATTGCCGGGCGTCGGCAAGAACCTGCAGGACCACCTCGATTTTATCGTCGGCTGGAGATCGAAGGACACCGATATGCTCGGTATGAGCCCGCGCGGCGCGTGGGGTTTCCTCAGGCACATCGCGCAGTGGCGGCGGGATGGAACCGGGCTGATCGCCTCGCCGTCGGCCGAGAGCGGCGCTTTCGTCAAATCCGACCCGGCGCTTGAGCGCCCTGACCTGCAGCTGCAATTCGTCATCGGCTTGGTCGAAAACCATGCGCGCACGCTGCACTACGGTTTCGGCTTTTCCTGTCATGTCTGCATATTGCGGCCGCACTCGCGTGGCGAGGTTGGGCTGGCCAGCGCCGATCCACTTGCCGCGCCACGCATCGATCCGCGCTTTCTCGGCGACCAGCGCGATGCGGAACTGCTGCTGAAAGGCGTGAGGATCACCCGGCAGGTGCTGGCTTCGCCGGCGCTGACGCGCTACCGGCACAAGGAAATGCACATCGCCGGCGAGCCGAGCGATGCCGATCTGATGACCCATATCCGTACCCGCGCCGACACGGTCTATCACCCGGTCGGCTCCTGTCGGATGGGGGTCGACGAGATGGCGGTGGTCGATCCGCAACTCAAGGTGCGCGGGCTTGAAGCCTTGCGTATCGTGGACGCCTCGGTGATGCCGACACTGATTGGTGGCAACACCAATGCCCCAACCATCATGATCGCCGAAAAGGCCGCCGACATGATCAGGGCTGCCTGATCGGAGCTCCAGGCCGCGGCGCCCATGGCGCGGCGGTCTTTTTGTTGTGACGCAATTGCCCAGGGAAAACGCTACGCGTTTTCCCTGGAAAACCGTTCACACTTCTCCTGGAATTGCTTAAGCCGCCGCCCGTGCCTCGCGGAACGACACCAGCTTGCGGCGGTTTTCGTCCCACAATGCCAGTTTGACGCAGCGCAGGCTTTCGAGCAGCGTAACCCGGCCTATGTCGCGCAACTCGGGATAATCCCGCAGCACTTCCTGCAACCGGTAGCACGGCACCTTGGCCGAGAGGTGATGGACGTGATGGACACCGATGTTGCCGGTGAACCAGTTCAGCACCGGCGGAAGGTCGTAATAGGACGATCCGTGCAGGGCAGCGTGCTGGAATTCCCAGTCGGCATCCTTCGCCCATTCCGTTTCCTCGAACTGGTGCTGGACGTAGAACAGCCAGATGCCGGCCGAACCGGCGAGGATGACGATCGGCAGGTGAACCACCAGGAAAGCGCCCGGGCCGACGAACCAGATAAGGATGGCTGCTGCGACCGCGATGCCAAGGTTGGTGGTCATCGATGACACCCAAGGGGTCAGGCCGCCGCGCATCATGCCGACGGGCAGCCTTTGCTCGAAGATGAAAAGCCAGATCGGACCGAGCCCGAACATCACCAGCGGATGGCGATAGAGACGATAGGCGAGGCGGCCCCGCCACGACATCTGCCGGTATTCTGCAACGGTCAGCGTCCGGATGTCGCCCATGCCGCGTTCGTCAAGATTGCCGGCGCTGGCGTGGTGCGTCGCGTGGGCGCGCCGCCAGCAATCGTAGGGCGTCAGCGTCAGGATGCCGAGCGCGCGGCCGATCCAGTCGTCCGCGTAACGATTGGCGAAGAAGGAGCCGTGGCCGCAATCGTGCTGGATCATGAAGATGCGCACCAGAAACCCGGCCGCGGGGAGGATGAGGACCAGTCCCCACCAATGGCCGTAGGCATAAGCCGCCGAGGACAGCCCCCAGAGTATGGCGAATGGAATGAGGGTGATGGCGAGCTCGACGGCGCTGCGCCGCCTGTCAGGCTTCTTGTAGCGGGCGAGAATCTTCAACCAGGCGCGCTTGCTGTTGGCGACCGCCTCAGGGGAAATCATGTTCATCAGGAAGCATAGGCGGGGTGCCTCGCCGCCGCAAGGCAACATCACGCAAAATTACTGTGCGTAATTGTCGCGTGGCTTGGCGATCGAGCCTGCCGACCCGCCAGATCGACCTGCTGATGGCTCTGAGCGTCGGTTTTCCGCTGAGGTCGATCGCTATTCGCGATCGAGGATAGGGCAGCCGCGCTCGGTGCCAAAAGTCACGCGCACGCGGTCGCCGCCCTGTCTGCCGCGGACCGTGATCTCCCGGCGGCCGACGGACTCTATCCTTGCGCGGCGGATGCCCATTCGGTCTGCCTTGTCGAGAGCCCGGTCTTCCGTGCAGCCTCGTTGACGGCGGTCGCGCCGATCGTCGCGACGGGGGCCTTCGCAATCGTCGTAGGCGGGGTCGCAATCTTCCATGAGCTTCAGCCGCGGGCCATGTTTGCCCAATTGCAGCTGAAGATTGTCTGCTTGTGCCGGAAAGGCCGCCAAGGTGATGGCGCCGAGGCCGACAAACGCTATCAGCGATGAGGTGATCGAAACCTTGCGCATTTACGTCCTCCATTGAACCACAACACATCTATCCTTAGATGGTTCGGCTCTCCCCGGCTATTGCCGATAGGAGGTTTGCTGCCAAGATCGATTGTTGCGTTAAGGCCGGCGCCAGCCGATGTCACCGCGCTCCGCCCCATCGAGGCGGTCGAGCAGTTCTCTGAACCGATCGGGGATGTCGGCCTCGGTGCGGAAGGCCGGCAAGGTGCGCAGAAAGCGGGTCACCGCCTCGGCGCCGAACTGGCGCCTGATCTCGATGGCCAGCCCCTCTGCCTTTTCGCCCATGTTGCGGGTCATCATCTCAAAATCCTGTGTCGGCTTCGAAACTCCTGCAGCAAGAGAATGGTTCCCCCATCATGCCTGTATGGCAAGCAAAGCCCGCGGTTAAGGTAAAATTTGAATTAAAGTCGAAATGTCTTGCCTGTCATTGCCCGGCCTTGGCCGGCGGCTTCCATAGTCGCTTACCCCTTGATTTTTGGCCGCCAAACATCGATATCGGGCACAAAATCCACATCATTCGAGATTGACGGGAAACGGCGATGAGCGACCAGGCAAAAGACGAACGCGCGCCCGACGAAGTCGAGGCGACCGAGCCCGCAGCCGAGCGCACGGAAGGCAGCACCGACGGCGACTATGAAGCCCTTGTGCGGCTGCTGAAGGAAAATGAAGAGCTGAAGGACCGCGCGCTGCGCGTGGCGGCCGAGATGGAAAACCTGCGTCGCCGCACGGCGCGCGATGTGCACGATGCGCGCACCTACGCGGTCGCGAATTTCGCCCGCGACATGCTGTCGGTGTCGGACAATCTGCGCCGCGCGCTGGATGCGATTCCCGCCGAGGCCAAGGCATCGGGTGACGCCGGCTTCAAGGCGCTGATCGAAGGCGTCGACCTCACCGAGCGCGCCATGCTGTCGGCGCTGGAACGGCATGGGGTCAAGAAGCTCGCGCCGGAAGGCGAGAAGTTCGATCCCAATTTCCACCAGGCGATGTTCGAAGTGCCCAATCCGGATGTCCCGGCCAACACCGTGGTCCAGGTCGTGCAGCCGGGCTATTCGATCGGCGACCGCGTGCTGCGCCCGGCCATGGTCGGCGTCGCCAAGGGTGGTCCGAAGTTCGCCGCCGCTGAAGCACCGGTTGAGCCGGGGCCGGTGAACGAACAGGCTGAGAAAGATGCGTAGTTAGCGCAGTAAGGGAGTAAGGGAGTAAGGGAGTAGGGGAGTAGGGAAGCGTACCAACGGTGCGGCTTTGTGATAAACATACTCTCCTATTCTCCTCTTCCCTTACTCCCCTGGTCTGCATGAATGCCATCGCGCTTCTCGACTATGCCGGTGTCGCCGTCTTCGCGGCGACCGGGGCGCTGGCGGCTTCGCGTAAGCAGCTCGACATTATCGGCTTCCTGTTCCTGGCCAGTGTCACCGGGATAGGCGGTGGCACGCTTCGCGACGTTATCCTCAACCTGCCGGTTTTCTGGGTTGCCAACTCCGGCTATGTGCTGGTCTGCGCCGCGGTTGCGGTGCTGGTCTTCTTCAGCGCGCATCGTGTCGAATCGCGCTGGAAGTGGCTGCTCTGGCTCGACGCCATCGGGCTCGCCGCCTTTTCGGTGATGGGCGCGGCCAAGGGGCTTGCGATTACCGGCTCGCCGGTCGTGTCCGTCATCACCGGCGTGCTCACCGCCACTTTCGGCGGCATTTTGCGCGATCTCCTTGCGGGCGAGCCATCGGTGCTGCTCAGGCCCGAAATCTACGTCACGGCGGCCCTTGCGGGTGCCGGCCTCTACACGCTTGGCGATCTTGCCGGACTGCCGCCGCTCGCCTCGAACCTCGCCGGCTTTGCGGCGGCGTTCCTCGTGCGCGGTGGTGCGCTCAAATTCGGCTGGTCGTTTCCGTCCTACAAGAGCCGACCCGGCAGGCGGCCGGAAGATATTTTGTGAAAGGAAGCGAATAGCGAATAGAGAGTAGCGAATAGGGGTTGAGCGAGATAGCTCCCGCTATTCGCTATTCGCTAGCGTCACGCAGCGAAGCGCTGGGCTTCGCCGCCATAATAGTTGACGTAGCGTGCGCCGATCTCCTTGACCGGCATCACGACGAACACATCGACCGTCGAGAATTCGCGATCGATGACGCAACCATCGCCGATGCGGGCACCGACGCGCAGATAGCCCTTGACCAAAGGCGGCATCGCGGCGATCGCCGCCTTGGCATTGACGGCCTCGATCGGCATCAGATCCATCGAGCAATAGCGCCCGGACACCGCGCGCACGTCCCAGGCCGAATTCGTCCGGCAGTGGTGGGCGAGATAGGTGAGCGCTTCGGCATGCGCCGCCGGCACGGTGCCGTGAAAGGACGCGCAGCCGGTCATCACACCGATTTCGTAATGATTGATGTAAGCCCAGATGCCTTGCCACAGCGCCTCGATGGTGCGCTTCGAGCGGTATTCCGGCAAAACGCAGGAGCGGCCGAGTTCAAGGAAACGCTGGCCGGGGTGGCGGGCGATGAGCTTGGTCAGCTCGAATTCACCTTCGGAATAGAAGCCACCGGCCGTGGCCGCGATTTCTTGCCGCAGCAGCCGATATGTGCCGACGATGCGGCGATGTTCGGGACCGGAAAGCGTGGTGTCCAAAACCAGCAGATGGTCGCAGAGCGGATCGAACCGGTCGGCGTCCCGGCGGTCATGGGCCTGGAACAGGTCCTTCCTGGCGCCAAGTTCGTCGTAGAACACCCGGTAGCGCACTTCCTGCGCGGCCGCGATCTCGGCCTCGTTGCGAGCGAGCCGCACTTCAAGATTGCCTATACGGCCCAGCGCAGCGCCCTTTATGACGGAATCGACGTTACGTCCGGCAAGCAAGGCGCTGCTGGCGTTCGGCCGAGTGTCACATTCCGGCATAACTGTATGCACGAGTGATTCTCCTTCGAGCCATCCCTCTTGGCACGGGGATACGGTGTAGGTGCAACAGGATTGTGACAGTACCGTGATACGACGTCATGGGCAATACTTCGTCGGCTGGCGAATACGATCAACCGGCTACGTTTAAGTGATCGCCCGTGCCGAATGGCGGTGGAAAGCTCAGGCCGCGACGACCTGCCCCTCGACGGCATTGACCAGCGCTTCGGGGTCGAGCGGTTTGGTGACAAAGCCGCTGGCGCCATGGGCCAACACCGCATGACGGGTCTTTTCCTGGCTGTCGGCCGACAGCACCATGATCGGCACCGGCCGCACGGCACTTTCTTCCTCATGGCGGCGGATGGCGGCAATCGCGTCCAGCCCGTCCATGACCGGCATGTGCAGATCCATCAAGACCACGTCGAAGCGGTCCTTGTGCGCGGCGCCGGTGACAGCCTCGACGGCGGCCTTGCCGTTGCCGACCACCTTGACGCGATGCCCGGCCTTCAGCAGCGTGGCGCGGGCCAGCATGGCGTTGATGTCATTGTCCTCGGCGATCAGCACCGACAGGCCGCGCTGGCGGTTGCCGACGGCCCGCAGCGACGGTGCGCCGCGCTTTTCCGGCAGCGGCGGGCCGAGGCTCGGAGCATGGCTGCTCAACAGAACACGCAGAAGTGTTCCGCCACGCACCGGCCTGGCCAGGAAGGTTGCGTAGCCGCTGGCACGGAACTCGCCAAGCATGCCGCGATCGGTCGGCGCGATCAGCGTGATCGCCTCACAGTCGGAGAAACCGCTTTGGCGCAGGCGCTTGAGCAGCCTTCCGTCGCCTTCTTCCATCGCTGCATCGACCAGGATTGCATCGCAGCCGGCGGCGAAAGGCGCGGCCTGTGCGGCAGTAGTGGCGATGTCGACCGCGCCGCCATTGGCGCGGATGGTGCGGGCGATGGCGTCGGCCTCGACGGCGTTCTTCGACAGGATCACCGCGCGTCTGCCCGAGAGAGCATTCTGGTGGCCCTGCGGCGCTTCGGTGGCCGCTGTCGCAGGGATTTCGAAGACGAATTCGGATCCCTGGCCGAGCCGGCTGGATACCGAGATCGTGCCGCCCATGGCGGCCACCAGGCGCCTGGAGATGGCAAGGCCGAGGCCGGCCCCGCCATGGGTGCGTGTCGACGTGCCGTCGGCCTGCTCGAATTCCTCGAAAATGCGTTCCAGGTCGGCGTCACGCAGGCCCGGACCGGTATCGGCGATGGTGAAGCATATGCGGTCGCTGGTTTCGGTGCGTGCGCGTGCTATGCTCACCAGCACGCCGCCGCTGTCGGTGAACTTGATGGCGTTGCCGATGAGGTTGAGAAGCACCTGCCTGACCTTGCCCGGATCGGCGGTGATCAATTGCGGCACGTCGGGTTCGACATGGCAACCCAGTCCGATATCCTTGGCGAAGGCGCGCGCTGCCAGCAATTCGATGATGTTGTCGGCGATCTCGCGCACCGACATCGGCTGCGGCTCGGGGTCGAAACGCCCGGCTTCGATCTTGGAATAGTCGAGAAGATCCTCGATCAAGGCAAGCAATGCGCTGGCCGAGGTCGAGACGGCGCCGACATAGGTCTGCTGCTCCGGCGACAGGCTGGTGTCGGCGAGCAACCTGGCCATGCCCATAATGCCGTTCATCGGGGTGCGGATTTCATGGCTGACGGTGGCAAGGAAGCGCGATTTGGCCTGGCTTGCATATTCGGCCCGTTCGCGTGCGGTGATCAGCGACGATTCGGCGCGTTTGCGGGCGGTGATGTCGCGGGCGATGGCGCGGTGCGAAACCGCGCCGCTGTCCTTGTCGCGCACCGACAGTTCGATCCACGAGAACCAGCGCTGCCCGCTCGGCGTGCTGATGGAGACATCGGTGGAACTCAGGCACTCATGGTCGGAAAAGGCGGCATCGGGAACCATGCCGACCTCGATGCCCAGTTCCGCCAGGGTCTTGCCGGCGAGGTCGCGCTGGTCGATCTCGACGAGATCGGCGAAGACCTTGTTGGCATAGACGATGTAGCCGTCGCGGTCGCGATGGATGACGAGATCGCCAAGCGCGTCGATCAGGCCGCGAAAGCGCTCGTCGCTCTCCTGCATCTCCCACATGCGGTCGGCCAGCGTCTCGATCTCGGCGCGGCTGCGGGCAGTGGTTTCGTCAAGAAGGGCGGAGGTGCGATGTTCGCTCCGCCTGGCGCGCAAATGCAGGGCAAGGCCGGTTGCCAGCAATGCGACGCTGATGAAGATCGGTGCCCCGGTCAGATGCGCCAGCCCGGCCACCAACACGATGGCGACGAATGTCAGAAAGGGCAGGCTTTCGCGCCTGGAGAATTCCGGCTCGGGCACCAGCGGCGGCGCGGCGACAAAGCGCCGCGTCGACGCCGGCGGGAGCACCGCATCGACGTCGTCGCCAGTGTCCGCCTGTTGGCTGCCGGATTCCGCGATCATGCGAAATCCTTGCCAGACAGAGATTATGGAAAATTGCGGCGGATCGTTCGAATTTTAGCGGATGAGCGCTTTTTGCCGAGGCGCGGCGGGTTTGCCACCAGATCTGGCGATTCCATCCCTTCCGGCAGTTGGGCGGAGTCACATATCCACGACGACGCGGCCGCGGATCTTGCCGTCGACGATGTCGCGCGCGGCATCGACGATGCCATCGAACCCGATGGTGCTGGACAGGCTGGCGAGCTTCTGCAGATCGAGGTCGGTGCCGATGCGGCGCCATGCCTCGAGGCGGACTGCTTTAGGCGCCATCACTGAATCGATGCCGAGCAATGAGACGCCGCGCAGGATGAAGGGCGCGACGCTGGCCGGCAGGTCCATGCCGCCGGCCAGGCCGCAGGCGGCGACCGCGCCGCCATAGGAGGTCATCGAGAGCACATTGGCCAGCGTGTGGCTACCGACGGCGTCGATGCCGCCGGCCCAGCGCTCCTTGGCCAGCGGCTTGGCCGGCTGGGCAAGCTCGTCGCGCGATATCACTTCGGCGGCGCCAAGGTCGATCAGATAGGGGCTTTCGGCATTGCGGCCGGTGGAAGCAATGACATGGTAGCCGAGGCTGGACAGGATCGAGACCGCTACCGAGCCGACGCCGCCGGCCGCCCCCGTCACCACCACCGGGCCGCGATCGGGCAGGATGCCGTGCCGTTCCAGGGCCATGACGCAGAGCATGGCGGTATAGCCTGCGGTGCCGACGGCCATCGCGTCATGCGTGCTGATGCCTTGCGGCAGCGGCACCAGCCAGTCGCCCTTGACGCGGGCACGGCCTGCATAGGCACCGAAATGGGTTTCGCCGACGCCCCAGCCGTTCAGAATGACCTTGTCTCCGGTGCGCCAGTCGGGATGCGAGGACGAGACGACGGTGCCGGCGAAATCGATGCCCGGCACCAGCGGCCAGCGGCGGATCACCGGCGCCTTGCCCGTGATCGCCAGGCCATCCTTGTAGTTCACCGTCGTTGCCTCGATCGCGACGGTGACATCGCCTTCCATCAGGTCGGCCTCGGTGAGATCGGTTACGTTGACCGACTGCTTTTTCTCGGCGTCACGCGAAACGAGGATGGCTTTGAAGGTTTCGGACATGTCTTTCTCCGCGATCTTGTTTGGCGACATGAACTGTGCGGCGATGGCCGCACGGGGTCAATCCTTGGAAGGTCTGGCTTTGGGTTCGCGTCCCCAGCCGAACAGCTCGTCGAAGACGACCAGTGCCGCGCCCACCGAAATGAAGGCGTCGGCAAGGTTGAAGACGGCGAAGGACCACACCGGCGTGTGAAACAGAATATAGTCGATGACGTGGCCGTAGACGGCGCGGTCGATCAGATTGCCCAGAGCGCCACCGACGATCAGCGCAAAGCCGGTGCGGGCAAGGATCTGGGACGGCGCGATCCGCGTCGCCAGGAACAGCACGAAAGCAACGACGACAAGCGAGATGACGATCAACCCGGTGTCGCCGAAGGACGAGAACATCGAGAAGGCGATGCCGGTATTGTAGGTGCGGAACAGCGCCAGGAAGGGCAGCAGATCAACCTTCTCCTGAAAAGGCAGATCGGCCTCGACCAGGTATTTTATCCACTGGTCGAGCGCGATGGCCGCGACGACGAGCAGTGCGTAGGGAGACCATGATCTCACGGGCGGGCAACCTTCATTGCTGGTCCAGGATTGGCTCGAGCTTGAGCGCGCCGCGCCGGATCTCGAACAGCATGATGCCGGTGGCAACGGCCAGATTGAGCGAATCGGCACGGCCGGCTTGCGGAATCCTGAGCAGCCTGTCGCAACTCGCAGCCAGGCTTTCGGGCAGTCCCTGCTGCTCGTTGCCCATCATCAGCAGCACGGGCCCGCGTGAAAAATCGACCGAGCGGTAGTCGACGGCGCCTTTCAGGTGGGTGCCGGCGACTAGCCCTGAGAAGCCGCCTCGCCAGGCAAGGAAAGCCTCGGTTGTCGCCTTGGCCACCGGCACGGCAAAGATCGAACCCATGGTGGCGCGCACCGTTTCCACGGAGAACGGATCAGTGGTATCGCCGACCAGGATGACGCCTTTGGCGCCGACTGCATCGACGGTGCGGATGACGGTGCCGAGATTGCCGGGATCGCGTACCCGGTCGAGAGCCACCCAGACGTCGCCATTGTCGGCGCGCACATCCTTCAAGGCGAGGAATTTTTGGGAAAAGACGCCCACCACCATTTGCGGATTGTCGCGACGGGTGATGGCGACCAGCACCTTTTCCGACACTTCGAGCACCATGCCGCCGGCGGCAACCGTGCGTGCGGCCACCTTCTCCACCGCCGCGTTGCCGCGCCCGGCCTTGGCGAAAACCAATGTCCTGATCTGCCAGCCGAGATCGAGCGCATCGATGACCAGCTTCAGCCCCTCGGCCATGAATGCGTTTTGCTGGTCGCGGAATTTCTTCTGAGCGAGCGCCTTGATGTCCTTGACCAGCGGATTGGCGAGGCTGGTGACCTCCTTCACCTGGCCAGGTGCGCCTGCATGCCGCTCGTTCATTCAGCCACCCAACGCGAAAACAATGAAGTCGAGAGCGCCCGGCCGGCGGACTTTTCACGGATGATCAGCTCACCCGATTCAATCTTGCCGCCCATGCCGGCAAAGGTATCGCGCATCAGGGCGTGGATGGCGAAGAAGGAGGCGCGGATCGAATAGGCGGTCAGCACCACGGCAAGCGGCTTCGGCGTCAGGATCGCCCGGCAGAGATCGGTCAAATCGGGCAGGTCCTCGAACAATTGCCAGACCTCGCCCTTAGGGCCACGGCCATAGGCCGGCGGGTCGAACAGGATGATGTCGTAGCGGCTGCCGCGGCGCTCCTCGCGCTCGGCGAATTTGACCGCGTCGTCGACGATCCAGCGGATCGGCTTGCTGCCGAGGCCGGCCATCTCCTGGTTTTCACGGGCCCAGCCGATCGCTTTCTTCGAGGCATCGACATGGGTGACCTCGGCGCCGGCGCGAGCCGCCACCAATGAGGCGAGACCGGTATAGCCGAACAGGTTCAGCACCTTGACCGGCCGCTTCGCCGCCGCGATCAGCCCGGCCATGTGATCCCAATGGGAGGCCTGCTCGGGAAAGACGCCGACATGACGAAACGAGGTGAAACGGCCGAGATAGTCGATGCCGTCATGCTTCATCGGCCAGGTCTCGCCGAGCGGCAGCTTGGGGAAACGCCAGCGGCCGATGCCCTCCTCGTCGGTGTCGCCGGTGAAGACGGCGTCGGCACGCTCCCATTCCTTTGCCGGCAAGGCCTTTTGCCAGATCGCCTGGCCCTCGGGCCGAACGATACGGTAGGGGCCATATTGTTCGAGCTTTTGGCCGGTGCCGCTGTCGAGCAGCGCATAATCGGCATTGGGCGCCACTTCCAGGATCACGGGAAGATGTTCGGCGGGCAGAGCGCCTTCGCGGCGGGCCAGGATGCGCGGCGCCGAGTTCGGTTCGGAACGACTTTCCGTCTTCGCCTCATGGCGCTCGCGCGGTGGCGCTTCCGGTCTGGCGGGAGCCTGGCCGGGACGCGGACGTGACACGTCCGCCGCACCCTTCGCGGATGGATGTGGACGGTTGTCGCGGCGTTTGTCGCGAAAAGACTTCAAGCGGGGGCAACTCCGAACGGCGTGGCCGCTTTTGACATAGGGCAACCCGCTTCGCAACCAAGTCCGACAGGTCGGCCTCTCCGGTTCAGGTTGGCCGTGGTGGACCAATGTCAAGGAAACAGGCAAATCTACCGGATGTCCCGCTCCGAACGCCTGCTCGACCTGATCCAGTGCCTGCGCCGGCATCGCCGGCCCGTGAGCGGACAGGCGCTGGCCGATGAACTCGGGATTTCGATTCGCACACTCTACCGCGACATCGCCACGCTGCAGGGCCAGGGCGCGCCGATCGAGGGCGAGGCGGGTGTCGGTTATGTGCTCAAGCCCGGCTTCATGCTGCCGCCGCTGATGTTCAGCGACGAGGAGATCGAAGCCATCGTGCTCGGCTCGCGCTGGGTCGCCAAGCAGCCGGACCAGCGCCTCTCGGCCGCCGCTGCCAACGCGTTGGCCAAGATAGCGGCGGTCCTGCCGGACGATCTGCGCGAGGATCTCGACGCGAGCACACTGCTGGTCGGCCCTTCCGCCGCAGTCATCGAAAGCATCGATCTTGGCCTCGTACGGCAGGCCATCCGCAACGAGCGCAAGCTCGGCTTTCTTTACCGCGCCGCCGGCGGCGCTGCGTCCGAGCGTGTCGTGTGGCCATTTGCGCTGGGCTTCTTCGACAAGGTGCGGGTGGTGGTGGCGTGGTGCGAGATGCGGCACGATTTCCGGCATTTTCGCGCCGATCGCATCGCCGAACTCCAAGCAACGGACACGCGCTATCCGCGTCGTCGCCAGGCGCTGCTCAAGGAATGGCGGGCAACGCTCGACAAGCCGCGTGGTTCGAGATGACTGCTGCCATGATCTGACAGTAGCTCATCTTATGGTCGCCAAGTCGAAGCACCGAACCTTGGAGAGCAGATATGGCCACCCCGAATTTCATCATCCTCTATGTCGACCAGCCGCTTGAGAGCGGCGCCTTCTACAGCGCGCTGCTCGGCCGTGAGCCGGTCGAAAGTTCGCCGACCTTCGTGCTGTTCGTGCTCGATGCCGGCTTCAAGTTCGGCCTGTGGTCGCGCCATACGGTGGAGCCGGGAGCCGGCATGTCAGGCGGTGGCGCCGAAATCGTCTTTGCGCTGGCTACGCCCGATGCGGTCGATGCCGCCCATGCCGACTGGTCCGGGCGCGGGCTGAATATCCTGCAGACGCCAACCGACATGGATTTCGGCCGTACTTTTGTCGCGCTCGATCCCGACAATCATCGCCTGCGCGTCTATTGGCTGTCCGATGGCGAACAGGCCAATGGTAACCAGAAATGAGCGCGTACTGGATCGCCGTGGCGTCGGCCGAACATGTCCGGCGGGGTCGCGCAGCCGGCTTCATGCAGGTCAACCACGGCAAGGCGGCACCGCTGCGTCGCGTCAAGCCAGGCGATGGCATCGTCTACTACTCGCCGAACACTGTTTTGGGCGAGAAAGATGGCCTGCGGGCCTTCACCGCGATCGGCATCGTGCGGGAAGGCGAGCCCTATCAGGGCGATATGGGCGCCGGCTTCACACCCTTCCGCCGCGATGTGGCGTGGGCCAAGGCCGAGGAAGCGCCGATCAAGCCGCTGCTCGACAGGCTGGACTTCACCATGGCCAAGTCGAACTGGGGTTATCAGCTTCGCTTTGGCCTTTTCGAAATCGGGGATCACGATTTTCGTGTGATCGCCGACGCGATGAGCGCCAAAATGGCTGTACCGGCGAACTAGGCCGTGAGCGCCTTGTAGACGGCAATGCCGGCGGCAAGATCCTCGAGCGCCGCGCCGACCGACTTGAACAGCGTGATCTCCCCAGCGCTCTCGCGACCCTTCTTCTGGCCGCGCGCTAATTCGTGCAGATCGGCGACGATGGTTTCCGGCTTCAGCACGCCGGAGGCCAGCGGTTGGACGATGTCGCCGGCTTCCTTGGTGGCGCCGGCGCGGGTGTCGACATAGACGCGGGCAAGCCTGATCGCGTCGTCGTCGCTCTCGCGCATCGTCGGCGTAAAGCCTCCGACCAGGTCGACATGGGTTCCCGGCCGCAACAATGCGCCCTTGATCAGCGGCGTCGTCGTGATCGTCGCCGAGGAGACGATGTCGGCCCGTCCAAGCTCGGCATCGAGATCGCTCGCCGCGCTGGCTGCAAAACCCTCGGCGCGCAGGTCGGCGGCGACTTTCTCGGCATTGGCCGGGGTGCGGTTCCAGATGCGGATGGTCTTGATCGGCCGTACGGCCGAGTGCGCCTTGGCGAGGAAGGGCGACAGCGCGCCGGCGCCGACCACCAGCAGCCGCGAGGCATCGTCGCGGGCGAGATAGGAGGCCGCAAGCGCCGAAGCACAGGCGGTGCGCCACTGTGTCAGCCGCTGGCCGTCGATCAAGGCCTCGGGTTCGCCGGTGGCGCCATTGAGCAGGAGATAGAGCCCCATCACCGCCGGCTTGCCGATGGCATTGTTGTCGGGGGACACGGTGACGATCTTGACGCCGATGTGACCACCGGTCGATGTGCCGGCCGCGTTGAGGTCGGTCCAGGCCGGCATCAAAAGCAGGGTGGAGGCCGCGCCATCTGGCCGCTCGATCGTATGATGATGCCTGACCGGCTGCACCGCACCGTCGCGGAACGCCGTGCGCAGCGTCTCGACCAGTCCGGCAAAGGTCAGCGCATGGTCGACCTCTGCGGCCGAAATGGTCAGCATGTAAAACTCCGTAGGGACAAAACCGCCGACGGGCGGCTCAAGCGGTCGGCTTCGGCAATGCGGACCCTTGGGCGGAGCCTTGGGTGGAGCCTGGGGCCGTTCCCGGAGCCTGGCTTTGCGGTACCGCCGGCGCACGGCTGACCGCCTGGCGCAGGTTCTCGGCTTCGACGCCGCGCTGGCGCGCCAGCTTGCGATAGCGGCCCTGCTTGACCCAGGTTGCCAGGCTGCCGACGATCATGCCGATGGCGAGTGCCAGGAACAGGAAAATGAACAGCGGCAAAGTCAGGGTCAGCTTCGGATTGCCGGGGTTGAACGGATCCAGTGTGAAGGCGACCAGTTCGCGGTTGGCAACGGCGAGGGCGATCAGGATGATCGCCAGGGGCACGAAGATCGCGATGAGCATGAAGCGATTGAACATGATGTTTTCCGTCGGAAGCTGGCCTGTCCGAAAGGCCGTCAGGCGCTGACGTCGCGCCTACTTGCCGCCGTTCAGCCTTTCACGCAGTTCCTTGCCGGTCTTGAAGAACGGCACCCACTTCTCCTCGACCTCGACGGATTCGCCGGTGCGCGGATTGCGGCCGGTGCGGGCGGGACGATTCTTCACCGAAAAAGCGCCGAAGCCACGCAACTCGACCCGGTTGCCTTCGGCAAGGGCGTCGGTGATTTCATCGAAGATGGCGCCGACGATGTTTTCGACGTCGCGCAGGAAAAGATGCGGATTGCGCGTGGCAATAATCTGCACAAGTTCGGACTTGATCATGAGACGGGTCCCCGTGAAAGCAGTGCGGTCAAAATTATGAGGATGATTTTATTTGCTTTTTTCACTTGCCCCAAACGGCGTCTCAAGGGTGCCAGACGGAAACGAGACCGTCAAGAAACAAGCGGTCGGCTCCGAGTTCATGGATGACGTCGCCGCTGTAGGCGGGCAGGCCGAGCGCGCTGCCGATGGTTTGCGCCATCGCTTTCGAGAACAGGAAGCCGCCGCGCTGTTCGGTATCCTTCCACTCGACGACCTTGAGCTTGGCATCGACGCCCTTGGTCGCCAGCCAGTCGACCGCTACCGCCTCGCCGCCGACGGCGTCGATCAGCCCGTTGGCAACGCCCTGACGACCGGTGAATATCGAGCCGTCGGCAAGCGCCAGTGCTTGTTCGCGGGTCATCTTGCGGCGTTCGGCGACGATGTCGACGAACCAGTTGTAACTGTCGAGGATGAGTTTGCGGACCATGGCGCGCTCGTCGTCATTGGTCGGCTTGAAGGGAGAGGGCGCGGCTTTCAGCGGTGAGGATTTAACTTCCTCCAGCTTGACGCCGAGTTTGTCCATCAGGCCGCTGACGTCGGGATACTGGATCAGCACGCCGATCGAGCCGACGATCGAGGTCTTGCGGGCAACGATGTGATCGGCGGCACTGGCGATCATATAGCCTGCCGATGCGGCGAGCGTGCCGATTTCCGCCACCACCGGCTTGTCGGCGGCCAGCTTGCGCACTTCTTCATAGATCGACTCACCACCGACGGTGGTGCCGCCAGGCGAATCGATCGACAGGATCACGCCCTTCACCTTCGATGAAAGACGGATGGTTTCCAGCCGCTTGATCAGTTCCTCGTCCTCGGTGATCGTGCCTTCGATCTTGACCTTGGCAATATGGTCGACCGTCGAGCCGCCGAAATCGTCGCCATAGAACCAGGTTGAAAGCGCAATCACCCCAAGGGCTACGATGCCTATGGCGACGACGCGCCAGAATGTCAGCTTGCGCCGCAAACGGCGGCGGTCGATCAGGTCGTCGGCTCTCAGTGCCATGGTCAGCCTTTCAGTCGGCGGGAGGAGACGCTTTTAGACCATGATCCGCGCATCTGGAAGCAGTTCTCTTTTGCGTATGGCGAGACAAGTCAGCACCTGGACGTGAGGTGGCCATCCCCGTCGACAGTCGGCCAGCCTCGGCTAGGCGCTCTACAAGTATTGGTCTGCTCACATGTTTGTGCAATCGCCCCAGGTCGGCGACGAGACCGACGGCGGATAAATTTTACGCCGCGTGTCTGTTTCTGCTATGGAGAACACGCAGTTGTGCGGACCTCGTTTTCGTCTGTACAAAGGCGGCTGTCACATTTTTGCAGTTTTCGTGGGCTTGTGCTTGCTTGAAAGCGCCGGCGTCCCACCTATAGGCGGTGCTTAAGGGTGGGCAGGGTTAGAAGAAAGCAGTGAATGTTAGCGCGACCGATTGAACCGACCAACGCCGAGGCGGTGTTGGCTCCCCCGGCGGACGGCCGGACGCGCGGCGACGCTTTCGACCGTGCACAGCGTCATTCGCGCCGCGTGCGCGTTCTCAAATTTGCCGTGCCGGTGGCCGCGGCACTGATAGCGGTCGCTTTCCCGGTCTATTCCTATCTCGCCGCACCCGTCGCCGTGAAGGTTCAGGCGGAAGGCACTGCCTTTTCCAACGGCAAGCTGGTGATGGCCAATCCCAAGCTCAACGGTTTCACCAAGCAGAAGCAGCCTTATTCGATGACGGCGCTGCGTGCCATTCAGGATGTCAGCACGCAAGGTATCATCGAGCTGGAAGGCATCGACGCCAAGGTGCCGATCGCGCCCGACAATGTGGCGGCGGTCAAGGCCTCGCACGGCACCTACGATCGCGACGGCAATACGATGAATTTGACCAGCGACGTGACGATCACCACGACCGACGGCATGCAGGCCAAGTTCAAATCGGTCTTCCTCGACATGGGCAAAGGCACTATGAAGACGGGAGATCCCGTCGATGTCAGCCGTGGCGGGTCGCGGATCACGGCGGATACGATGTCGGTCCAGGACAATGGCAAGGTTCTGGTTTTCGAGAACAAGGTGCGCGTCAACATCGATTCCACCGCCTTGAAGGCGGCACAGGGAAACAGCGGAGAAACCAATGCGGCTCAGTAGTTCGACGCGGCTCGCGGCTGCAACTTCAGCGTTGCTGCTGCTCGGACTCGTGCCGTCATCGGCGCAGACGACCAGTCAATCAGGCCTCAAACTGTCCGGCGACAAGCCGATCCAGATCGAGAGCGACAAGCTGGAAGTCCGCCAGGCCGACAGTGTCGCCATCTTCACGGGCAATGTCAGTGTCGTCCAGGGGCCGACATTGATGAAGGCCGGCAAGATGACGGTCTACTACGTCAAGGACCCCAACGCCGCTGCCAAGGGCACGGAGGCCGCGGGTGCGGCGATGACGGGCTCGGCCAACATCGATCACCTGGAGATCTCCGACAAGGTTTACATCAAGTCGGATGCGCAGGTCGCGACAGGCGATCAAGGCAGCTTCGATATGAAGAGCCAGGTGCTGGTGCTTTCGGGCAAAAAGGTCGTTCTGTCGCAAAACGACAACATTCTGGTGGGCTGCAAGCTTACCGTGCAGATGAAAAGCGGGCTGGCTCAGGTGGATCCATGCGCTGGGCAACGCGTCCAGATGTCGATCACGCCGCCGCCGAAATCGGGAGCGACGAACCCCTGATGGCCAGCCTGTCGTCGCTGACGGCGCGTCTTCCGGGACGGGCCGCCGGCAAGCTTTCGGCGCCGGCCACGGTGACCGTCGATGCGGGAAAGTTCAAGGGAACCCTGATCGCCAAGGGGCTGACCAAGAGCTACAAGGGCCGCAAGGTCGTCAGCGGCGTCACCATCGGCGTGCGCGCCGGCGAGGCCGTTGGGCTGCTCGGCCCCAACGGCGCCGGCAAGACGACCTGTTTTTACATGGTTACCGGCCTCGTGCCGGTGGATGAAGGCACGATCGAGATCGACGGCTTCGACGTCACGTCGATGCCGATGTACCGTCGCGCACGCCTCGGCATCGGCTATCTGCCGCAGGAAGCGTCGATCTTCCGCGGTCTCAATGTCGAGCAGAATATCCGCGCGGTGCTGGAAGTGGTCGAAAAGGACCGCAAGGTGCGCGAGCGCAATCTCGACGAACTGCTCGAGGAATTCCACATCAGCCATCTGCGCAAGGCGCCATCCATGTCGCTTTCGGGCGGCGAGCGGCGACGCCTGGAAATCGCGCGAGCGCTGGCGACGCGTCCGGCTTACATGCTGCTCGACGAGCCTTTCGCAGGCATCGATCCGATCGCCGTCGCCGATATCCAGCAACTGGTGCGCCACCTGACGGCGCGCGGCATCGGCGTCCTCATCACCGATCACAATGTGCGCGAAACGCTCGGCCTCATCGACCGCGCCTACATCATCCATGCCGGCCAGGTGCTGACCCATGGAAGGGCCGACGAGGTGGTGGCAAACCCCGATGTGCGGCGACTTTACCTCGGCGAGGGTTTTACGCTCTGAACGGTTCGTCGTTTCACGGAAAACGCCAATCCGCTCCGTCTTTTCGTCTTGACGCAATTCCCAAGGGAAAGCGCCATGCGCTTTTGCCGGGAAAGCCGTTTCTCACTTTTCCTGGAATTGCTCTGAGCGTGAAATTTGTTTCCTGACACGATTTTTGCGGTTCGCGCGGCGCTTTTTTCTCGATTTTGCTCCGGGATAACGCTCCGGTAAGCGCGTTTTGCTACCAATTGCCTTGACAAGCAAAAGCCGGGCCAGTTTTTATGGCCGGCTGCAAAATTCTTGCCCGGAAGTCGGGATGCGTAGACGAGGCGTTTGAAACCGAACCATGGCGTTGGCGGCCAAACTACAGCTACGACAATCGCAGTCGCTGGTGATGACGCCGCAGCTGATGCAGTCGATTCGGCTGCTGCAGTTCACCCATGTCGAGCTTGAGCATTTCATCGACGAGGAAATCGAGCGCAATCCGCTGCTGGAGCGCGCCGAGCCGCAGGACGATGCCGCCAGCGACCAGGCGCAGAAGATCGAGGCGGAGCCGCAAGCCACCGCCGAAGGCGACTGGTTCGAAAACGAGACGCAGTGGAGCGCCGAGGCGATCTCGGACAAGCTCGACACGTCGCTGGAAAACCTGTTCCCCGACGACCCGGGGACCAGCGAGCGGCTCGGTCCCGACCTAACGGCACAATGGAAATCGGCTTCGGGCAATGGCGCGGGTTCCTCATCCGAGTGGTTTGACGCCGGCGATATGGCGACTGCTGCGATCACGCTGCGCGACCATGTCGGTGAGCAGGTGGCGCTAGCCTTCACTGACCCGGCTGCACGGCTGATCGCCGCCGAACTCGCCGACGGCCTTGACGAGACCGGCTATCTGCGTGCCGACCTGGTCGAGATCGCCGCTCGTCTCGGTGCGGATGCCGCTGCCGTGGCGAAGGTGCTGGCGGTGTGTCAAACCTTCGAGCCGGCTGGCCTGTTTGCCCGCGACCTGGCCGAATGCCTGTCGCTGCAACTTGCGGTGCGCAACCGGCTCGATCCGGCGATGAAGGCGCTGGTCGCCAATCTCGAACTCCTGGCACGACGTGACTTTCATGCATTGAAACGGATATGCGGTGTCGACGAGGAGGATCTGCTCGACATGCTGGCAGAGATCCGGGCGCTCGATCCCCGGCCGGGCATGGCGTTTTCGGGCGGCGCCAGCGACGCGATCGTCGCCGATGTCGAGGTGCGCGCGGCCAATGACGGCAGTTGGACGGTCGAACTCAATGCCGAAACGCTGCCGCGGGTCTTGGTCGACCATATCTATTTCGCCCAGGTCTCACCGCAGGCCAAGAACCAGGCGGAAAAGGATTTTCTGGCCGAATGCCTGCAGAATGCAAACTGGCTGACGCGCAGCCTCGACCAGCGGGCAAAGACCATCCTCAAGGTCGCCTCGGAAATCGTTCGCCAGCAGGATGCCTTCCTCGTCCATGGCGTGCGGCAGCTGAAGCCGCTCAATCTGCGCACGGTGGCCGACGCCATCGGCATGCACGAATCGACGGTCAGCCGGGTCACAGCCAACAAATACATGCTGACGCCGCGCGGCGTGTTCGAGCTTCGCTACTTCTTCACCGCCTCGATCGCCGCGTCGGGCGGCGGCGATGCGCATTCCTCGGAAGCCGTGCGTGACCGCATCAAGCAGTTGATCGACGAGGAAAAACCCGTCGACGTGCTTTCCGACGACGCAATCGTCGACATGTTGCGCGAAAGTGGCGTCGACATTGCAAGACGTACGGTCGCCAAGTACCGGGAAGGCATGAATATCCCCTCTTCGGTGCAGCGCCGACGCGAGAAACGGGCGATGGCCAGCGCCGGGCGCTGAGCGGGTCGATTTTCCACAGGCCGGCACTTCATTGACAAGCCGCGGTGAAGTGGCTAGAAGCCCGCCCGCATGAGACGGGCTAGATGCCCGCATGCGGATGGTCCGTCACGACGTTGGCCTCGGGACGGTCAAAGGGCGGCTTGTGATCAACCGGAAAGTTTGGATTTAAAATCGGCGCAAGTGACGCCGCAAAGCTTGTGCGCACGGATCACGAGTATAAACTCGGGCCAGTTTGAAGCCTGAGCAAGGAAGGTCAGTTTTCAGATGAATCTGCGCATATCGGGAAAACACATGGATATCGGCGATGCGTTTCGGACACGCATCAATGATCGCGTCGGCGAAGCGATCGGCAAATATTTCGATCGCGGCTTTGCCGGACATGTCACGGTCATCAAATCGGGCTCGCGCTATTCGGCGGACTGCATGATCCGGCTGGATTCCGGCGCTTCGCTGCAGGCCACCGGCGATGCCCAGGATCCGACGCTAGCCTTCGAGGCGGCGGCGGACCGTCTGGAAACCCGCCTGAGGCGCTACAAGCGCAGGCTGAAATCGCACAATTCGGGCGCCGCCAACGGCCAGCCGACCGACATCGCCTACACGGTGATGGCGCCGCTTGCCGATGACGACGAGGACATTCCGGAGAATTTCGCGCCCGCCATCGTCGCCGAATCAACCATGACGCTGAAGACCATGTCGGTGGCGTCGGCGGTCATCGAGCTCGACACCAAGGACAGCCCGGTCTTTGTCTTCCGCAATGCGGGAACCGACCATCTCAACATCGTCTATCGCCGACCCGATGGAAATATCGGCTGGATCGACCCGTCGACGACCAAGGTCGCGCAAGCGTGACGACAAAGGTCGCACGGTGACGACAAGGGTCGCACGGCAATAAGAGCCGGCCGCACGAGGGGTGGGGACTGGTGACGGCAGGCGAACAAGGGATTTTCTAGCATGGATCTGAGCGATCTTATCAACGTTCCGGCGATACTGCCGGCGTTGAAGGCGAACTCCAAGAAGCAGCTGCTGCAACTGCTGTCCGAACGGGCAGCGGCGATTTCCGGCATTCCGGAGCGGGAGGTGTTCGACACCATCCTGCAGCGTGAGCGCCTGGGTTCGACCGGCGTCGGCAACGGCATCGCCATTCCGCACGGCAAGCTGGCCGGCGTGAAACGCATCGCAGGTGTTTTCGCCCGGCTGGAGACGCCTGTCGATTTCGAATCGCTGGACGATCAGCCCGTCGATCTGGTGTTTCTGCTGCTGGCGCCGGAAGGGGCGGGCGCCGACCACCTCAAGGCACTGTCGCGCATCGCGCGGGCCCTGCGCGATGCCGACACGGTGGCCAAGATCAGGGGTACGCGCGACGCCGCCGCTATCCACGCGCTGTTGTCGGACACCCAGGCCTCGCACGCGGCCTGAATTTGAGGGTGATACCGCCACAAGGGCCGCCATGGGCGGCCCTTTCCGTTTCAGCCGGAAATCGCTGTCAGTGAATGGCGACGGTGGTCAGGTCGTTTTCCATGGCGCCGGCCAGAGCGCGGTCACGCGCATCGGAAAGCAGGATCGGCTGACCATTGGCGGCAAACAAGGCCCACAGTTCCATGCCGGGGGCGATTTCGCCGAGATTGGGGAAACGGCCGAGCAATTCGTCGCTCGAGACCTTTCTGAGATAAGCGACCGAGCCCTCGCCGAGATGAGCGAATTCGCCATTGGTCATGGTGATATTTTCAGTTCTGGTCATTTCAAAGCCTCCTTGGCGCGAGGACGCCGCTCAAGGCCATCCCGCATGAGAGCCATTTCAATTTGCTGCATCATGCTTTCGGAAAGTCGGAGCCGATTTCCGGCCGATGCAGTGGTAAAGATCAGTCTTTCACCGATATGTTTATTTTCCGTACCAGCCGTTCGGACTCCGGTCGATCGAGGTCGATCGACAAAAGACCGTTCTTCAACTCCGCCGCGATCACCCGCATGCCGTCGGCCAGCACGAAACAGCGCTGGAACTGGCGTGCGGCGATGCCGCGATGAAGAAATTCGCGCTCGGTGTCGTCGGTCTGACGGCCGCGCACGACCAGCTGGTTTTCCTCCGTGGTGACATCGAGATCGCTTTCGGCGAAACCGGCGACCGCCAATGTGATGCGCAACCTTTCGGTCTTGCCGTCGGCGCCGCTGAGGCGTTCGATGTTGTAGGGAGGGTAGCTGTCGCCGGATTTCGCCAGGCGTTCCAGGGTCTTTTCCATGGCGTCGAAACCAAGGAGAAGCGGGCTGGAAAAGGGCGTCATTCGGCTCATGTTACACTGTCCTCTCAAGAGCGACATAAAGTGGAAAAACCCAGATGGCATTTTTCCCGATGGCCTTGATATGGTCCGCCCCGCGACCAAGTTCAAGCCGTCAACAGACCCGCTCAAAAAGACCAGGCGTGGACTCACAGGAATGACCGACATGGCGCTTGAAACGGCGAGCAGATGCAAGGAGAAGCGCGCAGGTCGGGAATTGTCTTTCCCGGTCGAGCGGTTCGACATGGCAGCTCGCGACCGCTTCGGCGTCATTTGGATGTTTCGATCGGATCGGTTCAAGCCCACGACCTCGCCAAACAAGGAATTGAAATGCCCCAATCACGCAAGATCATCATCGACACGGATCCCGGTCAGGATGATGCCGTCGCCATATTGCTGGCGCTCGGCAGCTCCGAACTGGAGATCGTCGGCATATCAGCCGTTGCCGGAAACGTGCCGCTGAAGCTTACCGAAAAGAATGCCCGCAAGATCTGCGAATTGGCCGGCCGCCCGGACATCAAGGTCTATGCCGGCGCCATCCGGCCCCTGATGCGCGAATTGGTCACCGCCGAGGAAGTGCATGGCAAGACCGGCCTCAACGGACCGCAATTGCCAGAACCGACGATGAAACTGCAGGACCAGTACGCGGTCGATTTCATCGTCGAGACGCTGATGGGGGAAGAAAGCGGCACGATCACGCTTTGCGCACTCGGCCCGCTCACCAACATTGCGCTGGCGCTGATCCGCGAGCCGCGCATTGCACCGCGCATCAAGGAAATCGTGCTGATGGGCGGCGGCTTCTTCGAAGGCGGCAATGTCACCCCGACCGCCGAATTCAACATCTACGTCGATCCGCAGGCCGCCGATGTCGTGCTCAAATCCGGCATTCCGATCGTGATGATGCCCCTCGATGTCACCCATAAGGCGCTGACCACCGCCAAGCGCACGCAAACCTTCCGCGCGCTAGGCACCAAGGTCGGCACCGCCACCGCCGAGATGCTGGAATTCTTCGAGCGCTTCGACGAGGAGAAATACGGCACCGACGGCGGCCCGCTGCACGACCCTTGCGTCATCGCCTATCTGTTGAAGCCTGACCTGTTCAAGGGCCGCAACTGCAACGTCAGCGTGGAAACGGCCTCCGAGCTCACCATGGGCATGACCGTGATCGACTGGTGGGGCGTTACCAAGCGGCCGAAGAACGCCATGGTGATGCGCGACATCGACCATGACGGGTTTTTCGGGTTGCTGGTGGAGAGGCTGGGGCGGCTGTGAGAGCTTCCTTCTCCCCGTTTACGGGGAGAAGGTGCCGGCAGGCGGATGAGGGGCGGCACAAACGTTGAGATTCTGCTTGCGCCCTCGGCGCTGCCCCTCACCCGATCGCTTCGCGACCGCCCCCTCGCCGTAAACGGGGCGAGGGAAGAGGCGCCAGCCGCCAGTTCATTCTGGAAACCGGTAAAAGATCGTTCCATTGTCGCGCGTGACGCGTTCAATGCTTATGCGCGAGCCGATCAGATGCTGGCGTTTGTCCTTGATGAGAACAGACGGACCGTTCTCGACAGAGACCAGATAGATGCCGACGCGGTCCCACTGGACACTTCTGACCATTGCGTCGACGGTGACGACCGACCGGATTGGGCTTGCCATATTCGTCCACTTGAGCGGATCAAGGACCAACACCGCCGCGAACACCGCAACAATGAGGACCACGCCCAGCACGTGCCCTTTCACATCCGCAAAAGTCCACGACATCGACGTGAATCCCCCAACCGCCGATTCATGTGGTGGACAGAAGGCCGACTTTCAATCGGCCTCCCTGTTTCAGGAAATTGCTGTTAGAGTCCCGGCTTGTCGGCGCGCTGTTACTTTGCCTTTGAAAGCGCCAGCCACAGGCCGCCGCCGACCATGAAGCTGCCGCTGATCCTCGACAAAAGCTTGATGCGGCCCGCCGACAGCAGGCGCCCGGCGCGGCCGGCGGCCAGCGCATAGGTCGAATCCGAGAAGGCGGCGAAGATCATGGCGGTCAGGCCCATGATGGCGATCTGCAGCGAGTAGTTGCCTTGCGGCGAAATGAACTGCGGAAAGAAGGCGCCGAAGAAGATCAACGTCTTGGGGTTGCTGAGCGCCACCAGCAGGCCCTGCAGGAAGAAGCCGCCGCGCGGCTTTCTCGCTGTTCCATCGGCATTCAGCGTGCCTTTGGAACGGAACATCTGCACACCCATCCAGATCAGATAGGCGGCGCCGATCAGCCGCACCCACTCGAACCAGTGGCCCATGCCCGAGATCAGCGTGTTGAGGCCGATGCCGACGATGGCGATCATCACGGCAAGCCCGGCCTGCGTGCCGGCGACATTGGCGAGACCGGCGCGGGAGCCATGGCGGATGCTGTTGGCGATGATCAGCGTGACCGTTGGGCCCGGCACCAGGATAATGACGATGCAAGCCAGGACATAGGCGGCGTAGAGTTCCAGCGACATGATTTTTCCCCAGGAATGCCGCCGATGCGGCGCGGCTTGAGGACAATCAATGCATAGCAGCGCAGCCGGTGCAAGCCGCTACCTAGCGCCCTGCGACACGCCAGTCCGCCCGGTTCAGGCGCCGGTCTGCCAAGGCAGCGTTGCCTCATAGGCCGCCGCCGCCTTCAGCACGGCGAGGTCGCCGCGCGGCCGGCCGATCAGTTGCATGCCCATCGGTCGGCCCCTATCGTCGAAGCCGACCGGCACGTTGGCCGCCGGGCAGCCGCCCAAGGTCGCGAAGGCGGAAACCTGCATCCAGCGGTGATAGCTGTCCATTGCGCGTCCGGCGACCTCACGCGGCCAATGCGTATCGACATCGAAGGGGAAGACCTGCGCGGTCGGCAGCGCGACGAGATCATAGCGGTCGAAGATCGACAGCAGCGTGCGATGCCAGGATGTACGGGTCACGGAGGCGGCGCGGATCTGTGGCGCCGTCAGCCGCATTGCGTTCTCCACTTCCCAGATGGCTTCCGGCTTGAGCAGGCGGCGCTTCGCGGGATCGTCATAGTGGGTCTTGAGCGCACAGCCGCTGCTGGCCTGGCGCAGCGTCACGAAGGCCTGCCACAGCGCTTCGAAATCGAAATCCGGCAGCAACGGTTCAGTCGCGAAGGATGCTTCCGCAAAGCGGCCGAGTGCCGCCTCACACAGATCGAGAATGCCTGTTTCTACCGGCAGATGACCGCCGAGGTCACCGAGCCAGGCGATGCGGCCACCAGTTGCCGGTATTCCAAGCCCTTCGAGGAACGAGCCGGGTTTCTCGTAGGACAATGGCGCGTGCGGGTGGTAACCGGCCTGCACATCGAGCAGCAGGGCCATATCACGAACGTTGCGGCCCATCGGCCCGTCGACGCCCATCTGCGCATGGAAGACTTCGAAATCGGGTCCGCCGGGAACAAGTCCTTGCGACGGGCGGAAGCCAAAAACATTGTTCCAGGCGGCCGGGTTGCGCAGCGAGCCGCCGAAGTCGCTGCCATCGGCGACGGGCACCATGTCGAGCGCCAGGGCCACCGCCGCGCCACCGCTCGAGCCGCCGGCGGTCAGGGCCGGATCGAAGGCGTTCAGCGTCGGCCCGAACACGGCGTTGTAGGTGTTGGAGCCGAGCCCGAATTCGGGGACGTTGGTCTTTCCGATGATGATGGCGCCGGCATTGCGGATACGCTCGACGAAGAAATCGTCTTCCTGCGGCACGAAATCGGCGAAGATCGGCGAGCCGAAGGAGGTCCTGAGGCCCGTGGTCGAGGCGAGATCCTTGATGGCGATCGGCAGGCCGAAGAGCGGACCTGCCGCTTCGGCTCGCGACAGGCTGGCATCGGCCGCATCGGCTTCGCGCAGGATATCGGCGCGATCGCGCAAGGAGACGATGGCGTTGACCAGCGGATTGACCGCCTCGATGCGATCGAGGAATGCCGCCACCACCTCGCGCACGGAAAGCTCTCTCTCCCGGATCGCGCCGGCGAGTTCGACAGCGGACAGGCGGCAGATGTCGCTTGCCGGCGGCACGGCATGTTTCGTTTGCGGACGCAGCATTTTAATGGGTTTCCTGCAGCGCCTGATCGACGTCTTTGGCGAGCGGGATCGCCGGTTGGGCGCCAGGCTTCAGGCAGGCCAGCGAACCGGCCGCGCCGGCGCGCGCCAGCGCCTGTTCGAGCGCGAGGCCCGACGACAGGCTGGCAGCGAAATAGCCGCAGAACGTGTCGCCGGCGCCGACCGTGTCGACAGGGGTTATCTTGCGCGCAGCAACGGCCAGGAACTCGGTCGGTGTCGCCGCCATCACGCCGTCGCCGCCGAGCGTGACGACGGCGGTGCGGCCGGTCTTTCCGGCAAAGTCGCGCATGCGGGCCGCCCGGTCGCGGCCTTGCAGCGACAGCGCTTCGCCATAGAGGTCGAACTCGGTTTCGTTGGCGACGACATAGTCCGCCTTGCCGAGAAAGCCGGCTGCCTGCCCCTGGAAAGGCGCCGTGTTGAGCACGGTGATGGCGCCGGCCACCCTTGCCTGGTCGAGGGCGGCATCGACGGTGGCCAGCGGAATCTCATTTTGCAGCAGCACGACGTCGCCTTTTTTCAGAAAGGCCTTGGAGAGATCGCCTGGCACCACGGAAGCGTTGGCGCCCGGCACCACGGCGATGATGTTTTCGCCGTCGTCGGCGACCATGATCAGTGCCGTGCCGGTCGAGGCGTGAGTCTCGGCAACGCCGGACAGGTCGACCTTGCCGTCGCGCAGCAAGGCCAGTGCCTCGGCTGCGAAGCTGTCCCTGCCGACGGCGCCGACCATGCGCACCGAGGCGCCGGCGCGTGCGGCGGCCAGTGCCTGGTTAGCGCCCTTGCCCCCGGGCGCGGTGGTGAAGGCTGAGCCGCCCACCGTCTCGCCGGGGCTCGGCAAGCGGTCGACCTTGGCGATAAGGTCGAGGTTGATCGAGCCGATGACGATAATCAAGCAGGGCCTCCTGGCAACGCAAATTCAAAATATCGGAGCGTCTTCGTGCGTCCGGGCGAACGCAGATCGTTCCGATTGCGTGAAAGCTAACCTGTAAGGCCGCGGCTTGCCAGACCACGCGCATGGTCCAGTCCGATTTGAGGTGTCGTGGCCTTATTCGCAGCGCACGGTGACCGTGCCCTGATAGTTGCCGGCGGGAAAGATACCGCTCGACTTGGTGGCGGTGAGGTCGACCTGCATCGCGTGGGTGCCGTTGGCAACCCTTTGCGGCACACTTCCGTTGACATCGACCCCCGAGCCATCGAGGCGGAAGACTGAAGCGAAGATCACGTTGGTGCCGCCGCCGCTCGGTGCGGAGGAGAATGCGGCAGGCGCCGGCGCCGAAACCGAATAGCAGTCAAGCAGGTTAAGTATCGAGCACAACAGGGAACTTGCCACCACGGTGGCGCTGGCGCTCGATCCGCCTGCCTGTTTGGAGCTCAGTATGCTGATGGCGGGATTGGCCTTCATCGTTCCGGACGCCCCGACCATGATGGTGCAGGTGCCGATGATCGCCGCCTGCACCGGAAGGCAGGAACCGGCAAGTGCAGCCATCGCAAACAGCGCGCGGCTACTGCTTCTTCTTTTTCTTGCCATCGCCATTTCCGGTCCTGATGCTCCAGCCTTCATTGGCCCACCCCGGTGACGCGGCCGTGGAAGCGCTGGCGGCCACGCTCGCCGTCTGGCCGTCGGCGCCGAGGCCCATTTTGAGGAGCTTCAGTTCCAACTGCAGGCGCTCGACCTCAAGCTCATAGAGACGGCTGCAATCGACGCGCTTCGGCGTACGCCCGATCGGGATCACCACCCGGCCGTAAGTGGCGACATCATTGTCGGACTGGCTGTTGCCTCTGATAACGCCGAGATCGACATAGGCCCCGGAGCCGGAGACGGCGGAACGGCATGTGGTGCCGTCCGCGGCACGGACCTCGTCCTGACCCTGGGGCAAGGTGACACCGGGCAGGTTGAAGCCGCTCTCATTCTGGTTGAGGTTGTAGACGTCCTCGGCCCCGGCCGGCGAGGCACCCGCCCAAGCAGCCGCGAGCGCCAGTGTCAGGACTTGCGGCGCCCAAAGAACTTTCCGCATATCTGTGCCCTTATCTGCGTCTGTTGATCGGGAAAGGGGATGCTTTCGGTACAGATACGCACTTTACGCTCGGCCGCGCCGTCAAAGGGCACGACCACAAGGACAGAACGGGAAGCCTGGGAAGCCAGCTGGAAGACATTTGGAGAGATTCTGGCATCTACCGGCTGAAAATCCTGATCGTAGACGTGGATTTCGACCCGGATCTTCCGGTCGTAGGGATTGGCAGGGAAGATGCGGACCGCGAAGACGTCGGTGAAGCTGTTGATCTCGCCACGCATCGGCGACATCGATTGGGCCTTGGCGGCAATGGGCGCCAATCCGACGGCCAATGCCGTCGCCAGGATTCGAACATGTTTCAACGACCCCTCCTTCGCTGCGCGTCATTCGCAGCGCAGCGTTACCGTTGCCTGATAATTGCCGTTGGCGAAGCGATTGCTGCCGCCTTTGGTTCCGGCGAGGTGAACCGAGACGAGGTCGGCGCCGGGTGTGGTGATGCTGGTTGCCGAGCCGGTCTCGACGATGGCATGCGCGCCGGTGGCGGAGTAGGTCGGCGTCCAGGTCGTCGACGTGCTGTCTGCCGATGGCACCGTCATGGTGGTGACCGGATCGACGCTGAGCGACACACCTCCGGTCGTCGTCAGCGTCACGGTCCCAGCCGAGCCGCCGCTGTTGTGGGAACTGAGGGACTGGAGATCGGGGCTGGCCGTCATCGTGCCGTTGGTGGCAACGACAAGCGTGCAGGTGGGCGCGATCGTGCCATTGAAGATGACATTCTGTGTCGCGGCCAACGCGGCCTCGTCGATGCTGGCAACCAGCAGAGCTGCGCCGCAGGCGGCGCGAAACAATGTCATCGGGACCTCCTATCAAGCCGGATCGTCCGGATTAATATGAGGGCATCATCACTTTATCGTGGTTAATTTAGAGTTACCTAAAATAACGGCTTAAAATAACAACTACAGGGACCGCAGGTTGCCCTCGGTTGCAACGGCAGAAACCACAGTCTAAATCGCGCTTATACTTAATAAGGCCGATATAGCCATGTTTTCCTTCGCAATATCGAGGAAAATCGATATTACGATACCTGCCCGGCTTCCCAGCCCAGAATGGCGCGCTTGCGGGTCAGGCCCCAGTGATAGCCGGTGAGATCGCCTGATTTACCGATGGCGCGGTGACAAGGCACCACGAAAGAGAGCGGATTGGCGCCGTTGGCCGCACCGACCGCACGGCTGGCGGACGGTGCGCCGATGCTGGCCGCGATCGAGGAATAGGTGCGGGCCTTACCCATCGGGATCTTGAGCAGCGCCTCCCAGACGCGAACCTGGAAGTCGGTGCCGATCATGACGACATGCAGCGGCTGGTCGGGGCGCCACAGCGTCGGGTCGAAGATACGGGCGGCATAGGGACCGGTAGCAGTCATGTCCTCGACATAGATGGCGTTCGGCCAGCGGCTGGACATGTCGGCGAAGGCGGCGCGTTCCTCGCCGGGGTCGCTGAAGGCGAGGCCGGCGAGCCCGCGCTCGGTGGCCATGATCAGGGCGGTGCCGAATGGCGAGGAATGGAAGCCGTAGCGGATGGTGAGCCCGGCGCCGCGTGTCTTGTAGTCGCCCGGCGACATCGCCTCATGGGTGACGAACAGGTCATGCAGCCGGCCCGGGCCGGACATGCCCAGTTCGAACGAGGTCTCGAGCAGCGGCATGCCGGAATCGAGCAGCCTGCGCGCATGGTCCAGCGTCACCGCCTGCAGGAAGGCCTTGGGCGACAGGCCGGCCCAGCGGGTGAAGAGTTTTTGCAGGCCGGTCGGAGTCTCGCCAACCTCCTCGGCCAGTTCTTCAAGGGAAGGCTGATCGCGATAGTCGAGACTGATCTTCTCGATGGCACGGCGCACGATTTCGTAGTCGCTGCCTTCAGGCGTGATGTCCTTTTTGAGGACCGCGGTGTGTGTGCTCATGGAACTGTCTCCTTGAGCCGGAATATCGCCCCTCGGGGCGTCGATCGCCACCCGAAACTTGCCTTCCTGCGGCGCATACCCAGATAGGCACGGGATTCGAGCCCAGGAACCGCTCGTGGCTGGCTCAGCGTGCCTTGGCGGTCGCCAGCGCCCGCGAAAAGGCGGTGGCAAAACTCTCGCGGGAATCGGGGTCCAGGAACGATCCGATCGGCACGTTCTGCCCTTGGCCTTCCACCGTCATCCCTGTGATGCCGATCTCGGCGTGACGGGCCACCGAAAACCGCGCCCAGAACGGATTGAAGCGATGCGCCTCCGATTTCCCCGAGGGGGCGGTCTTGCGGATGTCGAGGCTGGTGCGCGAGACCGAGACTTCCTCGCGTGCGCGAGCGGCACGATAGTTGATGCGAAAGGCGATGTAGACGGCGACCACGTCGAGGCCGAAGAAGCCGAACACCGGCCAGGCGCCGCGCGACAGGAAAACCGCGCCTGTCACCAGCCAGCCGAACAGCAGCGCGCCCATCAGGATGAAGAAGCCTGTCCGGCCCAGAGACCGGTGCGGGGTGAGTAGCGCCTGAAAGAATGGCTCGTCGGCCTGAAACGAGGCGTTTGTGTCGCTCATGAGGGGATATTATAGGAGGGAAATGGCAAGCCCCAAGTCCAAAGATTCTTCCCTGTCCAAAAAAGAGTTGTTGCCCGCACGACGCAATGGGTCGAACGTCAAGCCACGCCCGCGGCCGGTGCGGAGCTCGTCGCGTTACAGCCCGGCCGAAGTGCACGAGATATTCCGGCGCTTTTCCGTCCAGCGGCCCGAGCCGAAGGGCGAGCTCGAACATGTCAACGCCTTCACGCTGTTGGTCGCGGTGGTGCTGTCGGCGCAAGCGACGGATGCCGGCGTCAACAAGGCGACGCGGGCGCTGTTCAAGGCCGCCGATACGCCGCACAAGATGCTGGCGCTGGGGGAGGCAAGGGTCGGCGAATATATCCGCACCATCGGGCTGTGGCGCAACAAGGCGAAGAATGTGATTGCGCTGTCGCAGGCGCTGATCCGCGACCATGGCGGCGAGGTACCCGACAGTCGCGATGAATTGGTCAAGCTGCCCGGGGTCGGGCGCAAGACCGCCAATGTCGTGCTCAACATGGCCTTCGGCCAGCACACGATGGCGGTCGACACGCACATTCTCCGTATCGGCAACCGGCTCGGATTGGCGCCCGGCAAGACGCCGGAACAGGTCGAGCAAGGATTGTTGAAGATCATTCCGGACGAATATATGCGCCATGCACATCACTGGCTGATCCTGCATGGCCGCTACGTCTGCAAGGCGCGCAAGCCGGATTGCCCGGCCTGCGTCATCGCCGACATCTGCAAGGCCGAGGTCAAGACGACCGATGTGCCGGCACCGCTGGTGCCGATCGCACCGCTCGACCCTGTCGAAGAGATCCAGGACCGAAGCGGAACGACGGCGTAATTCAACTCTCCTCCACAAACACCTCTTCGCGCTTTTTCCTGACCGCCGGCAGGAAGACGACGGCGAGCACGGCGAGCGCGATGAGGAGCAGGCCGGCGCTGATCGGTCTGGTCAAGAAGGTGCTCGGGTCGCCGCGCGAGAGGATCATGGCGCGGCGCAGGTTTTCCTCGAGCAGCGGGCCGAGCACGAAGCCGAGCAGCAGCGGCGCCGGTTCGCAGCGCAGCTTGGTCAGGAGATAGCCGAGGAAGCCGAAGAAGGCGACGGCATAGAGGTCGTAGACGTTGCTGTTGACGCTGTAGACGCCGATCGAGCAGAACGCCATGATGATCGGGAAAAGCACGTAATAGGGGATCGTCAGCAACTTCACCCAAAGCCCGATCAGCGGCAGGTTGAGGACGATCAGCATCAGATTGCCGATCCACATCGAGGCGATGATGCCCCAGAACAGCGCCGGCTGTTCGGTCGCAACATTGGGGCCGGGCACGATGCCCTGGATGATCATTGCGCCGATCATCAGCGCCATGACCGGGTTGGCTGGAATGCCGAGCGTCAGCATCGGGATAAAGGAGGTCTGCGCACCGGCATTGTTGGCCGATTCCGGTCCGGCGACGCCTTCGATGGCGCCCTTGCCGAACTCCTGCGGGTTTTTCGAGACGCGTTTTTCGACCGTGTATGACGCAAAAGCTGCCAGGATCGCGCCGCCTCCCGGCAGGATGCCGAGCGCCGAACCGATGATCGTTCCGCGCACGATGGGCGCTGCCATGCGCCGAAAGTCCTCGCGGGTCGGCATAAGGCCGGTGACCTTGCGGATCATCACGGAACGCTCATCCTCGTTTTCGAGGTTGCGCAGGATCTCGGCGACGCCAAAGACGCCGACCGCCACCGCAACGAAATTCAAGCCGTCGGCATATTCCCGGATTCCAAGCGTGAAGCGCGGCGTGCCGGTGTAGATGTCGGTGCCGACAATGCCGAGCAGAAGGCCGAGCACGACCATGGCCAGCGCCTTGACGATAGAGCCGTGGGCGAGTGCGACGGACGAAACCAAGCCGACGACCATCAGCGAAAAATACTCGGCCGCGCCGAATTTCAGCGCGATCGCCGTCAGCGGCGGGGCAAAGATGGCGACGAGGAACGTCGACACCGTGCCGGCAAAGAACGAGCCGATGGCCGCGATCGCGAGGGCCGCTCCGGCGCGGCCGTTCCTGGCCATCTGGTAGCCGTCGATCGCGGTCACGGCGGACGAGGATTCGCCCGGCATGTTGATGAGAATGGCGGTGGTCGAGCCGCCATATTGCGCACCGTAATAGATGCCGGCGAGCATGATGAGGGAGGAGACCGGATCGCCGATCTGGAAGGTGATGGGCAGAAGCATGGCGATGGTCGCGGTGGCGCCGATGCCGGGCAGGACGCCGATCAGCGTGCCGAGAAGGACGCCGATCAGGCAGAAACCGAGGTTGGTCAACGACGTCGCCGTCGAAAAGCCGAGCGCGAGGTTGTCGAGGAGATTCATGCTCATCGCCTCACGATGCCGACCCTGGGGCCAGCCACGGGCCGAAGCGGCGGAACGGCAGGCCGAGCGCGTAGCTGAAGACGAGGAAGGCAAACAACGTCAGACCGGCCGACAGCACGAGCGCGGTCAATGGCTTCATGCGGCGGCTGGCAAACGACGCGATCAGCGCCGTCAGGAAGATCGACGGGATGAATCCGAGGCCGCGCACTGTCAGGCCGAAGAAGATCGGAGCAGGCAGGATGAGCAGCATGCCGCGCCACGCAACGTGCCCGATCGCTTCGCCCTCGACGCGTACGGCCTGGACGAGAATGACCGCGCCAAGCAGGATCAGCACGATCGCCAGGACCAGCGGAAAATAGCCTGGCCCCATGCGCAAGGCGGTGCCGATTTCGAGACCGAGCGATTGCAGCGCGAACGATGCGCCAAAACCGATGAACAGGGCGGCGCACAGGCCGTTGGCCCTGTCGATCGCGAAAGGTTTCATGATGGTTCTCCAAGCCCGCACTGGGGTAGCGATGCCGAGCGAAATAGGGGCGCTGGTGGCGCCCCTATTCAAATCTCAGTCGGCGTACTGGCCGGCGGCTTCGATGATCGGCTTCCAGCGCGCGATCTCGCTTTCCAGCTTGGCCTTCAGTGCGGCGGGCGTGGCATCGGCCTCGAGCGACGGCTTGGTGCCGAGTTCGGCGAAGCGGGCGGCGACGTTCTGGTCCTTCAGCGCGACCTGCAGCGATTTCGACAGGCGTTCGGTGATCTCGGCCGGCGTGCCCTTGGGTGCATAGAGACCATGCCAGATGCCGACCTGCACATCGGGAAGGCCGCCTTCCACCGTCGTCGGCACGTCCTTCAGCACATCGAGGCGTTCCGGCGAGGTGACGGCATAGGCCTTGATGGTGCCGCCCTGGATCTGCTTGGTGGTGTTGGTCGTCTGGTCGCACATGATGTCGACCTGGCCGCCGAGAAGATCGGTCATGGCCGGGCCGGTGCCCTTGTAGGGCACGGTGACCAGCGGCGTCTTGATGGCGCTCATGAACAGCATGCCGCATAGATGCGAGGCCGCACCGATGCCGGCATTGGCGACGGTTATGGAATCCTTGTTGGCCTTGGCGTACTCCACCAACCCCTTGAGGTCGGTGGGCCCCAGGTCCTTGCGGCCGACGATGGTCATCGGCACCTCGGTGACGAGGCCGACATATTCGAAGGCGTTCAGCGTGTCGTAGGCGAGCTTTCTGTACAGCGTCGCACTTGTCGCCATGCCTATATGATGGAGCAGCAGCGTATAACCGTCCGGCTCGGCGTTGGCGACGCGACCGGCACCCAGAGTGCCGCCGGCGCCGCCGACATTTTCGACGATGACCTGCTGGCCGAGATCCTTCGACATCGCTTCGGCGACGAGGCGCGTGACCGTGTCGGTCGGGCCGCCGGCTGCAAACGGCACCACAACGGTGATGGTGCGTTCAGGATAGGTCTGCGCGCCGGCAGTGAACCCATAAAGCGCGACGGCCGCAGCAGCAGCCAGAGTGGCGACAAATCTTCTCATCGTGATCTCCTCCCAATGCGTAAATCTCCAACCGCTGCGCGGGGTCCTCTCAACACCCTGCAGATGGAGCAACAACTAGCGCAAATTAACAGATTGCAACCGGACTCAAACGGCAAACTGCTGATGGGCGCCATCCTAATAGCCGTAGCCACGCGCCATCGCGGCGGCGAAGACCGGGATGAGCAGGAAGATGAAAGCTTCGGCGCGGATGTAAGTCTTCACGGACGCAAGCTCGGCCGCCGGCACCTGGAACGAGGCATTGCCGCTCGCCTGCCTGCTCCAGGATATGAAGCGGACGGTCGGGATGATCGACAGCAGGCCGACCACGACGAACGCCGCTATCTTGGCCCAGAACACCCAATTGTGGACGTAGAATTCCCAGCCCTTGAGGCCATAGAAGACGCGGCCGATGCCGACGACGATGATCAGCGTGGCAATGATGCCGTAATGGCGGTCGATGCCGGCGAGCCTCTTGAGCGTCGCAGTGCCCAGATCGCCGCGGATCAGGACGAATTCGGCGCCGATGATTCCCGCCAACGAAAACACCAGCAGATGATGGAAGATCGCAAGCACAAGATCGGTGGTGTCCATGCTCTTTCCCTGGGTTTGACGGCAGCAATGCGCGCCTGAAAGGTCGCGCTGGCAGGCGTTGAATCGGCCTGCCGTGAAAAAATAACACCGTCTCGCAAAATTCCCATAGCGGCGCCTGGATGATGGGCCGTGTTGCGCTGGCCCCTTGCGCCGCACCGGCGATTTGCTAAGCGCTGGCGATCCGTACAAGGCAGATCCCATGAACAATCCACAAGCGACCAGCGCCCCTGTCATCGAAACGAAGCGCACCATCCTGCGGGCACACCGGCTGGATGATTTCGACACCTATGCCGCGATGTGGACCGATCCCGTCGTCACCCGCTTCATCGGCGGCAAGCCGCGCACGCGCGAAGAAAGCTGGATGCGCTTCCTGCGTCACGCCGGCCTGTGGTCGCTGCTCGGCTATGGCTTCTGGGCGATTGAGGAGAAGGCGACCGGACGCTTCATCGGCGAGGCCGGGTTTCACGACCTGAAGCGCGATATGGAACCATCGATCGAAGGCATTCCCGAGGCCGGGTGGGCGCTGGTTCCGGCCGTGCACGGGGCGGGCTTCGCCACCGAGGTGGTTGGCCGCATCCTGTCGTGGAGCGAAGAGATTTTCGGGCGCGAGAAGACCGTCTGCATCATCGATCCGGAAAACGGCGCGTCGCTGAGGGTGGCTGCGAAGTGCGGTTACCGGGAAGTGGTGAAGACCACCTATCACGACACTCCGACCATCCTGCTGGCGCGGTGACCTGAGCGGCGGGCTGACAGCTGCCGGCGCCGGCATGATGGCGCCTGTCGCCAGCAATGATGACGAGGCGGGCCGCGCCAAGAACCGCTGTGGCCTGGTCAAACTGACTTGAGCGGGGCTTCCAACGAGAACGTGTTCTACGGCATGGCGTCCGCTGCCAGGCTTGCCCGCTCGAGCATGGAGGCGTCCTCGCCGAAGGCGCGGGTGGCGCGGGCCGCCGCCTCGAGCAGCGGACGCTTCATGCGCTGCAGAAATGCCGCGTCGACGCGCGTGCTGGGTCCAGCCAGGGTCAAGGCGCCGAGCAGGACGCCTCCCGGGCCGAACACCGGCGCCGACACGCCCCCCGTCTCGGGGTCGCGGTCGCCCACGGCGAGGCAGTTGCAGGTCTTGCGGATGGTCTCGTAAGGTTCGCCCTGCTGGCCCGAAAACGCTGCGAGCACGCGGCCTCCCGAGCCGAGCAGCAAAGGCAATACGTCGCCTTCGCGTATCGTGTAGCGGATCGGGTGCTTGGATTCGACGCGGTAGAGACAGGTGCGGACGTCGCCCGAGCGAACATAGAAGGCAACGCTCTCCCAGCTTCGCTCGGAAAGATCGCGCATGATCGGCAGCAGGATATCGACCGCCACGACCGAACGCTGGTAGAGCGCACCGAGCCGAAAGGTCGCGGGTCCGACGCGGTAGCGTCCATTGTCGAGGCGCTCGAGCAATCGTCCGCGCATGAGGGAATTCGCAAGCCGCAGGATGGTGCTCTTGTAGAGGCCGGTGCGCGCCGCGATTTCGGCCAGGCTGAGCGACCGGTCATCCGTGGTGAAAGCATCGAGGATGGCAATGGCCCGATCAAGCGCGGCAACACCGTCCGCCGAGGTGCGATCTATTTCCCCATCTGCCGATTTGCTTGGCGAGTCCATGGTGGTTCCAGTTTGAAGAAAGCCGAGCGACGCGACTCTGTCGCGCCGCCAAATCGTTCTGTCCAGTAGAATATCGTTTCCGTTGACAGAACTCCGTAACATCTGCTTGAAATCGATGACGGGTCTGGATGCAGGCGCGTTTTGGCGGGCACCGGAGGAGGTGTCGTGATTTGGAGGAATCCCCATGCTGAACAGACGCAGATTTTTGATGAGCACCGCAGCCGTGGGTGCCGGGCTGATGACGTCGCATCTTTCTCCCGCTTACGCCGAAGGCGCGCCCCAGATACAGCTCTTCGTGCCTGCCGCACCGGGTGGCGGCTGGGACCAGACGGCGCGCACGATCGACCAGGTGCTGCGCAGTGAAAAGCTGATCTCGGGTTCGCAGATCACCAATGTCGGCGGCGCCGGCGGCACTGTCGGGCTGCCGCAATTCATCAGCCAGTGGAACGGCAAAGGCAATTCCCTGATGGTTGCCGGCATGGTCATGGTTGGCGCCATCATTGCCAACAAGGCCGCGAACAATCTGACGCAAGTCACCCCGATCGCCCGCCTCACCGGCGAGTTCGAGGCCCTGGTCGTGCCGGCGGAGTCACCGTTCAAGACGGCCGCTGATTTCGTCGCCGCGCTCAAGGCCGATCCGACAAAGGTTCCTGTCGCCGGCGGCTCGGCAGGCGGTTCCGATCACATCCTGTTCGGCCTGATCGCCAAGACGGTCGGCGTTCCGGCAACCAACCTCTCCTATGTGCCGTTCGCCGGCGGCGGCGAGGCGCTGTCGGCGCTGCTCGGCAACCAGGTCGCGGCCGGCATTTCCGGCTTCGGCGAGTTCTCGGAGCAGGTCAAGGCAGGTGCGCTCAGGCTGCTCGCCATCTCGGCTGACAAGCGTCAGGACGGCATCGACGCACCGACGATGAAGGAAGCCGGCATCGATGTCGAACTGTTCAACTGGCGCGGCGTCTTCGCACCGCCCGGCGTTTCCGACGCCGACAAGGCGGCGATGGTCACAATGATCGAGACCATGGCCAAGAGCGATGCATGGGCAACCGAATGCAAAAACCGCAACTGGACGCCCATCCTTTTGACTGGCGACGACTACGCAAAATTCCTCACCGAGGACACGGCCCGCATCACCGCGATCCTCAAGGATCTCGGCCTCGCCTGATGTCTTCAGGGGGCGGTTAGAGTGCCGCCCCCTTCCCATCTCGCCTGCCGCATGGACATATGATGCGGCGAAACTGCGGATGCGGCGGGCTGGAGGATGCCGGCCATCTTGGGAGGATACCGATGAGCACCAGCGACCAGCAGTCGGCGCCGTGGCGCCTTGCCGTGCCGGAATTGTTGATAGGCATCGGGCTCCTGGCCTGCGCCGGCGCCGTCGCCTGGCAGACGCTGGCAATCCCGGTGTCGCCGCTCTACTCCAAGGTCGGCCCGACCGTCTTTCCCTACCTCACCATGTTCGGCCTGGTGGTTCTTTCGCTGTTGCTCATCCTTGCCGCGCTTCGCGGCGGCTGGCAGCCGGAGGAGGAAAAGGAGACGCCGACCGACTGGAAGGCGATGGGCTTCGTCGTCATCGGCCTGATCGCCAATCTGCTGCTCATCCGGCCGCTCGGCTTCACGGCGGCATCCGTCATCATGTTCGTTCTGGTCTGCTACGGCTTCGGCAGCAAGCGCACGCTGCGTGACGCAGTGCTCGGCCTGATCCTGGCGCTGGCCGCCTATTTCGGCTTCGCCAGGGCGCTTGGCGTCAACATCGGTGCCGGTTTCATCGAGAACCAGCTGAACACGGTCATCGATGCGTTCATCACCATGTTGAGGGGCTGACGTCATGGAAACGCTCGGACATCTCGCACATGGCTTCTCGGTTGCCTTCACCCCGGTCAACCTTCTGTGGTGCCTGCTTGGCACCACACTCGGTACCGCCATCGGCGTGCTGCCCGGTCTTGGGCCGGCGCTGACCATCGCGCTGCTTTTGCCGATCACCTATCAGGTGGCGCCGGAGGCATCCTTCATCCTGTTCGCCGGCATCTACTACGGCGCCATGTATGGTGGTTCGACGACGTCGATCCTGCTCAACACGCCCGGCGAAAGTGCCACCATCGTCACTGCGTTGGAAGGCAACAGGATGGCGCGCTCCGGGCGCGGCGGCGCGGCACTCGCCACCTCGGCGATCGGTTCGTTCGTCGCCGGCACGATCGGCACGATGGGCGTCGCTTTCCTGGCGCCGGTGGTGGTCAAATTCGCATTGGCCTTTGGTCCGGCCGAATATTTCTCTTTGATGGTGCTGGCCTTCATCACCGTTTCGGCGGTGCTCGGCTCGTCTTCCGTACGCGGCCTGACCAGCCTGTTCGCCGGCTTCGTCATCGGCATGATCGGCGTCGACCTGCAGACCGGCCAGCCGCGCTTCACCTTCGGCACGAACGAACTGCTTGATGGCGTCGATGTCATCATTGCCGCGGTCGGCCTGTTTGCCGTCGGCGAGACGCTCTACATGGCCTCGCGCCGCTATGCCGGCAAGGACGAGATCGTGCCGCTGAAGGGCTCGCTCTACATGACGGCGGCCGAGTGGGGGCGTTCGTGGAAACCCTGGCTGCGCGGCGCTGCGATCGGCTTCCCGATCGGCGCCATGCCGGCCGGCGGCGCCGAAATCCCGACCTTCCTGTCCTATGCCATCGAAAAGAAGCTGTCGAAGCACAAGGAGGAGTTCGGCACGGTCGGCGCCATCGAGGGCGTTGCCGGCCCCGAGGCCGCCAACAATGCCTCCGCAGCCGGCGTGCTGGTGCCTATGCTGACGCTTGGCCTGCCGACCTCGGCGACTGCGGCGATCATGCTGTCGGCCTTCCAGAGCTACGGCATCAACCCCGGACCGCTGCTTCTCACGACCCAGGGCGATCTCGTCTGGGGGCTGATCGCCAGCCTGTTCATCGCCAACGTCATCCTGGTCATCCTCAACCTGCCGCTGATCGGCCTGTGGGTGCGGCTTTTGAAAATCCCGGCGCCGCAGCTCTATGCCGGCATCCTGGTGTTCGCGACGGTCGGCACCTATGGTATTTCGCAATCGCCCATCGACCTCGTCATCCTCTATCTCCTGGGGGCCGCCGGCTTCCTGATGCGGCGCTTCGATTTCCCGACCGCGCCCGTCATTATCGGCATGATCCTTGGACCGCTCGCCGAAACCCAGTTCCGCCGGGCGATGACCATCTCGAATGGCGACTGGTCGGTGTTTTACACCCACAAGCTGTCGCTGACGCTGCTGACGCTCGCCTTCATCGGCCTCGCCGGCCCGCATATCTGGGCCTTCATCGAGCATCGGCGTCGGCGCGGACCGGAGCATGTGCCCGGCGATGCCTGATCGATCCATGATGCCATGACAGAATTGCTTTCCGGTATCCGCGTCCTCGACCTGACCAACGTCCTGGCTGGTCCCTACTGCGCCTATCAGCTGGCGCTGCTCGGCGCCGATGTGATCAAGGTCGAGGCGCCGCAAGGCGGCGACCTGGCCCGCCAGCTCGGCGGCTCGCCAAAGCTGAACAGCGCCGGCATGGGCGCATCGTTCCTGGCGCAGAACGCCGGCAAACGGTCGGTGGTGCTCGACCTCAAGCAGCAAGCCGATCGCGAGCGCTTTTTCGATCTGGTGGCCAGCGCCGACGCCCTGGTGGAGAATTTCCGCCCGGGCGTGATGGATCGGCTGGGGCTTGGTTACGAGGCGCTGAAGACGGTCCGTCCAGGCCTCGTCTATTGCGCGATATCGGGTTTCGGCCAGACCGGGCCGATGCGCGACAATCCCGCCTATGACCAGATCATCCAGGGCCTGTCGGGGATCATGAGCATCACCGGAACACCGGAAACGGCGCCGCTGCGGGTCGGCTATCCCGTGGCCGACACGCTTGGCGGACTGGTCGGCGCGTTCGCAATTACCTCGGCGCTGGTGCGGCAGAAGACGAGCGGCGAGGGTGCCTTTCTCGACGTCTCGATGCTCGAATGCACACTTTCCGCGCTTGGCTGGCCGGTTTCCAACTATCTGACCGCAGGCATCGACCCCAAGCCGATGGGCAATGAGAACATGACGGCGGCACCCTCCGGTACGTTTCGCACCGGCGACGGGCTCGTCAACATCGCCGCCAACAAGCAGGAGCAGTTCGTGGCGCTGTGCCGGCTGATTGGCCGGCCGGAACTGGCCTCCGATGTCCGCTTTGCCGAGCGCGAGACGCGCAAGCGCAACCGTGCGGCGCTTAAAGTCGAAATCGAGGACGCCCTGGCGGACGCCTCGGCGGCTGCCTGGGAAGAGATGCTCAATCGCGCCGGGGTGCCCGCCGGCAGGGTGCTGACGATCCCGCAAGTGCTGGGCGAGCCGCAAGTGCTCGAACGCCGGGTGACCGCGAATTTCGACGATGTGGCCGGCATGGACAAGCCGCTGACCGTTCTGCGCGGCGGCTTCATGGTCGATGGCGAGGCGCCGTTGCCGACAAAGCCGCCGCCGGCGCTCGGCGAACATATGGGCGAGGTGTTCGCCGACCTGCCACCCCGCGCCAAGACAAAGGCAGGCGCATGAGCGACACGGAGAAGACGGGCCGTGAGCGCGGCGAGGAATGGTGGCAGACCGACATCATCGAGATGCGGCCTGGTGTCATCCGGCTGCGCGGCTACGAGATCCAGGATCTGATCGGCCGCGTCAGCTTCCCGGCTGTCATCTGGCTGATGCTGCGCGGCGAACTGCCCGGCGAGGACCAGGCAGAGTTGCTCGGCATTGCCTTGGGAGCCGCCGTCGACCACGGACCGCAGGCGCCATCGATCGCCATCGCGCGCATGGCCGCAACCTGCGGCGTCGGTATCAACAGCGCCATGGCCTCGGCCATCAACGTTCTCGGCGACGTGCACGGTGGCGCCGGCGAGCAGGCGCTTTCCTTCTATGGTGACATTGCCGTGGCAATCGATGCCGGGATGACGCTGAATGAAGCGGTCTCGACACGGCTCGACCGGTTCTTCGCCGAGGAGAAGGGCTATGTGCCGGGGCTCGGACATCGCTTCCATCCCGTCGACCCGCGCGCGCCGCGCTTGCTGGAACTGACCCGCGAATTTGCCGTGCGCGGTGCCGTCAATGGACGTTTCGTCGATATTGCAGAAGCGATCGAGGCGGACGTCGCGCGACGCAAGAGGAAAAAAATACCGCTCAACATCGATGGCGCCACCGCCGTCATCTATGGCGAACTCGGTTTTCCGCCAGCGCTGACGCGAGGGCTTTTCGTGCTGTCGCGCTCGGTCGGCATCCTTGCGCATGCCTGGGAGCAGTCGCAGCAGGCCGAGCGAAACAAAGGGCCGCTGCCGCGCGAATGGCTGTGGACCTATACCGGCACGCCGGTGCGGCCGTTTCCCGAAAGCGATGAGCCCGGCGAGTGAGGCTTTACGCCTGGTCCACCGGCACAGGTTGAGGGATCTTCAGTGTCTTCACCAGCGTTGAAAGATCCGGCTCGTCGATGAGCATGGCCGCATCGGCTGGCGCCAGCCAGGCCCGCTGGCGTCGTTTGGCTTCCTGCCAGTCGGCCAATTCCTCCGTTACCTCGAGCAGAAAGACGATGACGTCGACGCGGACAAAGCGATTGGCCAGCCGCTTCCAGTAGGAATAGGTGCCCGCCGGCTGCTTCAGCGTCTTGCCGAGCACGCCGGCTTCCTCCTGTGCCTCGATGGTGGCCGCCTTGCGCCCGCTCTTGCCCTTCATCGGCCAGCCCTTGGGGACGATGAAGCGCCTGGTGGTACGCGACGTGACCAGCATAACCTCGATGTCGCCGCGCGCGGTCAGCCGAAAGGGAATAGCCGCCACCTGGCGGATCCTCTCGCCCTTTTTTGCCTTGCGTACGGCCTTCTTCTTGGTGGCTGCCATTCGTCGATCCAGTCGATGCAATGCCGCATAGCGCGACAAGGCGTCGTTGCAAAACCAAAACTTTCGCATGTGCCGAAAGACACCCGAAATACCTAAGTCGGCTAAATAAACGAAAAAGGCCTTGATGTCAGCGGCAATTGCTCACGGCGGTGGTGCCGATTATCTGGGTCTGGCAGCTTGGCTTGAGCTGCTGCACGACCGGTGGCGGTTGCTGAACGATCTGGCGGTCCTGGGCGCGATTCTGCTGTTGTTGCTGCTGATATTGCTGCCGTTGTATCCTGTTTTGCAGGATTTGCAGGTCGTTCTGCCGGATCAGCGCATTGTTGCCGGTAGCGGAATTGAGCGCTTGTGCGGAAGCCGGCAGGCAAACGCCCGCCAGCACTGCCGTGGCCAGCATTGCCATTGTGAAGATCGTTGATGGCCGAAGTGCCGACATTCGCTCATTCCCGCGCAAAAAACTCTGCCCACTGATATAGGACGTTTGCGCGGCGATGCCATGGCCAGCGGGTCGAGCATCACGAAATCGGGCAGTCCGATCGCTTTGTTCTGCGATTCCAGCAGTGAACCGCAGATAGTCGTCATATGACGACTATGAAACGTCAGCGGCTTTAGTCAGTGTCCGCACGTAAATTTTCGGTTTCATCCGGCATAAGTTAATGTATTCTAATTGAGTCAGAGCTCCGCAAGTGGGAATGCGGATGCTCTGTTTTAATGCATTGAACCTTATTGCGCAGTGCCGGCATCCTTATTGCAATTGCATGAGCATAGCGGTGGCGTCGCCTTAAGCAGGCATTGAGGCGCGCCCCCGTAAAACGGGGGGTAAGTGCATGGCTTTGTTTTCAAAGCGTGGTGGCTTTGCCATCAAACACGCATTCGCGGTTTCGGGTTCCGGTATCGACGCTGCCAATGCCCATGTGGCAGAGGTATCCCAGCAAGCAGGGCTTGCCCGCCAAGCGCTGCCCGGCAGTTCGCCTTGTTCGCTTCGTGCGGCGCAAGCGTGGACTTTGTTCAAACTTGGACCGGTGGCACGTGCGCAAGAAGCGTCTGGCTCGGGTCGCCGTCGCCGGCCAGGTGTGATTGCCGGACGGTTGATGGTCCTCCTCGGCGCCACCGCGCTGGTGGGTTTTCCGCCGATACCGGCGGCGCATGCTCAGTTCGTCATAGACGAGAACGGCCCGGATGCTCCGGACAGGGGACCTGGTGGCTTTGACGCAGATGGCGATAATGGCGATCCCGGCGGATCGATTACAAATGCGACTCCTGGAGCCGTAAACAACACCCCGCAGATAAACGTCAACGCATCTGGATTTGTCGGCACTGCCAATGGCGGCGATGGCGGCGACGGCGGCGAAGGCCTGGCTGGAACGCCCATTGAAACCAATGGTGGTGAGGGCGGCAATGGCGGCGTGGGTGGATCCGTCGACATTCTCAACAACGCTGTGATTTCGACCATCGGCACGGGACATCATGGCTTCGAAGCTTCTGCGGTCGGTGGCAATGGCGGCAGTGGCGGCGGCGCCCTTCCGGCGATCGCGAACCTCGGCGGCGACGCCGGAAGCGGCAATACCGGCGGCAACGCCAACGCGGTTGCGTCTGGCACCAGCGACATCACGACGACGGGCGACTTCTCCTACGGCATTTTCTCCAATGCCAGCGGCGGCAATGGCGGCCAGGGCGGTGACAACATCGTCAGTCTCGGCGTCGATGCTGGTGACGGCGGTGATGGTGCTTCCGGCGGCACCGCATCGGCAAGCAACGCCGGCAAGGTGGAAACATCGGGATTGGCCTCTTATGGCATGCTGGTGCGGTCGGCAGGTGGTGTGGGTGGCAATGGCGCCGATGGCGTCGGGGTCGTCAGCGGCGGCGGCAATGGCGGCGGCGCCACTTTGGGCGGAAATGCCACGGGCAGCAATTCGGGCGGCATCATAACGCATGGTGATTTCGCCAGCGGCATGGCCGTGCAGTCGGTCGGCGGCGGCGGTGGTGGCGGCGGCGACGCCTTCGGCCTGTTCGGCGGCGGTGGCACCGGCGGCGCGGGCAATGATGGCGCCACTGCAACCGGTACCAACACCGGCAACATCACCACCGATGGTCGGGGTGCTATCGGCATGCTGGTCGAATCGGTCGGCGGCGGCGGTGGTGACGGCGGCGGGGCAGCCGGCATCGTATCGATCGGCGGCACAGCCGGCGGCGGCGGCAAGGGCGGGACTGTCATCGCCAATGTCGGCGGCACGATAACGACTGGCGCTGACGGCAGCGGCGATGGCGCGCATGGCGTTCTGGCCCAGTCGGTCGGTGGTGGTGGCGGCAATGGCGGCTTTGCCCTGTCGGTCGCCCCGGCAGTCGCTGTCGCGATCGGCGGCGGCGGCGGAACCGGCGGCAATGCCGAGCCGTCAACGTCAACCAGGCCGCGACCGGTCCGACGGTCGACACCAACGGTCGTTCGGCCATTGGCATCCTCGCACAGTCGGTGGGTGGCGGCGGCGGCAATGGCGGTGGCGCCTTTGCGCTTGGCGGCATCGTGTCTGTTTCGGTCGGCGGCAGCGGCAGCGCGGCCGGCAACGGAGACGAGGTCACCTACAACATTGCAAACGCCAAGGTCACGACGCGCGGCACCGATTCCATCGGCATCCTCGCCCAGTCGGTGGGCGGCGGCGGCGGCAATGGCGGCTTCGCTCTCGGTGGCGCGGGTCTCGTGGCTGTCGGCGTCGGCGGCTCGGCTGGTTCAGGCGGCTTCGCCAGGAAAGTCGACGTCACCACCGGCGGCTCGGTCGAAACCCTGCAGGACCGGTCGGCAGGCATCGTCGTCCAATCGCTTGGCGGCGGCGGCGGCAATGGCGGCTTTGTCGTGGAAGGCGCCCTCTTCGGAGCGAGCGTTGGAATCGGCGGCAAGGGCAGCGGCGGCGGCGATGGCGGCGACGTGTTCTTCCGCACCGCCAATGGCGGCCAGCAATCGATCATCACGCGCGGCACCGACTCGATCGGCCTCGTCGTACAGTCGGTCGGCGGCGGTGGCGGCAATGGCGGCTTCGTCGGCACGTTTGGCGCGATCGCCAATCTGGGCATCGGTGGTGGCGGCGGCGCGGCAGGCGCGGGCAAGGCAGTCGATGCGACCTATAATGGTTCGGTCGAAACCTTCAAGGAAAGGTCGGCCGGTATCATCGTGCAATCGATCGGTGGCGGCGGCGGCAATGGCGGCGGCGTCATCGGTGTCGGCCTTGGCCTGACCGTCGGCATCGGCGGCAGTGGCGCGGGCGGCGGCGCCGCGGGCAAGGTCGTCTACAACTCCACCACCACGAATATCACAACCCACGGCGCCGACTCCGCTGGCCTGATCATTCAATCGATCGGCGGCGGCGGCGGCAATGGCGGCTTTTCGTTCAATGGCGCTATCGCTGCGACCATCGGCATCGGCGGCAAAGGCGGAGCGGCCGGCGAGGCCGAGACGGTCAGGGCCACAATTGGCGGCGGCTTGATCCATACGATCGGCGATCGCTCGACGGGCATTATCGCGCAATCCATCGGCGGTGGCGGCGGCACGGGCGGCGGTTCTGCAGGACTGAACCTGGGCCTCGGCATCGGGATCGGTGGTAAGGGCGCCGGCGGTGGCGGCGGCAAGACCGTTGATGTCATCAACGGCGCCGTCGTCCAGACCGAAGGTATTCAGTCGCACGGCATCATGGCGCAGTCGGTCGGCGGCGGCGGCGGCTCCGGCGGCTTTGCGGTGACGGTTGGCGGACCTTCCTTCTCGCTGGGCGGCAATGGCAGTTCCGGTGGTGGCAGCCAGAAAGTCTATGTCGAAAATACGGCTCGGATCACCACTGACAGGGACCTCTCGATCGGCATCTTCGCGCAGTCGGTCGGTGGTTCAGGTGGTGATGGAGGCTTGGCGGGCGCCGGTGGTGCCTTTGCGGCCGTCGCTGTCGGTGGCCAGGGCGGCGCTGGCGGGGCAGGTGGCCAGGTCGAGGTCAAAAACACCGCAAACATAACCACCAAAGGCGCGCTCGCGCACGGCATCCTGGCGCAATCGGTCGGCGGCGGCGGCGGCAATGGCGGCAGCGCCGGTGCGGTCGCGGTTGGTATATTCGGTGCGGCTGGCGTCGCGATCGGCGGCGGCGGCGGCGATGCGAACCTGAGCGATCAGGTTACCGTCACCCACAAGGGCGACATCCACGTCGGCGGCGCGGGCGCGAAGGCCATCCTGGCGCAATCGGTCGGCGGTAGCGGCGGCAATGGCGGCAATGCCTATTCCGGAGCCTTCAGCGCCGGTTTCTACGCATCGGCAGCGGTCGGCGTTTCGGTTGGCGGCGAGGGCGGCGATGGCGGCCCTGGCGGCAAGGTTACGGTCAGGGCGGACGGCAACATCATCGCCGACACCGACGCGGTCGGCTCGGGCGGCATCGTGGCACAGTCGATTGGCGGCGGCGGCGGCAATGGCGGCCGTGCGGCCACGATGGCCGGCTCGGTCAGCAACGGCGTCAATGTCAGCCTCGGCGTGACGGTCGGCGGCTGGGGCGGCGACGGTGGCCGCAGTGACCTGGTGATCGTCGATACCGGCCTCAGCGGCGGCGGCAGCATAGTCACCAAGGGTTACCAGGCTGGCGGCATTCTTGCCCAGTCGGTTGCCGGCAGCGGCGGCAATGGCGGCGATTCCTGGGCGGCGGCTGGCGGTTACGGCGTCAATGTCAGCGTCAACGCGACCGTGAGCATCGGCGGCGGCGGCGGCGACGGCAATGTCAGCGACGATGTGCTCGTCCACAATGCCATGACGGTGCAGACGGATGGCGACATGAGCGCGGCGATCCTTGCGCAGTCGATCGGCGGCGGCGGCGGCAATGGCGGCTCGACCAACGGTGCGACCGCCGATCTGGGCGGCGGCCAAGGCGTCAACGTTGCGGCCAATGTGACCGTCGGAGGCGGGGGCGGCACCGGCAATATCTCCGGCGCGGTCGACGTGATCAACACCGGCAATTTGACGACCAAGGGCGATTTCTCCTCAGGCATCGTCGCGCAATCGCTGGGCGGCGGCGGCGGCATGGGCGGATCGAGCAACGCCAAGGCGTTCCACCTTGGCGGCACCAGCGAGACGAGTGTCACCGTCAATGTCGGCATTGGCGGTTCGGGCGGCTCCGGCAACGATGCGGCGTTGTTCCGCCTGGATGACGGCAACAACGTCATCGGCGCCGGCGTGCATGTCGACAATTCCGGGATAATCCGGACCCAGGGCTTCAACTCCATCGGTATCCTGGCGATGTCGGTCGGCGGCGGCGGCGGCGGCGGCGGCGCGGCTTCGACCGACGAGGAGATCGTTGGCGGAGGCAGCGAAGGCGAGACGTCCGTCGGCATCGGCGCGGCGATCGGCCTCGCCGCGGGTGGTGCCGGCAATGGCGGCACGGTCTCTGTTACCAACCGGAGCCCGATCGTGACCGACGGCGCCGATTCGTATGGTATCAGCGCCAACTCGATCGGCGGCGGTGGTGGTGTCGGCGGCTCGGCGACATCGGGCGTATTGGGTAAATATGCGATCGGTGGGGCGCTTGGCGGGGCAGGCGGCGGCGGTGGCAGCGCTTTCCAAGTCGACGTCTTCAATCTCGCCACGGCCGGCATCTGGACCCAGCAGGAGCGTTCCATTGGCATCTTCGCACAGTCGGTGGGTGGCGGCGGTGGCGCCGGTGGCGCCGGCGAAAGCACCGGTCATACCGATGAATCGGAAGTCAGTGTCAACCTGTCACTGGGCGGGTCCGGCAACGTTGGTGGTAATGGCGGTAAGGTCAATGTCGAAAACAGCGGCTGGATCCAGACCGAGAAGGCCTATTCGCACGGCATACTGGCGCAGTCGATCGGCGGCAGCGGCGGCGTCGGCGGCGCTTCGGGCACCTCGGCCAAGGACTCCAATGTGGCCATAACCTTGAGCCTCGGCGGCGCCGGCGGCACCGGCGGCAAGAGTGGCGAAACCGTTCATGTGACGAATTTCGGGTCGGGCGAGATCCTGACCAAGGGCGATAATTCGCATGGCATCTTCGCGCAATCGGTGGGCGGTGGCGGTGGCGCGGCGGGCGCCGGCTCGACCGAGACAGGCAGCGCGGAAACGTCGGTGACGCTGGCGATCGGCGGGCTGGGCGGTGGGGGCAGCAGCGGTGGCGACGTAATCGTCGACAATCATGGCAAGATCACCACGCTCGGCTATCTTTCGCACGGCATTTTCGCGCAATCGGTAGGCGGTGGCGGCGGTGCTTCGGGTGCCGCGGCCAACGCTTCGGAGGCCGACATGACGATCGGCGGCGCGATTTCTCTGCCGAGCGGCGACGGCTCCAATGGCGGCCATGTCACGGTCAACAATGACGGCATCATCGAAACCTGGAAGGATGGGGCGCTCGGCATCTTCGCCCAGTCCGTCGGCGGCGGCGGCGGCTATGGCGGCGTGGTATCGGCCGACACGGCGGGAGACGAGTCGGTCGCGCTGCAGCTTGGCGGCTTCGGCGGCAATGGCGGCAATGGCGGCAAGGTCGATGTCACGGTTTCCGGCACCATCATTACCCATGGCGAGCGCGCGCATGGCGTGGTCGCGCAATCGGTCGGCGGCGGTGGCGGCTATGGCGGCGACGCCAAGGGCAAGAGCTCGAATGCGTTGGCCATTGGCGGTCTCGGCGGCAATGGCGGCGATGGCGGCGATGTTACCGTCATCCGCACCGGCACGATCACGACGACGGGCAAGGATTCCATCGCCATCATCGCGCAGTCGGTCGGTGGCGGCGGCGGCATCGGTGGTGCCGGTTTCGGCCGCTTTGGCGCCGACGACGACGGCGGCGGGCCAAACGCCATCGGCTTCAACACGCCTGGTGGCACCAAGGGCACCGGCGGCAAGGTAACCATCATCCAGTCCGGCGCCATTGAGACCGATGGCGACCGTGGCCACGGCGTCGTTGCCCAGGCGGTGGGCGGTGGCGGTGGCGCCGGCGGCATGGATTCGCTGGCCATGGGCCAGTCGGCGGCTGGCTCGCAAGGTGGTATCGGCGACGCTGCGGCGTCGGCCGCTAGCACGGACAGCCAGGTCTGGGTCAAGGGCGCAAGTTCGTATGCGATGTTCGGCCAGAGCGCGACAGGCGACGGCAATGCCCATGCGGTCGATCTGACGGCGGGTGACAGCCTGTTCGCGCAAGGTGCCGATTCCGTGGCTGTCTATGGCGAGAGCACGGCCAAGGGCGCCAAGGGCAACATCACCATCAACCTGAATGGCCAGTACACGATCGGCGGTGCCGGAACCGGCGTGGCGGCGATGCTTGTCGGGGGCGCAGACAACACGCTGAACAACCACAGCCTGCTCTATGCGATGGGGGCAACGCCGAGTTTCATCATCCAGGCGTCGCAATTTCAGGCATTCCAAGCCTTCCTGTTGGCGCCCGGTCCCGTCGTGCCGACGAATGCGATCCTGGAATCGCTTCTGGACGATTTCAGCCCACTGGCTATCACCGGCACATCGGGCGATGACCATGTGGAGAATTCGAAGAGCGCCGACACGCTCGGACGGGTGATCGGCAACATGGACCTCGGCGGCGGCACGAACAGCTTCCACAATATCGCCGACGCCTCGATGGTCGGCCTCAAGACCATCGATCTCGGCGGCGGCAAGTTCACCAATGACGGGCTGTTTACCAATCAGGGCATCGGCGTCGTGGCCAAAGTGGATGTCACGGGAGGCTTCACGCAGATATTCTCGGGCGACTTCGTCACCGACGTCGATCTCAACAACCAGATCACGGATGCCCTGGCACTAACGGTGGCCGGAGACTTCGATGGTGAAGCGCCGTTGAATTTCCTGTCGATCGACAAATTGTTCGCCGAATATGTGCTGGCCACCGGATCGGCGATGACCGATTCCGGCATCACGCCCACGACGCTGCATCCGGCGGTCGGCTTCAATTTCCTGACCAAGGTGGTCGGCGGAACGGATCTGGTTCTCTATGCCGACAATCCGACTTTCCTGGAGTTGGCACAGGATCCTAACTCCGGCACGACCGATCCCGGCGTCTTCCAGATGGCGCAGTATCTCGATGATGTCGAGGCTTCTTCGAGCCCAGACAATCCGATGGCGCTGTTGATCAACATGCTGCGCTTCCTGCCCGATGAAATGGAGCTCGGCTCGGCCCTGGCGCGGCTGACGCCGCACTATGCCGTGCACACATTCGAGATGATCAACCGCTCCACGGACATCATGCTGGAGGCGGCGCGCGAATGCACCGGCGTTCCCGCCTACAAGGATCCCGACGGACGCTGTGTCTGGGCGTCGATCAGTCCGCAAGCCGAGTACAGCCGCGACGCTGGGGCCGGCACCACCAGCCGAGACGACGTCATGAAGACGATGTCGCTTGGCGGCATTGGCGAGGTCAGCCAGCACTGGTCGCTCGGCGCAACGATAGGCCGGACCGAATTCGACTCGAAGATCGATTTCAACGGCGAATTGCTGTCGGCCACGACAGGCGAATCTTGGCAGGCGTATGCGCTGGCGAAATATGCCGACAAGAACTACTTCATCGACTTCGCAGTCGGCGGCGGCACCGGCTCCTTCAAGGGCGAGCGCGATACGCATCTCGATCAGGTGGCCTTCATTCCGGGCGAAACGCTGATCGGCGATTATCTGCCGGAGGCATTGCTGCCTGGCATCGGCAACAGTGTCACCTACACGCAGAAAACCGCCCAGTTCGGCGGTTCGGCGCGGCTCGGCATAACGCAGGAGATGGGTGTTTTCTACCTGCAGCCGACCCTGCAGTTCGACGCGCGCTGGCTGCGTGTTTCCGGCAAGGAAGTGGGCTCGGTTGCCGCCTTCAACTTCGACGGCAGCGCCAACATGTATTATTCGGCGACGCCGGCTTTCGAGATCGGTACCGACATTGCACTCAGCGACATTGCCAGCCTTCGCGTCTACGGCAAGGCTGGCGTGGAGTTTTCCGACAAGGAGTGGGAAATCGAAGGTCGCTTCGCGGCGGCGGAGAATCTGCCTGGCAACCCCGCATTGCACTTGACGGAGGCCGTCGATTCGCCGCTCTATCGGGTCGGCGCCGGCCTTGAGCTGAACGGCGTCAATGGCGTCGGCATGTCCGTCAGATATAATGGCGCCTTCGGCGAAACGGTTAAACAGAACGCGATCAGCGCGTCTCTCAAGGTCAGTTTCTAGCTGGCCCGAGGCGGAGCCGGGCGGGAGGGATCTTGATGAGGAAGTACGCGTATTTCGTGGCGATGCTGGGTGTTGCCTGCACCGTCGGCGTGGCGGCCGTGGCGGCGCAAACCAAGAGCGACAAGGCGGTCGCGGCACCCGCTGCCGCAGATGCGCCGCAGTTGCCCGGCGGCGCGTCGGCACTGTCTGAAACCCACGGCGACTGGACGGTCAATTGCCAGATATCGGGCACGGCCAAGACCTGCAGCCTGTCGCATCAGCAATTCAACAAGCAAAGCAATCAGCGGCTGCTGGCGATCGAGCTGTCGAGCAAGACCGGCGAGGATGCCACGGGCACGCTTGCGTTGCCGTTCGGCCTGGCGCTGGCCAAGGGGGTCAGCCTGACCATCGACGATCAGAAGCTGGACGGCAGCCTGGCGTTCAACACCTGCCAGGTCGTCGGCTGTCTGGTGCCGGTGGTGTTCGATGCGACTGTCACGCCGCTGCTGAAATCAGGCACCACACTGAAGATCGACGCTTTCGCGGCAGATACCGGACAAGCGGTGAACTTTTCCATTCCGCTCAACGGCTTCGCCGGCGCGCTTGCCCGAACCGCGCAGCTTTTGACCAATTGAGGTAGAGCCGCAGGACTTAAAGCGCTGCCTGAATGTCGTCTCGCGGCAGGGCAGTGCGTCACTGCCTCAGAACGTCTCTGCGTCGGTTCAAACGATGATGGTTTTAAGCCTTTCGGCGATCAAGGCGGCGAGCCGCGCCGCCACATCGTCCTTGCTCATCTCCGGCCATTCCTCGACGCCAGCCTTTGACACGATCCGCACCCGGTTGCGATCGCCGCCCATCACGCCCGAAGAACCGACGCCGCTTCCCTGCGACACGTCGTTGGCGACGATGAGATCGGCGCCTTTTTTCTTGAGTTTGGCCTCGGCGTTGCGCAGGAGATCCTGCGTCTCGGCGGCGAAGCCGATAACCAGGCCGGGTCGCTGGCTGTGATGGCCGACGCCGGTGAGAATGTCGGGATTTTCGACCATGCGCAGCACCGGCGGCCCTTCGCCGGCCACCTTCTTGATCTTCTCACCGGCTGAATTTTCGGTTCGCCAGTCGGCAACGGCGGCGACGAACACCGCCGCGTCGGCAGGCAGCAGCTGTTCCACCGCGTCGCGCATCTCTTGCGCACGTTCGACATGGATGGTCTTCACGCCAGCCGGATCGGCAATGCCGACAGGGCCGGAGACGAGGCGCACATCGGCGCCGAGCCTGGCCAGTGCCGCCGCTATGGCATGGCCCTGCTTGCCGGACGAACGGTTGGCGATATAGCGCACCGGGTCGATCGGCTCATGCGTGGGCCCGGAGGTGACGATGATCCTGCGCCCCGACAGCGGCTTCGGGCCGACGTCGAGCAGTGCCTCGATCGCGGCGACGATCTCCAGCGGCTCGGCCATGCGGCCTTCGCCCGCTTCATTGCTTTCGGCCATCTCACCCCTGGCCGGACCGACGAAGATGACACCGTCTTTCTGGAGTGTCGCGCGGTTGCGGCGGGTAGCCGGATGCGCCCACATTCTGGGGTTCATGGCCGGCGCCATCAACACCGGCTTGTCGGTGGCGATGAGCACGGTGGAGGCCAGATCGTTGGCGTGGCCATTGGCGAGCTTGGCCATCAGGTCGGCGGTGGCGGGCGCCACCACCAGCAGATCGGCCTCTCGCGACAGCCTGATGTGGCCGACATCGTGCTCGTCCTGGCGGTCGAACAGTTCGGTAAAGACATGGTCGGCGGAGAGCGCGCCGGCCGACAGCGTGGTGATGAATTCCTGCGCGGCCGATGTCATGACCACCCGAACCGCGGCCCCGCGCTCGCGCAGCCGGCGGATGAGATCCAACGCCTTGTAGGCGGCGATGCCGCCGCCGATGATGAGCAGGATGCGCTTGCCGGAGAGGCTCATGCCCAAGACCAGTTCTTATCGAGTGTCATGCCGGCTTCAGCGCCGGTTCGATATCGGTATGGATGAAATCATTGCCCTTGAAAAGCAGCGGCAGGTTTCGCGTCCTGGCGAGGGCGTAGGAAAAACAGTCGCCCATGTTGAGTTTGGCGGGATGGCCAGTGCCGCGGCCATAGAGGGCATAGGCTTCAATGCCGGCCTGTGCATGTTCGGCAGTGAGAGCGACGATCGTGACTTTCAGTCTTTCTAGAAGGCCTCTCAACTCAGCTGTGCCGGCCGCCCCATAACGTCCGACGACGACCGTGCCACATTCCATCAGGGTCGCGGCGCTCATAAACATCAGCTGATTTCCGGCGAGGCGCTGGGCTATCACCGGTGCATCAGGCTCCTGCTTGAGGATGGCCAAAATCGCGGAGGTGTCGATCACCACAGTCAGTCCTCCTCGATGAAGGACCAGAGCTCATCCGTTAGTTTTTTCTGATCGAAGTCCACTTTTCGCAATCGTCGACCGAATTCGAGGATTTCCTCTGCCGTGACGACATCGTCGTCGTGCTTGTTGACTGCCGCTACATCCTTCAACAACAGGGTTCTTGCCTCCTGCTCCATTGACACGCCATGTCTGGCGGCCTGCTCGCGCAGCCTTTGCTTCAAATCCTCGTCGAGATTGCGGATCGTCAGGGTGCCCATGGCTATTCCTGCATTCTTGCGATTGATTGATCCTTGGGTCTTTCCCCAGATGCCAAACCCGTTCGGTCGAACCCTTTTGTGGTCGGCAGCCCAACGGATGCGGCGAGCACGTCCCGCGCTTCCTGCTCCATGGAAACGCCCCGCGCGGCGCCGCGCTCGCGTAGCCGCCGCATGACATGGTCTTCCAGATTGCGGACGGTAATCCTCGCCATATGCACACTCCTACGTAGAATATAGCGATCTCGATTTCCGACTGCAATGACAGCATTGCTGTCATTGCCTGCACTCAGATGATCTTCCAGGCGATATAGACCAGCGTCAGCGCAATTACCCAGAGTGCCCAGCGGCCGGAGCGGCTGTAGCGCGCCTCGGCCTTGCCGATGGCGTCGGCGGTGGTCTCGTCGAAGCGCAGGCCGTGCTCGGCCATCAGGTCGATCTCGCGCGACAGCCGGTCGGTGCGCGCCGCAAGCTCGGGAATCTGGCGGGCCAGGGTGAGCAGCGCCCGGGCGCCGTCACGCGCATCGATCATCATGCCACGCGGCCCAAGATTACCTGATATCCAGTCGCCGACCACCGGCTCGGCCGTCTTCCACATGTTGAAGGCCGGGTCGAGCGTGCGCGCCACGCCCTCGACCACCACCATGGTCTTCTGCAACAGGATCAATTCGGGCCGCGTCGCCATGTCGAAGAGTTCGGTGACCTCGAACAGCAGCGTCAGAAGCTTGGCCATCGAGATGGTCTCGGCCGGCTGGCCATGGATCGGCTCCCCGATCGCCCGGATCGCCTGCGCGAAGGCTGCGACATTGTGCTGGCGCGGCACATAGCCGGCCTCGAAATGGACCTCGGCGACACGCAGATAGTCGCGCGTGATGAAGCCGTAGAGAATTTCGGCGAGGAAGCGGCGCTCCTTCTTGCCGAGCCTGCCGGCAATGCCGAGATCGACGGCAACGATGGTGCCGTTTGCCTCGACGAACAAATTGCCCGGATGCATGTCGGCATGGAAGAAGCCGTCGCGCAGGGTGTGGCGCAGGAACGACTGGATGAGGTTGGCTGCGATCGCCTTCAAATCGTGGCCGGCGGCTTCCAGGCCGGCAATGTCGTTCATCTTGACGCCGTCGACCCATTCCATGGTCAAGACGTCGCGGCCGGTGCGCTCCCAGTCGACGGACGGCACGCGAAAGCCGGGGTCATCCCTGGTGCTTTCGCCGAGCTCCGAGAGAGCCGCCGCCTCGAGGCGAAGATCCATCTCGATCTTGGTGGTCTGCGCCAGCGTCTGGGTGACCTCGACCGGCCGCAGCCGGCGGGACGAGGGGATGTATTTCTCCTGCAGGCGAGCGGCGAGGAAATAGCTTTCGAGATCCTGGAAGAAACGGCGGCGCACGCCGGGCCGGATCACCTTGACCGCCACCTTGGTGGCAATGCCGTCATGGACAGCGTCGGCGGCATGGACCTGGGCGATGGAGGCGGCGGCGACCGGGTCGCCGAATTGCGTATAGAGATCGCCGATCTTGCGCCCGAGCGAAGCCTCGATCGCCGCGATGGCCTCGGCCCGGGGGAAGGTGTGCATCTTGTCCTGCAACGTGGCGAGATCGAGCGCCATGTCGTTGCCGACGACGTCGGGCCGTGTCGCCAGGAACTGGCCGAGCTTTACATAAGATGGACCGAGCCGGACGACCGCCTTGGCCAGCCGGTCGCTGCGCTCATAGGCCAGCGCGCGGCGGCGGGTGAACAGCCGCGCCATCCGCCATCCGAACTTCGGCAGGCCGGACAGTTCCTCACCCGGCAGAGCGGCGACGACACCCTCGCGGACCAGCACCCAGCCGGCCCTTACGAGCCGGAATCCTGCACTGACATTGCTCATGGCAGCGCCAATCCTGCCGGCTCTTTGAACCGGCATAGCACGCGTCGGTTGTGAGAAATGCGGCCCGGCCTCAAAGCTTCCAGCCCGAATGAAGTGCTGCAATACCGCCGGAGTAGTTGCGGAAGGAAACGCGGTCGAAGCCGGCGCGGGAAATCATCGTCGCGAAATTCTGCTGATTGGGAAACCTGGCGATCGATTCGACCAGATAGGAATAGGGTTCGCCGTCGCCAGTGACCATCTTGCCGATCTTTGGAATGGCGTTGAACGACCAGGCTTCGTAGGCCTTGTCGAGAAGCGGCATCTCGACCTCGGAAAACTCCAGGCACAGGAAGCGCCCGCCGGGCTTCAGCACGCGAAACGCTTCGCCCAAGGCCACCTCGATGCGCGGCACGTTGCGGATGCCGAAAGCGATGGTGTAAGCGTCGAATGTGGCATCGGCAAAGGGCAGTTCCTCGGCATTGGCCTCGACGAAATCGGTGTTGCCGGACAGGCCCTTCTTTTCGGCCCGGTCGCGGCCGACAGCCAGCATCGAGCCATTGATGTCGAGCACGGTGGCATGGGCATTGCCGTGGCTGGCATCGACGATGCGGAAGGCGATGTCGCCGGTGCCGCCGGCAACGTCCAGCACGCGCCAGCCGATCCTTTTGGGAGGATTGAGCCAGGTGACCATGGCGTCCTTCCACAGCCGGTGCAGGCCGGCCGACATCAGATCGTTCATCAGGTCGTAGCGGTTGGCGACCTTGTGGAAAACATCGTTGACCAGGGACTGCTTGTCGCCAGCCCCTACACGCTTGAAACCATAGGAGGTTTCCATGCCGCCCGCGGCCGTGGTTCTCTCAACTGACATTTTTTTGATCCGTCATAAAACCGGCGGGACCATAGCCGATCGATGGTGCGGGCGCTATTGTTTAAGGCGCGGTGTTCAGCCGCGCTTCCAGGTGGCGGGTTTTCGAGACCTGGACGGACCGACGGGATGGTTGAATGCCTTTGAAAGCGGAACTGCACTGCCACATCGAAGGGGCAGCGGCGCCCGAACTCGTCATCCGCCAGGCGCAGAAATACGGCAAGGACACCTCGCCCTATATCCAGAACGGTTCCTTCGTCTGGCATGACTTCACCTCCTTCCTGGCGGCTTATGATTTTTCCGCCGATCTGTTCCGGACCGAGGAGGACTATGCGCGGCTGGCCGACCATTATCTGACCAGTCTCGCTCGCGATGGCGCCATCTATTCCGAGGTGTTCACCTCGCCGGACCACGCGAAAAAGGCCGGCCTGTCGCCCAAGGCCTATACCGATGCGCTCGGCGAAGGCATGGCCCGCGCCAAGGCCAAGACCGGCATCGAGGGCCGCATGATCGTCACCGGCGTGCGCCATGTCGGCGTCGAGTCGATCGAGCAGGCGGCGCGCTTTGCGGCGCGCTGCGGGCATCCGCTGGTCACCGGTTTCGGCGTCGCCGGCGATGAGCGCATCGGCGATATGGAGGACTATGTCAGGGCTTTCGAGATCGCCCGCGAGGCCGGGCTCGGCATCACCATCCACGCCGGCGAATTGACGGGCTGGGAGACCGTCCAGGCGGCGCTCGATCATATCCGTCCGTCCCGCATCGGCCATGGCGTGCGCGCCATCGAGAACCCGGACCTCGTCCGGCGCATCGCCGACGAGGGCGTCGTGCTGGAATGCTGCCCCGGTTCTAACATCGCGCTCAAGGTGTTCGACAGTTTCGCCGATCATCCATTTCCGGCCCTGCAGGCGGCCGGCTGCAAGGTGACGCTCAATTCCGACGATCCGCCCTATTTCTGGACCTCGCTGAAGCGGGAATACGACATTGCCGCCGAGCATTTCTCGATGAACGAAAAGGCGCTGGCCGTCGTCACCCGCACCGCCATCGAAGCCGCTTTCGTCGATAGAAAGACGAAGACCGCGCTTCTTGCCCGGTTGAACAGCGCGGCACGCTGATTTCCGCCGACAAAGCTGTGGTCGGTGCGGGCCAAGCGGTTCCTTGGCCGGCGCATTGCCGCTAGGGTTCGCTCAGGCAGCTTGAAGCGCGGCGCGTCCGAAAGGGCCATGCGCGCATTTTCGGGCGCAGGCATCAGGAGAACACCATGCAGGGCGTCACCGTCGTCGACCACCCGCTTGTCCAGCACAAGCTGACCATCATGCGCAAGAAGGAAACCTCGACGGCCGGCTTTCGCCGGCTGCTGCGCGAAATCTCGCTGCTGCTCGGATACGAGGTCACCCGCAACCTCGAACTGACGACGACGACCATCGAGACGCCGATGGAAACCATGGAAGCGCCGACGCTTGAGGGCAAGAAGCTGGTCTTTGCCTCCGTGCTGCGCGCCGGCAACGGCTTGCTGGAAGGCCTGCTCGACCTGGTTCCGGCGGCCCGCGTCGCCCATGTCGGTCTCTACCGCGATCACGAAACGCTGGAAGCGGTCGAATATTTCTTCAAGGCGCCGAGCGATCTCGCCGACCGGCTGGTGATCGTCGTCGATCCGATGCTGGCCACCGCCAATTCGGCGATCGCGGCGATCGACAAGCTGAAAGAGCGCGGCGCCACCAACATCCGTTTCCTTTGCCTGCTGGCGGCGCCCGAAGGCATCGAACGCTTTCTCAAGGCGCATCCGGACGTTCCCGTCTTCACCGCTTCGATCGACCGCCAGCTCAACGAGAAGGGCTACATTATGCCCGGCCTCGGCGACGCCGGCGACCGCATGTACGGGACCAAGTAATACCAGGCAAAGTCACCTGGTGCGATTTACCAAATGTTTACGCAAAGGCGCGGTTTTGGCGCGCGTTAAAGCGGCAAACACCATCCGGGTCTAACGATCGGCTGTCACTACGGCGCCGCGCGTCCATTTCGGACGCGCAAAGGACGCTGTAGCATTTTGATTTGCGCGTGAGCCTTTCCGAAATCGATCCCGATTTCCGGGGTCATGCGGCGAGGCCGATCCATGCTGCGCAAACTTCTCATCCTCGCCGTTTTCGCCGGTTCATCGGCATCGATACCGATTGTGTACCAGTCCAATCCGCAACTCGTCGAAAACCTGCTGAGGTCGGCGGTGCCGGGCAAACAAGCGGTCGAAGCCCAACCAGACGTCAATCTGGCATCGGTGCCCAACAAGCCCGCGGCACCGCTGCCGATGGGCCGCAAGGTGGTCGTCGCGGCAGACGAGCGCGGACATTTCTCATCGGCTTTCAAGTTCAACGGGCGCCAGGTCGACGGCATGATCGACACCGGCGCCACGCTGGTCGCCATCAACATGTCGACGGCACGCAAGATCGGCTTGTCGCTGAACGCTTCGGACTTCAGTCACGAGGTCAACACCGCCAACGGCACCATCAAGGCGGCCGTGGCCATGATCGACCGCCTGCAGATCGGCAACATCACGGTCAATGACGTCCAGACCATCGTGCTCGACGACAGGGCGCTGCGCACCAATCTGATCGGCATGAGCTTCCTCAACCGGCTCGACAAATACCAGGTCGAGAACGGCACGCTGCTGCTCGTCCAGTAAGGCTATTCGTTTGCCGCAATTTCCAAGGGAAAGCGCTATGCGCTTTCCCGGGAAAACCGGTCCACACTTTTCCTGAAATTGCTTCAACCGCGCGGCAGAATCCGCCGGATGACCGACTTGTCGGCGGGCGGCTTCGAGGCGCCGACCGTATAGGCCGAAAGCACGGTAGCCGCGGCGGCCTCGGCATCGGCCGATGAGCGGGCATGGATCAGCGCCAGCGGCTCGCCGATCCCAACCTCCGCACCGACCGGCAACAGCCTGGTGATGCCGACCGCGGGGTCGATCCTGTCGTCCGGCCGCGTGCGTCCACCTCCCAGGCCGACCACGGCGAGCCCGATATCGCGGGTGGCGATGCCGGTGACGAAGCCGTTTGCGGTCGCCTTGACGGCAAATTCGATCGCCGCCGCCGGCAGATACTTTTCCGGTTTCTCGATGAAATCGGCGGGGCCGCCAAGCGCGGCCACCATGCGTGCGAAGGTGGCGGCGGCGCGGCCGCTGGCGAGTGTCTCGGTGGCGCGCCGCATGCCATCCTGGTTGGACGACACCAGCCCGGCCGACTGCAGCATTTCGGCGGCCAGCGCCAGCGTCACGTCCTCGAGCCGACGGTCACGATACCGGCCGGTGAGGAAATCAACGGCGTTGCGCACCTCGACGGCGTTGCCGGCGGCCGACGCCAAGGGCTCGTTCATGCCGGTGATCAACGCCGAAGCCTTTAGTCCGGCGCCGTTGGCGATCTCAACCAGGCTGTTGGCGAGTGCGGTGGCGTCGCGCGATTTTTCCATGAAGGCGCCGTTGCCGACCTTGACGTCGAGCACCAGCGATTGCAGCCCGGCCGCCAGCTTCTTCGACAGGATCGAAGCGGTGATCAGCGGCACCGATTCGACCGTGCCGGAGACGTCGCGGATCGCGTAGAGCCGTCGATCGGCGGGCGCGAGGTCGGCGGTCTGGCCGATGATGGCACAGCCTGTTTCGAGCACCGCCTTGCGAAACAGCGCGACGTCGGGCTGGCTGATGTAGCCGGGAATGGCATCCATCTTGTCCAGCGTGCCGCCGGTGTGGCCAAGGCCGCGGCCCGAGATCATCGGTACATAGGCGCCGCAGGCGGCGACGATCGGCGCCAGCATCAGCGAGACATTGTCGCCGACGCCGCCGGTCGAATGCTTGTCGGTGACCGGGCCGGGCAGGTCCGACCAGTCGAGCACATCGCCGGAATCGCGCATCGCCAGCGTGAGCGCCACGGCCTCGTCGCGGTTCATGCCGTTGAAGAACACCGCCATGGCGAAGGCGCCGGCCTGGCCATCGGTGACGGCGCCCGACGTCACGCCCGCGACGAAGCCGGCGATCTCCTCTTCCGACAGCCTGAGGCCATCGCGCTTGCGGCGGATGATTTCCTGGGGAAGCATCAGATCTCCAGCAGTCCGTCGCGGAACACGCGCTGCAGGATCGTCGCCAGCCGCGCGCCGCCGACCGGTGCCATGTCCTTGGTCTCCTGGTGCGATAGCTCGGCCCCGGTCATGCCGGCCGCCAAATTGGTGATGACCGAACAGGCGGCGACGCGCAGTCCTAGGAAGCGGGCGAGAATGACCTCCGGTACGGTCGACATGCCGACCGCATTGGCGCCCATGATGCGCGCCATGCGGATCTCGGCCGGCGTTTCGAAGCATGGGCCGGAGAACCACATATAGACGCCCTTGTACAGGGTGGTGCCGGTCGCATTTGCCGCCCGCTCGATGGCCTGGCGGATGCCGGCATCATAGGCTTCAGTCAGGCCGACGAAACGCCGGTCGCTTGGTTCGCCGATCAGCGGATTGGTGCCCGAGAAATTGATGTGGTCCGATATCAGCATCACCGAGCCCGGCGGCATGTCCGGATCGACCGAACCGGCGGCATTGGTGAGGATCAGTTTCGTGATGCCGATGCCGGCAAGCACTTCCAGCACCGGCCGCATCGCCGCGGCAACGCCGTGCTCGTAGTAATGGGCGCGGCCCGACAGCATCAGCACCGGCGCGCCGGCAAACAGCCCCGCCACCACCTCGCCGGCATGTCCGGTGACACCGCTTCTGGGAAAACCGGGCAGGTCGGCATAGGAGATGCGGATCGGGCCCTCGATCTGGTCGACCAGACCGCCGAGGCCCGAACCGAGCACCAGTGCCGTGGCGGGCGCCAAGCCGTCCAGCCTTTCGACGAGATGATCCAGGGCTTTTTCCGTCATCGCTGCCAGCTGTTCATTTGCGCCCATTGCTCATTTCAAAATATCGCCGCGGAAGCCGTAAGGCAGCATGTCGCCCATGGTCACGGTCTCGGCCACACCTGCATTGTCGCAGAGATAGAGCTTTGTTTCCGGCCGGCAGAATTCGGCCAGCCGCTGCCGGCAGCCGCCGCAAGGCGAGCATTTCGCCATGCGTTCGGCGATGACGGCGATTTCCACGATCTTGCCGCCGCCGCCCATGATGTAGTGGCCGAGCGCAGTGGTCTCGGCGCACCAGCCTTCCGGATAGGAGGCGACTTCGATGTTGGCGCCGGTAAAGACGCGCCCGTCCTCGGTTCGCAAGGCAGCGCCGACCGGAAACTTAGAATAGGGCGCGTAGGCCCTGGCCATGGCGGCCTTGGCGGCCTCGAACAGATCATGCGACATTCAGGTGTTCTCTCCGATGATCGTGTTCAAAACCCGGCGCAAAGCCGACCTGCCGCTCAACGTTCCTTGACATAAGGTACGCCGCCGGCGCGTGGCGGGATTGCCTTGCCGATGAAGCCGGCGAGCAGAATGACGGTGAGGATGTAGGGCAGCGCCTGCATGAACTGCGCCGGCACCTTGCCGATGATGGGCAGCGGTGATCCCTGCAGGCGGATCGACGCCGCGTCCAGGAAGCCGAACAGAAGGCAGGCGAACATGGCGTTGACCGGCTTCCACTTGGCGAAGATCAGGGCTGCCAGCGCGATGTAGCCCTTGCCGGCGGTCATGTCCTTCACGAAGCCGCCATTTTGCACCATCGACAGGTAGGCGCCGGCAATGCCGGTGAGGATGCCGGTGCAGATCAGCGCCCTGTAGCGCAGCCAGGCGACCGATATGCCGGCAGTATCGACGGCGGCCGGGTTCTCGCCTACGGCGCGCAGCCTGAGGCCAAAACGGGTGCGAAACAGCACCCACCAGGTGAACGGCACCATCAGGAAGGCAAGATAGACCAGGATCGAGTGGCCCGACAGGAGCTCGGCATAGATCGGTCCGATGATCGGAACGCCGCGGATGGCCTCGGCGCCCGGCAAGGTGATGGCCTCGAAGCGCTCGCCCGGTTGCAGCGCCGGCGTGCGCCCGCCCTGCTGAAACCAGGCCTGGCCGAGGATGATGGTCGAGCCGGCGGCGATGAAATTGATCGCCACGCCGGAGACGATCTGGTTGCCGCGATGGGTGATCGAGGCAAAACCGTGGATCATGGCAAAGGCGACCGAGATCAGGATCGCCATGCCGAGGCCGAGAAAGGCCGAATGGAACACGGAAGCGGCGGCCGCACCGGCGAAGGCGCCGACCAGCATCTTGCCTTCGAGACCGATGTCGAAGATGCCGGCGCGTTCCGAATAGAGGCCGGCGAGGCAGGCAAGCAGCAGCGGCACCGAAAGGCGGATGGTGGAGTCCAGTGTCTGGATGATCGCGTTGAACACATCCATCTCAGGCACCTTTCCCCTTGACCGCTTCCATGCCCACCGATCGCGGACTGAACGAGGCGAACAGCGCCTGGATGTAGGGCCGGAACATGTGCTCGAGGGCACCGGCAAACAGGATCACCAGGCCTTGAATGATGACGATCATGTCGCGGCTGATCGCCGGCATCTCGAAGGCGAGTTCGGCGCCGCCCTGGTAGAGCATGCCGAACAGGATCGCCGCCAGCACGATGCCGACAGGGTGCAGGCGGCCCATCAGCGCCACGGCGATGCCGACGAAGCCGGCGCCGGAAACGAAGTCGATGGCGACATTGTGCTGATCGCCCATCACCGGATTGAGTGCCATCATGCCGGCCAGCCCGCCCGAGATCATCATGGCGGTGATGATGATGCGGGTTTCGGAGATGCCGGCATAGCGTGCCGCTTTCGGGCTGTGACCGTAGGTGCGCATTTCATAGCCGAGCTTGGTGCGCCAGATCAGCAGCCAGACCAGGAAGGCCATGACCAGCGCCAGCAGGAAGGTGACATTGAGCGGCGCCGAACGGATCTTGGCGCCGAACAGCTCGATGATCCAGTTGAGCTTGGGCAATTCCGCGCCGGCGAGAAAGTTACGCGTCTGCGGCGCTTGCGAGGCGGCTGGCTTCAACGGGCCGACCAGCAGGTAAACCATGATCGAGGCGGCGATGAAGTTGAACATGATGGTGGTGATGACGATGTGCGAGCCACGCTTGGCCTGCAGATAGGCCGGGATGAGCGCCCACAATGCGCCGACCGTCGCCGCAGCAATGATCGCCAGCGGGAAGGTCAGCCACCATGGCAGTGTGCTGTCGAGGCTCAGGCAGACGATGGCGATGCCGAGGCCGGCGATGTAGGCCTGCCCTTCGGTGCCGATGTTGAACAGGCCGCAATGCGCGGCCACCGCCACCGAAAGCCCGGTGAAGATGAAGGTGGTCGCATAAAAGAGGGTGAAGGCGATGCCTGTGCCTTTGCCGAAGGCGCCCTCGACCAGGATGACGGCTGCGCGCAGCGGATTCTCGCCGACCAGAAGCACGACGAAGCCGGCGACGACGAAGGCGACGAACAGATTGATCAGCGGGATCAGGCCATAGTCGGCCCAGGCCGGCAGTTTGGCGTAGGGCGCGCTCAAAGTGCTGCCTCCTGGTGCTCGATGCCAGCCATCAGCAGGCCGAGCTCGCCCTCGGTCGCTTCGGGGCCGCGTTCGCCGACGATGCGGCCCGCAAACATCACCAGGATACGGTCGGACAGCGAACGGATCTCGTCCAGCTCGACCGACACCACCAGCACCGCCTTGCCCTGGTCGCGCATGGCGATCAGGCGCTTGTGGATGAATTCGATGGCGCCGACATCGACGCCGCGTGTCGGCTGGCCAACGATCAGAACACCAGGGTCCTGTTCCATCTCCCGCGCCAGCACGATCTTCTGCTGGTTGCCGCCGGAGAAATTGGCGGTCTTCAGCCGGCAGTCGGCCGGCCGGATATCGTATTTGGCGATCTTGTCCCTGGCATCGTTGCGGATGGCATCGATGTTGAGGAACGGCCCCTTCAAATAACGGGGATCATCGTGATAGCCGAGGATCGAATTCTCGTTCTCCTCGAAGGCCAGCACCAGCCCGACGTGATGGCGGTCCTCCGGCACATGGGCCAGGCCGCGGTCGCGCAGTTCGCCCGGGTCGGCGGCGCCGGTCAGGTCGATCGGCTTGCCGTCGAGCATGACCGAGCCGGACACCGCACGCCTGATGCCGGAAATCGCCTCGAGCAGTTCGGATTGTCCGTTGCCGGCGACACCGGCGATGCCGACGATCTCGCCGGCCCTGATATCGAAGGAGATGTCGTCGACCATGGTTACGCCGCGCGTATCCTTCACCGTCAGGTTCTTGACAGCGAGCTTGACGGCGCCGGCCTCGGCCTCGCCCTTCTCGACCCGCAAGAGCACGCGCCGCCCGACCATCAGCTCGGCCAATTCCTCGACAGTCGTCTTCCTGGTTTCGCGCGTCGCCACCATCGTGCCCTGGCGCATCACCGACACGGTGTCGGTGATGGCCATGATCTCGCGCAATTTGTGGGTGATCAGCACCACCGTCTTGCCCTGGTCTTTCAATTGCCCGAGGATGCGGAACAGGTGGTCGGCCTCGGCCGGCGTCAGCACGCCCGTCGGCTCGTCGAGGATCAGGATCTCGGCGCCGCGATAGAGCGCCTTCAGGATCTCCACCCGCTGCTGCAGGCCGACCGGCAATTCCTCGATGATTGCATCGGGATCGACTTCCAGCCCGTATTCACGCTCCAGCCGCTCCAGTTCGGAGCGCGCCTTGGCGATGCTCTTCTTCAAGAGCGCATCGCTTTCGGCGCCGAGGATGACGTTCTCCAGCACCGTGAAATTGTCGACCAGCATGAAGTGCTGATGCACCATGCCGATGCCGAGCGCGATGGCGTCATTGGGGGTCTTGATCGAGGCCGGCTGGCCGCCAACGCGGATTTCGCCGCTGTCGGCCTGGTAGAAGCCGTAGAGGATCGACATCAGCGTCGACTTGCCAGCTCCGTTCTCGCCGACAATGCCGTGGATCGTGCCGCGACCGATCTCAAGATTGATGTCCCGGTTGGCGCGCACCGCACCAAAGCTCTTGTTGATGCCGATCAACTCGATTGCGGCTTGCGCCATGCAGCCTGTCCCACTCTTATTTTTTTATCGCTTGGTCAAAACGCCTAGCATGACGCTCCGCCCGTGCCAATTGCGGAGCAGGTTCACTCTCGACAAATCCCGGTGCGCTTGTCAATTTGCAACGTGGCCGGGGCCTTCACATTCGCTAGTATGACGGAGCCGAAATTCGCATCACGGCGCAAGACATCGCGGTCAACGACATCGCGGCGAAGATTGGGGAATTCACATGATCATGCCCGCCGACCGGCTGACGACGCTGGAAATACGCGCCGCCGAGCAGGAGAAGACCATCGAGGAACTGTCCGGCCAGATCGCCGAGCAGTGGAAGGTGATCGAGCGCATGCAGCGCAAGCTGGACGCGCTGACGGATCGCTTCCTGGCGCTGGAGGAGCAGACAGGAGATGAAGTGCCGGTAACCAAGCCACCGCACTGGTGAGGAAAAAGGGAAGGTGCACGCCTTGGTCAGTGAAAGCGATCGCATCGCGCGGGCCGGCGAATATGTGCTCGGTCTTATGAACGACAAAGACCGCGAACGGGCCGAACGTGACCTGGAGGTCGATCCCGCCTTCCGCGACGCGGTCGCGCGACTTGCCGAGCAGATGTATTTCTTCGACCGTTACGGAAAACGCGACCTGCTGCCTGGCAGGCATTGGGAACTGGTTACCCAACGCCTAGCCGAGTTACCTCAGATGCGCAGCGTCGAGCTCGGCGGCAATGAGGTCAAACCGCGCACGGTGATCCGAAGCCTGTCCCGGCCACCATACGGCATTGGCGTGCACGCGCTTGGCGGCCGGCGCGGAGTTGTCGTTGCCGCCGGACTAATGGTGGCGTTCGAGCTGGGTTGTCTCGTGGCGAAGCTGCTATAGGCGAGGCCTGCGCGCCATCAGCGCCATCGTCTCGCCCTCCGAACCGCATATCTCAACGGTATTCCAGCCGAGGGCCGCGTAGAAATCACGCGCATCCCATGTGTAGAGATGGAGCGTCTCGACGCCCCGTGACGCCGCATGGGCTTCCGTCGCCTTGACCAGCGCGGTGGCGATTCCTCGGCGTCGATACCTTGCATCGACAACCAACCCGGCCAGCCATGGCGTCAGATCATGCATGGGCTCCAGCTCGTGGCGGACCAGCAGGCATGTCCCGACCGGGGTGTCGCCGATCCGGGCCACGAATGCCGCCTCGAAGCCGTCACCGGCGATCAAGTCGCGAAGCCCTGCCGCATCTTCCCCGAGGGTCCTTCCGGTTCCCTCGAAAAAGGCAGCGAGGCGCAGTTGCGCGACAGCTGCTACGTCGTGCTCGCCCATGGGTCCGATCGTCGGCTGCATCTGTATCCCGAAACGATGTCCGGCACGGAGCGAAGGTTTCGCTCGAACCCGTATAAGGCAAAACCGCCGGGCTGGCGCCCGGCGGTTTGCAGATCATGGCTGTGTGTTCGAGCCGCTCAATAGGGGCAAGCGTTGTCAGCCGTATAGTCGTGTACTTCGACCTTGCCGGCAATGATGTCGGCCTTGGCTTTTTCGACGGCCGCCTTCATCTCGTCCGTCACCAGCGCCTTGTTGTTGTCGTCCATGGCGTAGTCGACGCCGCCTTCCTTGAGGCCCAGATTCTCGACCCCGCCCTTGAAGGTGCCGTTCTTGCCGTCCATGAAGGCGGTGTAGACGGCGACGTCGACGCGCTTCAGCATCGAGGTCAGCACCTTGCCCGGCTGCAGGCCGTTCTGGTTGGAATCGACGCCGATGCCGAGCTTGCCGGCATCCGCCGCCGCCTGCAGCACGCCGACGCCGGTGCCGCCTGCCGCGGCATAGACCACGTCGGAGCCCTGGTCGATCTGCGTCTTGGCGATCTCGCCGCCCTTGGCCGGATCGTTCCAGGCAGCCGGCGTATCACCCGTCATGTTCTGGATGACGTCGGTCGCGCCCGCTGACTTGGCGCCGCCGACATAGCCGCATTCGAACTTGCGGATCAGCGGGATGTCCATGCCGCCGACGAAGGAGACCTTCTTCGACTTCGAAGCCATGGCCGCCAGGACGCCGACGAGGTAGGAGCCCTCCTGTTCCTTGAACTTCAGCGACCGCACGTTCGGCAGATCGACCTGGTCGTCGATGATGGCGAAGTTCAGGTCGGGGTATTCGGCGGCGACCTTGGTCAGCGCGTCCGTCCAGGCAAAGCCCGCCATAACGATCGGGTTGCGGCCGTCCTCGGCGAAGCGGCGCAGCGCCTGCTCACGCTGCGAGGCATTGGAGACCTCGAATTCGACGTAGGCCGTGCCGGTTTCCGTCTTGAATTTTTCGGCGCCGTTGTAGGCAGCCTCGTTGAAGGATTTGTCGAACTTGCCGCCGAGATCATAGAGGATGGCCGGCTGGACATCCGCGGCGAAAGCCGGAAGAACCATTGCGGTTGCGGCCAGGAGGCCGAGAACGATACGTTTCATGTGATCCACACCCTGTCGGTTATTTTTTCCGTTACGCGCCGCATGCCGGCCCGGTTCTCCGGCAGGCATACGACGTCAGCCAGGAGTGTACTCCCTCCCGCTCGGCGGCAATCTGGCATGGCCCGAAATAAAATTCACGCGGAATTTTGACCTTTTGGAAAAGCTTGATGCGGGCAAGCCGCACCGCAGCTTGTCCTTGCGCCAAGCGTTACGCGGACGCGGCGGCAGGGATGACGCAAGCGACGCCGGTGCCTTTGAGGTTGCACGTGCCGTAAGGGTTCTTCGCCAGATATTGCTGGTGATCGGCTTCGGCGAAGTAGAATTCGGCCGCCGGCGCGATCTCGGTGGTGATCCTGCCGTGGCCGGCACCGCGCAGCGAGATGTCATACGCATCGCGCGAGGCGCTCGCCGCCCGCAATTGCGCCTCGTCGCTCGTGTAGATCGCGGAGCGATAGGCGGTGCCGACATCATTGCCCTGGCGCATGCCTTGCGTGGGGTCGTGGCTTTCCCAGAACAGCCTCAGAAGCCCAGCATAGGAGACGATCTCGGGGTCATGGACCACCAGCACCACTTCGGCATGACCGGTAAGCCCAGTGCAGGTCTCCTGATAGGTCGGATTGGGCGTGAAGCCGCCGGCATAGCCGGCTGCGGTGACCCAGACGCCGTCGATCTGCCAGAACAGCCGCTCCGCACCCCAGAAGCAGCCCAGTCCGAACATCGCCGTCTCCAGCCTCTCGGGATAAGGACCTTTGAGCGGTCTTTTCAAGACCTTGTGCCTGGATGCGGTCGGGATCGCCCTGGCGCGGCCCGGCAGGGCCTCGGAGGGCTTCGGCAGATTGAGCTTCTTGTTCAGCATGTCGCTGAGAAAGAACATGCGCGGCTCCTCTTCGGGTGAAACGCAAGAAGCCGCATGACGGCGGCTTTGTTTGAGCATCGGATTTCCCAAAACCGGCAACCGCTTTTGGGTCCGATGCTCTAGGTGGCGGCGAACTGCCCAGTACGCGGTGACCGCCTGTAGCCTATCGCATAGAGCAGGAAAGCCAGCACCGCGAACACGGCGAAGCCCGGCTGGTTCAGCACCCAGGCGATGGCGCCGTCCCACAGCAGCGGGCTGGCCTTGGTTCGGATCAAGGTCTCGAAGGCGGCCCGCGTGTCGGGCGAGACCGCCAGCCAACTGGTGTTGAGCGGGGTCAGCACCAGCACGGAGGCCGCCACGGTGCGTGTCGCGTCGAGCACCGCCATGATGACGGAAATCGACAGCGCGATCATGGCGGCAAGACGAAAGACGAAGCGAAACATCAGAACCCTCCTCCGGGCTGGTCCCCCTCCCGAGGGGCCTTTCAGAGATAGAATGCGCATGGCCGGATCGCAATCGCCATATGCGAATTTGCAGACTCCAAACTCCGGTCAACAGAGGCCGGACGACAGTCGGCCGGGCGGCTTCTCATTGACATGTGAGGGCAGCTATGCTACTAATTTCGACATGGTGCTGACTTGCGCCGACGACCCGCCGCACAGGCGGGTTTTTGCGTTTGGTGCCTCGCAAACCGACGTGCCGGCGAAGTCTTTAAAGACCGGGTGAACCCGGGTTCGTTGCTCTGCGCGAATTATACAGCCGGCTTCCTTTTGCGCCGATGGACACGCCAGACGGCGAAAATGCCGCCGCCGATGGCGCCGATCACGAGGCCGGCCAGGCCGGTGAACACGGCAAAATAGCCGCAGGCGCCCTCGAAACAGCTCATCTCGGTGGCATCAGCGATCACCGAGCCGATGGCGAACCCGGCCACGGCGCCGATGACCGCGCCCAGGACGATGCCGAGCAGCGCGGCGACGAGCGAGACGAAGGCCGATGGGCTTTCGGTTTCTGGATTGACATAAACGGCATCGGCTTCGGATCCACGGCGCAGCAAATGGATGCAGAGAACGCCGATGGCGATTTGAGCAGCCGTGATGGCGAGCGCCTGGCCCGAAAAGACGAAATCCGAAATCGTCAGTGCACAGGCCTGCCAGGCCACCAGCCAGACGATCGTGGCGACCTGCCAGATGGTGAACCGGCGCGGGAAGCGGGCCGAGCGGCCGAAGGCGAGGCCGAGCAGGTAAAGCCCCCACAGGATGGTGACGACGTCGATGAAGAGCCCCGCATAGATAAGGTAAAACACGCTGTCTGGCAGGCCGGTGGCGCCGACCGCGGGCCAGACGGAGATCAGGCCGTAGACCGACCACGCCATGACGAAGACAAGCCAGCCCACCGGCACAAAGGACAGCCCGCTGTCCGGCCGCCTGACTGGCGTCTGTCCATTGCTCGATGTCATGTCCGCACAATGCCCCCGCAAAGTCTCGGCACCCGACAGGCAACTCCGGGGGAAGTCAAGGGCGGCCGTCCCGGCGGTCCTGCCTGTGCACACCATTGCAGCGGCGGCGCCCGCAAAAACGGGCATGCCGACGGCCCTGCGAACACTGTGTGGCCGGCAAAGCGAATAGACGGCTGATATGGCTTGGCATTCGGCGCCGGATCGACTAGATGAGCCCCGCGCCTGTTGCTTCGACGGCTCAGGTGCAGGGGAAGGGCGTTTGCTGGTTGGCGACGCCGATGGCGGAAGTTCCGCCTTGCCCCAAGGGAGGTGCATCTCCCCAACCCGCGCGGCAAAACCGGCCGACGCGACATGCATGGACGGAGAGGTGGCCGAGTGGTTGAAGGCGCACGCCTGGAAAGTGTGTTTACGGGAGACCGTAACGCGGGTTCGAATCCCGCTCTCTCCGCCAGTTTGCACCTAGGTGTGATCAAGATCGGCGCGCCCAGGCAATATGATCTGGCGCAGGCTGCCGACGCTCATCGCGATCTCGAGGCCAGGAGGACAACCGGGGCGCTTGTGCTTGGTGCAATCTCGAACACGACCGACGTCCCGTAGTGAATTGCATCGCCAAATCAAAACGGGGTGGTCGATCGTCTCGCCCTAGATCACCGCTTCCTCGAGGAACGGCTCGTTGCGCTCTATGCGCTCGTAACAGAATGGCGACAGATCGAGCGTCTGGAAAGCCCCGTGAACGATAAGTTCTGAAACTCCCCGGCCCACGGCTGGCGACTGTTGCAGCCCGTGCCCCGAGAAGCCGTTGGCAAACATGAAATTGGTCACCTGCGGGTGGAAGCCGACGATGCCGTTGTGGTCGAGCATGTTGTACTCGTAGTGGCCGGTCCAACTGGTCTGGACCTTGAGTGCGTCGAAAGACGGAATGCGGTGCCAGAGTGCCGGCCAGATGTAGTCGTCGAACTCTTCATGATGCATTTCAAAGTCGTCGTAGCCGGCCGGTCCGTCGCCCTGCGGCGTGTTGCCGGTGAGAAAAAGCTCGCCTTCGGGACGCACGAATGTTCCGGAAAGGTCGATGACATTGGGCATCCGGCCGGGGATCGGGTTGGCGCTGGCGAAGACGAAGCTGTAGCGCTTGTAGGGCGCGACCGGGATCGACAGGCCGGCCATGGCTGCCACCTGCTGCGCGCGCGGGCCCGCGGCGTTGACCAATGTTCCGCAACGAACCGTCTGTCCGGTCGCGAGGCGCACCGAGATGACCCGTCCATCGGCAATATCCAGCCCTGTCGCTGCATTGTCGATATACTCGACGCCGCTGGCGCGGGCGGCGCGGCGGAAACCGTTCATCAGCCCAACGGAATCGAACCAGCCCTCTTCCCTAGCCCCCCAGGAACCGCCACCGAGATCCTCCACATTGAGCCAGGGGAAGCGATCCTTCAGCGGGCCCGGCTCGAGGAACACTGTGTGGGCCCCAAAACTGCGCTGCAGATCGACGCGCTCGCGGGCCGCTTCGACGCCGTCGGGTGAACAGCAGTAAAGATATCCATGCTCCTTGAAGCCGAGGTCGGGCGCCGGTTCGTCCTTGTAGAAAGGTGCCATACGCTCCTGAAATCCGCGGATGATCTCGATGCCGAACTGGCTGATCTTCACATTGATCGGATTGGAATATTGCTGCCGGATCGCGCTGGTGGACAGCGCCGTCGATGAAAACTCGTAACTGCTATCGCGCTCGACCACGAGGATCGAGGCACCGCTGCCCAGCGCCTGGCTCAGCCAGTAGGCCGTGGACGAGCCGACAACCGCTCCGCCGACGATGACGATGTCGTAGGCGTTGCGCGATGGCGCTTTGTAAGGCGGGATCGCCATGGCTCCGACTCCAAGCTACTGGTTGAACAAAGCGATCAGGGCATCCGAGCCCCGCGCAAGAAGGCCAAGGTCCGAACCGACGGCAACCATGGTGAAGCCTTCGGCAAGGTAGCGGTCGGCATCGGCCTTCGCCGGCGCCAGGATGCCGCTTGCCTTGCCTGCCGCCGTTGCGGCCTTGCGCACGGACGAGATTGCCTCCTGGACATGTGCCGCGCCGGGATTGCCCATCGCGCCCATATTGGTGGAAAGATCGCCGGGACCGACGAAGAGAACGTCGACGCCGTCGACCGCCGCGATCTCGGCGGCATTCGCCACGCCCAATTCATCCTCGATCTGCACGGCGAGAAGCTGCTGCTCGCGCGCCTTGGCGTGGTAGCCGGCGATGCGGCCGAAGGCGTTGGCGCGGTGACCGACCGAGAAGCCGCGAAATCCGCCGGGCGCATAGGTCATGGCCGCGACGATGGCGCGGGCCTGATCGGCGGTTCGTACATTGGGGATCATCAGGCTGCGTGCGCCGATATCCAGCGCCTGCTTGATCAGATTGGGATCGTCGGAGGGCAGCCTGACGACAGCCTCGCTGTCGAAGCCGCCCATCACCTGAAGCTGCGCCATGATGCTGCGCAGATGGTTGGGGCTGTGCTCGCCGTCGATCAGCACCCAATCGGCTCCGGAGCCGGCGATGATCTCCGTGGTGAGCGCCGAAGCCAGCGAGCACCAGATGCCGATGTGAGCCTGGCCAGCCGCTGTGGCAGCTTTCAGCGTGTTGACGCGTTCTTGCATCTTGCGATCATCTCCAATCATCTGGATTGAAATTTGTATGATGTCCTATATCATATGGCTATAAAACGCTGCAAGATGCGATGTACGGACTTTCAAATAGGAGCTGGAGAATGAGGATCGGGTTCATCGGGCTTGGCGTCATGGGAGCACCGATGGCGCGCCACCTGGCCGATGCCGGGCATGAGATCGTCACCGTTCTCAATCGCTCCCCTCTACCGCAGGGCCTGACCGCATCGGTCGTCGCGTCCGCCGCCGAAGTGGCACGGCGGTCCGAGATCGTCGTCACCATGCTGCCCGACACGCCTGACGTCGAACGCGTCCTGTTGGGCGAGGACGGCGTCCTGGAAGGACTGTCAGCCGGCAAGCTGGTCATCGACATGAGCTCGATCAGCCCCATCGCCACGGCGGCGTTCGCGGCGAAACTTCGAGAGAAGGGAGCCGGCTATCTCGACGCCCCGGTCTCGGGCGGCGAGGTCGGCGCCAAGGCGGCAAGCCTCACCATCATGGTCGGCGGCCCGGCCGCCGAGTTCGAGCGGGCGCTGCCGATCTTTGAGACACTCGGCAAGAACGTCACTTTGATCGGCGAGCAGAATGGCGCCGGGCAGACCTGCAAGATCGCCAACCAGATCATCGTTGCGCTCAACATCGAGGCCGTGGCCGAAGCGCTTGTCTTCGCCAGCAAGGCCGGGTGCGACCCGGCGAAGGTTCGCGGCGCCCTGATGGGTGGCTTCGCCGCTTCTCGCGTCCTGGAAGTGCATGGCCAGCGCATGATCGACCGGACCTTCGCCCCAGGCTTTCGCATCAAGCTCCACCAGAAGGATCTCAACCTGGCCCTTGACAGTGCCCGCGCCCTTGGCGTGGCGCTGCCGAACACCGCCATGGCGCAGCAACTGATGAATGCCTGTTCGGCCCATCCAGATGGCGCCGAGGCCGATCACTCGTCTCTCGTCCGGGCGCTGGAGATCCTCAGCGGCCACGAACTGTCAAAAGAAAAGGAGTAAAAACCGATGCGCGGAACCGGCAAGGCCGAGATCTTCGTGATGCTGGCCCATCCCGTGGCCCATGCCAAGAGTCCCGGCATATTCAACGAGATCTTCGAGCAGAAGGGCCTCGACAGCCTCATGGTGCCCTTGAGCTGCCGCCCGGAGGATTTCGAGACCTTCTGGGCCGGCATCACGGCAGCCGAGAATATCAGGGGCGTGATCATCTCGGTGCCGTACAAGGTTGCGGTCTACCACAAATGCTCTGCCGCGCATGACCGCGCCTCGCGGGTGGAAAGCGCCAACTCGGTGCGACGGCTGCCGGATGGCAGCTGGTATGCCGACAATTTCGACGGCGTCGGCTTCATCGATGCGCTCAAGGCGAACGGGCATCAGATCGCCGGTCGCCGTATTCTTCAAGTCGGTGCCGGTGGCGCCGGTGCCTCGCTCGCCTATTGTCTCGCGGAAGCCGGCGCCGACGAAATCCGCCTTACAGACATCGATACGGTGCGTGCCGGGAAACTCGCGGCGCTGGTTGGCCGCGCGTTCCCGAAATGCCGCATCCAGGTCGGAGAGGCCGAGCCTTCCGGCATGCATATGGCGATCAACGCCACGCCTGTCGGCATGCATGCCGGCGATCCGCTGCCGCTTGACGTCAGCCGGCTGACCCCGGATATGACGGTCGTGGACATCATCATGGAGCCTGCGGAAACCGCTCTGCTGCGGGCGGCCAAGGGGGTCGGCTGCCGCGTTCAACCGGGGCGCCCGATGATGGATTTCCAGGTCCGGGCGATGTCCGAATTCTTCGACATCGAAGGCAAGGACCGCGGCCATGGCTGAGACACCGACTGCCGTCGTCATCGGCGGCACCTCCGGCATCGGACGCGCTATCGCGCAGCGCTTCGCAGAAGACGGTTATCATGTGGTCGTCTCCGGCCGGGATGCGACGAGGGGCAATGAGGCGGCCGGCTCCTGCCAGGCGGCGGGCGCGCCGCGTGCGCTGTTTGTCCAGACAGATGTCGCAGATAGCGGCTCAGTCGAGGCTCTGGCACGGATTGTCAGCGACAGGTTCGGCACGCCTCACGTCGTCGTCAACTGCGCCGGCATCTTGCAGAGCGGCAAGTACGTCCTTGATCAGGATCTGGACGAGGACGAGAAGATGTGGCGGGTGAATTATCGCGGCACGCTGTTGGGGTGCCAGGTGTTTGGCCGGCTGATGTCGGCCGCCAAGCGAGGCGCGATCCTGAATGTCGGCTCGCTCGCCTCTTTCGCGCCGCTGTCGCTGCCGGCCTACACGCCGGGAAAGCATGCAGTCCTGGCCCTGACCCAGATCCTCGCCGCCGAACTCGGCCCGCATGGCGTTCGCGTCAATGCGGTCGCGCCCGGCTATACACTTTCCGATGGTTTGAAGACCAAGATCGCCAGGGGTGAACGCAATCCCGAAGCCATACAGGCCACCACGGCACTGCGACGCTTCGTCGAGCCGCGCGATGTCGCCGAGGCGGCATTGTTCCTCTGCTCGGAGCGCGCTGCTTCGATTACCGGCGTCACCTTGCCGGTCGACGCCGGCTGGCTGGTTCAGGCGCCTTACGCACAATATCTGCAGGGAAATCCCATCCGGCAAACGCCGGCTATCTGACAAGGATAATCCAGTGATCAATATCCCGCCAGTGAGCGACATCCAGCGCTTCGACTTCGATACCCGCATCCACCATGGCGTCATCCATAACGGCACGCTCTACCTCACCGGCCAGGTCGCGAGGCCCGGCCAGTCCGCGGCCAACCAGATGCGCGAGGTGCTCGGCAAGATCGATGCGCTGCTTGGCAAGGCGGGCACGGACAAGACCCGCATCCTTCATGTGCAGATGTGGCTGGACGACATCAGGGATTTCGACGAGGTCAATGCGGTGTGGGACGCCTGGATGCCCGGGGAGCACGCACCGGCGCGCTCATCGGGCGAAGGACGGATGGCGAAGCCCGGAATGCTGGTCGAGCTGATCGTCACCGCGGCGGTTTGAATGGTCCTGCCGGTTCGGGCATCATCCCGAATCTGGCGAGAGGGAGACTGATGACGAAGCGCAAGCCGCTTTCCACCGTCGTGGCGGAGAGCCTGTCCGAGAAGATCCGTTCCGGACAGCTGCTGCCCGGCGCGCAATTGCCGACTGAGGCGGAGCTTTGCGCCGAGTACGATGTCAGCCGCACCGTGGTGCGGGAAGCTGTGGCGCGACTGCGTTCCGAAGGCCTGGTGGTGCCGCAGCAGGGGCGCGGCATGTTCGTCAGCGAGACGCCGGCGCCGCGCAACTTCTCGATACCGGACGAAGCGCTCAGGACCTTGCCGGAAACCATTGCGCTGCTCGAGCTGAGGTTGAGCGTCGAGGTGGAATCGGCAGGATTGTGCGCGGAACGGCGCACCGATGCGGAAGCCAGCGCGATCCGCACCCTGATGGAACAGGTCGACGCCCAGCAGGCCGATCCCGCCGTCGTCCAGATCCACTACGACTATGATTTCCACCTGGCGATCGCCAAGGCGGCACGAAATGAATTCATTCACGGTTTCCTAAGCTATCTCGGGCCGATGATCGTCCCGCGCTTCCAGCTCGGCTATGTGGTCACGCCCGAACTCAAGGACAGCTACTACGCGCGCATACACAGCGAACATAAGACAATCGTCGACGCCATCGAAAGGCAGGATGGCCGCGCCGCCCGCCAGGCCATGCGCAAGCACCTGCACAACAGTCTCGGGCGGGTGCGCGCCCTGGCCCGAGCCTCTGGCGTGGAGGCAATCGAAGCCGAGCAGAAGGCGGCGGCGGCCTCACTTTTCACCGACATGAAAAGGCCTGTCTCGACGGGCGGATGAGGCCTCGCGAATTCGATCGCATCGGCGCGCCTGGGCCGAAAATTAGACATCCATTGCGAAAGCCGTGTTTTTTGTTCCGTCACCGGCTGCGCGGGTTTCCCAAGGGCTGAAGGCGCCAGCTTGCCAGCGTTTCCCTGGGTTTTCGGCTGCTGCGGTTATCCGAACACCCCAAGGGATTTTGGGGGCATCCGAAATTTTCGAAAGTTTATCTTTCCTTTTTGCTGGTTTTCTTGGTTTCGCGGCATCGGCCCGGGCCGCAAACTGAAAACAGACAATCAGGAAAGCCCACGTGACGACAGCCTTCATCACCGGTGCGACGAGCGGCATAGGGCGGGCCATTGCGATCGCGCTGAGCGACGCCGGCTACGACGTCTATGCGGTCGGGCGCAGCCAGGCCGCGCTCAAGGAGCTGCAGGCACAGCGGCCCGGCATCGTGCCGATTGCCGTCGACGTCACCGACCGCGAGGCCCTGGAAGCGGCCCTGGCGGATCTCACCATCGACGTGCTGATCAACAATGCCGGGGTCATGCCGCCGCTCGGCAACTTCGCCGATATGAAGATCGCTGACATCGACACCACGCTCGAGGTGAACCTCAGCGCGGCAATCCTGCTCACGCGCCTCGTCGTCCCGCAAATGCGCGAGCGGCAGTCCGGGCATGTATTGTTCACCGGCTCCACGGCGGGCCACGCGGCATACTCCAACATTGCCGTCTATTCAGCGACCAAGGCGGCGATATCAGGCTTTGCAGCAGCGCTGCGCGCCGACCTCTCCCCATCGGGCGTACGCGTCACCGAGATCGTTGCCGGCCGTGTCGAGACGCAGCTCTACCAGGACATCCTCGACGCCAACGCGCGCGCAGCCATGTACGCCAGCAAAGTGGTGCAGCCGGATGACGTGGCCAGGATGGTCGTCGCTGTGCTTGGGCTCCCCGCATGGGCCGACGTTACCCGTTTCGACATCATGCCGACTTGGCCAACCTCGCCAAGCGGTACCAAGTAAGGAAAACTGGGATGAAAGATCTTTCCGTTCTGATCGTTGGCGGTGGTGCCGGCCTCGGTGCCCTCTTAGCCGAGATGGCTGTCGAGGCCGGAGCGGCAAAGATCGGCATCATCGACATCAACCAGGAAGCCGCCGAGTCCGCGCTGGCGACCGCGAAGGCCAGCGGACTGCCTACCGCGACCGCCCTTTGCGACATCCAGGTAGGCCCACAGTGCCACGCCGCATTCGAGGCGATCGTTTCGAAACTCGGGCGCGTCGACACGCTGATCAATTGTGCCGCGATCTACCCTCGCCGCCCGCTCCTCGAAATCACCGACGCCGACTGGGATGCCTCCAACGGCATCAACATCAAGGGCACCTACCACATGATGGTGGCGGCGGTTCGCCACATGCAATCGCAGGAGCCGAAGAGCCGCGTCCGCGGCCGGATCGTGAACCTGACCTCGGTCGACGCCTTCAAGGCGCATCCGCAGAACGCTCACTATGCGGCGACCAAGGCCGCCGTCGTCAGCCTTACCCGATCCTTTGCCCATCACGTGGCGAAGGACGGCATTCTGGTGAATTCGGTGGCGCCGGCCGGCATGGCGACGGAGAAGGCGAAAGCGCTCGGCTTCCTGGAGGAACTGGCCAAGGCGAGCCCGCTCGGCCGCGGTGCCGAGCCAAAGGAGATTGCCGAATGGGTGCTGATGACGGGCAGCCCCAAGAACACTTACATGACCGGTGAAAACGTAATTGTTTCAGGTGGTTACATATACGCCTAAGTCTCTTTCGCCGCGGGCGACTGAACTCTGGCAGTGCATGACCGAGGCAGTGCATGACCGACCGGGCCACAAGCAGGGAAAGGAACGGAATTTTCGATGACCGGCAAGCTGCGCCTTCCCTCGCTGAATGCTCTGCGCGTGTTCCACGCGGTCGCGCAGCACAAGAGCTTTCGGCAGGCGGCGGATGAATTGCTGGTCACGCCGCAGGCCGTCGGACAGCAGATCAAGCTTCTGGAGGATACGCTCCAGGTAACGCTGTTCGAGCGTAAGGGCCGGTCGATCGAACTGACCGAGTCGGCCATTCTTCTGTCGCACTATGTCAAAGCCGGCTTCAACGAGTTTGCCGAAGGCGTTCGCCGCGTCACCAAGTCGAACTATCGGGACCGCATCAACCTGAATGCGAGCCCATACTTCGCCACGCATTATCTCCTGCCGCGGCTTTCGTTGTTCCGGGAAATCTTGCCGGGCGCGGACCTGCGCCTGACGACCATGGTCGACCTGCCCGATTTCGGGCGCGACGATATCGATATGACGGTCCAGTGGGGCTACGGCAACTGGTCCGACTATGAAACCACGTTGCTGGTGCCGGATCCGAAGATCATCTGCTGCACGCCGGCGATCGGCGAAAGGATCAAGTCGGCGCATGATCTGACACAGTTCACGTTGCTCGACACCGTCAAGTCGAAGCGTCTGTGGCCGGACATATTGCGCCACCTTGGCGTGGAACTGACGGATGGCGACCGCAGCATCAGCTTCGACGACGCCGCGACCATGCGCCGGGCGACCTTGCAAGGCATAGGTGTGGGCTTGGTTTCCGTCATCGATGCCGAGGAAGATTTCCGGGCGGGCACGCTGGTCGCGCCGATCGGCCGCGACGCCATTGCCGACATGAAGCCGGAGGAAGTCCCGGGCTTCTATCTTGTCGTCCCACGCGGACATCTGCGCGTGAAGGCGGTCGCGGCACTTCACCGATGGCTGGCTCAGCAGGATTGGCGCGGCGACCTCACGATTTCCTCGTTACCGAAACCGGCCCCGCTTTCCGACTAGAAGCGGCTTCGAGACCGAGGCCTGAAAGACGCCTTTCGGGCCTCCAACAACAAGAAACCAAACAACTTCAACAGTGGAGACGGAACATGAAAATGATGAAATGGGGGGCTTCGGCCCTGGCCCTTGGCCTCGTGCATTTTGCGGCGCCGGCGGAAGCCGCCGGCGGCAAGACGCTCGAAACCGTCAAGGCACGCGGCATGCTGAACTGCACCGGCCATGACGGCTCCTATCTCGGCTTCGCCGAGGTGGACGACAAGGGCAACTGGAAGGGCATGGACATCGACCTCTGCAAGGCGGTGGCCGCGGCCGTGTTCGGCGACCCTGCGAAGCTGAAAGTCGTTCCTATCAGCTGGGCCCAGCGCTGGCCGGCCCTGCAGTCCGGCGATGTCGACATCATCGTCAAGGCCTCGGGCGGCACGCTCAGCCGCGACACCGAACTTGGGCTGCAGTTCTCCATGTCCTACTATCTCGGGACCACCAAGGTGATGGCGCACAAGGAGCTGAACCTCAAGTCGCTCAAGGATGCCGCCGGCGGCACGATCTGCATTCCCGCCGGCACCTCGCAGGAACAGCAGGTCGCTGCCTATACTGCCAAGCTCGGCATCAAGCTCGAACCGGTGCTCATCGAGAAGACCGAGGAGCTCGAGCAGGCCTATTTCTCGGGACGCTGCGATCTTTATGCGCAGTGGGGTCCGACACTGGCCATTGCGCGCATCGCCAAGAGCAAGGTCGACGACCATGTCATCCTCCCCGACGTGCTCGCCGTCGAGCCTGAAGTCATGATCATGCGGCAAGGCGACGACAACTGGGTCGACATCGCCAACTGGACGCTGAGCACGCTGATCTTTGCCGAGCAGGAAGGCATCACCTCGAAGAACGTCGACGAGATAAAGGCCAAGCCGACTTCACCGCAGGTCGCCAAATTCCTCGGCGTCACGCCAGGCATGGGCAAGGGTCTCGGGCTCTCCGACGACTGGGCCTACAAGGTGATCAAGAACGTCGGCAACTACGGCGAAATCTTCGATCGCGATCTCGGCAAGGACTCGCCCTACAAGATGGATCGCGAACTGACCAATTTGTGGAACAATGGCGGTGTCCTGTTCCCGCTGGTTGTTGATTGATCCGTTCTGAACGCATCCCGCTCCAGGTCCCGCCCGGCTCCCGCCGGGCGGGATCGCGCGGCAATTCGGGAAGGATTTCTGAATGGTCAGCCTGCTGAGAAATCAAAAAGTCCGCAACGCACTGTTGCAGATCCTGTATGTCGGCTCGATCGCCGCGATGGTGCTTGCCGGCATTGTGATCGCCAGACAGAACCTGGCGGCGCAGGGGATCACCTCCGGATTCGACTTCCTGTTCAAGTCGACGGGCTGGGACCTGAACTTCTCGCTGCTGCCCGCCACGGCCAACGACCCTTATTGGTGGTACTTCCTCATCGGGATCATCAATACGCTGTTTCTGGGAACCGTCGGCCTGACGCTGGCGACGATCGTCGGAACGATCGTCGGCCTGGCGCGGACATCCTCGAACGAATTGGCCCGGCTGCTCGGCCGCACCTATGTGGACATCTTCCGAAACATCCCGCTGATCCTCCAGGTTTTTTTCTGGTATGCCGTCATCACCCATCTGCCGACGCCGCGCGCCGCGCATGAGGGATGGGGCTTTCTCCTCACCAGCCGGGGGCTTTACATCCCGTTCCCCAATATCAGCAGCGCCGCGCTCGCTGCGGCGACATTGGCTGTGATTGCCGCCATCGCGCTGCCGATCTGGCTGGGCAGGACATCGCGCCTCAGCCTGCCGGTCGGCCAGCGTGGCGGCATTCAGCTTGCCGGCACGGCGGCGGCACTTGCCTGCGCGGCCATCGTTCTGGTGGCCGGCCGCCTGGCCGACTCGCCGCTGCTCGATTTTCCGGCGCTGCAAGGTCTCAATCTGCGAGGCGGCCTGCGCATTCCGCCGGAGTTTGCGACACTGGCCATCGCGATCGCCATCTATGGCGGCTCCTACATCGCCGAGATCGTGCGCGGCGGGTTCAAGGCTGTCGGCAAGGGCCAGGTCGAGGCGGCTCTTTCCCTGGGCCTCGGCCCGTGGCGGGTCTTCATGCTGGTGCGGCTGCCGCTGGCACTACGCGCCATGCTGCCAATCCTCGCCAACCAGTATGTCTGGCTGATGAAGGCGACCACAATGGGCATCGCGGTGGGCTTCACCGATTTCTTCATGATCGTGGCGCTGACGATCAACCATTCCGGCCAGACAATCGAAGCGATCGGCATCCTGATGGCTGGCTTCCTCGTCATCAACCTCAGCCTCGCCGCCATCTTCAACCGCATCAACAAAGCAATCGCCCTCAAGGGCAACCAGTTGAGGGGGTGAGGGATGGAAATGGTCGTTGTCGCCCCTCCTGCCATTGGCAAGATCGAGGATCTGAGGCGGCGCTTCTTTGCGACGCCCCTGCAGGCATTGCTGTCGCTGGCTTCCCTGGCGGTCATGGTCTTCCTGGCCTGGAAGCTCCTGAATTGGGCGGTTTTCTCGGCTGTCTTCACGACGAGCGGCGGACCCGAAGCCTGCCAAGCGGCGGCGGGAGCCTGCTGGTCGGTCATTGCCGCGCGATGGCGCATCATCCTGTTCGGCCTCTATCCCTATGACGAGCAGTGGCGGTCGGCCCTGGCTTGCCTGATCGTCGTGGTCATGACGGTGCTAAGTTGCGTTCCAGCCTTCTGGACGGGTCGCCGCATCGCACTCGTATGGGGAGCCGGAACGGCGCTTTTCTACGTGCTGATGAAGGGCGGCGTGCTTGGTCTGCCCTATGTCGGCGAGGAGGCCTGGGGCGGACTGGCGCTGACCCTGTTCATCTTCGTGACCACCTGCCTGATCGGCTTCCCGCTGGCGATCTGCCTGGCGCTGCTGCGCCGCTCCGGCCTGCCATGGATTTCCCGCACCACCGGCCTCATCATCGACGGGGTGCGTTCATTGCCTCTGATCTCGATCCTGTTCACCTTCGCCATCGTGCTGCCGTTCGCACTGCCGCAATGGCTGGTGGGCGACAAGCTGTACCGGGTGATCCTGGGCTCGGCCCTGTTTTTTTCCGCCTACCAGGCGGAGATCGTCAGGGGTGGGATGCAGGGCGTTCCCAGTGGGCAAGAAGAGGCAGCCATGGCGCTTGGCATGCGCTATTGGCAGCGCGTCGGCCGCATTCTTCTACCGCAGGCCATGCGCAATGCGCTGCCGGCGACGATCAACCAGTTCGTGATCTCGTTCAAGGAAACCTCGCTGGTGATCATCGTCGGCTTCTTCGAGATCCTGGCCTCCGGCAATGCCGCCTACGGCACCGGCGAGTGGCGCTTCGCCTATGTCGAGGTCTATGCCTTCATCGCCTTCATCTACTTCATCTTCGTGTTCAGCCTGTCCCGCTATGGCGCTTTTCTCGAGCGCCGTATGTCGGTCGGCGAACGATAGGGGGCGTTTACGTGATTTCAGGAAACTCGCCCCGATCCAGCGGCCCCGCGGTGCTGATCGAAAATCTCGACAAATATTACGGGACATTCCAGGCGCTGCGAAAGGTGAGCTTGTCCGTGGATCGCGGCGAGAGGATCGTCGTCTGCGGCCCGTCCGGCTCCGGCAAGTCCACCATGATCCGCTGCATCAACCGTCTGGAGCAGCACAATGGCGGCCGGATCACCGTGCTCGGCACCGAGCTCAACGACGATGTCGGCAACATCGACGGGATCAGGCGGGAAGTCGGCATGGTGTTCCAGCACTTCAACCTGTTTCCACACATGACGGTGCTGGAGAACTGCATGCTCGCGCCCATGATCGTACGCAAGGTGCCGCGCGCGGATGCCGAGGCGACCGCCCGGCGCTATCTGGAGAAGGTACGCATTCCCGAACAGGCGATGAAGTATCCCGGTCAATTGTCCGGCGGCCAGCAACAGCGGGTCGCGATAGCGCGTGCCCTTTGCATGCAGCCCGAGATCATGCTGTTCGATGAGCCGACCTCTGCGCTCGACCCGGAAATGATCGCGGAAGTGCTCGACGTCATAGTCACGCTCGCCTCCGAAGGCATGACAATGATCTGCGTCACGCATGAGATGGGTTTTGCGCGCCGGGTTGCCGACCGGGTAATTTTCATGGATGGAGGCGAGATCGTCGAACAGGCGCCTCCCGATGAATTCTTCACCTCCTCCCGCAACGAGCGCACGCGGCAGTTCCTGTCGCAGGTGCTTGGTCACTGATCGATGCAACGATCCCGCGTCAGGCCGCAGCCATGTCCGTGACTGATCCCGTCACCGCCTTGCGCGAGATGCTCGGACCGAAAGGCTGGCTTTCGGGCAGCGATGCCAGGCCCTATCAGCGCGATTGGCTCGATCGCTACGGCGTCGCGGCTCTGGGCGTGGCCAGGCCTGCGGATACCTCCGAAGTGGCCAGTGTCGTAAAGACATGCCACGCGGCCGGCCTGGCGGTCGTGCCGCAAGGCGGCAACACCGGGCTTTGCGGCGGCGCCGTCGCCGATCGGCCGGATGCGGTGATCGTTTCGCTTTCGCGCATGACGGCGATCGGCAAACCGGACTTGGACAGCGGCTCGATCCTCGTCGAGGGGGGAGCCGTGCTTGCCGCGCTGCACGAGGCGCTGGAACCGCACGGCCTGATGTTTCCGATGCATCTCGGCGCGGAAGGCAGCGCCAGGATCGGCGGCCTGGTCGGCACCAATGCCGGCGGCAGCCAGGCGTTCCGGTATGGCATGATGCAAGACCTCGTGCTTGGCCTGGAGGTCGTGACCCCTGACGGAGCGATATGGAACGGGCTGCGCGCGGTGCAGAAGGACAATGCCGGCTATCAGTTGCGCAAGCTCTATTGCGGCGCGGAAGGAACGCTTGGCATCGTGACGCGCGCGATCCTGCGGCTCTACCCGATGCCGCGGCGGCAGGCGAGCGCGCTTGTCGTCATGCCCGATTTCGCCGCGGCGGTTTCGTTTGGCACCTTTCTGCGGGGCGAGGCGGGGGAATTCCTGACCGGGCTCGAGTTCTTCTCCGACATCGGGCTGGGACTGGCCCTGAAACACCTGCCCGACCTAGCCTACCAGTTGGAGGCACGCGGCGAGGTCTATGTGCTGGTCGAACTGGCATCGGGCGCCCCCCGCGTTCCGCTCGACGAGATACTGGCTTCGGCGCTGGAGTGGGGCATGGAGCAAGGCCTGGTGCTGGACGGAGCATTGGCGGCGACGGGCGCGCATCGCGCACAATTCTGGCGGCTGCGAGAAGAGCAGCCGGAAGGACAGAGGCTGGAAGGTGAGCAACTGAAACACGACATCTCGGTGCCTCCGGGCGCTATCGCCCGTTTCGCCGAGGCCGGCGCAGAGATCTGCGACGACATTCTTCCCGGCGTGCGGATAAACCCGTTCGGGCATCTCGGCGACGGCAACATCCACTACAATCTGTCGCCGCCGGAAGGCCGCGCCGATTTTGACGGCAAGGCCGAGCGGTTCGCCGAGGCGCTATCGTCGCTCGCCACGCAATTGGGCGGCAGTTTCGCGGCCGAGCATGGGCTTGGCCGCGCAAAGATCGCCATGGCCGACCGAAACCGCAGTCCATTGGAACGCGAACTCATGGCGCGGCTCAAGGATGCATTCGATCCACGGGACACGATGAATCCGGGCGTGCTGGTGCACGCTGCTCGGCAAAGAAAAACTTTCGAATAGACGGCATTTCTTGATTTCGCCCCGAACCGCCTGCGTGCACCTATGAACCGAAGGCAGGCTCGATCGACCTGCCGCCAAAGTGAGGATGTCGAAGCATGATCCGCAATGGCGGCCGCCTTCTCGTCGAGTGCTTGATCGGGCTTGGCGCGACCAGGAGCTTCGGCGTGCCCGGAGAAAGTTATCTGGCCGTCCTGGACGCGCTGCACGACACGCAGGGAAAGCTGGACTACACGCTTTGCCGCAATGAAGGCGGCGCGGCGTTCATGGCCTCGGCCTACGGCAAGTTGACCGGCTCGCCAGGCATCTGTTTCGTGACGCGCGGCCCAGGCGCCACCAACGCCAGCATCGGCGTTCACACGGCCATGCAGGACAGTTCGCCGATGATCCTGTTCGTCGGCCAGGTCGGCACCGACATGAAGGGCCGCGAAGCGTTTCAGGAAATCGACTACCGGGCGGTGTTCGGCACGGTCGCCAAATGGGCGGTCGAGATCGACGATGTCGCGCGCCTGCCCGAGATTGTGGCGCGGGCATGGACGACCGCATTGACCGGACGACCTGGTCCCGTCGTGGTCGCGCTGCCCGAGGACATGCTGACCACCATGACCGAAGCGGCTCCGCTCAGCGCACCGGCGGCCATTTTCGAGCCGGCGCCGGGGCCGGAAGCGATCGCTTCGGCCTTCAAGCTGCTGGCCAAGGCCGAGAGGCCGGTCCTGCTCATGGGCGGCGCCAACTGGACCGTGGACGGACGCGCGGCGCTACAGGCTTTCGCAGAGGCTTCCGACATCCCTGTCGTGGCGGCCTTTCGCTATCAGGACCAGTTCGACAACCATTCGCCGGTCTTTGTCGGCGAGGCCGGCGTCGGCATGGTGGCGCATGTCAAAGCCCTGCTCCGCGAGGCCGACGTGATCCTGGCCGTCAATGTGCGTTTTGGCGAGATGACCACGGATGGCTATACGCTGCTGTCCGTGCCGGTGCCGCGCCAGAAACTGATCCATGTCCATGGCTCCGATCGCGAGATCGGCAAGATGTATGTGCCGGCCATCGGTATCCATGCCGGGCCGAACGCTTTTGCCCGGGCGTTGACGCCCGTCAAAGGCGGCTGGGCGGACTGGCGCGCCGCGGCCCGCAAAGCCTATGAAGGGACATTCGGCGCGCCCGTCCAGCCCGGCCCGGTGGACATGGTGGAGGTCAGCGCCTGGCTGCGCGAAAACCTGCCTGCCGACGTCATTCTCACCAACGGCGCCGGCAATTTCACCGTCTGGCCGAACAAGTTCTTCAAGTTCGGGCCGGACGCACGGCTGCTCGCCCCGCAGTCTGGCGCCATGGGCTACGGCCTGCCGGCGGCAATTGCCGCCAAGGTTGCGTTTCCAGAACGCACGGTCGTCTGCTTTGCCGGCGACGGCGACTTCCAGATGAATTGCCAGGAACTCGGAACCGCCATGCAGGCTGGCGCGCAGCCGATCGTGCTGATCCTCAACAACGGCATCTACGGCACGATCCGCGCCCATCAGGAGCGCCACTATCCGGCGCGCGTTTCGGGCACGTCGCTCGAAAACCCTGATTTCGTGACACTGGCAAAGGCCTATGGCTTCCATGCCGAGCGGGTCGAGGCGACGCGCGATTTCGCGGCGGCGTTCGATCGGGCGCTCGGATCCGTGACGGGAGCGGTCCTCGACATCGCCATATCTCCCGAAGCGCTGACGCCCCGACAGACCCTTTCCCAGATGCGTGACGCCGCGCTCGCTTCCCAGAAGGCCAAGGCATGACCTCCAAAGACGACATCCGTCTCGGCGCGGACATCGGCGGCACGTTCACCGACGTCGCGCTCGACCTCAGGGGAACGATCTTCTCCACCAAGGTGTTGACCAATTATGCGGCGCCCGAGCAGGCGATCCTGGACGGCATTGCCGTAGTCACGCGCGATGCCGGTATCGCGCTTGCCGAGATCGGCATCATCATCCACGGCACGACGCTGGCGACGAATGCGCTCATCGAACGCCGTGGCGCCAAGACCGCGCTGGTCACCACCGAAGGGTTCCGCGATGTCATCGAGATGCGCACGGAAAACCGCTTCGAGCAGTATGACCTCGACCTGCAGCTGCCGGCGCCGCTAATCCCGCGCGAGCACCGTTTCACGGTAAAGGGCCGGATCGGTGCGGAAGGCCAGGAGCTTCAGCCGCTCGACGAAGCCGCCCTGGAAGGCATTGCCGACCGGATCGCGGCCGGCGGCTTCGGCTCCGTGGCGATCGGCTTCATCCATGCCTACACCAACCCTGATCATGAGCGCCGGGCACGCGCTATCCTGTCCCGCAAGCTTACCATCCCGATTTCGATCAGCGCCGAAGTCTCGCCGCAGATGCGAGAGTTCGAACGCTTCAACACGGTCTGCGCCAACGCCTATGTGCGGCCGCAGATGGCGGACTATCTCGCGCGTTTCCAGACCCGCTTGAAGGAGATGGGCGCCGAGTGCCCGGTCTTCATGATCCATTCGGGCGGCGGTCTGATCTCGGTGGAGACGGCCTCGGAATTTCCCGTGCGCCTCGTTGAGTCCGGCCCGGCCGGCGGCGCCATCTTCGCCGCCGACATCGCCAGGCGATTCGGCCTGGAAAAGGTCGTCTCCTATGACATGGGCGGTACCACTGCAAAGATCTGCCTGATCGAGGATTATGCGCCGCGCACCGCCAGAACCTTCGAAGTGGCGCGTACCTATCGCTTCTGCAAAGGTTCCGGCATGCCGATCTCCATTCCCGTGATCGAGATGATCGAGATCGGCGCCGGCGGCGGCTCGATCGCCTGGGTCGACGCCATGGGCCGCATCCAGACCGGTCCCGAAAGTGCCGGATCGGAACCTGGCCCGGCCTGCTACGGCCGCGGCGGCAGGCGCCCGGCCATCACAGATGCCGACCTGGTGCTCGGCAAGCTCGATCCCGACAATTTCGCCGGCGGCGCCATCAGGCTGGACACGTCCGCATCCGAACAGGCGATCCTGCGCGATGTCGGCGAACGCCTGTCGCTCGATGCCATGGCGACGGCCTTCGGCATCTGCGAGGTGGTGGACGAGAACATGGCCAATGCCGCCCGCGTCCATGCTGTCGAAAACGGCAAAAACATTTCCGACAACGTGATGATCGCCTTCGGTGGCGCGGCCCCGCTTCACGCCGCAAGGCTTTGCGAGAAACTCGGCATCGACCAGTGCATCGTCCCCAAGGGCGCGGGCGTCGGATCGGCGATCGGCTTCCTCAAGGCTCCGTTCGGCTACGAAGCCCTGGCATCCCGGCTGACGCGGCTGTCGCAGTTCAAGCCGGCCGAGGCCAATGCTTTGCTAGACGACCTCAAAGTGTCAGCCGAAAGCTTCGTGCGGGCAGGGGCCAACGGTGCGATCACATGCGAAATCACCGCCTTCATGCGCTACGCCGGCCAGGGCTGGGAAATCCCCGTGCCGCTGCCGGACAAGCCGTTCGGCAAGGATGCCGCAACCACGCTCGAGGATTTGTTCCAGGCGAATTACCAACGCTTCTTCGGCCGCGCCATCGAAGGACTTGGCGGCCTGGAAATCGAGATCGTCACCTGGTCCGTGAAGGCGACGGATGTCCGGCCTGCTGTCGCCAGGCACGAGCTGATCACCGGCAAGCGGACCACTCAGCCGGCAACAAGCCGCGCGGTGTTCGATCCGGCCAGCGGTGCGCCGCGGACCTATGGCATCGTCGAACGGGAGGGGCTGTGCACCGGCGATCGGGTGGCGGGCCCGGTCATCATCGTCGAACGCGAGACGTCCACCGTCGTCACCACGAGCTTCGACGCCGTCATCCAGAGCGACGGCGCGATCCTTCTGATCCGCAAAGGCAGCCAGGCATGAGCGACATCAGTGAAATCCGCATGCAGGTCATGTGGAACCGGTTGATCTCGGTGGTCGAGGAGCAGGCCCTCACCTTGCTGCGCACGGCTTTCTCGACATCGGTGCGCGAATCCGGCGACCTGTCGGCGGGCGTGTTCGATCCCCGCGGCCAGATGCTGGCACAGGCGGTGACGGGAACGCCCGGCCATGTCAACACCATGGCCGAGGCGGTGCTGCATTTCATGAACGAAATCCCGCGCGAAACCATGTTCGAGGGCGACACCTACGTCACCAATGACCCCTGGTTGGGCACGGGCCACCTGCACGACATCACCATGGTGTCGCCGTCGTTCCTGAACGGCGAATTGGTTGCGTTCTTCGCCTGCACGGCGCATGTGGTCGATGTCGGTGGGCGCGGCTTCGGCGCTGACGGCAAGTCGGTCTACGAGGAAGGCATCCAGATCCCGATCATGAAGTTCGCGGAGAAGGGCAAGGTCAATCTCGATCTCGTCAGGATCCTGCGCGCCAACGTCCGCGAGCCGAACCAGGTCGTCGGCGATTTCTATTCGCTCGCCGCCTGCAACGAAGTCGGCCACCGACGCCTCGTCGACATGATGAAGGAGATCGGCCTGGCATCGCTGGACGGGCTTGGCGAGTTCATCTTCTCGCGCACACGCGACGCCATGGTCGAACGCATCAAGGCGATGCCCAAAGGCAGCTGGTCGAACGCGCTGGTGACCGACGGCTACGACGAGCCGGTGAAACTCGCGGCGACCGTCACGGTTCGGGACGCCGGCGTCGAGGTCGATTTCACCGGTACCGACCCGATGAGCCGATGGGGCATCAACTGCCCGATCATCTACAGCAAGGCCTATGCCTGCTACGCGTTGAAATGCGTGGTGGCGCCCGATATTCCTAACAATGCCGCGTCGCTCGCCTTCTTCACCGTGTCGTCTCCGGTCAACATCCTGAACGCCGTGCGGCCGGCGCCGGTGGCGCTCAGGCACATCTTCGGCCATATGGTTCCCGATCTGGTGCTCGGCGCGATCGCCAAGGCGATGCCCGGCAAGATCCTTGCCGAGGGCGCCGGCGCACTGTGGAACATCCATATCTCGGTTCGGCCGGTCTCCGGCGGTTCGGGCCGCCGCGCCGAGGTGTTGATGTTCAATTCCGGCGGCATGGGCGCGCGCCCCGGCCTCGACGGATTGTCGGCGACGGCCTTCCCCTCCGGCGTCCATACGATGCCGATCGAGGCAACGGAGCACACCGGCCCGATCGTCATCTGGCGCAAGGAGCTGCGGCCCGATTCCGGCGGCGACGGCGAGTTCCGCGGCGGGCTCGGGCAGGTTATCGAAATCGAGGCGATCGAGGGCCATGAATTCGATTTCTCGGCCATGTTCGACCGCGTCAATCATCCCGCCCACGGGCGCAACGGCGGCGGACCTGGAGTGGCCGGCGTGGTCAGGCTGGACGATGGCACGCAGATGCGACCCAAAGGCTGGCAGCATGTTCCGGCTGGCCGTCGGCTGATCCTCCAATTGCCGGGCGGCGGCGGCTATGGCGATCCGTCCAAGCGCAGCACCGAGGCGCGGGCGAACGACCGCTCCAAGGAATACATTTCGGAGAACGGCAAATGAGCTACATTGCCTCGCGCCTGTCTGCGGTGAAGCCTTCGGCGTCCATGGCTGCTTCGCAAGCAGCCAAGGCCCTGCGCGCCAAGGGCGTCGACGTTATCGATCTTGGCCTGGGCGAGCCGGATTTCCCGACACCGAGCCATATCATCGAAGCGGCGCATTTCGCCGCGAAGGCCGGCCAGACGCTATACACGGGTGCCGCCGGCACGGCTGAGGTGCGCGAAGCCGTGGCCGGCAAGTTCCGCCGCGAAAACGGACTGGACTACACGGCGGACGACGTCGTCGTGGCCAATGGCGCCAAGCAGATCATCTTCAACGCGCTGATGGCGACGCTGGAGTCTGGTGACGAAGCGATCCTGCCGGCGCCCTACTTCGTCTCCTATCCCGAGATGGTGAAGCTGCTCGGCGGCACGCCTGTCGTTATCGAGTGCCCGGAAACTTCCGGCTTCCGGCTGACGCCGGAGCTGCTCGAAAAAGCCATCACTCCAAGGACGAAATGGCTGTTCCTCAACATGCCCGGCAACCCCTCCGGCGCCATATATTCGCAATCGGACCTGCGGGCACTCGGAGCGGTTTTGGCAAGGCATCCGCAGGTGCTGGTGCTTTCCGACGAGATTTACGAGCACATCCTGTTCGACGGACGCGACTTCGTCTCCTTCGGCAAGGCTTGCCCGGAACTCAGGGACCGCACCCTGATCGTCAACGGCGTCTCCAAATCCTATGCGATGACCGGGTGGCGTGCCGGCTATGCCGCCGGGCCGGCGCCGCTCACCAGGGCGATGGCGATCATCCAGAGCCAGTCCTGCACGTCCGTCTGCTCGATCGCGCAAGCGGCGACGGTGGCCGCGCTCAACGGCCCCCAGGACGAGGTGGCACGCTTTCGGCAGGCGTTCGAGGCGCGCCGCGACCTTGTCGTCGACGGCATCAGGCGGATCAACGGTCTTACGCTTTCGCCACCGGAAGGCGCCTTCTATGCCTATATCGGATGCGCCAGCCTGATCGGCCGCAGGACCCCAAAAGGCGTCGTGCTCGAGGACGACACGGCAGTGGCGAATTATCTCCTGAACGAAGGGCGCGTGGCCTCGGTGCCGGGCGCCGCCTATGGACTTTCCCCCTATTTCCGCATCTCGACCGCGACCGGCGAAGAGGTGCTGACCGAAGCGATCGCGCGCATCAACGCCGCCGTCGCGCAAGTGGAGTAAATCATGCCGCATTACGAACGCATCCTGATCACCGGCGCGGCCGGCCGCCTCGGTTCGGAACTGCGAAAGGGGCTGGTGCCGCTGGCAAAAACGATCCGCCTGGCCGGCCGCGAACCGTTCGGCGATCTTGCTCCACACGAGGAAGAAGCGGTCTTCGACCTCGCCGATATGGAGGCGACGTTTGCCGCCACCAAGGATTGCGATGCGATCGTGCATTTCGGCGGCGCACCACTCGAATGCGAATGGCAAACCATCCTGGATTCCAGCATCCGCGGCTCCTATCACCTCTACGAGGGCGCCCGGAAACACGGGGTGAAACGAGTCATCTATGCCTCCTCCGTGCATGCCGTCGGCTATCACGAGGTCGAGGCGCATATCGGCGTCGACGCGCCGGTGCGTCCCGACAGCCTCTATGGCGTGTCGAAGAACTTCGTCGAGAGCCTGAGCCGGCTTTACTGGGACAAGTTCGGCATCGAGACGGCATGCCTGCGCATCTTTTCGTCCTTCCCCGAACCGGCGGACCGTCGCATGCTGTGGTCATACCTCTCCTTCGCCGATTGTGTGCGTCTGGTCGAGGCAGCTCTCACCGCGCCGCGCGTCGGCCATACGATCTCCTTCGGCCTTTCCGACAACAAGGTGAAAACGGTCGACAACAGCGGCGCCAACCATCTGGGGTTTTCTCCGCAGGATAGTGCCGAGCCGTTCCGCGCAGCGGTCGAGGCGAAGACGCAGATTCCGGATCCCAAGGCGCCATCGGTGAAGTATCTGGGCGGGTGGTTCTGCGAGCTTGGCCATCCGGACGACAAACAGGCGTAGCTGCCAATCCGCTCGATGGCGCAGAGCGGAAGCCGAGATGCGGCAGGCGACGGATTCACGCGTGGTGGCGGAGATCGAGGAGGTTGTCGGCGGCGCCGGCTTCGATGTGCCACGCCGACCACGGTCATGGATCAGATCTGGCAGCGGTACCTGCAGACGATGCCGGACTTCCCCCAAGCGTTCATCCACCTTGGGCGTCGAAGACTTAGGCATTTACGTGCTGAGCGTCTTCTCGTCGCACATGTTTCACGCCGCCCACCAGATGGGCCCCCTGAAATATTGACGGTTGCCGGTCGTCATCGGTTTTGGGATTCTCATCTGATCTGGTAGTGGGATCCAAATCACAGGAGATGGCATGCCGAACGATGTAATCGTGCGCGACAGCAATGGCGCTCAATTGAATGACGGTGATTCCGTAACGCTGATCAAAGACCTCAAAGTCAAAGGCACTTCGGAGACGATCAAGCGCGGCACGTTGGTGAAGGCCATCCGCCTGAACGGCAATCCCGGCGAGATCGAATGCAACACCAAGCAAGTGAAAGGCCTGGTGCTCAAGACCGAGTTCGTGAAGAAGGCGTGAGCCTCAAGGCGGCAAGCGATCTCGATGGCTCCTTCGGGATTTTGGAGAGCCTGCCGTCGCCAAGGGGGCTGCGGAGCCGTTGAGCGTCCGGCACGCGATCGTTGCGCTGCGAATTGATAACTTCGCCGACCAGGCACAATCAAAAAAATCGCCAAGTCCCAAGCTGGAACCTCCGGCCTCATTGCGCGTTTCACGGCGTCCCGTTCGCGGACCCGCCCGGATATCTCTCCAAGCGCGCGAAAACCAGGAGCCCGCTTCATGCACGACAAGCTGTTTCATTCACCGGTCGCACTGTCGGTCGGCCTCGGCCTCAAGCGCGAGATTGCCTCGCTGGCCGAAATGCACGATTTCCTCACCGATTGGACGACCTCCCGCCGCGGCCCGCTTTACCGAAACGCGGTGGAGACATGTGATCTGGCCGTTCCAGGTTATGTGAGCGTCGAGCAGGCGCGCCGGGCGTTGCTCGAATTCGCGCAAGCCGCCGGCATCCTGTGGCCGGACCTCGAGCCGGTGGCGGGCGTGCACGCCGTTGCGCGTGGCTATGGCGGCTACGCTGCCTGAAGATTGATGTTCTCCGTGGCGGCTAAAGCCACACCACCATAGAAAGCCCGGCTGGCCCTCAGCCGGGCTTTCGCGTTTCCGGCAGCTCGCAAGGAAATCGCAATCCTGTAGCCGTGTGTCTTGGGCGACAATCCCTGCGTGGAGTGTCGGGAAGAGCCCGCGCAAAAATCTTTATGAAATTCCTATTTCTTTCCACTGCGCCTCGTCTCGAACCTTTATGGCGATCGGGTCCATATTCCTTTCAGAAAATACAACCGGTTCCGTCGCCAAAGATGCGACGGGACACTTTCGAGATATTGCGAACTCTCTTGTCAAATCCGCAAAGTACAAAAGAACAAAAGGAATAAACACAATGGATATGGCCGTTATCGGAATCGGAATTTTGTTCTTTGCCCTTTGTTTCGCCTACATAAAATCTTGTGACGCGCTCTAGAGCGAGGCTGAAAAAATGATCGTCGACTATATTCTCGGTGGCGGCGTTACGCTGTTCCTGCTCGCCTACCTGACATACGCCCTCGTTCGTCCAGAACGCTTCTGAAGGCACGGAAAGCCACACCCATGACACTGAACGGTTGGATACAGATCCTGGTCTATTGCGGGATCGTCGTTTTGCTGGTGAAGCCGCTCGGCGGCTACATGCACCGCGTCTTCAACGGCGACCGCACGCTGCTTTCGCCGGTCCTTCGCCCGCTTGAGCGTGGGCTTTATCGTATTTGCGGAACCAGCGAACGCGAGGAACAGCACTGGACCACCTACGCGGTCGCCCTGCTGCTCTTCAACCTCGCCGGCTTCCTGGTGCTTTATGCGCTGCAGCGCCTGCAGGGCAGCCTGCCTTACAACCCTGCCGGCATGACAGCGGTTGAACCAGGGTTGGCCTTCAACACCGCCGCCAGCTTCATGACCAACACCAACTGGCAGAACTATGGTGGCGAGAGCACGATGTCCTATCTCGTGCAGATGGCCGGGCTGACGGTGCAGAACTTCGTTTCGGCGGCCACCGGCATTGCCATCGCCATTGCGCTGATCCGCGGCTTTGCCCGGGCGTCCGGCAAGTCGATCGGCAATTTCTGGGTCGATATGACCCGCTCCACACTCTATCTGCTGCTGCCGTTCTGCATCGTGCTGACGCTGGTCTATGTCTGGCTCGGCATGCCGCAGACGCTCGGCGCCTACGTCAACGCCACGACGCTGGAAGGCGCGCAGCAGACCATCGCCGTCGGCCCGGTCGCTTCGCAGGTGGCCATCAAGATGCTCGGCACCAATGGCGGCGGTTTCTTCAACGCCAATGCCGCGCACCCGTTCGAGAACCCCGACGCGATCTCCAACCTGATCCAGATGGTGTCGATCTTCGCCATCGGCGCCGCCTTGACCAATGTCTTCGGCCGCATGATCGGCAACCAGCGCCAGGGCTGGGCGATCCTCTCGGCCATGGGCGTCATGTTCATCGCCGGTGTCGCCATCTGCTACTGGGCGGAAGCCGCCGGCAACCCGCTGGTGCATGCGCTGGGCATCGACGGCGGCAACATGGAGGGCAAGGAGAGCCGCTTCGGCATCGCCCTGTCGGCGCTGTTTGCCGTCATCACCACGGCCGCTTCCTGCGGCGCCGTCAACGCCATGCACGGCTCCTTCACCGCGCTCGGCGGCATGATCCCGATCATCAACATGCAGCTTGGCGAAGTTATCGTCGGCGGTGTCGGCGCCGGTCTCTACGGCATCCTGATGTACATCGTCGTCGCCGTCTTCGTCGCCGGCCTGATGGTCGGCCGCACGCCCGAATATCTGGGCAAGAAGATCGAGGCCAAGGAGGTCAAGATGGCTATGCTGGCCATACTGTGCCTGCCGCTGGCGATGCTGATCTTCACGGCCATCGCCGTCGTGCTGCCGACCGGCGTGGCGTCGATGGGCAATGCCGGCCCGCACGGCTTCTCCGAGGTTCTGTATGCCTACACTTCGGCGGCGGCCAACAACGGTTCGGCCTTTGGCGGCCTCAGCGGCAACACGCCCTGGTACAACATCACGATCGGCATCGGCATGCTGATGGGCCGCTTCCTGGTCATCATCCCGGCGCTGGCCATTGCCGGCTCGCTGGTGGCGAAGAAAACGGTTCCGGCTTCCGCCGGCACCTTCCCGACCGATGGCCCTCTGTTCGTCGGGCTGCTGGTCGGCGTCATCCTGATCGTCGGTGGCCTCACCTTCTTCCCGGCGCTCGCCGTCGGGCCGATCATCGAGCACCTGGCGATGGCTCACGGGCAGACCTTCTGAGACCGTCATGTCCTGGTTCAATGCCATGCGCCGCAAGGTCGGCCACAGGGACGATCACCGAAAGGAGGAGAGACCTCCTCCTTTCCCGACCCTGTCGACGTTTCTCGGCCTTGCGGCAGTCATGCTCGTCCTCTGGCTGCTGGCCTACGGGCCGCCGCATTTCCTTTTGGCATCCAATCATCGGGTGCCGTCCAACAACACCGAAGCCGGAGCTTCAAAATGAGCAACTCGAAATCAGCAAGCATCATGGATGCACGCATCCTGGTTCCCGCCCTTGGCGGCGCCTTCCGCAAGCTCGATCCGCGCACGCTGGCCAGGAACCCGGTGATGTTCGTCGTTGCCGTCGTCTCGGCGCTCACCACGGTGCTGTTCGTGAAGGACCTGGTCACCGGAGGCGGCAATCTCGGCTTTACGCTGCAGATCATCATCTGGCTTTGGTTCACCGTGCTGTTCGCCAACTTCGCCGAAGCGGTCGCAGAAGGCCGCGGCAAGGCGCAGGCGGATTCGCTGCGCAAGGCACGCACAGAGACCCAGGCCAAGCTTTTGACCGGTGAGGACCGCACCAAATACAAACTCGTGCCCGGCACCAGCCTCAAGGTCGGCGATGCCGTCCTGGTCGAGGCCGGCGACATCATCCCGTCGGACGGCGAAGTGGTCGAGGGCGTCGCGTCGGTCAATGAGGCGGCGATAACAGGCGAATCGGCGCCGGTCATCCGCGAATCCGGTGGCGACCGTTCGGCGGTCACCGGTGGCACCCAGGTGCTGTCCGACTGGGTCCGCGTCCGCATCACCGCCGCCTCCGGCCATACCTTCCTCGACCGCATGATCTCGCTGGTCGAAGGTGCCGAGCGCCAGAAGACGCCGAACGAGATCGCGCTCAACATCCTGCTCGTCGGCATGACGCTGATCTTCGTGCTGGCCACCGCGACGATCCCGAGTTTTGCCTCCTACTCGGGCGGCTATATCTCGGTGACCGTTCTGGTGGCGCTGTTCGTCACCTTGATCCCGACCACGATCGGCGCGCTGCTTTCGGCCATCGGCATCGCCGGTATGGATCGTCTGGTGCGATTCAACGTGCTGGCCATGTCGGGTCGCGCCGTGGAAGCCGCAGGCGACGTCGACACGCTGCTGCTCGACAAGACCGGCACGATCACACTCGGCAACCGCCAGGCGACGCAGTTTCGCCCGGTCAAGGGCGTCACCGAACAGGAACTGGCCGACGCGGCTCAGCTAGCCTCGCTCGCCGACGAGACGCCGGAAGGCCGCTCCATCGTCGTGCTGGCCAAGGAGAAATACGCCATCCGCGCCCGCGACATGGCAACGCTGCACGCCACTTTCGTGCCCTTCACAGCGCAGACCCGTATGAGCGGCGTCGACATCGATGGTTCATCGGTGCGCAAGGGCGCCGTCGATTCCGTGCTTGCCCATGTCAACCAGTCGGCAGCTGCCGCCCATGGCACGCGCCCAAGCAGCGAATCCATCCGCGATCTCCAGTCCATCGCCGACGAGATCGCCAAGTCCGGCGGCACGCCGCTGGCGGTCGAACGCGACGGCCGCCTGCTCGGCGTCATCCACCTCAAGGACATCGTCAAGGGCGGCATCAGCGAGCGTTTCACCGAACTGCGCCGCATGGGCATCCGCACGGTGATGATCACCGGCGACAACCCGATGACGGCGGCGGCGATCGCCGCGGAAGCCGGCGTCGACGACTTCCTCGCGCAGGCCACACCGGAGGACAAGCTGAAGCTGATCCGCGACGAACAGGCCAAGGGCAAGCTGGTGGCCATGTGCGGCGACGGCACCAACGATGCACCCGCCCTTGCACAAGCCGATGTCGGCGTCGCCATGAACACCGGCACGGTTGCCGCCCGCGAGGCCGGCAACATGATCGATCTCGACAGCGATCCGACCAAGCTCATCGAGATCGTCGAGATCGGCAAGGCGCTCTTGATGACGCGGGGTTCGCTGACGACCTTCTCGATCGCCAACGACGTGGCCAAGTATTTCGCCATCATTCCGGCGATGTTCGCCGTCTTCTACGTCGCACCGGGACAGACGACCGGCCCGCTGCAGGCACTCAACGTCATGCATCTGGCGACGCCGCAAAGCGCCATCCTGTCGGCCATCATCTTCAACGCACTGATCATCATCGCGCTGATCCCGCTGTCGCTGAAGGGCGTCAAATATCGCGCCATCGGCGCCGGCGCGCTGCTCAGCCGCAATCTTCTCGTCTACGGCCTCGGCGGCCTCATCGTGCCTTTCGTAGGCATCAAGGCGATCGACATGATCGTCACCGCGCTTGGCCTTGCTTAAGGAATTACGCTCATGTTCAAACAGATAAGACCCGCGATCATCATGATCGTCTTCTTCACGGTCCTGACCGGCCTGATCTATCCCTTGGGCATGACCGGCATCGCCCAGGCGATCTTCCCGCGCCAGGCCAATGGCAGCCTGATCGAGAAGGATGGCAAGGTTATCGGCTCCGAGCTGATCGGCCAGGGCTTTGCCAGCGACAAGTATTTCCATGGCCGCCCCTCGGCCGCCGGCGACGGCTACAACGCCGCCGCCTCGAGCGGCAGCAATCTCGGCCCGACCAATCCCAAGCTGATCGACCGCATCAAGGGCGACGCGGAAAGACTGAAGGCGGAGAATCCGAACCAGCCCGTCCCGATGGACCTGGTGACGACGTCCGGCAGTGGCCTCGATCCCGATATCAGTCCCGAAGCAGCCTACTTCCAGGCCGCCAGGGTGGCCAAGGCCAGGGGGATCGATGAAGCCAAGGTCAAGGCGCTTGTCGATGCCCAAGTCGAGGGCAGGGAGCTTGGCTTCATGGGCGAACCGGTGGTCAATGTGCTCGGTCTCAACCTTGCGCTGGACGCCGCGAAATAGTGAATGGTGCGGGCCGGGGATCGACAGTATCCCCGGCGCCATCCATGATCGATCCCGATGCCGGACGACAGAAGCAACGACGCCAGACCTTCTCCCGACGCACTGCTTGACCATGCCGAGCGGGAAGGTCGCGGCCGGCTGCGGATATTCCTGGGTGCCGCTCCCGGCGTAGGCAAGACCTACGAGATGCTGATGTCGGGCCGCGCCAGGCTGACCGACGGCGTGGATGTGGTGATCGGTGTCGTCGAGACGCATGGGCGCAAGGAGACACTGGCCCTGGTCGAGGGTTATGAGGTCATTCCCCGCCGCAAGGTCGACTACAAGGGGCGCATCCTCGACGAGATGGATATCGACGCCATCCTCGCCCGGCGCCCGGCGCTGGTTCTCGTCGACGAACTCGCCCACACAAATGCGCCTGGCAGCCGGCACCCCAAGCGCTATCTCGATGTCCAGGAAATCCTGACGCACGGTATCGACGTCTACACGACGCTCAACATCCAGCATGTCGAAAGCCTGAACGACGTCGTCGCCCAGATCACCAAGGTCAGGGTTCGCGAGACGGTCCCCGATTCCATCATAGACCAGGCCGACGATGTCGAGATCATCGATCTCACCCCCGACGACCTGATCAAGCGGCTCGAGGAAGGCAAGGTCTATTTCCCCAACACCGCGCAGCGCGCGATCGAGAACTATTTCTCGCCGGGCAATCTGACGGCGCTCAGGGAACTGGCGCTGCGGCGCACCGCGCAGCGCGTCGACGACCAGTTGCTGATCCATATGCAGGCCCACGCCATTCCCGGACCGTGGGCCGCGGGGGAAAGGGTACTCGTCTGCGTCGACGCGCGTCCGGGCGGGGCGGCGCGTATTCGCTATGCGCGCAGGCTGGCAGACCGGCTCCGTGCCCCGTGGACGGCGCTGCATGTCGACAGCCCTCGCTCGGCCAGCATGCCCGAAGCGGACAAGGATCGGCTGGCTACGAACCTGCGGCTTGCCGAACAGCTCGGCGCCGAGGTGACCACCATTCCCGGTCAGAACATCGCGCAGGACATTGTTCGCCATGCGACGGCGAACAATTTCACCCATATCGTGGTCGGCAGGCCGACCCGGTCGCGCTGGCGGGAATTGATCGAAGGTTCGCTCACCTACGATCTCATCCGCAATGCCGGCGACATCAGCGTCCATGTCATTTCAGGAACCGAACGCAATGCCGAGGTGACGTCGAGGAGTGTCAAGGCGGCGGACGAGCAGTGGCAGTTCGAGATCTGGCCCTATCTCAAGGCCACGGCCTTTGTCATCGGTTCGCTCGCCTTCGCCGTCGTTCTCGACCAGTTTCTCGACGTTCGCAACCTGGCGATCATTCTTCTCATCGGCGTACTGGCATCGGCGGTAACCGGCGGTCTGTGGCCGGCTCTGTACGCTTGTTTCGCCAGCGCCCTTGCTTTCAATTATTTCTTCCTGGAGCCTCGTTATACGCTGACGATCCGGGATCCGGAGAGCATCGTCGCGCTTGGCGTCTTTCTCGTCGTTGCGGTCATCGCCAGCAATCTGACGGCGCGCGTGCAGCGCCAGGCGGTCGCCGCCCGCTCGCGGGCGCGGGCCACGGAAGACATCTACCTCTTTTCAAAGAAGCTCGCCGGCGCCGGCACGCTCGACGACGTCCTTTGGGCCACGGCCTTCCAGATCGCCTCGATGCTGAAGCTGCGGGTGGTGCTGCTTTTGCCGGAAGACGGGACCATCACCGTCAAGGCCGGCTATCCGCCCGACGACACGCTGGCCGAGGCCGACATCGCCGCCGCCCGCTGGGCCTGGGAGCACAATCGTGCGGCGGGTCGCGGCGCCGACACGCTTCCGGGCGCCAAGCGCCTCTATTTGCCCTTGCGGACGGGGCGCACGGCCATCGGGGTCGTCGGCCTCGACAACGACAAGCAGGGTCCGCTGCTGACGCCCGAGCAGCAGCGGCTGCTTGACGCACTGGCCGACCAGGCGGCGGTCGCCATCGAACGTATTCAATTGGTTGCCGACGTCGACCGTGCCAAGCTCGCGGCCGAGGCGGACAGGCTGCGCTCGGCGCTGCTCACCTCCATTTCCCATGATCTGAAAACGCCGCTCGCTGCCATCATGGGCGCGGCCGGCACGCTGCGGGATTTTTCAGCAGCGCTTCCCGAACCGGACCGGGCCGAACTGCTGTCGACGGTGCTCGACGAATCCGAGCGGTTGAACCGCTTCATCGCCAATCTGCTCGACATGACCAAGATCGAGTCCGGCGCGATGGAGCCGAACTACGCCTTTCACTATGTCGGCGACATCGTCGGCTCCGCCTTGCAAAGGGCCAGGAAAATCATTGGCGAGCACAAGATCGAGACCGACATCCCCAGGGATTTGCCGATGTTGAAGGTCGACCCGGTGCTGTTCGAGCAAGCGTTGTTCAATCTTCTCGACAATGCGGCGAAATATGCCCCGGCAAGCTCGACGATTCGCATGCAGGGTTGGACCGACAATGGCTCCGTCCTGCTGCAAATCATGGATGAAGGGCCAGGCATTCCTCCCGGCGATCTGGAACGAATTTTCGACACGTTCTATCGAGTGCGCAAGGGGGACCAGATCCGCGCCGGTACGGGGCTCGGCCTGTCGATCTGCCGCGGCTTCGTCGAAGCGATGGGTGGCACCATCATGGCGGCAAACCGGACCGACGGTTCGGGCGCGGTGTTCACCATCAAAATGCCCAGGCCGGCAAATCCGCCCAATTTCGACGCTTCGAATACCGACGACCACGACGTGGGTGACCTGGCATGACAAACTCGAACGTCAGGATATTGGTCGTCGATGACGAGCCGCCGATCCGCAAGCTGCTGCGCGTCGGGCTCGGCAGTCAAGGTTATGCGGTCAGCGAGGCGCCGAACGCGAAGGTGGCGATCGAGCTGATGGAGGCGGAGAAGCCGGACCTCGTCCTGCTCGACCTTGGGCTGCCCGGCATGAGCGGTCATGAGTTGCTGCGCAAATGGCGCGACGATGGTCTCGACATTCCAGTGGTCATCCTGTCCAGCCGAACCGACGAGGCCGGCATCGTCCAGGCCCTGGAATTCGGCGCCGACGACTATGTCACCAAACCTTTCGGCATGAACGAGCTGGTGGCGCGCATTCGCGTGGCGCTCCGCCACAAGTTCCAGCAACAGGGCGAGAAGCCGATTTTCCAGAGCGGCGATCTCAGCGTCGACCTGGTCAAGCGCATCGTCAAGGTAGAGGGCAAGGAGGTAAAGCTGTCGCCGAAGGAATACGACATCCTGCGCATGCTGGTGCAGCACGCCGGCAAGGTGCTGACACACCATTTCCTGCTGAAGCAGGTCTGGGGCGATTCGACCGATGTGCAGTATCTCAGGGTCTATGTCCGGCAGCTCAGGCAGAAGATCGAGAAGAGCCCCGACCAGCCGCGCTACATCACCACCGAGACGGGCGTCGGCTACCGCCTGCGCGAGGTTGAGTGAGCAGCTCATCCGCCCCAAAATTATGCAGACGTATCTAAGAGACGGCCACGCAAGTCCGCAGGTGAGACGCCAGCAGCTCGGATGCCGGCTTGCTCGGACCCTGCAAGGGGCTCATCAGGTAGTAGGCGCCGCCAGGGATGATGGGTTGATTGCGGAAGATCACCAACCGCTCCTCCCTGACAAGGTCACCGGTATTGGCAATCCATCCGAGCATCACTCCCATCCCCGCCAGCGCGGCCTGGGTTGCTTGAACGTGGTTGCCGAACGAGAGATCGCCTTGCCGGTCGTGCGGTAGACCGGTCGCATCGAAATAGTCGTCCCAGCCGGGTGAAAATTCCTCGTCGGTTTCAACGTGGAGGAGGGTCGCTTCGGCGAAATTTCCAGAGCCGACACATTCAACAGCCTTTGGGCTGCAGACGGGAACCAGGCGCTCATCGAAAAGAGCTTCGCATGTGCCGTCAAGCCAGTTACCCGCCCCATAACGAATCACCAGGTCGGCTTCGGGCGTAAACCGCGGGGTGCCGGATGTTGGTACGACCCGTACGACAATGTCAGGGTGCCGAGTGTAGAACGTCGCCAAGCGTGGCATCAGCCAATATGTGCCGGTACAGACAGTGCAAGCGATGGTAACGACGTTTTGTTCCATTCGCTCCAAGGCTCTAATCTTTCCGATCGCGCTCTCGATCCGGTCCATTCCGTCCGAAACTGCGTGAAGCAGAACCCGGCCTGCGTCTGTCAACGCCGCAGGACGCATCCGTCGATCGAGCAGCTTCGTGCCGATGTGGTCCTCGAGATTCCGAAGTGCCTGGCTGACGGCGGGCTGCGTGACATTCAACTCGGCCGCCGCGCTCTGGACGCCGCCTGCACGTACCACGGCTTCAAACGCCGACAGAAGCCGAAGGGGAGGGAGATGTCGACGCAATACCATAACCTCTTGCTTATGCCGGATTAGACTTTCAGCTCTTCCAAACCTAGTCGGATAGCGCAATTGTTGCAACCAGAGACGGCCGATCCGCGCCCACAATATAAGCACACCTCAGCCAGAGAGAGAGAGTTCATGAACGCCCATCCCCGTCCCTCCGAGCTGACTGCGGACGAAACACGGTCGCTTCGGGTCGATCTTGCTGCAGCTTTTCGCCTGTCAGCCCAGTTCGATTGGCATGAATCGGTGGGAAATCATTTCAGTGCCGCACTTTCCGCCGACGGGAAGAAATTCCTCATGAACCCTCGCTGGCGGCACTTCAGGGAGATTCGGGCGAGCGATCTCTTGGTTCTGAATGCGGACGACAGCGGGGTGATGGCTCGGCCTGACGCCCCAGATCCCTCCGCGTGGACGATCCACGGCTCCGTGCACGGCAGGCGGCCGGAAGTCCGGGTCATGCTGCATTGCCATCCCCCATACACGACGGCGCTGGCCGGTCTCAAAGACCCCGGCATCAAGCCCATCGACCAAAACACGGCTCGTTTCTTTGGCCAGTTCGGTATCGATCTTGGGTTCGGCGGCATGGCTGACGATGCTGCCGAAGGGCAGCGCTTGGCGGCTGCTTTGGGCAGCAAGAGAGTCATCATCATGGGCAACCATGGTGTGACCGTCACGGGACGAACGGTCGCCGAGGCGTTTGAAGACCTCTATTTCATGGAGCGCGCGGCCAAGATCCTTGTGCTCGCATACTCAACTGGCCAGCCGCTTAACGTCATGTCCGATGAACTCGCACAGAAGACGGCCGATGGCTGGCTTCCCTACAATGATCAGGCATTCGCACACTTCGACTATCTGAAGCGGCAGTTGGACCAAACCGACTCCTCTTATCGCGACTAGCCCCAAGAATCCCTGCATGATCTGCACAAGGAGAAAACGTGCGTAATATTGAAGTCCTGTTCTTTGACGTCCTGGGCACGATGGTCGACTGGCGTGGCAGCATCACGACCGAGGTCGGAGAGTTTCTGAAACGCCACAACCTCGGCCATGTGGACGCTGCTGGTTTTGCCGATGCATGGGTCGGACGCTACGACGCTTCAGTCGATCCAATTCGGACCGGCAAGCGATCATTCGTTTTGCTCGATCAGGTAAACAGAGAAAATCTCGTTGTCAGCCTCGAAGAATTCGGTTTGGCCCCTGCGTCATTCCCATCGGAGGAACTTGAATACCTCAATCTGTCGTGGCATCGCCTGAAGGCCTGGCCGGACTTGGCCGAGGGTCTTTCTCGCTTGAAGTCGCATTTCATCATCGCGCCGTTGTCCGACGGACACGCCCGGCTTCTGGTGAACGTATCGAAATACAACAATCTGCCGTGGGATTTTATTATCGGCGCCGATATGTCTCAAGCTTACAAGCCCATGCCGCAAGTCTACCTGCGGGCCTGTGAGTTCCTTGAGGTTCCGCCGGGGCATGCCATGCTGGTGGCGGCGCATGACTACGACTTGGAAGCGGCCCGCCGTTGCGGATTGAAGACCGCCTACATCGCTCGCGCCAACGCCGAAGACCCTTCCAAGGCAGGTAACCAGAAAGCACTGGACGGCTGGGACTACAAAGCGAAGGACCTGCTCGAACTCGCCGACATGCTCCAATAGCCACGCAGCACGCGTCCTCCGAGTTGGCCATCCGGCTCTAGCCCATCGTTCGACCGACAAGCCAGTCCTGTTACCGCCGCAACGGCCACCGGATGCTGCCGACACGGCATCTATGTCGACCTTGGACTAAGGCCAACTGACTTAAATGCCAGGGGAAACTGTGGCCAACTTAGACACCGTACCGCGAGATGTAGTTTTCTATCTGGTGCCGGAGTTCGATATTCTGTCGTTCGGAGCCGCAATTGAGGCGTTTCGCCTTACGAACCTGGCATTGGGCTATGAGGCTTACAACTGGAGGTTTGTCTCAGCGGACGGGTGTAACGTGAGGGCAAGCTGCGGTCTGGATATTCAGACGGTCAATTCAATTCATCGCGAGAGGTCCTACCTGGTTGGCGGTAAGCGCCCAGACAAGGTGATTGTCTGCTCTGGTCCTAATGTGGACAGGTATCGCGATCGTGCAGTGGACGCGTGGCTGCGAGAATGCAGTCATCGCGGCGTTGTTCTCGCTGCGCTGTCCTCCGGCGCTCAGGTACTGGCAACGGCAGGCCTCCTCGAAGGCCGCAGATGCGTTATTCATTGGCAGAATTTTCCTGCGTTCGTCGAACATAACGCCCGGGTTAGCGTCAGTCTGGGCATCTACGAGATTGATGGAGACATTTATACCTCGGCGGGAGGCGCCTCTTCCATAGACATGATGGCCAGCATCGTCAGCCGAGACTTTGGGGAGGATGTCTTTGCGCGGGTATGTCAACATCTCGTCGCCGATCGGGTTCGGGGAGCAGCCGCCCGGCAGCGGTTGCCTCTGTCAAAGCGGCTAGGGCCATGTAACGAGGTTGTTCTGCATGTGGTGCGGAAGATGGAAGAATATCTCGCGGATCCGATTCCAATGGGTACTTTGGCTGCCGCTACTCGTCTCTCGCGCCGGCAGCTAGAGCGATTGTTCCGGTATGAATTCGGCTGTTCGCCGGCTAGGTACTACATGAGTTTGAGGCTTGAGCATGCCGATGGACTCCTTATCCAGACGAAATTGCCGATTGTTGATATCGCTATCGCCTGTGGGTTCGTATCGGCGTCGCATTTTTCGAAGGTATACCGAGTGGCGTATGGTCGCACACCGCAGAAGACACGCATCGGCCGAATTAGTTCTTTCCGGCCGAGCATGATCCCGCAAAATGACAGAATGATACTTGCCAGCTGAAACCCCCGATTGCATCCGCCAAATTCTTGGTAGGGCTTGCGGAGGCATGTCCACCTGACGCCTGCCTCTTCCTAGCTGAGGTACTGGAGTTGTTTTTAGCCGATAGCTTCCCGTGGCTGGCCAAGCGGTCTGGAAACCCGCAAGGCCGCCAGGCAGCCGACAATGCCGAGCGGCACGAAGGCAAGAAACAGCCAGGAGGCGACATTCGCCGCCGCGTCGTGGTTCAGACCTTGCGAAAAGCCGCTGGCGTTGGCGACGATGCCGGCCAGGGCGGCGCCCACGGCATAGCCGATGCGCTGCATGGTCGGCACCGCCGCCGAGGCGATGGTCTGCTCACCCTCCGGGGCGGAGGCGACGATGACGCGCGTCAGGAACGGCCAGGCGATGCCGAAGCCGCCGCCCTGCAACAGGGCACACATCAGGATCAGCGGGATGGAGCCCAGGGGTATCGCATACGCAAAGCCGGCGATGCCGGCCGCGATCATCACCGCGCCGCCGACGATGATCAGCCGCTCGCGCTGCGGCGGCGCGTTGGCGACCAGGATCGAGAGGATCGACCAGGCTATCGATTCGGCGGCGATGATGTAGCCGGTCGTCAACAGCGGAATGTCGTGAAGGCTGGTCAGCAACAGCGGTCCGTAGACGCCGAAGGAACAGGTCGCCACCGAAAAGGCGGCAACCATGGTCATGCCGGCGCCGACCGGCGTGCGCCATGAGAACAGCCGCGCCGGGAACAGCCGCGAACGCGGCTTCAGCGCGTCGATGGTGAAGAACAGCACCAGGCCGATGAGTCCGAGGGCCATCAGCAGCGAAGAGCGCAGCAAGGCGATGTCGACGCCGGCCGAGGCGATCAGCACCACGGCGACGGCAAGGCAGCCAAGGGCCGCGAACGGGAAGGGCGGTGCCTTGCCCGTGCTCGTCTTGGGTTTCGTCGCCTGCGGCGTGTCGAGCACGAGGAAGCTTGCCAGCGCCATGGCGGCGCCGCCGAGTGTGAAGATGCCGAAGGCCCAGCGCCATGACAAAAGCTCGGTCATGATCGCGCCTAGCAATGGTCCGCTGAAGGCGGCGACGCCCCAGATCGCCGACATGATGCCGAAAAGCTGCGGCCAGATGGCGCGCGAGAACAGTCGTTCGACCGAGACGAAGGCCAGCGACACCAGCGCACCGCCGCCAAGTCCTTCGATCAGGCGGCCGGCGAGGAACAGTTGCATGGAAGGCGAGGTGGCGCATATCAGCGCGCCTGTTGCGTAGAGGAGCGCGGCGACCACCATGTTGGTGCGCAAGGGGACATAACTCACCAGTCGTCCGGCGGCCGCGCCGGCAACGATGGCGCCGAGTTCGTAGATCGCCAGCGACCAACCGACGAGCTGTACGCCCGCCAGTTCGCCGACCATGGCCGGCATCACCGTTGCCACCATCGTTTCGTTGGTGGCGTGCAGCAGAATGCCGAGGCTGATGAAGCAGAAGCGCGCCAGGTCGCCGCTTGCCCACAATACGCGCCAGTCGACCCTGTTCGTGCTGATCTCGGTCATTTCCACCCCCGTCTTGCATATCTCGACGCCAGCGCAGGACGCCAGAAGCCAGTACGGGTTTCCGGCAGGACCATGCGAATCGACAGCGCTGGATCGAGGCGTTGTTGCGCTCGGGGCAGGCTTGTAAAACCTCAACCGGGGTTGAGCTCAAGCGGTTTTTTGAGGGCCGTTCGCGCGGATGCCCCTTCGGTTGGCGGGCTTCGTTGCGCGATCAATTCTCGGTGCTGCGCAGCTGGAATTGGCTGACGCCGATCGCGAGGTTCATGCCGGTCTGCGTCTGCAAGCTGAGCGGCTGCAAGGTGAAGGCCTGAGAGGAGCCGCCGACCAGCAGATTGGCGCCGGCGCCGACGGCGGCCGTCACCTCCGCGCTGGCGCCGATATAGTCGCCGGCCAGCGCACCCGGCGCATAGATGTTCTTCAGCGGCGTCAGCACGATCCATTGCATGACCGTCTGCTTCGTCGTGCCGATGTCGAGGCCGTATTTGTTGACGGCACCGAAATAGGCTTCCGGCGCGAAGCTTTTGTCGGCGGGGTTGAAGGTGCAGCTCAGATCCTTGCTCGAGCCGAAGATGAAGCCGGTGCCGCCGCCTATGGCGCAGTCAAGCGTACCGACTTCCATGCCTCGGTCCTGCGCCTGCACCGCTCCGGATAGCGTGGTGAACATGGCGGCAGCTATGGCTGTCTTCAGCATGATGGTTCCCCCCCCAAATCAAACGGCGCGAAACCATCCTATCTGGTTCCGCGCCGCGGGGTGAGGGGTCATGGAGCGCACGGCTCCATGCAATCACTTGAATGAGTGGATCAGCTGGAGCGAGGTCACAGCCACGGCAAGGTTGACGCCGGTCTGCGCTTGGACGCTGAGCGGCTCCAGCATGACGGCGCTGTCCAGGCCGCCAACCAGCAGATTGGCGCCGCCGCCGGTCACCACGCTCGCCTCGGCGTTGACACCGTAGTAGCTGCCGGCGAGATCGCCTCCGTCACGATCCCGGGTCGCGGCCAGCACGGCCCAGACGAGCTGGCCCTGATGCGTCTGGCCGACATCGAGGCCGATCTTGGAGATGACGCCTGTGTAAATCTCGGACGGCCCGTGATGATGAGGCCGGAAGACACAGGACACGCCCTTGTTGGAAGCGACGATATAAGCGGTGCCGCCGTCGATGGTGCAATCGAGCGTGCCGAGTTGCAGCTTGCCGGCGCTGGCCGGAGCCACCGCGAACATCGTCGTGGCGAGGGCAGCGGCGCAGGCGAGTTTCTTGATCATGGGAGGGTCCTTTCGCAAAATACTTTCAACAACGGCTTGGGTGGGTAGACCGTTCCGCTGAAAACTTGGCGCGATCAAGGCAGGGGCCGAAAGCCTCCTGCCGGGGTTAATGCCCGGTTGCGAAGTGCGTCCTTTAGGACACGCAAAGGATTCCGCGGCACTTGGATGTCACGCGGATTTGTATGGGAAGCCGAAACCGAGATCAGCTGACGCGGGCGAGGCCATCCTTGGCCGGCTGGTAGGTAGGGTCGAGGCGAACGGCTTCCTTATAGGATTTCGCGGCCTTCGCCTTGTCGCCGCGCCGCTCATAGATCAGCGCCTGGTTGGACCAGGCCTCGGCATTCCTGCCGTCGAGCTTGATCGCCATGTTGAAATCGGAAAAGGCGTTGTCCTCGTCGTTGGTCGCCAGATAGGAGAGGCCGCGGCCGTTGTAGGGCTCGGCGGCGTCCGGCGCCAGCGAGATGGCGGTCGAGAAGTCCTCGATGGCGAATTTGTGCTGGCCCTGGCTCTGATAGATCAGGCCTCGATTGTGGTAGGCGCGCGCGTCGGTCGTATCGAGCTGGATTGCCTTCTGGAAGTCGTTGAAGGCGTCCTGGGTGCGACCCGCCTTGCGGTAGAGATTGCCGCGGCCGATATAGGCGGCGTCATAGTTCGAGTTGATCTGGATCGAACGGTTGTAGTCCGCGAGCGCGGCTTCCTGATTGCCGAGGAAGCGCTGGATGAGCGCGCGGTTCGAATAGGCCTGGAAGAAATTCGGGTTGAGCTGGATGGCTTGATTGAAATCCTTGAGCGCCGCCTGGTACTGACCGCCACGGCCATAGGCCGAGCCGCGCACATTGTAGCCTTCGGGATCCTGGGGATTGCGCTGGATGACCGCCGACAGCGAGGAAATGTTCTCGCTCGACCCTTGCGCCTTGTCGATGTTGTTGAATTCACCGGTCGGGCCCGCCGTTTGGCAGCCGGCAAGCGCCAGTCCGGAGAGCAGGGCCGCTGTCAGGGCGAAACCACGCAATGCGGTCCCGCGCTCCACGCTTGTTGCGTTCATGTCTGCCCTGTCCTCACTTCAAGCCGCGTCGTTCAGGTCCGGCTCCCCCTCCGGACCGGTCACATCAAAACAAAAAGGTGGCGGCGATTCTACATCGCGCCACCTCTGATATCCTTCGAAAAGGACGAAAAATTGGCGTTAGAACCGCGGCGGACGCGGAGCGCCACCTGCACCGCCGGCGGCGCCAGCAGCGACCGGGCGCGGCGTCATCGGCAGCAGGCCTTCGCGCTGGGCGCGCTTGCGGGCCAGCTTGCGGGCGCGGCGGACAGCTTCAGCCTTTTCACGGGCGCGCTTCTCGGACGGCTTCTCGTAGTGACCGCGCATCTTCATTTCGCGGAAAATGCCTTCGCGCTGCATCTTCTTCTTGAGAGCGCGAAGCGCCTGATCAACGTTATTGTCGCGGACGAGTACCTGCACGGGCAATCCTGTCTTTCGGGTTTGATATCAACAGGCAAGCGGCCATAGCCACTAGCCTCCGCAGCGGTTTACACCACGAATTGGGGCGGCTGATAGCAGAATCATGCCGCGCTGTCCACAGTGGAAATGAATTTGCGGGGCCAGCCGCCGTCTGTTTGCCCTGGGACAAGTGTGCCACTTGCCCATGAGATAAGGAGCCGACTAGGCCGTCGCGAGGTGCAGCAGCTCGAAATCCTCGAAGAACTCGCCGTAGTCGCAGGTGATCTCCTCGCCCACGGCGATGTCGCGGGTCGCGGTGGCTCCGCCATATTGCGAAAAATCCGTATTCGGATTGCTGGAATGGTTCATGAAGCGGCCATTGTCGACTTCATAAACCATGAAACCCGGCCGGTCCGGGCTCGGATAGGCATAGCGGTCGAGCAGTTCCCTAAGATGCGGGGGTGCCGTCTCGTATTTGTCCATGGGGATCAGCCGGTCGAAATCCGGATCGAGCCGCCAGATCGAAGCGCCTTTCCCGATCGGCTCCGCGGCGAACACGCCGACGCCTTCGATCGCGCTCGCAGTCACATAGGTTCTGATCAGCATCATGGTTCCAGACCCGCTTTTAGACAGGAACGGAATCGCCAAATCGCGGCGAAAAATCAAGAGCGGCTGTTTGCCTGGCGGCTATGAACATGCATCCCGCCGCTGGAATCTTCACGTCCGATTGATCGACACGCCGCCATCGGCAAACAGAGCCGCTCCGGTGGTGAAGCTCGAGGCGTCGGAGGCGAGATAGAGTGCCGAGTGGGCGATCTCCTCCGGCATAGCGATACGCTTCAAAGCATGCAGGCCTTCGACGAAGGTCCGCGATTCCGGAGTCTTGAAGGTTGCCGCCGGCGTGTCCGTGCCGCCGGGCAGCAGCGCGTTGACCCGCACACCTTTCGGGCCGTATTCGGCGGCCAGCACCTGGGTCAGCCCGATCAGCCCGGCCTTGCTCGCGGCATAGCTGGTCATGCCTGGCATGCCGACTGTGTGGCCGACGAAGGTGGAGGTGAAGATCAGCGAACCACCGCCACGCTCGACCATTGCCGGCACCTGGTATTTGGCGCCGAGAAACGCGCTGGTGAGATTGGTGTCGAGCGTCTCGCGCCAGCCTTCCAGCGGCAGGTCCGAAATCGGCCCCATCCGGCCGACGGCGCGGGCATTGTTGAAGGCGATGTCGAGCCCACCGAACTTTTCGACCGTCAGATCGACAAGGGCCTTTGCATAGGCTTCGTCCCTGACATCGCCGGCAAGCGCGATGGCCGCGCCATCATTGTCTTCTATCTCGGCGACAAGCGCATCGAGCTCGGCCTGGCGGCGGGCGGCGACGATGACCTTGGCGCCTTCCTCGGCAAAGAGTTTTGCCGAGGCCCGGCCGATGCCGGAACTGGCGCCGGTGACGATGGCGATCTTGTTGGCGAGTGCGAACATTTTTGCATCCTTTTCTTCGCGTCGGCTTTAGCGGCGATCCGAGATGCTTGGTCGCAGATGGGGCAAGCACGAGCCACCCGATACCTGCCAATGTGTGGAAGCGCCGGATGCGTCTTTTCCGCCACGGCGCAAAACGGCAAGCGCCGTCGCAAACAGCGCAAGGGTGGAAGCGCTGTTTCGCTAGTGATACACCTCGCGCGCCGGGACCGAATGAACGCCGGCCGCCATTCGCGAAGCCTTTTTGGGGCGAGGTTGGGACGTTGAAGAAATATTCGGTATTCGCCATCGCCCGTGAAGCCATGCGCGGTCACAAGGGCTGGGAGGAACAGTGGTCCTCGCCTGAGCCCAGGAAAGAATACGACGTCATCATCGTCGGCGCCGGCGGCCATGGCCTGGCCACCGCCTATTACCTCGCCACCGTGCACGGCATCACCAATGTCGCGGTGCTGGAAAAGGGCTGGCTCGGCGGCGGCAACACCGGCCGCAACACCACCATCATCCGTTCCAACTATCTCTATGACGAGAGCGCCGGCATCTACGACCATGCGCTGAAGCTGTGGGATGGGCTCAGCCAGGAACTCAACTACAACGTCATGTATTCGGCGCGCGGCGTCATGATGCTCGCGCACAATGTGCACGACGTCCAGGTGCTGAAGCGCCACGTGCACGCCAACCGGCTGAACGGCATCGACAATGAATGGCTGACGCCGGAGCAGGCGAAGGAATTCTGCCCACCGCTCAACACCTCCAAGGATGCGCGCTATCCGGTGGTCGGTGCGTCGCTGCAGCGGCGCGGCGGCACGGCCCGTCATGATGCCGTTGCCTGGGGCTATGCGCGCGGCGCCTCGGCGCGCGGCGTCCACATCATCCAGAATTGCGAGGTCACCGGGGTCAAGCGGGCGGCCAATGGCGCGGTGATGGGCGTCGACACGACGCGCGGCTTCATCGGCGCCAAGAAGGTCGGCGTCGTTGCCGCCGGCCATTCCTCCGTCATCATGAACATGGCAGGCGTGCGCATGCCGCTGGAAAGTTATCCGCTGCAGGCGCTGGTGTCGGAACCGGTCAAGCCGGTGGTGCCCTGCGTGGTGATGTCGAACACGGTGCACGCCTATATCTCGCAGTCCGACAAGGGCGAGCTGGTGATCGGCGCCGGCACCGACCAGTATGTCTCCTATTCGCAGACCGGCGGCTTGCACATATTGCAACATACGCTCGACGCCATCTGCGAGATGTTCCCGATCTTCACGCGCATGAAGATGCTGCGCTCGTGGGGCGGCATCGTCGACGTCACGCCCGACCGCTCGCCGATCCTGGCCAAGACGCCGGTGCCGGGCCTCTATGTCAATTGCGGCTGGGGCACGGGCGGCTTCAAGGCAACGCCGGGTTCGGGCCATGTCTTTGCCCACACCATCGCCAAAGACGATCCGCATCCGATCAACGCGCCCTTCACCATCGAACGCTTCCGCACCGGACGGCTCATCGACGAGGCGGCGGCGGCGGCGGTGGCGCACTGATGATGGCTGAGATGGCTGTCGCGATGCCGCTGATGCTGGCGGGGGAGCAAGTGCTGGCGGGAGAACGGGGCATGTTCCATTTTCCCTCGCCGGATGAAGTGCGCACGCAGCCGATCAGCCGTGCCGGCAACGAAGCCGGCTGGCCGTTTTCGGTCGATGACGGCACGTTGGCCTGCGTCTGGAGCGGCGGCCAGAGGGTGGTGATGTTCTTCGAGGGACGACCCGAAGGGCTCGAAGAAGACGAGACATTCCAGCCGCGTCAAGTCATCGTCACAACCGATCCGATGCAGCTCACCCTCGGCAACATGGCGTCCCGCGATCTGTTTCGTCCCGCTGCAAGCGTGGAAGAGCGCATCCGGCTCGTCGCACCGTTCGCGACCCTGGGACAGAAGCTTTGCGATCAACCGGCGGGCGCCCGCGTCGGCCACGGCGAATTGTAGGAACGAACCAAATGCTTCTCATCCGCTGCCCCTATTGCGAGGAAGAGCGTCCGGAACTCGAGTTCCGCAACGCCGGCGAGGCGCATATCGCGCGCTCGGCCAACATATCAGGCGAGAGCGACGACGATTTCGAAAAATTCTTCTTCATCCGCTCCAACCCCAAGGGCATCATTTATGAGCGCTGGCGGCACATGCATGGCTGTGCGCGCTTCTTCAATGCCGTACGCGACACCGTCACCGACAAATTCGTCATGACCTACAAGGCCGGCGAGCCGAAGCCGTCGAAGCTCCCGGGAGTTGCCAAATGAGCGGCGCGTTCCGCATTCCCGGCGCTGGCCGCTTCAGCCAAGCCAAGACCGCGCGGTTCAGCTTCGATGGCCAGTCCTATGCCGGCATCGAGGGCGACACGCTGGCCTCGGCGCTGCTCGCCAATGGCGTCCATCTCGTCGGCCGTTCGTTCAAGTACCACCGTCCGCGCGGCATCCTGTCGGCGGGCGCCGAGGAGCCGAACGCCCTGGTCGAAATCAGGCGCGACGCGGCACGCAAGACGCCGAACGTGCGGGCGACCGTGCAGGAGCTCTATGACGGGCTTGACGCGCAGTCGCAGAACCGCTGGCCGTCACTGTCCTTCGACCTCGGTGCGGTCAGCGATATCGCCTCACCGCTGCTTTCGGCCGGCTTCTACTACAAGACCTTCATGTGGCCGAAAGCGGCGTGGAAGAGGCTCTACGAGCCAAAGATCCGCGCCGCGGCCGGTCTTGGCGTTTCCCCGGACCAGCCGGACCCCGACCATTATTCATCGCGCTACGCGCATTGCGACGTGCTGGTGCTCGGCGGCGGTGCGGCAGGCATCGCGGCAGCGCTTGCGGCGGCTGAGACCGGCGTGCGCGTCATCCTCGCCGACGAGCAGGCCGAGTTCGGCGGCAGCCTGCGTTTCGAGAGCGGCGCGAAAATCGACGGCCAGGACGGTTTTGCCTGGGCGCAAGCTGCCGTGGCGAAGCTCGCCGCAATGGACAATGTCCGCGTGCTGTCGCGAACGACGGCGTTCGGCTACTATGCGCAGAATTTTGTGGGGCTGGTCGAGCGTGTCAGCGAGCATCTGAGGACCCCCGGCCACGATCTGGCGCGCGAGCGGCTGTGGCAGGTCCGGGCCAAGCGCGTGGTGCTGGCCTCGGGCGCGATCGAGCGCCACATGGTGTTTGCCGACAATGACCGGCCGGGCATCATGCTGGCGGGTGCCGCGCGCACCTATCTCAACCACTATGGCGTCGCGGTCGGCAGGAATGTCGGCGTCTACACCGCCAATGATTCTGCTTACGCGGCGGCGATCGACCTGAAGAAGGCCGGCGTCAACGTGGCGGCGATCGTCGATCTGCGCGAAAATCCGACCGGACCGGTGATCGACGAGGCGAGGGCGCTCGGCATCGAGATCAATTTCGGCCGCGCGGTGATCCGCGCTGGCGGTAAGCTCAGGGTGTCGTCGATGACCGTGCAGCCGAAGAATGGCGGCGGCGAACGCACCATCGCGGTCGATGCGATCCTGATGTCGGCCGGCTGGACGCCGTCGGTGCATCTGTTCTCGCAGTCGCGCGGAAAGGTCGCCTTCAACGACGAGACCAAGCGCTTCGTGCCGGGCACCTATGCGCAGGACTGCGTCTCGGTGGGCGCCTGCAACGGCACCGACGGGCTGTCGGCGACGGTGGACGAGGCCTATGCGGCGGGCGCCAAGGCGGCGAAAGATGCCGGCGCCAAAGCCGCCAAGAGCAGTAAGCCGAAGGTCGATGCGTCGGAGAGCTGGTCGCGCGGTATGTTGGGCGCGGCGCCTGGCGCCGGGCCGGACACGACTGTGAAGGCGTTTGTCGATTTCCAGAACGACGTCACCGCCAAGGATATCCGCCAGGCGGTGCACGAAGGCATGCGCTCGATCGAGCACGTCAAGCGCTTCACCACCAACGGCATGGCGACCGACCAGGGCAAGACCTCCAACATGCACGGCCTGGCGATTGCCGCCGAGACGCTGGGAAAGCCGATCCCGGAGGTCGGCCTGACCACGTTCCGTGCGCCCTATACGCCGGTCACCTTCGGCGCGATTGTCAGCCATGCGCGCGGTCCGCTGTTCGACCCGACGCGCAGAACCGCGATCCATCCCTGGGCCGAGGCGCAAGGTGCCGTGTTCGAGGATGTCGGCCAGTGGAAGCGCGCCTGGTATTTCCCCAAGGCGGGCGAGGACATGCATGCCGCGGTCGACCGCGAATGCGTCGCGGTGCGCAAGACGGCGGGCCTGTTCGATGCCTCTACGCTGGGCAAGATCGAGGTGGTTGGGCCGGATGCGGCCAAGTTCATGGAACTGCTCTACACCAACCCATGGGAGAAGCTGGAACCCGGCCGCTGCCGCTACGGCATCATGCTGCGCGAGGACGGCTTCATCTATGACGACGGCGTCGTCGGCAGGCTGGCCCCCGACCGTTTCCACGTGACGACGACGACCGGCGGCGCGCCGCGCGTCATGAACCACATGGAGGATTATCTCCAGACCGAGTTCCCGCATCTCAATGTCTGGCTGACCTCGATCACCGAGCAGTGGGCTGTTATCGCCGTGCAGGGGCCCAAGTCGCGCGACATCATCGCGCCACTGGTCGAAGGCATCGACATGTCCGACGAGGCGCTGCCGCATATGTCGGTGCGTGAAGGCAAGATCTGCGGCGTGCCGACGCGGTTGTTTCGCATGTCGTTCACCGGCGAGCGCGGCTTCGAGGTCAATGTGCCGGCCGACTATGGCCAGGCGGTCTGGGAAGCCCTGTGGGCCGAGGGCCAGAAGCATGGTGCGGCCGCCTACGGCACCGAGGCGATGCACGTGCTGCGCGCCGAAAAAGGCTACATCATCGTCGGCCAGGACACGGATGGCACGGTAACGCCGAACGACGCCGGGCTCGACTGGGCGGTCGGCAAGAAGAAGACCGATTTCGTCGGCATCCGCGGCCTGACGCGGCCGGATCTGGTCGCCAAGGGCCGCAAGCAGCTGGTCGGCCTCAAGACCAGGGACCCCAAAGTGGTGCTGGAAGAAGGCGCGCAGGTCGTCGAGGATCCGAAGCAGGCGATCCCGATGAAGATGATCGGCCATGTCAGCTCGAGCTATTGGTCGGAAAATTGCGGCCGCTCGATCGCATTGGCGCTGGTCGCCGGCGGCCGCGACCGGATGGGCGAGACCCTCTATGTGCCGATGCCGAATGGGGTGATCGAAGTGGAGGTTACCGGCATGGTATTCTTCGACGACACGGGAGGGCGCCTCAATGGCTAAGGCCGCTGCAAGGAAGACGGCTCCGGCCGCATCGCCTTCGGTCGAACGCCGTCCGGCGCTGGCTGGGCGCAGCACCACTGCCGCCGCCGTCAAGGTCGAGGTGCTGTCGTCGGCCGAGCGCGTTTCACTGCGTGCGCCGGAGGCTTCGGCCGCAGCGCTTTCGAAGGCGCTCGGCGTGACCTTGCCGAACAAGCCGAAAACCTCTGCCGCGAAGGGCGGGCGCACCGTCTTGTGGCTCGGTCCCGACGAATGGCTTGTGATCGATGAGGCCGGCAACGATCCGCTCGCCGATTGCGCCAAAGTATCCGCGCTGCATTCGGCGGTCGGCGTCTCGCATCGCAACATCGCGATATCGGTGACGGGCACTGGGGCAGCGGCGACGATCAATGCTGGCTGCCCGCAGGACCTGTCGCTCGACGCCTTCCCGGTGGGCGCAGCGTCGCGCACCATCCTGGGCAAGACCGAGATCGTGCTGCTGCGCACAGCCGCCGATGCCTTCCGGGTCGAATGCTGGCGTTCCTTCTCGGACTATGTCTTTACTTTCCTGTCCGAGGGATCGCGCGACGCGGCGGTCTGAACTCGGAACGTTTTGCAGGGCACGCTCGTTCTGCATCCGCACGCCGAGGGAGAATGCCGATGCCGTCGAATTCCGCACCGAAGTCGCCGGTCATAAAGACATCGGCCGTTCGCTCGCTCGAACATGAGCGACATGAAGCCCCGAGCGCCGAAGAGGAACTCGAGGAAGGCCTCGAAGACACGTTCCCGGCCAGTGATCCGATATCCATTACCGGAACCGCCATCCCCGGCGCACCGGCGAAACCGGGCAAGGCCAAGACCGTGCCGGGGCGCAAGAAGCGCAAGACGTAGTATTCCATCGGGCCAGGCGGCATCGGGACCTTCTCAATCCCTTTTGACATGCTATTTAAAGCGCTTTGGGAGATGAAAATGCCGACAAAAGCGATCGTTTGGGGCGAGAATGTCCACGAGCAGACCAATGAAGCCGTGCGCGACCTCTATCCCTTGGGCATGCATGGCACCATCGCCGCCGCCCTCAACCAGGACAACGGTATCGAGGCGACCACCGCAACCTTGCAGGAGCCCGAGCACGGCCTGAGCGAAAAGCGCCTGGCGGCCGCCGACGTGCTTTTGTGGTGGGGCCATGCGGCGCATGGCGAGGTCAAGGACGAGATCGTCGAGCGGGTGCAGAAGCGGGTGTGGGAAGGGATGGGCCTGATCGTGCTCCATTCCGGCCACTACTCGAAGATATTCAAGCGGCTGATGGGCACGCCCTGTTCGCTGAAATGGCGCGAGGCGGGCGAGCGCGAGCGCGTCTGGGCGATCAACCGCGGCCACCCGATCGCGCAAGGCATCGGCGAGTGCCTGGAGATCGGCGAGACCGAAATGTATGGCGAGCCGTTCGCCGTGCCGGAGCCGCTGGAGACGGTGTTCGTCTCCTGGTATGAGGGTGGCGAGGTGTTCCGGTCCGGGCTGACCTACCAGCGCGGCGCGGGACGGATCTTCTACTTCTCGCCCGGTCACGAGACCTATCCGATCTATCACAATGAGGGCGTGCAGCAGGTGCTGCGCAACGCCGTGCACTGGGCGCACAACCCGGCGCCGGCATGGTCCGGCATCACCAATGCGCCGAACGTGCCGACGGATGCGGCCAAGGAGAAGATCGTGCAGAAGGGGCTGCGCCTGCATGTCGACGGCGACAAGGGCCTGAGTTGATTCGGGCCTGAGCTGATTGGGGTGTGAGGTGGCTGGGGGCCTGAACTGATGCATCGAATTCTTCTGCTCGGCACCGGCGGCATCGCCGGACATCATGTCGAGGAGTTTGCCGGGATTCCCGGCTGCAGCATCGTCGCTTGCGTCGATCAGGTGCCTGGCCGTGCGGCGGCGTTTGCCGCCGTCAGCAAGATCGGCGAATCTTTCGAGAGCCTGGAGGCGGCGATCGCCTGGGGTCAGTTCGATGCCGCCATCAACGCGACGCCGGATGGTGCGCATATGGCAACGACGCTGGCGCTGCTTGCCCAGGGAAAGCATGTGTTTTGCGAAAAGCCGCTGGCGCCGAACCACGCCGACGCGCTTGATATGACCGAAGCGGCCGAGGCTGCAGGGGTGGTCAACATGGTCAACCTGACCTATCGCAACTCACCGGCGATCCATGAAGCGCGGCGCATGGTGCTGGCCGGCGAGATCGGCGTGTTGCGCCATGTCGAGGCAAGCTACCGGCAAAGCTGGCTGGTCAGCCAGTCGTGGGGCGACTGGCGGGTCGAGGACAAATGGCTCTGGCGCTTGTCGAGCCGGCACGGTTCGACCGGTGTGCTGGGCGATGTCGGCATCCATATCCTGGACTTCGCCACCTATGGCGCCGGCCAGGATATCGTCAGCCTGCATGCCGATCTGGTGACGTTTCCGAAGGCCGAGGGCGAGCGCATCGGCGACTATGTGCTGGACGCCAATGACAGCGTGGCAATGACGGCGCGGCTCAGTTCCGGTGCGCTCGCTACGATCGTGGCGAGCCGCTACATGACCGGCCACGCCAACGATCTGTCGCTGGCCCTGCACGGCACCAAGGGCGCCATCAGGGTCGAAACCGACGGCAAGGCATCGAACCTGTCGGCCTGTCTCGGCGGCGATGTCGATCTTCAGCGCTGGCAGATCTTGGCGCTGCCCAGTGTCAAGCGCAATGCGCGACGCTTTGCCGATGCGCTGGATACAGGCCGGAATGGCGATCCGTCGTTCCGGCGTGCCGCGGACATGCAAAAGCTGATCGACGCGGCCTTCGAGAGTTCAGCGGCGAAGCTGCCGGTTTCGGTCGGCTGAAGCTGGCCGGCTTGTGCCGGCCAGACGCGATCTTTGCTGATGTCAAAATGCGCTTGGTACAATCCACGGATTGATGCTGATGCCGAGCCGCGGGCCCTTGCCTTCAGCGGTATTTTGCGTGGCACCCTTCTTCTCGACCGAACCGGTCGAAGCGCAATCGAGCTTCACGTTGGTCCTGGTGTCAACGCAGGCCGCCACCGGCGCATGCTTGACGGGATGGGTGGTGTTGGCGGCGAAGGCCGAGCCCGAAAGTGCCAGCACGGCGGCGAGGGTGAGGAGTGTCTTTTTCATTGTCAGTCTCCGGTTTCCGGGTCGAATTCAATTCGTACCGACGGGTGAATTTCTCTCGTACATGTACGATGCGCTGTACATATACGCCCGTCGATCGCGAAGTTCAAGGAAAACCGTACGCGTACAATAAATTTTTTGTTAACCAAGAACCCCTAGGTCTGGAGGGGAATACACAAACCAAGGAAACGGCGTTCAGCAGTTGACCGGTGTCTCGGTCAGAGGCGGGACGTTTTGCGTGCTGAGCGTGGCGAGCGTGAAATCGCACATCCGCTTCACGAAGGCCTGCGGATCGCCGAAGGGGTAGAACGGAAAGGTGATGAGCAGCGAGATCGTGCCGTGGCCGACCGCCCACAGCATGGTGGCGATGGCGCGCGGATCGCCCTGCAATTTGCCGGCGGCGACGCAGGCCTCGACCCTGCTGATCAGCACCTTCATAGCAGGGTTGCTCTCCTCCATTTCATTGTAGCCTTCCGGCAGCTTGGTCTTTTCGGTCATGAACACGGTGCGGTATTCGTTGGGATTGCCGAGTCCGAAAGCGGCATATTCGGTCATCACCGCCTGCAAGGCCTCGATTGGATCATCGGATGGATGCTCCTCGATGCGGCGGGCCAGCGTCTCGAACGCATCCTCGGCCAGAGCGAACAGGATGTCCTGCTTGTCGGCGAAGTAGGAATAGACAGACATCGGGGCGTAGCCGACCCGCTTGGCCAATTTGCGGATGGTCAGGCCTTCATAGCCTTCTTCCTGGACGAGCTTGTGCGCGGCCTCGACAAGTTCGGAGCGCAGTTCGGCCTTTTGCTTCTCGCGGCGTGTCTGGACGCTCTGCGGCAAGATCTGGTGCCTTTGGTTGGTTGGTGGCTGGCTAAATTATATACGCTGTACGGAAACGGACAAGGGCACGGGAAGTTCCCAAGCGGTATGCTTCGGATCGTGCCGACGCTTGTCGAGGTTGGCGGCACCCGTGATCAGCACCTTTGCTCCGTCAAAGCGGCCCATCACGCCTCCTTGTCGATCAGCTTCGCGGCAAGGCGCGAAAGCAGCTTTACCGCCTCGCCATAGGTCCGGGCCTTTTCCGGATTGGAGGCGTTGCCGTCCAGCGCCCGCTTGTAGACGCCCTGGCAAATCGCGGCCAGCCGGAAGAAGGAAAAGGCGAGGTAGAACGTCCAGTTGCCGATACCGGTGAGCCCGCGCCGCCGGCAGTAGGCGGCGACGTAGTCCTCCTCGGAGGGCAGGCCGAGTGCGGAACGGTCGACACCGCCCAGGCCGCGAAAGCCGGAAGCGTGCGGCAGCCGCCATTGCATGCATTGATAGGCGATATCGGCGAAGGGGTGGCCTGATGTCGACAATTCCCAGTCGAGCACCGCCAGCACCTTCGGCCGGTCCGGCGCGAAGATCAGATTGTCCAGCCGGTAGTCGCCATGCACCAACGAGATCCGGCCGTCATCGGCGGGCATATGCGTTTCCAACCAGGCAATCAGCCCGTCCATCTCGGCGACTGCGTCAGTCTCCGAGGCGCGGTACTGGCTGGTCCAGCGCGCCAGCTGGCGCTCGAAATAATTTCCCGGCCGCCCGAAATCGCCGAGCCCCACTGTCCCGACATCGATCTCGTGCAGCGCCGCGAGGGTTTCGTTCATGGCATCGTATATGGCGGCGCGTTCTTCGTTGTCGCCTGCCTCCGGCAGCGCCGGATCCCAGAAAATGCGGCCGTCCAGGAAATCCATCACGTAAAACATGCGGCCGATGGGCGAGTCTTCCGCCGACAGATGCAGCATGGCAGGCACGGGCACGGCGGTGCCGGCAAGCGCGCTCATCACCCTGAATTCGCGGTCGACCTGATGCGCCGATTTCAGCAATTGCCCCGGCGGCTTGGCGCGCAGCACGTAACGGCCGCTTGCCGCCGTCAAAAGGTAAGTCGGGTTCGATTGGCCGGATTTGAACTTCTCGACTGCTGCAAGCTCGGAAAAGCCCGGTATGTTCGCCTCGAGGTAAGGCGCAAGCGCTGCTTGGTCGAGTACGGGATCACTCATGCCGTCTCGGGCTGGCGTTCGATCAAGGTCAGCGTCAGCCAGCGCGCGGTCAGTGCCGGCTTCTTCGAACCTTCGATTTCGATCGTCACGTCATGCGCGGTCTGCACCCAGCCCGACGGCCTGACCTTGACGTCGGCCAGCACGAAACGCGTGCGGATGCGCGCGCCCGTTTTCACCGGCGCCAGGAAGCGCAGCGAATCGAAGCCGTGGTTGACGCCCATCTTGCCGTTTTCCAGCGGCGGCATGGTCTCGAAGGTCATCGCCGACAACAGCGACAGCGATAGGAAGCCGTGCGCGATGGTGCCGCCGAACGGCGTTTCGCGCATGGCCCGCTCCGGATCGCAGTGGATGAACTGGTGGTCGTCGGTGGCGTCGGCGAACTGGTCGATCATGCGTTGCGTGACCGCCCGCCATGGCGACACGCCAACCTCCTTGCCGACACTGGCCAGAAGCACATCGAGACTGATCGGTTCCACGCTCATGCCCTCCAGTTCACCCCCGGCTTCTGTGGCCGGAAAATGTCATTCCTTGAACAGGGTCAGCCCATGCTGCACCGACTGTCCGCCGTCGATCGGCAGGATGGCGCCGGTGACATAGCTGCCTGCACGGCTGCACAAATAGAGCGTTGCGCCGGCAATGTCATCCGGTGCGCCGATACGGCCGATCGGAACATGGCTGCCGACGTGCCTGGCCTGCTCATCCGTACTGGTGGCGAATGCCGTCATCCGGCTCTGGAAGGGGCCGGGAGCGAAGGCATTGACGGTGATGCGGCGGCCGGCGAACTCGAGCGCAAGGGTGCGGGTCAGATGATGCACGGCTGCCTTGGACGCCGTGTAGGAATAGGCGTCGTCGGCCAGCGGCTGCGTGCCCATCACCGAACCGAGATTGATCACCCTGGCCGGATCGGCGTCGCTGGCGGCGGCATCAAGCAGCGGCAGCAATTCGCGGGTCAGATGGAAGACCGCGGTGACGTTGACGCCAAACACCTTGGCCCATGCCGAATAGGGGAAGCTTTCCAGCGGCGCGCCCCAGGAGACGCCGGCGTTGTTGACCAGAATATGCAGTTTCCCGGTCCGCGCTTTGACCTCGGCGACGAGTGCGGCAATGCCGGTTTCGCTGGAGACATCGCCGGCGAAGCCTTCGGCCCGGCCGGATGCGCCAAGCTCGTTCAGTTCTTCGGCGACTTTGATGCAGTCATCGCCCTTGCGCGACGCGATCATCACGTTGGCGCCGGCCTGCACCAGCGCGGTCGCCGCCATGCGCCCGATGCCGGTCGCGGCACCCGTCACCAGCGCAGTCTTGCCGGCCACCGAAAACAGCTCGTCCAGATAGCTCATCACAATCCTCCGCGCTCGGCATGCGGGCAAACAGTTCGCGTTGACAAGGCTATCCGAAGTACGGTCATCCTTGCCACTGACAAAATGCCTGGCATGCATGAAGGGTTAGCGACCGATGACGGAGATGAATCTCGGCATGACCGAGCGGCTGAAGCCGATCCACGCGCGCGTCGCGGCCATGGTGCGCGACGAGATCATGCCGCTCGACCATGAATTCCTCAGCGAAGTGGGCAAGACAGGCAACCGCTGGGTCTACAGTGCGCGCCAGAGCGAGATCCTCGAAGGGCTGAAAAAGACCGCACGAGAGCGCGGCCTGTGGAATTTCTGGCTGACCGGTTCGGAACGCGGCTACGGCCTTTCCACCGTCGAATACGCCTATCTGGCCGAGGAAATGGGAAAGGCGCATCTTGGTGCGGAGACCTTCAACTGCTCGGCGCCCGACACCGGCAACATGGAGGTGCTGGAGCGGTACGGCTCGGCCGACCTCAAGAAAGCATGGCTCGAGCCACTGCTCGACGGCAAGATCCGCTCGGCCTATCTGATGACCGAGCCGGATGTCGCTTCGTCCGATGCCACCAACATTGCCATGCGCTGCGAACGTCAGGGCGACGACTATGTGCTCAACGGCGAGAAATGGTGGGCTTCGGGCGCAGGCGATCCGCGCTGCGCCATCTACATCGTCATGGTCAGGACCGGCGGCGATGACGAGCCGCAGCACCGCCGTCATTCGATGATCCTGGTGCCATCGGACACAAAAGGCGTGACCAAGGTCCGGGCCATGCAGGTTTATGGCGATGACGACGCGCCGCACGGCCATATGCACCTCCGCTTCGACAATGTGCGGGTACCGGCATCGAACCTGATCCTCGGCGAGGGCAGGGGGTTCGAGATCGCGCAAGGGCGGCTCGGCCCCGGCCGGATCCATCACTGCATGCGCGCCATCGGACAGGCCGAGATGGCGCTCGAGATGCTGTGCCAGCGTTCCTTGCGCCGCGAAGCCTTCGGCCAGAAGCTGGCAAAGCTCGGCGCCAATTTCGACATCATCGCCGAATGCCGCATGGAGATCGAAATGGCCCGGCTGCTCTGCCTCAAGGCGGCGTGGATGATCGATCAGGGCGACGCCCGCGCCGCGGCCCCCTGGATCAGCCAGATCAAGGTGGTGGCACCCCGCGTCGCGCTCAAGGTCACCGACGAGGCGGTGCAGATGTTCGGCGCGCAAGGCATCAGCCAGGACACGCCGCTGGCGCGGTCGTGGACGCATCTGCGGACCTTGCGCCTCGCCGACGGTCCGGACGCCGTGCATCGCCGTCAGGTGGCGCGCACCGAGCTGAAGAAATACACGCAAGAAAAGGTCTGAGCGCCGGCATCGTCATCCGGCGATGCCGACAGCCCAAGCACGGAGTGTTCCAATGGCCGTCCCCTCCGAAATGAAGGCGCTGCTGCTGGTCGGCGACGGCTACACCAGGACGCCGAGCGGCAGTGTGCTGGAGGCGATGGAGCCGTATCTCGAGCCGGGCAACATCGCGGTGCCGACACCCGGACCGACGCAGGTGTTGATCAAGGTCAACCTCGCCTCGATCAACCCCTCCGACATCGCCTTCGTCAAGGGCCAGTACGGCCAGCCGCGCGCCAAGGGACAGCCGGCGGGCTTCGAGGGCGTCGGCATTGTCGTCGCCAGCGGGGACGAACCCTATCCCAAAGGCCTGATCGGCAAGCGTGTCGCTTTTGCCACGGGCGTCACCAATTGGGGCTCTTGGGCCGACTATGCCGTAGCCGAGGCCGATGTTTGCATCCCGCTGCTCGACACCGTTCGCGACGAGGATGGCGCGGCGATGATCGTCAACCCGCTCACCGCGCTCGCCATGTTCGACGTCGTCAAGGAGGAAGGCGGAAAGGCCTTTATGATGACCGCCGGCGCCAGCCAGCTCTGCAAGCTGATCATTGGCCTGGCCAACGGAGAGGGCTTCCGGCCGATCGTCACCGTGCGCCGCGACGACCAGATCGCGGCGCTGAAAGCGCTCGGCGCGGCGCACGTCCTCAACGAAAAGGCGCCGGATTTCAAGGCGGCGCTACGCGAGGTGGTGAAGGCCGAGCAGCCGCGCATCTTTCTCGACGCGGTGACCGGGCCGCTGGCTTCCGCCATCTTCGACATCATGCCGAAGCGGTCGCGCTGGATCATCTATGGGCGGCTCGATCCCGAAGCCACTGTTATCCGCGAGCCCGGCCAACTGATCTTCCAGCACAAGCGTATCGAAGGTTTTTGGCTGAGCGAGTGGATGCGCCAGTTCCGCGATCGCCGCGGCCCGGCGATCCTGGAAGCGCAGAAGCGTTTTTCCGACGGGCGCTGGTCGACCGACGTGACAGCGGTGGTGCCGCTTGCCGAGGCCATGACGCGGGTGCCGGCGGAACTGGCCAAGCCGAACGGCAAGGTGTTCATCCGGCCTTAGGCCAATTCGAAAGGTTCGAGAAGCTTGGACGCGAGGGGGCCTCGGAGCGCTTTGCGTCAGAGATTGCCGGTTATCCGCCGCCTCGGGACCGTCAGGCCGATACCCGCGTCCATCAAGCCCCCTATGCCATGCCGCTGCGTCCGTGATATGCCGCCGCCATCGAATGCCGGGACAGGCTGGACTGAGCTTGTTCCGGGATTGTGTGGGGTGCCTTGATGACGATTTCCAAGCCGGTTTTCGACCGTTTGGGGTTTGGCCTGTGGATCGGAGCGTTCCTGGTCGTTCTTGCCATGGTCCTGCGGTCGCCGTACACGCGGACGGTATGGAAGGCCTATATAGACGGCAGCGAGGCGCTTCTGGCCGGTCTGCCGCTCTACGACACCCAATCCGAGATGGGGTATCTCTACGCGCCGGCCTTCGCCGCGCTCTACACTCCGATAGTCAAGCTCGGTCCGCATCTGGGCGGCGTGGTGTGGCACTCCCTCGGGTTTGCGGTGCTGACCTATGCCGCGATGCGGCAGGTGCGCAAGCTCGGTGGTGGCGAGTTGATGTGGCTGCTTTCTTTCGGCCTCTTCCTCGCTTTGCCGATGGCGCTCGGCGCGATCCGCAACGGCCAGGCTACGATCCTTTTGACCGGCGCTTGCTGGCTTCTCACATTGTCGGCGCTGGAAGGGCGACGGGCGGAGACGTTCTTCTGGGCTTCGCTTGCCATCATCGCCAAGCCGACCGCGATCATAATGCTGTTGTTGGTAGGAGCCCTTCGGCTTCGGTTGATACCGGTGCTGGTGCTGGCGGTGCTGTTCGTGCTCGCACTGCCTTACGCTTTTGCTCCCGCCGGCTATCTCAACGATCAGTATCGTGTCTTCGCCCAGATGTTGACCTCCATGGCCGTCGACAATACCAGCCATTTCGTGTCCACCGATTTCACGGCACCGTTCACCACGGTAGGGCTGCCGATACCGGAATTCGGCGCAACGATCGTGCGCATGGTCATGGCCCTCCTTACGCTTTCAGCCGTCATCTGGTTCGACCGCAGGCTCGAAGGGGGAAAGGCAGCGCTGGCGATCTTCCTGACGGCCACCTTCTACATGTGCGTCTTCAACCCGCGCGTCGAGCCCAACACCTTTGCCATGATCGCGGTACCAGCCGGTCTTGCCATCGCCCTGTTGTGGCGCGAAGAACGAGGCGGCGTCCTCGCCTCGGTGCTGTCGATGACGCTGTTCGTGACCGGCCTGAGCGGCGTCGAGCGCCATGTGCACGATTTCCTCTTCCCCTGGTTCCGGCCGGTCGCCGTCACTTTCATCGCCGGTTTGCTGATCTGGTGGTTCTGGGCCAAGGCACGGGAAAAGGTGGTGAATGCGGGAGTCGCGAATGGCTGAGTTGCGACAGAGCCTCGATATCGTTGCGCCATTCTTCAACGAGGCGGCTTCGGCATCGGCCTTCGCGCGCCTGCTCGGCGAGCTCGAAGCGGCCGTGGCACAGCGCTTCGGCATGACCGTGCACAAGATCCTGGTCGATGACGGCAGCCGTGACGATGGCGCCGGACGATTTTCGCAGGCGCTGACGGGATCGTGGGAGATCGTCCGCCTCAGCCGCAATTTCGGCAAGGAAGTCGCTGTGCTCGCCGGCCTCGACCAGTCGCGCGGCGACATGGTGCTGATCATGGACGCCGACCTCCAGCATTCCCTGGACATCAGCCTGAAGCTGATCGCCGAGCTGGTGAACCATCCCGACATCGACGTCGTCTATGCCCAGAACGACCGCCGCGAGGCGAGTTGGCGGCGCAGCCAGCTTGCACGGCTTTTCTACAGCCTGATCAACAGCAGCCAGCGTTTCGACATTCCTGAAAATGCCGGCGACTTTCGCGTCATGCGCGGCGCCGTGGCGCGCGCACTGACCAGCCTGCGTGACAAGCGTCGCTTCAACAAGGGCCTGTTTGCCTGGGCGGGCTTTCGCCAGAAAGCATTGCCCTATTCGCCGGAAGGCCGCGCCAGTGGCACATCGAAATGGAGCCGGCTCAACCTGATCGCCTTCTCGCTCGAAGGGTTCACCTCGTTCTCCGTCATTCCGCTGCGCCTGATCAGTCTTAGCGGGCTGCTCGCGGCGTTGGCCGGCGCGCTCTATGGTGCAAAGGTGTTCTTCGAGGTGATCTTCTACGGCATTGCCGTTCCGGGCTACCCCAGCCTGCTGGTTGCCGTCGTTCTGCTCGGCGGCCTCAACCTGACCCTGCTTGGCCTGATCGGCGAATATGTCTGGGTGACGCTCAGCGAGAGCAAGGATCGGCCGGTCTATCTCGTGCGCGATGTCGTGCGCAGCGATGCCCCCGCCGACCGGCCGGAGCCGGGCTCTTCGAACAGATGACGCGGCGCATTCGCCTGATCGCCGACGATTACGGCCTGGCGCCTGGCGTTTCCGCCGGGATTCTCGATCTTCTCGATCGGGGGCGCCTGACCGGCACCAGCTGCATGACCGGCTTTCCCGAGTGGGCAAAGGAGGCAGAGCGCATAAAACCGCTGTGCGGCCGGGCTGCGGTTGGGCTGCACCTCACCTTGACCGACCAGTTGGCCGTCACCGGCCGGTCGGCCCTGGCGCCGGAAGGCCGGCTGCCACCGCTCCGCGCACTGGCCTTGCCTGTTCTGCGCGGCCGCATCGGCGCCCGCCATGTCCATGCCGAGCTTGACGCCCAGTACAGCCGCTTCGTCGAGGCGCTTGGCCGCCGCCCCGATTTCGTCGACGGGCATCAGCATGTGCATTTCCTTCCCGTCGTGCGCACATGGCTGTGCGCACGGTTTCCAGAAGGCGCCGACAGGCCGGCCCTGCGCGGCGCCCCGACGCTGGCCGCGGGAGCGAAAGTCGCTGCGATTGCCGCGCTCGCCGCCGGGTTCAACCGCTCGATGCAGCGCGCGGGCTTCACCGTTTTCCAGCCGCTCGCCGGCATCTATGACTGGCGGCAACCCGAAAAGTTCGCTGCGGTTCTGCAGGCCGCCGTCGAAGGGTTGCCAGAGCGAGGGCTGTTCATGTGTCATCCCGGCCATGTCGACGAGACGCTGCGCGCGCGCGACATGATGCAAGGTGTGCGCGAGGTGGAATTTGCGGCCCTCGCATCGGACGCGTTCGGAGCCAGCCTGGCCCGCGCCGGCGTCGAGATCTTGGACGGCAAGAGATGAGCGACGCCGATCGGCCCCAGCGTTCGGCCGGCAGCAAGATTGTCCGCTTCGCCATTGTCGGACTGGCGAACACGGCCATCGACCTTGCCAGCTTTTTCCTGCTGCTCAAGCTCGGGGTTCCGCCGGTGCCGGCCAACATCGCTGCCTGGTTCGTCGCCGTCACCTTTTCCTTCGCGGCGAACGGCTTGTGGTCGTTTGAGCGCAATCGAGCCATCCGGCTGCATGACGCGTTCCTTCGTTTCGCCACGCTTGGAGCGCTGATTTCGCTCGGTGTCTCCAGCCTCTCGATCGCGCTGTTCGCCGGCATCATCGGGGTGTGGCCGGCGAAAATCGGCGGCGTCGTGGTGGCGGCGGTGCTGAATTTTCTCGCCGCGCGCTGGTCGATCGAAGGCCGGTTCTTGAGATAGGCGGAATTATTTTTCTTACGAAATTCGGACGAAAAACCGCTGCACACTTTTCCTGGGATTTCTATTCAGCCGGCTCCACATTGGTGTAGGCGGCTTCCTCCAACTCGCGCTTCAGTCGGGCTTCCTCGTGGGTCTTCGGCGTGACGAAGCGGCCAAGCAGGAGATATGCGACCGGCGTCAGGAACAGCGTCGAGACGGTGGCCAGCCCCAGGCCGCCGACGATGACCCAGCCGAGCGCGACGCGCGCCTCGGCACCGGCGCCGCTCGCCAGCACCAGCGGCAGGCCGCCGAGCACGGTGCAGATCATCGTCATCATCACCGGCCGCACGCGGATGATCGAGGCCTGTTCGATCGCCTCGCGCACGCCAAGCCCGCGGTCGCGCAACTGGTTGGCGAATTCGACGATCAGGATGCCGTTCTTGGCCATGACGCCGACCAAAAGCACCAGGCCGATCTGGCTGTAGGCGTTGAGACTGGTGCCCGAGAGGAGAAGCGCGAAAATCGCACAGGCCAGCCCGAGCGGCACCGTCGCCATGATGATGACGGCGCTGACAAAACTTTCGAACTGGGCGGCCAGCACCAAAAGGATGATGACCAGCGCGAAGCCGAAAATGGTGACCATGGCGCTGTTGGTCTCGCCCAGCGTCGCCGCCTCGGCCAGCGGCAGGATGCGGCTGCCTGGCGGCAGCAGCGGCGTGGCGATTTGCTCGGCGCGGGTGAGCGCATCGCCGAGCGCTAAGTCGCCGCTGAGGTTGGACGTGATTGCGACCGAGGGCTGCTGCTGTTCGCGCGACAGCGACGGCGGCACGGCGCGTTCGGTCAGCGTGGCGATGGTCGACATCGGCACGAAACGTCCGTCGGCTGTTTTCAGGAAGATGTTCTCCAGATCCGTCGGATCGTTGATCGGATTGGTGGTCGAGACCAGCTTCACGCCGTAGCTGCGGTCGGCGATGTAGACGTCGACGACGTCGTTGCCGTCGAGCATGGCCTGCAAGGTGTTGGCCAGTCCCGATATGTCAATGCCGAGGTCGGAGGCGCGCTCGCGGTCGATGGCCACGGCGAGTTGCGGCTGCGTCGGGTCGATGGACAGGCGCGGTGTCTGGAAGCGCGGGTCCTTCTGCATCTCGGCGATGATCTTCACGGCGGCATCGCCGAGCGCCTTGCGGTCGTTGCCGACCAGCGCGAACTGCAGGCCGTTGCCGGCGCCACGGATACCCAGGCTGTTGGGCTGCACCGGGAAGATGCGCACGCTCGGCACCTGCCTGGTCAGCTGGCTGATCTCGGCCATGATCTCCTGCTGGCTGCGGCTGCGCTCGTTCCACGGCGCCAGTGTCATCACCATGAAGCCGGAGTTGTAGGAGCCGTTCTGGCCGGCATTTTCGAAAGTGCTGCGGATCTCGCCGGAATCGCGCATCGGCTGGATCAATCTCTCGATCTTCTGCATCTGCTGCGTGGTGTAGTCGAGGCTGACGCCTTGCGGGGCGCTGATGCGCAGAAGTACGGCGGCGCGGTCCTCGGTCGGCGTCAGCTCCTGGCGGATGGTGCCGAAAAGCGTGAAGGCGGTGCCGGCGAACAGCACCGCGACCAGAAGCACGATCCATGGCGCGTCGAGGCAGGCGTGCAGGCTGCGCTTGTAGGCCGTATTGAGCGCGCCGCCGATGCGGGCGCCGATGCCATGGCCACCTTCGTGGTGGAGCGATGCGCCGGTCAGCATGCGCGAGGCGAGCATCGGGCACAGCGTCAACGCGACCACGCAGGACAAGAGCACCGACATGGCAAGCACGAAGCCGAATTCGCGGAACAAGCCGCCGGTCTGGCCGGGCAGGAACGAAATCGGCACGAAGACGGCGACCAGCGTCAAGGTGGTGGCAATAACGGCAAAGAACACTTCCTGCGCGCCAAGCACAGCGGCCGCACGCGGTCCCATGCCTTCGTTGCGTCGTCGCACGATGTTTTCGAGCACGACGATGGCGTCGTCGACGACCAGGCCGGTCGCCAGCACCAGCGCGAGCAGGGTCAGGATGTTGACCGAGAAGCCGGCCAGATAGATGGCGGCGATGGTGCCGATCATGGCGACCGGCATCGCCAGGCCGGGGATCAGCGTCGCGCGCCAGTCGAGGAGAAACACATAGATGACGATCAGCACCATGGTGACGGACAGGCCGAGCGCGATCTCGACCTCGTGCACCGCGCCCTTGACGAAGACCGCGTCGTCGCTGGTGATCTTGATCGACATGCCCTTGGGCAGGTTTTCCTGCAGCTTGGCGACGGCGGACTGGACGCCGGTCGAGATGTCCAACGTGTTCGATTCCGCCTGGCGGATGATGCCGACGCCGATGCCGGTCTTGCCATCCGAACGCAATGTGGTCTGGCCGACGTCGGGGCCGAGCGTGACGGTGGCGACATCGCGGATGCGCGTCGTGCCGCCGATGATGATGTTTTCGAACTCTCCCGGCGTGGTCACGTCGGCAGTCGTGCGGACGATCAGGTCCTGGTTGGTCGTGGTGATCGAACCTGCGGGGGAATCGAAGGCGACCGAGGCAAGGGCGGCCCTGAGATCGGCAACCGTGAAGCCGAGGCTGGCCAGCTTGTTCTGATCGACATCGATGCGGAAGATCTTGTCGCGGTCGCCATAGACCTGGACGTCGGCAACGCCGGGCACGGCGGCCAACTCGTCCTCGATCTGGTCCTGGACCACCACGGTCATGTCCTGGATCGACATGTTGTCCGAGGTCACCGCCAGCCGCATCACCGGGTCGGAATTGGCGTCGGCCTTGACGATGCGCGGCGGATCGGCGGTGTCCGGCATCTGGTTGGCGACGCGGCCGACAGCATCACGCACGTCCGAGGCGGCGACATTCAGATCGACGCCATCGTTGAACTCGATGGTGACGCGGCTTGAGCCGAATGAGGAAGACGACGAGATCGACTTGACGCCGGAGACGCGGGCGACGGCGCCCTCGATGGTGTCGGTCAGTTCGCGATCGACGGTCTCGGCGGCCGCGCCCTCGAAGGTGGTGGAAACGGTGACGACCGCGCGATCGACATCAGGCAGTTCGCGGATCTCGACGCCGTAGAAGGCGGCCAGGCCGGCGACCGCAATCAGTGTGTTCAGCACGAAGGCCATCACCGGCCTGCGGATGAACAGGGCGGTGAAGCCGGTCTCGCTGGCAGTGTTGGCGGGGCTGGTCATGTGCCTGCGGCGGCGTCCGCGGCGCGCTGCTCTTCGCCGGCAAGGCGGACCGCGCCGCCCTCGCTTACGCTCTGGGTGCCCTCTGTGACCACCATGTCACCATTGTCGATCTCGGCGTCGATCAGCACGGTCTCGGTGTTGCGCTGTATGATGCGCACCGGGACCCGCCTGGCCTTGCCATCCTCGATCTGCCAGACATAGGCGCCGTCCGACCCCCACAGGATCGCCAGCGGGCTGACGGCCGGATAGATTTGCCCCGGAAATTTCATGGTGATGCCGAACGACATGCCGGCGCGCAGCGAATCGGCAGGGTTGGCGATCTTGGCCTTGACCAGCAGGGTGCGGCTCTTTTCATCGATGTGGTTGTCGATGGCCGAAACGGTGCCGCTATAAGCATTGCTGGGATTGGCGATCGGCGTCGCCGTCAACTGTGCGCCGACCTTGACGGCGGCAGCGAAGCGCTCGGGCACCAGGAAATCGACCAGGATCGAGGACCGGTCGTCGAGCGTGGCAATGGCCGACTGGTTGGTGACATAATTGCCGGCCGAGATCGGCAGGATGCCGACAGTGCCAGCGATCGGTGCCAGTATCGACCGGCGCTGCAGCGCCAGTTCCGCATCCTGAAGCGCCAGCTTGGCGCCGGCCAAGACCACTTCGGCATCGGCCACTGCGACTGGTGTCGCGGCATTGGAGGCACGGAGCGACCTGACGCGGTCGAGTTTGGCCTGCGCATCCTGCAAGGCGAGCTTGGCGCGGTCCTGAGAGATCACTTCGGTCTCGGAATCCAGGGTGGCGAGGATCTGTCCCTTATCGACATGGCTGCCGGATTCGACCAGCAGTTCGGCGAGGCGGCCGGAGCTGTAGGGATTGACGGTCACCGAGGCGTTGGCACGGCCGGTGCCGATTGCCTGCAGGCGGTCGTTGATAACAGCCGAAGTGGCCGCAAGAGCGACCACGTTCACCCGCTGGTTGCCGCCACTACGGCCGTTTGCCTGCTTCGCGTTGGCGGCGCCGGTCTCAGCCGGGGGCGTTGCCGCGGAGGCCCAGTCGATGCCCCAGCGTGCCAGCACGTCCGGGGCACCGGGATAAAAGCGCAGCCAGGCGGCTGCCGCCACCACCAGCACCAAGAGTCCAAAAAGTATCTGTTTCCAGGCGGCCATCGGCACTCCGGTTGGTAAAACAATCCTTCCGTCTACCGGTTTCCCGAAATGAAGCAGACGCAGCGAGGCTATTGTAAGGCAAAGAAGCCGCCTCGATATCGCGTCTTTATGACAATTCTCCGAGGGCTGCGCACATTAAATATATGTAACGTTTGAGAAAATATGCGTAACGCTTTGGATCATCGCACAGGCACTAACGCAGACTTTCCATCTCGCGAATGCGTTTGGCGCCTTCTGCTTCCAGTTGCCTGGTGACGGCGCCAATCAGCGTTTCGGCGACAACGAAAAGGGCAGCCGAAGAGTCCCATGCCGACGGCACCGCGGTTCGTCCGGCGATAACATGGCGAGCAAAGCGGGCGATCGGCGACAGCCACTGGTCGGTGAACAGCACGATCTGAACGCCACGCTGATGCGCCTTCTCGGCGAAGCGGACGAGGCTGTCCTGGTAGCGCCTGATGTCGAAGATCACCAGCACGTCGCGCTTGCCCATGTCGATCAATCGGTCGCGCCACATGCTCTCCTGCCCGGCGAGGTGAAAGACATCCGGCTGGATGACGGCGAGGTGGGCGGCCATGTAGCGCGCCAGCGGATCGGTGAAGCGGCCGCCGATCAGGAAGGTCTTGCCGCGCCGGTCCGCTAGCCGGGCGGCGATGTCGGCAAGCTGCTTGTCGGACAGGTGTCTGAACGTCTCGCGCATGTTGTCGAGCGTCGCTTCCAGCATCGGCGACACCGTGCCGCCGCCAGGCGAGGGCGGGTTGAGTGTCCTTGTCGCCGGCGATTGCAGTTGCGCCGCCAGTTCGTCCTGCAGGCTCGACTGGAATTCCGGATAGTTCTGAAAGCCCAGCCGGGCGACGAAACGCAGGATCGTCGGCGAGGAGACGCCCGCCGCGGCCGAGAATTCAGCGACCGTTTTCAGGCCGATCATCGGATAGTTGGCGATCAGTGTCTGGGCCGCGCGCCGTTCGCCGGCCGGCATCGTGCCGAGGCGATCGGCGATCAGTTCGGCAATGCTGGAAATCATGTTTTCCCCACCTCTGGCTCGGCCGAAGGCCTTTTCCGAGATCGCATTTGACAAAGCCGGACAAACTGTATGAAATCATCCACAGGGACGCAATGAGGCAAAATACGTAACATACGATACAGCGCTCCCCGGGGACGGCAGAGTATGGAGAAAGCACGGCCCGCCAGCCTTGCATCGTCTGATACCGTGAGGGTGACGAACCCCGCCGGATCGAGCCCATTCGTGCTGACCTGCGATCACGCCTCGAACTACCTGCCGGCCGAATTCGGCACGCTCGGCCTTGCCGCCGAGGACCTGTCGCGCCACATCGCCTGGGATCCCGGCGCGCTGCCTGTTGCCCGCCGCATGGCGCAGGCGCTTGACGCGACTCTGGTCGAGACCCGCATTTCGCGCCTTGTCATCGACTGCAACCGGCCGCTCGACGCGCCCGACCTGGTGCCGCCGGTCAGTGAGACAACGGTCATACCGGGCAATGCCGGCCTGTCGGAAAACGAGCGGGCGGCACGTGTTGCCCTGTCATGGCAGCCTTTCCACGACACGATTGCCGGTATCATCGACAACAGGCTGTCACATGGTCAGGAAACGCGGCTGGTTTCGGTCCACTCCTTCACGCCGGTCTACAAATCCAAAAACCGGCCCTGGCATATCGGCATCATCCACGACGAGGATCGCCGGCTGGCGGCGCCGCTGATATCGGCGCTGAAGCGGCTTGCCGGCGTCACCGTCGGCGTCAACGAGCCGTATTCGCCTGCCGACCGCGTCTATTTCACGCTGGAACGGCATGCGCGATCACGCGGCCTGCCTTGCGCGATGATCGAAATCCGCAACGACGAAATCGCCGGCGAGACCGGGCAGCGGAAATGGGCGGATCTGCTCACGGGCATTTTTTCGGATCTGGAGCCAGAGGAGGCCGGATATTCCAGATCGCCTTCAGTCGGAAAGTCAGTTCAATCGGCCAATTAGAACCACAGGGGAATGAAAAATGGCAGGACCGGATTATACGGACGTTGACAAGAAGGAGGACCTGAAGGTTCTCCACGGCATGGGCTATGCCCAGGAACTGTCGCGAAGCATGAGCCGCTTCTCGAATTTCGCGATATCGTTCTCGATCATCTGCATCCTTTCGGGCGGCATCAACTCCTTCGCGCAAGCCACATCGTCGATCGGCGGCGCAGGTGCGGGCATCGGCTGGATCGTCGGTTGCTGCGTGTCGGGCTTCTTCGCCCTTGCCATGGCGCAGATCGCCTCGGCATTTCCGACCGCCGGCGGCCTCTATCACTGGTCGTCGATCCTCGGCAACCGCTTCACCGGCTGGCTGACGGCCTGGCTAAACCTGTTCGGTCTGATCACTGTGCTCGGCGCCATCAACATCGGCACCGCTTTCTTCTTCGTTGGAACATTCGGAAGCTGGTTCGGCATCACCGGCACGCCGGGCGAAATCGTCGGGTTTGTCGCCTTCATCACCGTGCTGCAGGCGCTGTTCAACCATTTCGGCATCAAACTGACGGCAATGCTCACCGATGCTTCGGGCTTTCTTATCCTGGGCGCAACAGCAGTGCTGATCGTGGCCTGCCTGGTGTTCGCACCGGCAATCGACATCAGCCGGCTGTGGACGTTCACAAACTATTCAGGCGATGCGGGCGGCGGTGTTTTTCCGCAAACCGACTCCATGAGCTACCTGTTCCTGCTCTGCCTGCTTCTGCCCGTCTATACCATCACCGGCTATGACGCCTCGGCCCACACCTCCGAGGAGACCGTCAAGGCAGCACACTCCGTTCCGCGGGCGATCGTTTCGTCGGTGCTGTGGTCGTCTCTGATCGGCTGGGTGATGCTGTGCGCAATCGTTCTCGCGATCCCGGACCTGGCTGCCGGCGCCAAGCAGGGCTGGAGCGTCTTCTTCTCGACGATGGACGCGATCCTGCCCGTGTGGCTCAAGGAGCTGCTCTATCTCGCCATCCTGATTTCGCAGTTCCTCTGCGGCCTGGCCACCGTGACCTCGGCTTCGCGCATGCTGTTTGCCTTCTCCCGCGACGGCGGCATGCCCGTTGGCTCCGCGGCTCTCGCCAAGGTCAACCCGACCTGGCGCACGCCGGTCAATGCGATCTGGACGGCCGCGATCCTCGAAATCCTGTATGTGTTCCTTGCCCAGTTTATTTCGATCGGCGGCACCAACATCTACACCATCGTCGTCAATTCGACGCTGGTGTTCCTGTTCCTGTCGTTCACCATCCCGATCGCACTCGGCATGGTCGCATTCGGCACGGCCAAGTGGCCTAATCCTGGCCCGTGGAACCTGGGCGCCGGACTGTTCAAGCTTTTCTGTGCGCTGTCGATTGTCGGCATGGTGATCATCTTCTACATCGCCATCCAGCCGCCGAACGACAAGGTGCTTTACATCACCATAGGCTTCATCTTGCTGACCGCCGTGCTTTGGTTCGGTTTCGAGAACCGCCGCTTCCAGGGTCCGCCGATCGGTGACCAGATCGCCAAACGCCAGGCCGCGATCAGGGCAGCCGAGGTGGCTATCGGCGAAGCTGGCGCCTGACATCGCCCAATATGGCCATGGCCGGCCTCGCGCCGGCCATGGCTACGTTTATCCCTTTCAATCGACAAGCGCTGGAGTGCCAAAGGAATGGCCGGAAATTTCTCGTTCGATCAGTTGAAGAAAGCGGTCTCCAGCGGCGAGATCGACACGGTGCTCGCCTGCATCGTCGACATGCAGGGACGGCTGGCGGGAAAACGCTTCCTGGCGCAGTACTTCGTCGATTCCGCGCATGACGAAACGCATGGCTGTAATTATCTGCTGGCCGCAGACATCGATATGGAGCCGGTGCCCGGCTACAAGGCGGCGAGCTGGTCGAAGGGCTATGGCGACTTCGTCATGAAGCCGGATCTCGCCACGCTGCGGCGCATTCCCTGGCTGGAAAAGACCGCACTCGTGATCTGCGACGTGCTCGACCACCACACCCATGATGACCTGCCACATTCGCCGCGCGCCATCTTGAAGAAGCAGGTCAAGCGGCTGACGGAGCGCGGCTATATAGGCTATTTTGCTTCCGAGCTTGAATTCTATCTGTTCAACGAGACATACGATTCCGCCCGCAAGAAGCACTGGCAAGGTCTCGATACCGCATCGCCCTATATCGGCGACTACCAGATCGGTATCACCACCAAGGAAGAAGGCGTCATGCGCCGGCTTCGCAACGAGATGGAAGCGGCCGGCATTCCGATCGAGAATTCCAAGGGCGAGTGGGGTCCGGGTCAGGAAGAGATCAATGTGCGCTACGCCGAGGCGCTCGACATGGCCGACCGTCACGTCATCCTCAAGAACGGCGCCAAGGAAATCGCGGAGTCCGAGGGCAAGGCGATTTCGTTCATGTCCAAATACAATTACGGGCTCGCCGGCAATTCCAGCCACATCCACAATTCGCTGTGGAGCGCCGACGGCAAGACTCCGCTGTTCTTCGACAAAACCGCCGACTGGACGCTGTCAACGCTTGGCCAGCAATGGGCCGCCGGCCAGCTCAAATACGCCAAGGAATTCACCTGGTTCCTGGCGCCCTACATCAACTCCTACAAGCGCTTCCAGGCCGGCACCTTCGCGCCGACCAAGATCATGTGGAGCGAGGACAACCGTACCGCCGGCTTCCGCCTGTGCGGCGAGGGCACCAAGGGCATCCGCATGGAATGCCGCATCGGCGGCGCCGATCTGAACCCGTATCTTGCGTTCGCAGCGCTGATCGCCGCCGGCCTTGCGGGCATCGACGAGAAGCTGGAATTGCAGAAGCCGTTCGTCGGCGATGCCTATCAGGCATCGCGCCTGCCGGAGATCCCGAAGACGCTGCGCGATGCCACCGAGACGCTGGCGAAGTCGAAGATGCTCAAGCAGGCGCTCGGCGAGGATGTGCTCGAACACTATGTCCACACCGCTAAGTGGGAGCAATTCGAATACGACCGCCGCATCACGGATTGGGAACTGCACAGAGGGTTCGAGCGGTACTAGGTATCGACGGTTCGTCGGCGCCCCTTCACTCTTACCCTCTCCCCGTGGGGGAGAGGGTGCCGGCAGGCAGATGAGGGGCAGCGCCGGGCCATACGATTTTGTTGTAGAATACGAGGACTTACAAAATGACCGAGACGGTCAAACTCATATCCCCCATCGACGGCTCGATCTATGCCGAGCGGCCCGTGGCAACGGACCAGGCAATCAATGCAGCGGTGGAACGCGCCAAGGCGGCGCAAGAGGTATGGGCTGAGACGCCAATCGTCGAGCGCGGCAAGTACATGCTCGCCATGCTGGAAGCGCTGGTCGCGATGTCAGACGAGATCGTGCCGGAGATTGCCTGGCAGATGGGGCGGCCCGTACGCTACGGCGGCGAGTTCGGCGGCGTCAGGGAACGCACCACCTATATGGTCGAGATCGCCGAGCAGGCGCTCAAGTCGGTGCCTGCCTCCAACCCGAAGGACGGCTTCCGCCGTTATGTGAAGAAGGACCCGCTCGGCGTCGTCATGGTGATCGCGCCGTGGAATTACCCCTATCTCACCGCCGTCAATACCATTGTGCCGGCGCTGATGGCAGGCAACACCGTGATCCTCAAACATGCGGCGCAGACACTGCTGGTCGGCGAACGCTTCCAGCAGGCTTTCGACAAGGTCGGCCTGCCCAAGGGTGTGTTCCAGAATGTCGTGCTCAATCACGCCCAGACCGAAAAACTGCTCGGCTCGGGCAAGATCGACCATGTCAATTTCACCGGCTCGGTCGGCGGCGGCCGCGCCATCGAAAAGGCGGCGGCCGGCACCTTCATGACGCTCGGCCTCGAGCTTGGCGGCAAGGATCCGGCCTATGTGCTGCCTGACGCCAAGATGGATCATGCCGTAGCCAACCTAGTCGACGGCGCTTTCTACAATTCCGGCCAGTGCTGCTGCGGCATCGAACGTGTCTATGTGCACGAGAAGGTCTATGATGAATTCGTCGAAGGCTTCATCGCCGAGACCAAGAACTATGTCGTCGGCAATCCGCTGGAACAGGCGACGACGATGGGGCCGATGGCCCAGGCGCGCTTCGCCGACCTGATCCGCGAACAGAAGGCCGAGGCACTGCGCAAGGGTGCCAAGGCGCACATCAACATGAAGGTGGCTAACGACAGGGCCGGCTCGCCCTATCTGGCGCCGGAAGTGCTGACCAATGTGGATCACCAGATGAGCGTCATGCGCGAGGAAAGCTTTGGCCCGATCGTCGGCATCATGAAGGTGCGCAACGACGAAGAGGCGATCGCGCTGATGAACGACAGCCCCTACGGACTGACCGCTTCGATCTGGACGCGCGATACCGAGCATGCCGTTGCGATCGGCAACCGCGTCGAGACCGGCACGGTGTTCATGAACCGCTGCGACTACCTCGATCCGGCCTTGGTGTGGACCGGCGTCAAGGACACCGGCAAGGGCGCGGGCTTGTCGGCCATCGGCTATGACAATCTCACCAGGCCGAAATCATTCCATCTGCGCGAAGCCATCTGATTTATTGAAAGACAAAAATGTCCAAGCTGATCTCCAAATGGAACTATCCCACCACCGTCCGCTTCGGCGCCGGCCGCATCAAGGAATTGCCGGAGGTGCTGGCGGCCACCGGCATCAAGCGGCCGTTGTTCGTCACCGATCCGGGCCTGGCGAAACTGCCGGTCGTCGCCTCGACGCTGAAGATACTCGACGAAGCCAAAGTTCCCTACGGCGTCTTCTCCGAGGTCAGGCCGAACCCGGTCGAATCCAACCTGACCGCCGGCATCGCCGTGTTCAAGAAGGGCAAGCATGACGGCGTCATCGCCTTCGGCGGCGGTTCGGCGCTCGATCTCGGCAAGCTGATCGCCTTCCAGGCCGGGCAGGTCAGGCCGGTGTGGGATTTCGAGGATGTCGACGACTGGTGGACGCGCGCCAATTCCGATGCGATAGCGCCGATCATCGCCGTGCCGACCACAGCCGGCACCGGATCGGAGGTCGGCCGCGCCGGCGTCATCACCAATGAGGCGACGCACACCAAGAAGGTCATCTTCCATCCGAAACTTCTACCGGCAATCGTCATCGCCGATCCGGAACTGTCGGTCGGCATGCCCGGCTTCATCACCGCCGGCACCGGCATGGATGCGCTCGCGCACTGTCTCGAAGCCTATTGCGCGCCGGGCTATCATCCGATGGCCGACGGCATTGCCGTCGAAGGTGTGCGCCTAGTCTTCGAGAACCTGCCGAAGGCCTATGCCAACGGCGGGGATCTCGTCGCCCGCGCCCATATGATGAGCGCCGCTGCCATGGGCGCCACCGCGTTCCAGAAGGGGCTCGGCGCCATCCATTCGCTGTCGCACCCGGTCGGCGCGCTCTACGACACCCATCACGGCATGACCAATGCGGTGTTCATGCCCTATGTGCTGGCCTTCAACCGTGATCCGATCGAGGAGCGTATCAGCCGGCTCGCCGCCTATTGCGGCATCAAGGGCGGCTTCGACGGCTTCGCCAAGGCCATCATCAAGCTTCGCAAGGAACTGAAGGTGCCGCATGCACTGCCCGGCCTGATCAAGGGGCTCGACATGGACAAGAAACGCAAGGCGCTGATCGCCGACATGGCGGTGGTCGATCCGACCGCCGGCGGCAACCCGGTCAAGCTGACCAAGAAGGCGGCGCTGACCTTGCTCGAAAACGCCATCGCCGGCACGGTCTGAGGCGTTTTCCGCGCCGCAAAGTGATCTGAAAAGGGGCTATGAAAACAAGGGGGAGGATGACGGGCAAGGCAAAAACTAGTTAGCCGGAAAAAGAATCGCGGAGCGATTGCTACATCAGGTTAAAAAGAGTTTACTTTTTCGCACTGCGAGCAGCCGCTTTCACAAAGCTTTCATCTGGCTGTCACATGAAAACGATACCGCATCGCAGGCGTCCAACGGCGTCAGTTCAACGGAGAGAACACATGTTCAAATTCACGGGGAAAGTGCTTTCCCTTTCGGCCGCGGCGCTTTTCGCGTCGACGGTGATTTCGTCCGCGGATTCGCTGGACGATCTCGTCAAGGCCGCCAAGGCGGAAGGCCAGCTCACCACCATCGCGCTGCCGCATGACTGGTGCGGCTACGGCGACGTCATTGCAGGCTTCAAGGCGAAGTATCCGGAAATCACCGTCAACGAACTCAATCCCGATGCTGGTTCCGGCGACGAGATCGAGGCGATCAAGGCCAACAAGGACAACAAGGGCCCGCAGGCGCCCGACGTCATCGACGTCGGCCTGTCCTTCGGCCCGACCGCCAAAGCTGATGGCCTGATCCAGCCCTACAAGGTGTCGACCTGGGACTCGATCCCCGACAGCGCCAAGGATGCCGAGGGCTTCTGGTACGGCGACTATTACGGCGTGCTGTCGTTCATGGTGAACAAGGATCTGGTCAAGGAATCACCGAGCGACTGGGCTGACCTCTTGAAGCCGGAATTCGCCAACGCGGTTGCTCTTGCCGGCGATCCGCGCGCCTCGAACCAAGCCATCCAGGCGGTCTACGCTGCAGGCCTTTCCGGTGGCGCTGCAGCCGGTGAAGCCGCCGGCACCGCTGGCCTCGACTTCTTCAAGAAGCTCAACGCCGCCGGCAATTTCGTTCCGGTCGTTGGCAAGCCGGCAACCCTCGCCCAGGGCCAGACCCCGATCCTGATCAACTGGGACTACAATGCGCTCGCCGGCCGCGACACGCTGAAGGGCAATCCGCCCGTCGACGTCGTCGTGCCGAAGACCGGTGTCGTCGCCGGCGTCTACGTGCAGGCGATCAGCGCCTACGCGCCGCATCCGAACGCAGCCAAGCTGTGGATGGAGTACCTCTACTCCGACGAAGGCCAGATCGGCTGGCTGAAGGGTTATTGCCACCCGATCCGCTTCAACGATCTCGCCAAGAATGGCAAGATCCCGGCGGACGTGCTGGCAAAGCTGCCTCCGGCGGAATCCTATGCCGCAGCAGTGTTTCCGACGCTCGACGAGCAGGGCAAGGCCAAGGAAGCGATCAGCAAGAACTGGGACGCCACTGTCGGCGCCAACGTCAAGTAAGGTTTGAAATCGTGCCGGGCGGCCGCATGGCCGCCCGGTATCCCTCCAGGACGGTAGCCGGCGCATGACCGATCTCTCGCTTTCCGATCAGGCAATTGCCGGGAAGACTGCGCCCCCAAGCGAGGCGCGCGCGATGCGATTGCCGACGCAGTGGCTCGGCGTTGCGCCGTTCTTCATCTTCGCCATCATGTTCCTGATCCTGCCTACGCTCTATCTGATGCTGGGCGCATTTCAGAACAATGATGGCGAGTTCACCCTCGAAAACATTGCCGCGCTGGCGCAGCCGTCTATCGTTGCCGCCTATTGGATCTCGATCAAGGTCAGCCTTGCCTCCGCGCTGATTGGCGCGTTTGCTGGTCTGGCAATTGCGATTGCCATCGTGCGCGGCGGCCTGCCGGACTGGATACGTTCCGCGACGCTGACCTTTTCCGGCGTGGCCTCCAATTTCGCCGGCGTGCCGCTGGCCTTTGCCTTCCTTGCCACGCTCGGCCGGCTTGGGCTTGCCACCGTGCTGCTTAACACGGTGTTCGGGTTGAACATCTATGCGCACGGCTTCAACATCCTGTCCTTCTGGGGCCTGACGCTGACCTATATCTATTTCCAGATTCCGCTGATGGTGGTCATCATCACGCCGGCGATCGATGGGCTGAAGAAGGAATGGGGCGAAGCGGCGGCGACGCTCGGCGCCACCCAGGCGCAGTACTGGCGCATGGTGGTCATTCCGGTGATCTGGCCGAGCTTCCTCGGCACGGTAATCCTTTTGTTCGCCAATGCCTTCGGCGCCATCGCCACCGCCTATGCGCTGACCGGCTCGTCGCTCAACATCGTGCCGATCCTGCTCTATGCGCAGATACGCGGCGATGTGCTGCACAACCCGCATCTGGGCTATGCGATTGCCTTCGGCATGATCGTCATCACCGGGCTTGCCAATGTCTTCTACATTTGGTTCCGGACCCGTTCCGAGAGGTGGCTCAAGTGAAGTCTGGACGTTTCTGGGCCTGGGTCGTCTTCATCCTCGGCGCGGCCTACTTCTTCATTCCGCTGATCGCGACGGTGGAATTTTCCATGCGCATGCGGCGCGGCGTCTATTCCTTCGACGCCTATCAGATCGTGCTGGGCGATCCGCGCTTTCAGGCGACCTTTGGCTATTCGGTGCTTGCAGCCCTCTTCACCATCATTCTCGGCGTGCTGATCGTGGTGCCCGCCGCTTATTGGATTCGGCTTCGGCTGCCGCAATTGCGGCCGATCGTCGAATTCATTACCCTGCTGCCGCTGGTCATTCCGGCCATCGTCATCGTCTTCGGCTACATCAGAATGTACGGGTCGAATTCGCCGCTGCCGTTCCTGGCGACCGATACAGGCACCAATGCCTTGCTGGTCATCGGCTATGCAACACTGGCGCTGCCGTACATGTATCGCGCCGTCGACACCGGGCTTCGCACCATCGACGTGCGTACCCTGACGGAGGCGGCACAGATCCTTGGTGCTGGTTGGGGGACGATCATCACCCGTGTCATCCTGCCCAACGTGCTGATCGCGGTGCTCTCGGGCGCCTTCCTCACCTTCGCCATCGTCATCGGCGAATTCACCATGGCCAGCCTGCTCAACCGGCCGGCCTTCGGCCCCTATCTGCAGAATATCGGCGCCAACCGCGCCTATGAGCCGGCGGCACTTGCCATCATCGCCTTCGCCATCACCTGGGGCTGCATGTCGCTGATACAGATCCTGTCCCGCTTCGCGCCGAGATCGGCGAACCGTCCGAACTGAAAGTCAAAGCCATGGCCGACCCATTCCTCTCCATCCAGCACGTTCGAAAATCCTTCGGCGCCACAACGGTGGTCGAGGACTTCAATCTTGACGTCGAGCGCGGCGAATTCGTCTCCTTCCTCGGCCCGTCCGGCTGCGGCAAGACCACCGTGCTGCGCATGGTGGCGGGCTTCGAGGAGCCGAGCGCCGGCACGATCGTCGTCGGCGGCAAGGACATTACGAGGTTGAAGCCCAACCAGCGCAATGTCGGCATGGTGTTCCAGGCCTATGCGCTGTTTCCCAACCTGACCGTGGCGCAGAACATCGGCTTCGGCCTGAAGGTCGCCGGCATGCCCAGGGCGGACATCGATGCCCGTGTCGCCGAGATGCTCGGCATCATCAAGCTGCCGCAGATGGCGGATCGCTATCCCTATCAGCTCTCGGGCGGCCAGCAGCAACGCATCGCGCTGGCCCGCGCCATCGCGCCGAAGCCGAAGCTCTTGCTGCTCGACGAGCCGCTGTCGGCGCTCGACGCCAAGGTGCGCGTGTCGCTGCGCGAGGAAATCCGCTCGATCCAGAAGAAGCTCGGCATCACCACCATCTTCGTCACGCATGACCAGGAAGAGGCGCTGTCGATCTCCGACCGCATCGCCGTCATGTATGGCGGCAAGGCCGAGCAGGTCGGCACGCCGTTCGAGATCTACAACCGCCCGGCGACCAAGTTCGTCGCCAATTTCGTCGGCACGCTGAACGTGCTCGAAGGCACCGTCACCGATGCCGCCGCAGGCACGGTGCGGGTCAATTCCGAACAGGTTTCGCTCAAGGGCAAGCTCAACGGCTCCAAGTCCGGCGACACGCTGTCGCTGGCGCTGCGTCCGGAAGCGATTTCGCTGGGCCGTCAGCCCGGCCGTGACTCCAGCCTTTCGGGAGAAATCTCCGAAGTGCATTTTCTCGGCTCGGTCATCCGGGTTCGCGTCGGCATCGGTGGCAACACGGTCTCGCTCGACACCTTCAACAGCCCGGCAACGCCGCCGCCCGCTGTCGGTGAAAAGGCCGAGATCTCGTTCTCGTCGAGCGACATGCTGGTGCTGCACTAAAAACGGCAACACCGGCTTGGATGGCCAAGCGAAGCGAAGCCAGTGTTCTATTCGGTGGGGCAACGTCCCCAAAGGATAGGTTGCGCGAAGCTGAAATCGATCTCCAGCAGGGTATTGGGTGTCATTATCAGCAATGCACTCGTCCCGTTGGCGTTCTTCAGAATTTCCTTGCCGTTTCCACTGCCGAGCACCTCCATTTGCTGTTCGATGTTCCATCGGTAGTTGTAGGATATCCCCGTTTTGAAGATGTACTCTCTGTGGATCGCGTGCTTCGAACGGGTACCCGGACCAATAATGTCGAATGAATAGTCCGTCAATTTTTTGAAGGACTCTCCAAATTTATCACAGTATTTCTTCATGTTGTCTTCGTTGGTCAGGTCGGAGTAACCAAGGTCGATCCACTTCCCTTCGATGAGAGACATCATTGTCTCGTTAGTCTTCTGCGCCCAAAGCCCCATGCCCGGATCCGGTCGCGTCGCTCCCAGAAGTTTGATCTTAGCCGCCGCCAATTCATCATATAACGCGGAAGCGCCAGCCGCCGGCGAGAGCAGTATCAATGTGAACAGCGTTGCGGACAATCTCAGCATGGGAGGTCCTCGATCAGCCAATTGTTGCGACATGACTTTGGCGATCAGTAATAAACGACCGTTGGTTTTCATAGGTCAAGGCTGATTGTTATGCTGGCCTGGCCTCAAGCTGGCGCGATGAAGGGCTTCGAAATCGCCTGGAAGACCGGCAGGGCTTCCATCCGTGTGGCGTGGGCTTCCAGAGCCGGAAAGCCCGTCAGCGAAACCAGCCCGGGATGGCCTCGTCGATGAAGCGGAGCGCCGCGGCAACCGCGATGTCGGCGTGACCGATGCGGCCGTCGAACCAGTATGGTGTCGGCCCCTCCTGACGATCGGCCTCCAGCACAGCCAGAACAGCTTCGATCTGTGTACGGCAGCGCCCGATCCAGAGGTTCGAGACTTTCTCGTGCAGTCGCAATTCGTAGAACAGGCTGATCGCCTTGTCGCCCAGCCCGGTCGCAAGGGCCGAGACCTTCAGCGCCTGATGGCGCGCCGGTTCGGTCGCCGGAAACACCCGTCGGTCGGCCGGAACCAGGCTGTCGAGGTAGTCGAGCATCAAATGGCTCTCGATCAGCACCTCGCCATTGTGTCGAGCCCCAGTATCGGCACATTGTAGGGCCGAATCTTGTCGGCATCGCCGAAGGCCGACCAGGAACGATGTTCGTAGGCAATGCCATACAAGGTCAGCGCGATTCCGACGCGGCGGACGAAAGGCGAGTCATACTGGCCGATGAGGATCATGCCATTCTTGTACGGCAAGAGGCTGTTTAAGGCGTACTGCCAGAGGGCTTGAGTTTGATGGCCAATCGACCCCATCCTGCAGGTATATCTGCGCCGGCAATCCCGTCTCACTGAAGTAACAGTCCATGGCTCTTTTCGAACTCACCCTTGTCCTGCTTTTGATCGCTGTCGCGCTGACGGCGCTGTCGCGGCGGCTTGAGATTCCTTATCCGTCCCTGCTGGCTTTGGCCGGGGTGGGCATCGCCTTTGTGCCTGGCATGCCGACCGTCGAGATCGATCCGGAACTGGCGCTAGCCCTGTTCATCGCGCCGGTGCTGCTCGATGCCGCCTATGACACCTCGCTGCGCGATCTCAACCGCTACAGGGTGCCGCTTGTGCTGCTGGCGCTTGGCGCCGTCCTTTTCACGACAGCGACGGTCGCACTTGCCGGCTGGGCGATGGCAGGCCTGCCGATCGCCGCGGCCATAGCGCTTGGCGCCATCGTGGCGCCGCCCGATGCGGTTGCGGCATCGGCCGTGCTTGGCCAGTTCAAGGTGCCGCACCGCATCACTGCCATTCTGCAAGGCGAGAGCCTGCTCAACGACGCCACCGCCTTGCTGATCTACCGCATGGCGATTTCGGCGGCAGCAGGTTCCATTCTGCTGAGCAGCGCCGTTCCGATGATCCTGCTGTCCACGCTCGGCAGCCTTGCCGCCGGCTACCTGCTTGGCCGGGTGTCTCTGATGACGCTGGGCCGGATCGAAGACCCGGCGAGCGGCACTGTGGTGCAATTTGCCGGCACATTCGGGGTCTGGATCCTGGCCGACAGGATCGGACTGTCGGCCATCATCACCATAGTCGTCTATGCCATGACGATCGCGCGCACCGCGCCGCGCCGCATGCCGGCCAGAAACCGCATCAGCTCTTATTCGGTCTGGGAAACGGCTGTCTTCGTGCTCAACGTGCTGGCTTTCGTGCTGATGGGCCTGCAGGCGCGTACGATCGTCGGCCGGCTTGCCGGGCAGGGGCAGACCGATGCGTTCGTCCTGGCTGGGACAGTGCTTGCCATCGTCATCGTCTCACGCCTCATCTGGGTGCTGGGGTGCGGCGCGATCATCAGGTGGTTTGGCCGTTTCGGCGTAGCTGATCGTCAGCGTGACGCTCCGTCGTTTCGTGGCGGCGTGCTGATCGGCTGGTGCGGGATGCGCGGTTTGGTGACGCTTGCGGCGGCATTCGCCCTGCCGGCTGAATTCCCGGCCCGCGACCCGATCGTGCTCGCTGCCTTCACGGTTGTGCTCGGCACGCTGGTGCTGCAAGGCATGAGCCTGAAGCCGCTGCTGCGCCTGCTGAACCTCGACCCTGACGAAACCGTCGACCGCGAGGTTGCGCAGGCACGCGTTGTGGTCATGCAGGCGGCGCTCGACATATTGAGCGGCAAGACATCGGACGCTGCGGCCGCGGTGCGCGAGCAATATGCCGCTCAACGCAAGATCGCCAAAAATCCCGACGATGCCCAGGCGGCGACCGAATATGACCGCTTGCGCCTTTATGCGATCAAGAGCCAGCGCGACGCGCTGGAGGAATTGCGCCGCAACGGGACGATTGGCGACGAAGCCTATCATCGCCTGGAGGAAGAGATCGACTGGACCGAACTGGCGGCGTCGCCACCCGGCCGGTTCCAGCCGCTGAATACATAAGGCATCGCACGCCGTTTTCCGGCGCACGGAAGATATCGAAGTGCTTCGGGATCGGTGCATGATCCCGGTGAAGGGCAAGGCTGGTCCAAGCCACGTCCATTCCCCTGCACATTGCAACCGTGGCATCGAACCGCTACTGCCAACACGAAATTGAGCCGGATAAGCAATGAAGCTGGTCAGCTACAACATCCAGTACGGGTTCGGCGGCGACGGCCGCTACGATCTTTCGCGCGCCGCGCGCATCGTTGCCGGCGCCGACATCATTGCCTTGCAGGAAGTCGAGCGGCACTGGCAGCGCAGCAATTTCGACGATCAGCCGGAACTGCTTTCGCGTCTGCTGCCCGAACATCACTGGGTCTACGGCCCGGCCTTCGACATGGATGCCAGCGAAAGGCGCGACGGCCGTCTGGTCAATCGGCGCCGCCAGTTTGGCACCATGCTGCTGTCGAAACTTCCGATCGTCTGGTCGCGGCTGCATGCGCTGCCGATGCGCCGCACGCAGCGGCCGCTCAACACCCGCAACGCCGCACTTGAATGCATGATCCGCACCCCGGCAGGGCCGGTGCGGGTGTTGTCGCTGCATCTCGCCCACATCGCGGCCGAGGAGCGGCTGGAGCAGATCGACTACCTCATGGCCGAGCATCGCCGGGCACCGTCCGATGGCGGACCGTGGAGCGGCGTCGACGACGAGCCCACGCGCAATTGGACCAGCGGCGAAGCGGAGCCGGAAAACCCGCTGGCGGCGATCTGGATGGGCGATTTCAACATGGAGCCGGGCAGCGCCGAATATCGCCGCATCGTCGGCAGCACGCCCTATCATCGCGGCGCGGCCTATCTCGACGGCTTTGTCGATGCCGCCGCTGTTGCTAGCGAGCAGGCTCCAGATTTCCACACCCATGTGAAGACCATCGACGGCAAGCTGGCAAAACGCCGGCTCGACCATTGCTTCGTCGGCGGTATGTTGGCCGGGCGCGTGCGCTCGATCAGTGCCGACATCGGCGAGGTTGCCTCGGATCATTTCCCTTTGCGGGCCGACATCGACCTGGAAACGCCCGGCATCGCCACATGACGCTTTTCGTCTTCTTCGCAGTGCTTGCCGCCGCCGCCATGCACGCGATCTGGAACGCGCTGGTCAAGGTCCATCTCGACCGCTTCCTGTCGATCACGCTGATGACGCTCGGCATGGGCGCTGCGGCACTCGTGGTGCTGCCCTTCGTCGAAGTGCCGAAGGCGGAAGTGTGGCCCTACATCATCGCCTCGGTCATTTTCCACATGGGCTACCGGACCTTCCTGATCGGCGCCTACAAGGCCGGCGATTTCGCCCAGACCTATCCGCTGGCGCGCGGCACCGCACCTCTGCTCTCAGCCTTCGGCGGCATGTTCGTCGTTGCCGAGATTCCCGGCCCGTTCGCCATGCTCGGCATCTTCCTGTTGTCGGCCGGCACGCTGGTGATGTCGTTTCGTGGCGGCGCACATCTGGAAAAGCTCAATCTGCGCGCGGTCGGCTTCGCGCTGGGCACTTCCATCTTCATTGCCAGTTACACGCTGTCAGACGGCAGCGGCGCGCGGCTGGCGGCAACCGCGCAGAGCTATGCCGCCTGGCTGTTCATCTGCGATGCTTTTGGCGCGTTGGTGCTGTGCCTCATCTTCCGCGGGCCGAAGGCACTGCCGGTGCTGGCGCGCGACTGGAAGGCAGGGCTGTTCACCGGCGTGCTCAGCGGCGCCGCCTACTGGATCGTCATGTGGGCGATGACCAAAGCACCGATCGCTTCGGTGGCCTCGCTGCGCGAAACCTCGATCCTGTTTGCCATGATGATCTCGGTCTTCGCTCTCGGCGAAAAAATGACCGGCTGGCGCGGTGCCGCCGCGCTCAGCATCGTTGCCGGCGTCGTCGCGCTGAGGCTTGGTTAGGCGCCGCTCAGGTCAGGACGGTCATCACCTGGCCACGTCGTTCCGGGCTGAAGCGGATGACGACGATGATGCAGACGGCGACCACGCCTGCGAACAGTGCCAGGGCATAGCCATAGCTGCCTCCGGCGCTTTCAGCGATTCCTGCTTGATAGGGGCCGCCATAGGACGCGGCGAGATTGCCCGCCTGATAAATAAAGCCGGGCAAGGTCGCCCGCACCGCTCCGGGCGAAAGCTCGTTGAGGTGCACGGGGATGACGCCCCAGGCACCCTGGACCGCGACCTGCATGACGAAGGCGCCGATGGCAAGCATGAACGGCGTGGTCGAGTAGGCCCATAGCGGGATGGACGGCAAGGCGATCAGGCATGCCAGCGTGATGGCGTTGACGCGGCCGATCTTCTCCGACAGCGCGCCGAAGGCCAGGCCGCCGACGATGGCGCCGATATTGGCGACGATGGTGATCCAGCTCACCGTATGCGGATCGAAGCCGTGCTGCTTCTTCAGGAAGGTAGGGTAGAGGTCCTGCGTGCCATGACTGAAGAAATTGAAGAACATCATCAGGACGACGGCATAGAGCGCGACGCCCCAGTGCTTCTGCAGCGTTTCCCACATGCCCGGTCTTGCGGTCTTTTGCGCTTCGACGAAGGCCGGCGATTCCGGCACATGCGAGCGGATGAAGAGCACGATCAGCGCCGGCACGAAGCTGAGCAGGAACATGGCGCGCCAGCCGATCGTGTAGCCGCCGATCGTCTGCTGATAAAGCAGGCCATAGACCACCGCCGCCAGCAGATAGCCGGCCGGATAGCCGCATTGCAGGATGCCGGAGACCATGCCGCGTGCGCTCGGCGGAATGGATTCCATGGCCAGCGAACTGCCCAGCCCCCATTCGCCGCCCATGGCGATGCCGAACAAAGCACGCAGGGCGAGGAATATGCCGAGATTGGGCGAGAAGGCGGCCAGCGCGCCGATCACCGAATAGCTGACGATGTTGAGCATGAGGATCGGCTTGCGCCCGTATTTGTCGGCAAGCATGCCGAAGAAGAACGCGCCGATGAAGCGTGTGGCCAAGGTCAGGAACAGCGCCTTGGAGACCGCGGGCACGTCGGCGTGGAATTCGGTCGCGATATCGGTGAGCAGGAATGTCAGAAGGAAGAAATCGAAAGCATCGAGCGTCCAGCCCAGGAATGAGGCGAGGACGGTCTTCTTCTGCTGCGAATTAAGGGGCAAATCTTCCTCCATCATCATCGATGGGGGAATTATCGGCCAGTTCAGGGAAGACCGGTGGTCACGTTTTCGCGCGGCTCATTTGATCGAACGCCCGCTGGAATGGCGGAAGGTGCGATGAGGAGCGAGCGGTGCCATCTGTCGATGAACTCGATCGTGGTTTGAGGATGAGGTCTAGATTTCGAGATCAAACACCATCAGTCCGTCCGTGCCGCCTTCCAGGGCAGCGACCAGGCGCGCGCCGGCGCGCTGGTGCGCTTCATGCACAAGATAGGCATCGCGCGCGGCGGCATCGCGGAAATCGATGGTGAAGCCGTGGGTGAAGCGGCGTGCGAACGGCTCCGGGCTGACATTGGCGCTGAATTTTACGGCGTCCATGCCGTCGATCACCTGTCGAAGCGCATCGAGATCGGCATGGATCGCCATGCGCTCGGCGGCGGCAACATCGTTGCGGAATCTAGCGAAAACACAGTGCCTGATCATATCTTACCCCTCAGTGGCTAAGCAGCCCGGTTTCCGGAAAACACCGCCGGCGGCAGCGGCTCGCGGCCAAGGACCAGGTCGGCGCCCTTTTCACCGACCATAATGGTCGGCGCATTGGTGTTGGATGAAGGCACGCGCGGCATCACCGAGGCGTCGCAGACGCGCAGGCCCTCGATGCCGCGCAGCCGCAGATCCGGCGTCACGACAGCCATATCATCATGGCCCATGCGGCAGGTGCCGACCGGATGGTGGTCGGTCTTGGAACTGCGGCAGGCATAGTCGAACAGCTCGTCGTCGCTGGCGAGCGACGGGCTAGGCAGCACTTCGCGCAGCACGTAAGGGGCAAGCGCCTTCTGCCGCATGATCTCGCGGGCCAGCCGCAGCCCCTTGATCGACATGGCGCGGTCATAGGGATCGGACCAGTAGTTCGGATCAATCAGCGGGTGGTCGGCCGGGTCGGCGCTCTTCAGCCGCACCGTGCCGCGCGAGCGCGGCCGCAGGAAAGCCGAGTTCAAAGTGACGCCGGGGTTTTTCAGCTTCTCGACGCCGGCTTCGATGCCGGAGCCCAAGCCGAGATGAAACTGGATGTCGGGCGAGGCGGCTGTCGGGTCGGCGTACCAGAAGCCGCCGGTCTCGAACAGGCTGGAGGCCACCGGCCCCTTCTTCAGCAGCAGATATTGCAGGCCGGCCCAGGCCGTGCGGTGCAGCTTGGCGTAGTTGTCATAGGTGTGATCGCCGGTGCATTCGGCGATGACGAACAGATCGAGATGGTCCTGCATGTTGGAGCCGACGCCGGGCAGGTCGTGCACCGGCGTGACGCCGACCGACTTCAGATGGTCCGCGGGGCCGATGCCCGACTGCATCAGGAGTTTCGGCGAGCCGATGGCGCCGGACGAGACGATCACCTCGCGTTCGGCGTGCAGGATTTTCTTCTCGCCGCCTGGCCTGTCGACCAATTCGACGCCGATGGCGCGGCCCTTCTCGACGACGATGCGCGTCACCAGCACATCGGTTCGGACGGTCAGGTTCTTGCGGGCGCGGATCGGCTTCAAATAGGCGACTGAAGCGGACGAGCGCCGGGCATCCTTCTGGGTCAGCTGGTAGTAGCCGACGCCTTCCTGGGCAGCGCCGTTGAAGTCCGAGTTGAAGGGGATGCCCATCTCCTGGCCGGCACGGAAATAGGCTTCGCAGATCGGCAACGGCGCAATCGGGTTCGAGACGCCGAGCGGCCCCTGGTCGCCGTGAAAATCGTTGGCGTAGCGCTGGTTGTTCTCAGCGCGTTTGAAATAGGGCAGCACATCGCGATAGCCCCAGCCGGTGAGACCATCTTCCTTCTCCCAGGCGTCGTAGTCCCGGGCGTTGCCGCGCGTGTAGATCTGGGCGTTGATGGACGAGCCGCCGCCGACCACCTTGGCCTGCGTGTACCAGAAGACGCGGTCCTTCATGTTTCTCTGCGGCACGGTCGACCAGCCCCAGGAGGCGATCCCCTTCGTCATCTTGGCGAAGCCCGCCGGCATGTGGATATAGGGATGCCAGTCCTTGCCGCCAGCTTCGAGCAGCAAGACCGAGTTGCCCGGATCCTCGCTCAGCCGGTTGGCCAGAACGCAGCCGGCCGGCCCGGCGCCCACGATGATGTAGTCGGTCATGAAACCATCCATTTACAGTCGCGCCACGGAGAGCGCACCGTCGACATTGATGATCGAGCCGGTCGAAAAGCCGAGCTTGCCACCGGCGAGTGTTGCCACCACCGCGCCGATGTCTGATGCTTCGCCCCAGCGCTTTGCCGGCACCAGACCGCCGTCGATGAGTGCGTCATATTTGGCGGTCACGCCTGATGTCATATCGGTGCGGATGATGCCTGGCCGGACCTCGAACACGCCGATATTTTCGGGCGCAAGCCTAAGCGCCAGGTTCTTCACCCACATTGAAAGGCCGGCTTTCGAGATGCAATAGTCCGGCCGCTCCGGCGATGCCATTTCAGCGCTGACCGAGGTGATGGTGATGATCGACCTCTGGTGATCGCCTGGCGCAGCCAGCATCGCCTTGGCCACGGCTTGGCTGAGGAACACGGTGCCGCGCAGATTGATGCCGAGCGTGCGGTCGAAATTCTCCGGCTTGAGGTCCAAGAGGTCACCGCGCACCACGGCGCCGACGCCGGCATTGTTGACCAGGCAGTCGATGCGGCCGAAGGCGCGCATCGCGGCATCGACAAGTACGGTGTGGCTGGCGAGATCGGCGATGTCGGACTGGACGTAGGCGAATTTTGCGCGGCGCTTGGTGATGTCGGTGGCAAGTCTGTCAGCGGCCGTTTCGGCAAGGTCGGCGACCAGAATATCGTAGCCGCCATCCGCCAGCGCCTGGGCGCAGGCAAGGCCAATGCCGCGCGCGCCGCCGGTGACGATGGCGGAGGGGCGGGTCATTGGAAGCTAGCCTTGCGGATGTGATCGGCAACGCGCAATGCCTGGGCGGCGATCGACAGCGCCGGGTTCACGGCGGCCGAATTGGGCAAGAAGCTTCCGTCGACGACGAAGAGGTTCCGGTGGTCGAAGGAGCGGCAGTAAGGGTCGAGCGCCGCCGTCGCCGGATCGTCGCCCATCTTTATCGTGCCGCATTGGTGCGACGGCGTGCGCTTGTCGAAGGGGCGCGACAGAACGATGGGATAACCGCAGGCGCGGAAATTTTCGCGCATCACCTTGGTCAGCCCGTCGAGCGACTGCATGTTGGAGCGCCGCCACTGCATGACGATGTCCTTGCCGTCGACCATGATGCGGCTTTCGGGATCGGGCAGGTCCTCGCACATCAGGTACCAGTCGACGGCGTGGCCGGCCATGAAGTCGAGCGCGAATCCGGGCGTGTATTTGACATTGGCCCGCAGCATGTTGCCGTCGATCTTTCCCAGAAGCTGGACATTGCCGAGCGGCTTGCCGCCCTTGCCGTCGGACAGGTAATAGTCGTTCAGCATCAAGGTCTTCTGATAGACGGCATCGTTGCGGCGGCGGGGGTCGATCGCCAGCATGGCGCTTGAATTGTGGTTCATGAAATTGCGGCCGACCTGGTCGGAGCGGTTGGCTAGGCCTTTGCCATCCGATGTGGGCGAGCGCAGCAGGATGACGGCGGAATTGACCGCGCCGGCCGACAGGATGACCAGCTTCGGTGATACTTTCTTCAGCTCGCCGTTCTGCTGGTAGTGAATGGCTGATATCGTCGTGCCGTCTGGCGAGGCTTCGAGATATTCGACGTAAGCGCCGGTCTCGAGCTTGATGTTCTGATCGGTCAGCGCAGCCGTCAGCGGACCCGTCTGCGCGTCGACCTTGCCCTGGCCGGTGTTGGGAAAAGCATCCCAGCCGGTCTTGCCCTCTTTCAGCCAGGTGTCGATGTCGACGCCGAGCGGCAGCGAGGCCGGATGCAGGCCGAGGTTTTTCAGCTCGGCGCGGGCGCGGGCGATCGGTGCCTCGTCGGGCACCGGCTTGTAGGCGTAGGGGATCGAATGGAACGGCTCGGTCGGATCCTCGCCCAGTGCACCGCGCACGCGAAACAGCTGCTCGGCTTTCGAATACCAGGGCTCGAATTCGTCATAGGTGAACGGCCAGGCCGGAGAGACGCCGCCGAAATGCTCCATGGCCGCAAAGTCCTCCTTGCGGTAGCGGATCAGCACCGCGCCATAGAACTTCGAATTGCCGCCGACATAGTAATAATTGCCGGGGTTGAAGGCGGCGCCGCCGGCCTCACGCCACATCTCCTTCGGCCTATAATGGCCGTCGACGAAGATCGAGCGCGTGTCGCGCGCGTGCGGCGTCGCCGACAACGGCTCGCCGCGCTCCAGCATCAGGATCGAGGCGCCGCTGCCGGCAAGGCCGGAAGCGATCGTGGCGCCGCCGATGCCGGAGCCGATGATGACGATGTCCGGATTTGTCATGGCCTAAATCGCGTCCCGACGCGCTTTAGTTTTTTGTTTTGATGCATGTCGTTGCCCCAAAACCGGATCCACTTTTGGGCGACATACATTAGCGAATACGGGTCTCGGTCGCCGGATCGAAGAACACCGCCTTGGTCAAGTTGAAGGCAAGCGGCGTGTTGGTGCCCGGCTGGATGTTGGCGTCGGCGCGCAGCCGCGCCACCACGCCCTTGCCGCCGAGATTGGTGACGGCGAAAGTGTCCGAGCCGGCCGGTTCGACGACCTCGATGTGACAGTCGGCGGTGGCGATGTGCGAGGCGTTGCGCTCGGCACCTTCCGGATCGGTCAGGGCTTCGGGACGGACACCGAAGATGATCGGCTTGCCCTGGAATGCCGACAGGCCGGCCGGTGCATTGGCCATCGGCAGCGAGATCGGCTCTCGTGCTTCGCGCTGCAGCACGACGGACAGCGCGTTGCCTGACGTGCCGATCGTCGCCGGGATCAGGTTCATCGCCGGCGAGCCCATGAAATCGGCGACGAAGAGATTGCTCGGGTTGTTGTAAATTTCGGCCGGCGTACCGAACTGCTGCACCTCGCCATCGCGCATGACCGCGATCTTGGTGGCCAGCGTCATCGCCTCGATCTGGTCGTGTGTGACGTAGACGATGGTGGTGCCGGTGGTGGCATGCAGGCGCTTGATTTCGATGCGCATGTCGACACGCAGCTTGGCGTCGAGGTTGGACAAGGGCTCGTCGAACAGGAACAGTTTTGGGTCGCGCACCAGCGCCCGGCCCATGGCGACGCGCTGGCGCTGGCCGCCCGAAAGCTGGCTCGGCTTGCGCTGCAAGAGGTGGCCGATCTGCAGCACCTTGGCCACCTTGTCGATCGCCTTCTGGCGCTCCGCCGCCGGCACGCCGCGCATCTCCATGCCGAAGGAGATGTTTCCGGCCACCGTCATGTTGGGGTAGAGCGCGTAGCTCTGGAACACCATGGCGATGTCGCGCTTGGAAGGGTGCAGATCGTTGATGGTGCGGCCGTCGACACGGATTTCGCCCGAGGTGATTGTCTCCAGGCCGGCGATGGTGTTGAGCAAGGTCGACTTGCCGCAGCCGGAAGGGCCGACCAGCACCAGGAAGCCGCCTTTCTCGAGCTCGACATCGATCCCCTTCAGGATCTCGACCTGGCCGAAGCGCTTCCTCAAACCATCAATTTCCAGAAAAGCCATCGGATTATCCTTTGACGGCGCCCGCCATCAGACCGCGCACGAAATAGCGGCCGGCGAGCACATAGACGAGAAGGGTGGGCAGTGCCGCGATCATCGCGGCGGCCATGTTGACGTTGTATTCGACGACGCCGGTCGAGGTGTTGACGACGTTGTTGAGCGCCACCGTCATCGGCATTGCGTCGCCGGTGCCGGCGTAGGCCGAGGCGAACAGGAAGTCGTTCCAGATGTTGGTGAACTGATAGATGACGGTGACGACGAAGATCGGCATCGAGTTCGGCAGCATGATGCGGCGGAAGATCTGGAAGAAGGATGCGCCGTCGACCTGTGCCGCCTTGACCAGTTCGGTGGGGAACGCCTCGTAGTAGTTGCGGAAGAACAGCGTGGTGAAGCCGATGCCGTAGACGACGTGGACGAAGACGAGGTTGACCGTCGGGTTGCCGAGGCCAAAGCTGGTTCCCGTCGCATTCTGCAGCGTGACGCCGAAGCGGCCAAGGCTGCCGAGGATGGTCGCCATCGGCAGCAGCACCGACTGGAACGGGATGAAGCAGGCGAACAGCATCAGCCCGAACACCAGCGTTGCCCCGCGAAAACGCCATTTGGTCAGCACGTAGCCGTTGAGCGCGCCGAGCATCGTCGAGATCAGCACGGCCGGGACCACCATCTTGATGGAGTTCCAGAAATAGCCCTTGATGCCGGCGCAGGTGAGGCCGACGCAGGTCTCGCCCCAGGCCTTCAGCCAGGGATCGAAGGTCGGTGCCCTGGGCAGCGCCAGCATGTTGCCGTTCTGGATCTCGTCCATGGTCTTGAACGAGGTCACCAGCATGACGAACAGCGGCATCAGATAAAATAGCGCAAACAGCGCCAGCAGCCCGTAGATGACGATGCGGTTGATAACCTTGACGTTGACGCCGCCAGAGGCCTGGCGGGCGGGAGTGGTGACGGCGCTCATCGCGGCTTCTCCCGCAGTTCCGAATAGAGATAGGGCACGATGATTGCGACGATGGTCATCAGCATGATCACCGCACTGGCCGAGCCGACGGCCATTTCGTTGCGCTTGAACGTGTACTCATACATGAAGTTGGACGGCAGCCAGGCCGATCCACCGGGCCCGCCGCTGGTCAGTGCGACCACGAGATCGTAGGACTTGATGGCGAGATGCGCGAGCACGATGAAAGCCGACAGGAAGATCGGCCGCAGCAGCGGGATGACGATGCGGCGGTAGAGCTGGAAGGTGGTGGCGCCGTCGATCTGCGCCGCCTTCATGATCTCGCCGTCGATGCCGCGCAGGCCGGCCAGGAACATCGCCATGATGAAGCCGGAGGCCTGCCAGACGCCGGCAATGACCACCGTGTAGATGACGAAATCCTTGTTCTTGATCCAGTCGAAATGGAAGCTCGTCCAGCCCCATTGATGCAAGGTCTGCTCGAGGCCGAGGCCGGGATCGAGGAACCATTTCCAGGCGACGCCGGTGACGATGAAGGACAGCGCCATCGGGTAGAGATAGATCGGCCTCAGCACGCCTTCGCCGCGGATCTTCTGGTCGAGCAGGATGGCCAGGAACAGGCCGAGCGCCAGGCAGATGGCGATGTAGAGGAAACCGAAAATACCCATATTGGTGATCGACGTGTACCAGCTCGACGGCGGGTCGGTGTCGAAGGTCCAGCCCCACAGCCGCTGATAGGCGCGCGAGCCGGTCAGGACATAGGATGGAAAGGTCTTGGAATTGGTGAAGGACAGATAGATCGTCCACAGGATGAAGCCGTAGACGAAGACGATGGTGATGGCGAAGCTGGGCGCCAGCACGATCTTCGGCAATGCGTCCTGCAGGCGTGAGCGCACCGAGGCGCGTGGCCGCGCATGCTCCGGCGTCAGCTTGATCTGGCTTGTCGCTACCGTGCTCATGGGGCTCCTCCCGTCGACTCGCGGCCAACCAGCTTCGCGGATCTAAGTTCGCGGATCTGGGCCTTCCCCGCCGGAGCGGGGAAGGCGTTTTTGGCGCGTGGCGCTTACTTGGCGTCGTCGATCGCCTTGACCAGCTCGGTCACGGCCTCGTCCGAGGTCTTGATCTGACCATGGACGAATTTGGAGACGACATCCTTATAGGCATTGGCGACCGCCGGGGGCGCGCCATAGCCCTGGGCCAGCGAGCCGAACAGCGTGCCGCCTTCGTTGGCTGCCTTCAGGTCGGCGATGCCCTTCTTGCCGCAAGCGTCGAAGTCGGTGTCCGGAACGTCGGTGCGGGCCGGAACCGAACCCTTGACGACGTTGAAGGCCGACTGGAAGCTCTTCGACAGGGTGGCGGTGGCCAGCGCGACCTGGGCGGCCTTGCGGTCGTCCGGAACGTTGAACATGCCGAACATGTCGGAGTTGTAGATCACCGAGCCGTCGGTGCCCGGGAAGCGATAGCAGAGGAAGTCGGTGCCCGGCGTTTTCTTGGCGGCGTTGAACTCGCCCTTGGCCCAGTCACCCATGACCTGCACCAGGGCGTCGCCCTTGATGACCATGGCGGTGGCAAGGTTCCAGTCGCGGCCGGAGAAGTTGGGGTCGACATAGGTGACGAGCTTGGCCAAATTGTCGAACGACTTCTTCATCGTGTCGGACTTGAGCGAGGCGTCGTCGAGGTCGTTGAAGGCCTTCTTGTAGAACTCAGGTCCGCCGGTCGACAGCACGACGGAGTCGAACATGGTGGCTTCCTGCCAGTTCTGGCCGCCGAGAGCGAGCGGGATCACCCCTGCCGCCTTGGCCTTGTCGAGCAGGGCAACGAAGTCGTCGAAGGTCTTCGGCTCGGTGCCGCCGATCTTGTCCAGGACGGCCTTGTTGATCCACAGCCAGTTGACCGAGTGAACGTTGACCGGCGCCGCGACCCACTTGCCGTCATAGACCGAAAACTTCTGCAGGGCTGCCGGAACGGACTTGTCCCAGCCTTCCTTCTTCGCCGTTTCGGTCAGGTCGCCCATGACGCCGGCAGCGGCGTAGTCGAGCACGGTATAGCCGAGCATCTGCGAGGCGGTCGGATAATTGCCGGCCGCGACCATCGCCTTCAGCGCGGTCATGGCGGCATCGCCGCCGCCGCCGGCCACCGGCACGTCCTTCCAGGCATAGCCTTCCTTGGCCAGGTCGCCCTTAAGGACGTTGAGAGCAGCCGCTTCGCCGCCCGACGTCCACCAATGCAGCATCTGCACTTCCTTGACGTCCTCGGCGTGGGCCGCGAAAGCCAGGCCGGATGCGAGAGCGGTTCCGATAAGCAGTTTGCGCAACATGTACTACCTCCCTTGTTGCATTACACGACCGGTGAAGCCCACCGGGTTCTTCTCAACTCAGCCGACCCACCACCCGGTGCGCAGGCCGCGATGAAACTGGATTGTCTTTTCCTCGGTATAGTCCTCGACGGCGCGTTTGCCGAGTTCGCGTCCGAGACCGGACTGCTTGTAGCCTCCGAAAGGCAGCTCGGGATAACCTTCCATGAATGTGTTCACCCAAACGGTTCCCGAACGCACTCCACGCGCGACCGACATGCAAGTGTCGATGCTGGCGCTCCACACGCCCGCCGACAAACCATAGGGCGTGTTGTTGGCGATGTGCAACGCCTTTTCAATCGATTCAAAAGTCAGCACCGAGAGCACCGGACCGAACACTTCCTCGCGCGCTATGGCCATCTCCTCGGTAACGCCGCGGATGATGGTGGGATCGAGGTATTGGCCGACATTGGAGGCCAATTGCTTGCCTCCGCTGTAAACCTGGCTGCCGTCGCCTTCAGCGGCAGAAACATAGCCGGCCACCTTCTTCAGATGGTCGGACGAGATCATCGCGCCGACCTTGGTTTGGTCATCGAGCGGATCGCCGACCGTGACCCTGGCGGCAAGCGCCTTGACGGTGCTGAGAAAATCGTCGGCGATCGCCTCATGAACGATCAGCCGGCTCCCGGCATTGCAGCACTCGCCGGCATTGAAGAAGCCGCCGAATACCGCCGCATCGGCGGCCGCTTCGAGGTCGGCGTCCGGGAAGACGATCTGGCCGTTCTTGCCGCCGAGCTCCATCGAGACTTTCTTCAGCGACTGCGCGGCGGACGCCATCGTCATCTTGCCAACGCGGGTGGAGCCGGTGAACGAGACCATCTCGACCAGCGGGTGGCTGACCATCGGCGCACCGACATCGGCGCCAAGCCCGGCCAGGATATTGACGACGCCGGCGGGCAGGCCGGCCTGCATCAGGATATCGCCGAGCACAAAGGTCGAGGCCGAGGTCATTTCGCTCGGCTTGACCACCGCCGTGCAGCCGGCGGCGAGCGCGAAGGGCAGTTTCTGGCTGACGATCAGGAAGGGGAAATTCCACGGGGTGATGATCGAGACGACGCCGATCGGCTCGCGCAGGACGACGCCCAGCATGGCATCGCCGAGATTGGCGTAGGATTCACCATGCAACGTGCGGGCAAGCGAGGCGGCATAGCGCCAGATGTCAACGGCGCCGCCGATCTCGCCGCGCGCCTGGGCGACCGGCTTGCCGGATTCCAGTGCATCGAGCCGGGCGATGTCTTCCAGCCGGCCCTCGATCAGGTCAGCCGCCTTGAGCAGGATCGCGGCACGCTCAGCTGCCTTCGTGCGCGGCCATGGACCGGTCTCGAACGCCTTGTGGGCGGCCTGCACAGCGGCTTCCACTTCGGCCTCGCCGGCCTGTGCGTAGTGCGAGACGGTGAAGCCGTGGCCGGGGCTATTTCGAGCAATCATGCGGCCGTCGCGGGCATCGACATGCTTGCCGTCGATCAGCAGTCTGTACGCTTTCGGTGCCGCAGCCGCCTCGGCCGGCATGGCGATCTTGAGTGGGGCGTTCATCTGTTTTCCTCTAGGATCTCGAAAAGGCCGGCTTCTGCTTGGCCTTGAAGGCATCGACGCCGGCCTTGAGATCTCCGGTCAGGGCGATGAAGCCGCTGGCCAGCGCTTCGGTGGCGGCGGCACTTTCCTCGCCTTCGGCGACCGCGATCATCAGCTTGGCGGCTTCGGTCGCCAGCGGGCCGCGCTCGGCGATCTTTTCCGCCCACGCCCTTGCTTCGTCGTATGCCTTGCCAGTCGCGACCACCCGGTCGACGATGCCCAGAGCGAGTGCCTCGGGGGCGAGAAAGATCTCGCCGCCGAGCGCCATCCGGCGCACCGTCTGCGTGCCGAAGCGGCGCACGGCGCGTTGCGTGCCTGACCAGCCGGGTACGACACCGATCGAGGTTTCGGGGAAGCCCAGTTTCACCTGTGTTTCCGCCACGCGAAAATCACAAGCCACAGCCAGCTCCAGCCCGCCGCCCAGTGCATGGCCCGACAAAACAGCGATGGTCGGCTGCCTGAGCCGCGCCAGCCGGTCGAAGACGCGGTGGCCGTAGCGTACCCATTGCACCTGGAAATCGGCGGCACTCATCCGCGCCCAGGCCTCGACATCGCCACCGGCGCAAAATCCCTTGCCTTCGCCGCGCAGCAGCACGACGCGGACGCCCTCGGCCATCTCGGCCGCGTCAAGCGCCGTCTCCAACGCGCGCAGCATCGGAATGTCCAGCGCGTTGAATTTCTCCGGCCGGCGCAGCGTGACGACGCCGATGGCGCCGTCGGTTTCAAAGGTGACGAGGTGCTCAGCCATGCGCGCCTCCAAGCGAGGCGCCGCCATTCAGCGACAGGCCTATCGGTTGCTCCTGATAGAGGGCTGCCGGTGTCGTCTTGAGGTCCTTGGCAATGCCCAACGGAATTTCCGACTGCGCCAGCACATCGCGCTGCAGATCGATGCCGGGTGCGAGTTCTGTGACGACCAGGCCCTCCGGCGTCAGCCTCATCACGCAGCGTTCGGTGACATAGGTGATGTCCTGTCCCTGCGCGACTGCGCGCTTGCCCGAAAACGAGATGTGCTCGACTTCGTTGACCACCTTCTTGACCTTGCCCTCCTGATCGATGCGGATGCCGCCATCGGCCAATGAGAGTTTTGCCCCGGCGTTGAAGAAGCCGGAAAACACGATCTTCTTCGCCCGCGCGGTGATGTCGACAAAGCCGCCGGCACCAGCCGTGACATGCGGGCGCGCCGAAAGCTTCGAGACATTGACCGAGCCATGGCGGTCGATCTGCAGGAAGGACAATAGCGAGGCGTCGAAGCCGCCCGCCTGGAAATAAATGAACTGGTGCGGCGAGGGCATGAAGGCGTCGGCGTTCGACGAACAGCCGAATTTGAAGTCGAGCAGCGGCACGCCGCCGACCGCGCCCTGTTCGATCACCCAGGTAATCTTGCCGTGCTGTCCTTCCTCGAGAAGGATGCGCGGGACATTGGCGGAAATGCCGAAGCCGATGTTGACGGCCATGCCGTCGCGCAACTCCATGGCGACGCGGCGCGCGATCACTTTCTGGACGTTCATCTCCGGCGTGCGGAAGCTCGACAGCGGCCGGAAGATTTCTCCGGAGATCGCTGGGTCATAGGGTGTCAGCGTCGTCTGCAACTGGTCGGGCGCGACGACGATATGGTCCACCAGGACGCCCGGCACGCGCACGTCATGCGGTTTCAGCGTACCGTTTTCGACGACGCGCTTGACCTGCGCGATAACGATGCCGCCATTGTTACGGGCGGCGAGCGCCTGTTCGAGGCCACCGAGATAGGCGCCCTCATGCTCGTAGGTGAGGTTGCCGCGCTCGTCGGCCGACGTGGCGCGAATGATCGAGACCTGCGGCACGATGGAGCGAAAATAGAGCCATTCCTCGCCGTCGAACTGCTGCACCGAAACGATCGGCTCGCTTGCGGCGGCGTTCATGGCGCAGCCCTGGTGGCGTGGGTCGGCGAAGGTGTCGAGGCCGACCTTGGTCAGCACGCCCGGCCGCTTGGCGGCCGCTTCGCGGTGCATGTCGAACAGGATGCCGGACGGCACGTTGTAGGCGGCCACCGAATTGTCGCCGATCATCTTCCATATCTGCGGCGGTTCGGAAGAGGAGGGGCCGGACGGGTAGGAGCCGCACAAAGTACGCTTCAGCAGTCCCGGCTTGGCCAGATGGTCGATGCCTTTGATGCCGTACATGTCGCCGGCGGCGATCGGGTGCAGCGTGGTGATATTTTTTGGGTGGCCTTCCCCATCGAAGCGTTCGCCGATCGCGGCGAGCACGGCGTCGGGACAGCCGAGACCGCTCGACGACGACACGGATACGACCATGCCGTCCTTGATCAGGCCCGCTGCCTGAGCTGCCGAAACGACCTTGCTCAATTCGTGCTCCCCGAACCGGCCGTCCTGTTTCGGGTGCGGCGATCCGGGCCACAGCTTTCCCTGACCACGAGATTGACCGCGCCGATATGGTCCTCAGCGCGCGTGGTGCGCGACTGGATCATTTTCAGCATGACATGGGCGGCGCGTTCGCCGAGGCCGGCCGAGTCCACCGCGACGCTGGTCAGAGCTGGCATGTAATGTTCGGCCTCGGCCACATCGTCGAACCCGACGATGGCGAAATCAACTCCCGGCTCAAGTCCGCGCTTGCGCAGCGCCAGCATGGCGCCAAAGGCGACGGCGTCGTTGAAGCAGAGTGCCGCGGTCGGCGGTTCAGCCATTGCGAGAGCGGTTTCGAGGCACGCGATGCCGCCTCTGCGGCTGGTCTCTCCCTCGACGACCAGTGCGTCGCGGTCGGAGATGCCCTGCGTCTCGCAGGCTTCGCGAAATCCGCCAAGCCGATCGTGATAGACCACCAGGTCGGACGAACCGCCGAAGAAGACCAGCCTGCGATGTCCCTTGCCGATCAGATGGGCGGTGGCGAGATAGGCGCCGCGATGATTGTCGGGCGCGATAACCGGAATACGGCTCTCGGGAAGCCGGCGCATGGCGAAGACCACCGGCAGACCTGCCGTCTCGATCCGCCTGAAGGCGCCCGGCGTCGTGCCGCGAGCCGGCGACACGATGAGGCCGGCGACGCCTTGCTCCATCAACGACTTCAGCACTTCTTCCTGGCGTACCGGATTTTCCGCCGTGTTGGCGATGAACGGCACGATACCGGCCGACTGGAAGACCCGCTCCATCCCAACCGCCAGCTCTGCGAAGAAAGGATTGGTGAGATCGTTGATGACCATGCCGATGACATTGGAGTGCGCCTTGCGCAGATTGGCGGCGCCGCGGTTGTAGACGTAACCGACATCCTCGATCGCCTTGCGCACTTTGCTCGCTGTTTCGGGCCGGATCAGCCCGCTGCCCTGGAGCACGAGCGATACCGTCGATTTGGACACGCCTGCTTCGCGGGCGATGTCGAATATCGTCGCCTTGGCCCGGTTGGCCATCCAGATGCATCCTCCCCGACTGCAGGCCCAAAAGTATTGGAACGTTCTAATCTCTGCTCCGGTCGTGAGTCAATCGGGATTTTTCTCGCGTCTCGAATGCCGATCGTGCGTACTCAAATGGCTTGCTCCATAAGGCTTTTGTGTTGCAATGCAGCATTCTTCCCGCCGTGGAATTCGAATCTTAAAGGTTCTTGATTTATTGGAACGTTCCATTTAATAGCGTTGCGAAGGGAGAGATCGATGGACATTGCCTTGCCTGGTGAGGGGGGCGGCAGCACCCGGTACACGCTGGTCGGCGAACCGGTGCAGCCTGACATCGGCGCGCGATTTTCGCGTATTGCCTATGCCGCCGCGCACGTCGTTGCCGATCCGCTTGCCATGACCGATCCGTGGTCCAGGCCGGTGGTCGACTGGGACAGGACGATGACGTTCCGTCACCATCTGTGGCGGCTGGGATTCCGCATCGCCGAAGCGATGGACACGTCGCAGCGCGGCATGGGTTTCGACTGGGCAAACGCGCAGGAATTGATCCGCCGTTCGATCGCCGAGGCGCGTACCGTCGATGGCGCCGATCTCGCCTCGGGTGCCGGGACCGACCATCTGGCGCCCGCCGCCGCCAGGACGCTGGACGATGTGGTCACCGCCTATGAGCGGCAATTCGCTTTCATCGAAGGCTTGGGCGGCAAGGCGATCATGATGGCCAGCCGGGCACTGGCGGCAGTTGCCAGGGGGCCGGACGACTATGTCAGCGTCTACGACCGCATCCTGTCCCAAGCATCCGGCAAGGTCATCCTGCACTGGCTGGGCGACATGTTCGATCCGGCGCTCAGGGGCTATTGGGGCAGCGAGAATTTCGAGGCCGCTCTCGATACAGTGGTTGCCATCATCGAACGCCATATTGGCAAGGTCGAGGGGATAAAAATCTCACTGCTCGATGCCGGCAAGGAGGTCGCGCTGAGGAACCGTCTGCCGGACGGCGTCGCCATGTTCACTGGCGACGATTTCAATTATCCCGAACTGATCGTCGGCGACGAGAAAAGACACTCGCACGCACTGCTCGGTATTTTCGATGCGATTGCGCCGGTCGCCAATGCAGCGCTGGCGAAACTGGCGGAGGGTGACCGCGCCGGCTATGACGCATTGATGGCGCCGACCGTGCCGCTATCGCGAAAAATCTTCGAGGCGCCGACCGAGTACTACAAGGCCGGCATCGTCTTCATGGCCTGGCTGAACGGCCATCAGGACCATTTTGCGATGGTCGGCGGCATGCAGTCGGCGCGCGGCATCCGTCACTATGCCGACGTGTTCCGCCTTGCCGACCAGGCCGGATTGCTCGCTGATCCCGATCTGGCGGTGGCCAGAATGAAGAGCCTTTGCACCGTCGCGGGCGTTTGATTTCGGGAAAGTGGTTCTCATCATCGACGTGACAGGCCAGGAATGCCGGACGTCCCTAGAGCAATTCCAGGAAAAGTGTGAAACGGTTTTCCGTCCGGAATTGCGTAAAAACAAGGAGTTAGAGCGGGTCGCCGTTTCCGTGAAACGGTGAACTGCTCTAACGTCTTCGCCACAGCCAAAAAGGCGCGATTGCCTCGTCTGGATGAAAAATGGGCTTGGCCGCCCTTCCCAGATCGGCAGGTGGCATCCCTGCGGGATCATGATGCGTCAGGTCGAGAAGCAGCGGCCCAAGCCGATCCGGATCGACAGTTTCGGCCGACATGGTGTGTCGCTTGTTCTCGTGCGCAACAAGCCAGTGCAGCGCCTGGACCAGTCCCAGTCCCTCGGCTGTCTTGTGCTGCCAGAGATTGTCACCAACCGAAGACAGGACACGGGCCAATGACGTCCAGCCTTGCAAGGTAAACATGGCGTAGTGCCTGGGGCGCGTGCGGGACAGTTCCCTGGGCAAGGAGCCGTCGGCTGCGATCTGGGTCGCCAATCTCTCCCGAGCATAGAGGCTGATCTTGGCCAGGGTGGCGCTGTCGCCAAGAAATGTGGCGATCGATGCCCGCTGCAAATCGTAGTACGTTCCTTGGTTGCTGCTGCTGCAGAAGGCCGTCGCGGCTGCCGGCGCGGTGTCCAGCCATTCACAGTAGGAACCGAGCCAGGCTCTGAACGCCTCGCGATCCTCGTCGCCCAGTACTCCTGTTCGCTCGATCAAGCGTACGGCATCCAGGAAGAAATAGAAATCCTTCAGCTCGATGATGCCGTAGCCGGCCCCTTCATTGTTGTCGTGGCCCGACCGCACCTGCGCATAGCGCAAATGCGGGTTCATTCTTGTCTTGGGATCGACAAACCATGCGCGAATGAGCCTCGCGGCGTGGACGGCGTAATGACGTCCATCAAGCACGGTTGCGGCGAGCGCAAGCACGGTTGTGTCGTCGAAGACGCGCTGTAAGCGTGTGCGATCGTAGGTTTCGCTTCCTGCTGCATACAATGCCGTGCCGGGCACGCGTTCGCCATCGCGCCTGATATAGGGCAGGCCATCGGGTCTGTCGGGGTCGGGCCACCAGTAAGGCGCCGGGCGAAAATAGTCCTGGGGATCCCCGCTGGGGGCTCGGCCAGTCTTGTCGAGCACGCTGAACGGACCGCGGGCGAGTGCCTGACCGGCCGCGGTTTCGAGATAGCGCAGGATGGGTCCGTCCTTTACCGCGTGGGCGAGGGCGTCTTCGTCATAGAAAGCCAGGCGGGAGGTATCAAGCCGAGCGGCGACTGCCTTGGCGTCACATTGATCGACCATATCGACGATCGCCTGGTCGCGGCTGACCAGACGCGCGACGAAGCCGGCCTTGCCGATCTCCAGATGCGAACGTCCTGAATCCAGGCGCGCCACCCAGCCCGCTTTCTGGAGCAGCCCGGCATCCGCTGCCCGGACCGGGCGTGGAAAATCCCAGGCGTCGTCGCGGTAGCGATCCCAGGGGCCGGGAACTGCCAACCGCCACAGCATCTCGATTTTTGGCCGCCTTCCGTAGCCATAGTTTTCGTCGAACAGTTGCGTGGTATCGGCTCGAAATATGATCTGCGGCTCTTCCTCGGCCGGCGGCTGGAAGCTCTGGTCCAGCAGAAGCGCATTGTCGACAATACGCGCCATGGGCACCACAGCGTAGGGAAGGTGCGGGTTTCTCTCGATCGCGGACCGTATCCGCTGGAACGCAGAGCCTGTCAGGTAGCAGTTCCCGTCCCAGGGCATCAGCCATTTTGCCCTGCCGCGGGCAATCGCGAGCGCGGCGTTGCGAGCCCCATTGTTGTTCATCACATAGAGGTTCTTGCTGCGGCGGATGTGCGTTTCGTAACGCGCGGACTTTCCGCTCGCCCGGCCCTTCTCTGAGAATCTGAGGTCGCCGGCAACAAGCTGGTCGACGTCCCAGGATATCTTCCGGTACGCATCGAGTTCGAAGGGGATTGTGTGAAAATTCTGGCGGCGGCTTTCGAGCAGGCCGATGATCCGGGCTTCCTCGTCGGTGTCGACTATCCGATTGACGATCCAGAATTTTTCGCAGGCGTCGAAGACCGGTTCGTTGTCCAGAATGAACAGCACGTTGTCGAATGACTGGCCCTTGCGGTGTCGCGGTTCCAGATCATTGCCGATGATCCGGACGAGCATGAAGCTGTCGGCAATCTGCGAGATCGGCGACGCCGTGTAAGTCTCGCGGGCGGCTTCGATCCGCTTGCCGAGTTCGCGTCGGTATTCAGCGTTCTGCTTTGCGGAAATGAGCGCGTTGCCCAATGTCGACCACGGCGACTGCAATTGCGTGCGCACACGGTTCAGTTCGCGATGTATCTTCGGCCAAGGCGACAGTTTTTCCCTTCTGGACTGTGAACTCATGACGGCACGCAAGGAGACCCGATCACCGCCTCGGGAATGCGCGCAGTTTCACCAACCATTCCGGCTTCGATCCTGGACCATTTCTGAGTGTGAGGCGACCAAGCCCTGAATTGTCCAACGCGATCATCATGGAAAACGTCTCTCGCCTGCAATGTTGCGAATGTCCTGTTACGGTTCTGCTGCATCGGTCACGGCAGGTTGCAGGCAACGCCGACAAGACAATGCGATAAATCAAATCCGAAAACCACATAGCATGGCAAATGCCCCGGCATCGGCGATGCGCCTTCACGCGAAGGCAAGCTCGCAAAAAGATTCCGCCGGTGATCGCAATTTTCTTGTGAACCAATTTCTCCCGAGGCGCGACCAAGCGATGTGTCCAAACATGGTCCATCAAGGAGAACGTCTGATGTTTACTGTTTCAAGAAACGTCCTTTTGGCCGCCATCGCCGTTTCGGTGCTGGCCGGCTGCAAGACAACCGCTCCCAGGGAATGCGACAAGCTGAAGCCCGGCGTCACCTACAACGGCAAATGCTGCGGCATCGGCGAGCCTTGCCGTGAAGGCAAGGGCGGCGGCGACAGGCCGGGAAATACGCCTGATCCAGAGCCGCAATGATCTGATTGCCTGTCGCCCGTCCCGGTCAGCACCGGGACGGGCGCACAGCTTTCCGCGACGGCGTTTGCGTCCGGCGTCCGGTCTGCCAGGACCGGGTTGCGAAACTCGCCGGCGCCGCCCACGACAATGGCGAAACGGCAAATCTCAACGTCAGCTTGTGGCGGCCATTCCCCGCATATCACCTCACGGCCCCAGCCTCGTCCGTCCTGCGTTGTTGAACCCGACAACCCTTTGCTTACTATACGGTTTTTCGGTGCTTGTCGGCTGCCCCCATGCGTGCTTACTTGTGGTTGTTTTCATTCCGGGGATACAATCATGCGTTTTCTACTTGCTGGCGTCGCCATGCTGTCGTTCGCCGCCACCGCGGCTCTGGCTGATCCAGCTTCGGACTTCAAAAGAGCCGATCAGGCGTTAAACCAAACCTTCAAGCAAATCCAGAAGCGGCTTACGGACGATTCCGACGGCAAGGCGCGGTTGGTGAAAGCGCAGAGAGCGTGGATTGCGTTCCGCAACGCCGAATGCACATTTCAATCCAGCGGTGACGATGGTGGCTCCGCGGCGCCGATGGTTGCCGCTGCTTGTCAAGCTGAACTGACCAAGGCTCGCACCAGGCAGTTGAGGGCCTACCTGAACTGCCAGGAGGGTGACCTCTCTTGCCCGGTGCCATCAGAATGATCTGGAGTGACAAAATGCCGAATTTCAAGATGAGATATGTGCTGATCGCGCTTGTGCCGTTGGCGGTTGCTGGTTGCGTCAGCGCTGAGGATCAGCGCGCAATGGATCAGCAACGGTGCGCTTCTTACGGCTATAGGCCAGGAACCAACAGGTTTGCCGACTGCATGATGCAACAGACTTCACAACGTTCAGAAGACGAGCAGCGCTCAATGGATCGCATAGCCGCGCAGGAACAGAGAGACAAGGATCGCAAGGAAGCGCGTCGAAAGAACGACAGCTACATCGACCCAAGGCCGAGTTACGACAAGGACGGCAATCCGAATTTCGACACTCAAGGCAATTACCAAGGGTGTCACGGCGCGGGATGTTTGGTCGACAATCCAGACAATGGCGATGACGATGACCAGTAGGCCGGCTCCGCAAGGCTTGCCCCGATAGTCCGGCCTCGACCCAATCGAGAACCGTTCGCCAAGCTCAAGCACTGCATGCGGCGTTGCGCCAGGTGCAGGCTATAAGTCAACCTATGCGAACCTCTCTACCTCTGGGGAACCAGCCGGGAAATGCCGATGCAAGATCTGCTTGTCTGGTTGGATGGTGGGCGTGACAGGGATTGAACCTGTGACCCCTGCAATGTCAATGCAGTGCTCTCCCGCTGAGCTACACGCCCATCCGAAGCCGCGCATACACCATTTTTGATCTAGCGCGTCAATAGCAGGAAAAAGGAAAGAAGGCGTCGTCTCGCCGCAGTGGCGAAGAGGTGCGGCGCCTCGCCTAGAAAAGGGCTCAGGCCGCCTGCAGCATCTTCTCGACCTCGTTGACGAGGTCGCGCAGGTGAAAGGGCTTCGACAGCACCTTGGCGTCTTTCGGCGCCTTGGAATCCGGGTTCAGCGCAACGGCGGCGAAACCGGTGATGAACATGACTTTCAGATCAGGATCGATCTCTGTGGCACGCCGCGCCAGTTCGATGCCGTCCATCTCCGGCATGACGATGTCGGTCAACAGCAGCGAGAAAGGCTCCTCGCGCAGCCGCTCATAGGCGCTGGCGCCATTGTCGAAATCGCTGACCTGGTAACCGGCGCGCTCCAGCGCCTTGACGAGGAACCGACGCATATCGTCGTCGTCTTCCGCCAGAAGAATGCGTGCCATGATATCCCGTCCGAATCACCCGCCCGAGGTTGCCGTTGGGCAAGCCCGTTAACCATCCTGTATATGAGGAGGTGAGGGTAAACATCAAGTGAACGCTGACGGGGATGATCCATATTTGCCGGGCGTGTGCTGCGGCCGAAATGCTGGACACGAGGCTTGCAAGGTGGCACTTTCACATCATGATGCACTGGTGTTTTCGGGTTCGTTCAAATTGAAGACGGCAGCCGAGGATTTTTCGGTCTTTCCACCCTTCGAAATCCGGTCGGGCGTCGAGCAGCGCGTCCCCTTCCTCTTCAACTCACCGCATAGCGGCCGCTACTATCCGGAGCGCTTCCTTGCCATGGCAAGGCTGGACCGCAACGCCATCCGCCGGTCCGAGGACTGCTACGTCGATGAGCTGTTCGGCGGCACCGTCGCGCTCGGCGCGCCGTTGCTGGCGGCGAATTTCCCGAGGGCCTATCTCGACGTCAACCGTGAACCGTGGGAGCTTGATCCGCGCATGTTCGCCGAGCCGGTGCCGTCCTTCTGCAACATCCGCTCGGCACGGGTGGCCGGCGGGCTGGGCACGGTGCCGAAGCTGGTCGGCGAGGGGCTCGACATCTATTCCGGCCGCTTGCCGCTGGCCGAAGCGGTCGCCCGCATCGAGGCCGTCTACAAGCCCTATCACGAGACGCTGAAGCGGCTGTTGACCAGAACCCATGCGCGGTTCGGCTTTGCCGTGCTGATCGACTGTCATTCGATGCCGGCGAGCATCAGGGTCGGCGACAGCGGCCAGCGGCCCGACTTCATCATCGGCGACCGTTTCGGCATCTCGGCAACGGCCGCCCTGACCGACACCGCGATCAGCCTGCTCAGCGCCATGGGCTATTCGGTCGCCCACAACAAGCCCTATGCCGGCGGCTTCATCACCGAGCACTATGGCCGCCCGGCGCGCCATCTGCACGCGCTGCAGATCGAGGTCAACCGGGGGCTCTATATGAACGAGCGGACATTCGAGAAGGCTGCCGGCTTCGATGCGCTGGCCGACGATCTGACGCGGTTCTCAGCCGACCTGATGTCGATGCCCGATCATCATTTCATCGACTTGCCACTGGCCGCGGAGTGAATAACCTGCCGCTGGCCGCGGACTGAATGGCGCCATAAAAAAAGACCGCATCGTTTGCACGATACGGTCGAAGTCTAGGGAGGAAACGCCCAAGGAGGGCATGGACAGGAAACCCTGTCCGAGATTGAGGGTATTGTGCGCTGCACAAATGTCAAGCGACCTTCAGCCTTTTTTAATTCACTCTGATGTGGAAATTGCGTTTCGATGGCGCCTGTGTGACATCCAGGCAACAGATGCCGTCGCGGAAAAATCCTCGACACCCTTGTTTTGGCACGAAATTGGCGGCAAAGCCGGGCTCGGGCATGCTGCAATGCGGGAGAATCAGTTGGACATCAGCATCGATTTCATGCGTCGCATCGCGCAGGCGGCAGCGGCGGAGACCTTGCCGCGCTTTCGTGCCCAAGGTGCGGTCGCCAACAAGGAACAGGGCAGTTTTGATCCGGTCACCGAGGCCGATCGCGAGGCCGAGCGCGCCATCCGGGCTCTGATATCGGCTGAGTATCCCGATCATGGTATTCTAGGCGAGGAGCATGGCAGCGAGAACATTTCGAGCCGGCACGTCTGGGTGATTGACCCGATCGACGGCACCCGCGCGTTCATTTCCGGTCTGCCGGTGTGGGGCACACTGGTCGGGCTGACGGTCGACGGCGACGCCGTTGCCGGCATGATGGCGCAGCCCTTCACCGGCGAGCTTTTCTACGCCAACGGCTCGGGCTCCCATTATGAGGGGCCAGGCGGGCCGCGAAAACTGACGACCCGCAAGACGACGAAGTTGGACCAGGCGACGCTGTTCACCACCACGCCGGCCCTGTTCAAGGGCGAGGCGCGCAACCGTTACGATGCATTCGAAAGACAGATCCAGCTCGCCCGCTATGGCGCCGATTGCTATGCCTTCGCCATGATCGCCTCGGGAAGCGTCGACATCGTCGCCGATCCCGGATTGAAGCCCTACGACATCGTGGCGCTGATCCCGATCATCGAAAAGGCAGGCGGCGTCGTCACCACATTCGATGGCGGGCCGGCGGAACAGGGCGGCGATGTACTCGCCGCGGCGACGCCGGAACTTCATGCCGCCGCCATGGCCGCCCTGCGCGGCTAAACGAGCGTCCGCCGCCATTCAGGTGATGCCGACCGCTTGAAGCAGTCGTTTTACTGCCGGCGGCGCCCCTTGGGGAGCGGGCCAGCGACCGGCGCCCGTCAGGCTGTGGGGTCGTCGCTGCCGGGAATGAAGGCGTCGAAGGCGGCGAGCAATTGCTCGCGGTAGATGTCGGCTTCCTGCAGGATTTCGTGGCGGGAGCCATCGATCATCAGCAGCGAACCGAGCCGCAGACGCCTGGCGTAGGCTTCCACGGCCCTGGTCGAGACGACCTGGTCGGCGCCGGCGGCGATGATCAGCAGCGGGACCTGGATCCGAGCCATGAAATCGGGGTCGCTGACGGCTTCCGATGCTTTCGCGGCTGCCTGCAGCCAGCGGATCGTCGGCCCGCCAAGCGCCAGTTGCGGGTATTCTTCATAGATCCGTGTGTTGCGCCGATAGCGCTCCGGGTCCGATGTCAGCTTGTTGGTCTCGAAAGGGGCCGTAATCCTCGGCCGCGGACCCCAGGCGGCGTAGAGCCGGCCGAGGCCGAGAGCGCAGAACAGAGAACAGACGCGGCGAACCGTCGAGATCGAGACCGGCAGGTCGGGCAGCGTCAGGAAGGGCGCGATCAGCACCATGCGCCGGATGCGGTTCACCATTGATGGGGCGGCAAGCAGGGTGATCAAGGCACCTGCCGAATGGGCGAGGATGTAGTACGGTCCGCGGCAATCGGGCAGCACGATCTCCTCGAAGAACTGTTCGAGGTCGGCGGTGTACTCGCGGAAGCTGCTGACGTAGCCGCGCTGGTGATCGCGGATCAGCCGGTCGGAATCGCCCTGGCCGCGCCAATCGAGCGTGGCGACGCCAAAGCCGCGATCGGCAAGGTTGCGGATGGTTTCGAAATATTTCTCGATGCACTCGTTGCGGCCGGTGAGCAGGACCACGGTGCCCTTCATCGGGCGAGCGACCGCGCCGAACAGGCCGTAGCGGATATTCTTTCGGTCACGCGTGGTGAAGAAGCCGCCGGTGGCATTTTCCGGCCGCGGATTGCCCTCGATTTCGTGAAAAAGGGAGTTTTCGGTGAAAAGATCCGTCATTCGGCGCTTCGTGCTCGGCGTCTCGCATGCCCGCCTGCGCTGGCCGGCTCCGCTAAGGTGATAGACGCCCATGCGCCAAAAGCCAAGGAATTCCCGGTGAAGGGGAGGCTGCATCAGGGAAGGCCGGAAGCCGCTTGAAAGCGTGCTTCCGGCTCCTGTCGATCCGGGAGGAAGGGACGTTACACCCGGTCGGCCTCGTTGCGGTGCCTGTTGTGCAATCGGCGCCGCCAGTCCTTGATCCTGGAATGGACTTTAGCGCCGGCTGCCTGAACGCGCGCCGAAGTGCCGGTTCATCTGCCGTTCATCAAGGGTCCGGCCGCCGTGGCTTTTGCCGCCAGGTGAAATCTTGAAATGCTTTCCAGCGCTCCCCAAATGTCTCGTGCGGTCGCCAATGTCGGGGCCGCTGGTCCACCCGAAACGCCGCTCAAGGGTTTCGCACCGGCCATACGCAAACCATGTTGCTCAACAGGAGAACACCTCATGCGTCACGTTGATTTTTCCCCGCTTTATCGCTCGACCGTCGGCTTCGATCGTCTGTTCACGATGCTCGATTCGCTTGCGCAGCCGGATGGCGCGCAGACCTATCCGCCCTACAACATCGAGCGCACCGGTGAGGATTCCTACCGGATCTCGATGGCGGTTGCCGGCTTCTCGGACGAGGAAATCTCGATCGAAGCCCATCGCAACGTGCTGACCGTGAAGGGTGAGCGCAAGGACGAGGGTATCGGCGAAGGCTCTGAGCTGCTCTATCGCGGCATTGCCTCGAGGGCTTTCGAACGCCGCTTCCAGCTTGCCGACCACGTCGAGGTCGTTGGCGCCTCGCTGAAGAACGGCCTGCTCTTCGTCGACCTCAAGCGCAACATCCCCGAGGAGCTGAAGCCGCGCAAGATCGCCATTACGGCGTCTTCGGCCAAGGCCAAGCAGATCGAGGCCAAGACCGCTGCCTAAAATACAAGTCTCCTCCCGAGACGGAAGCGGGGGCGCAAGGCGGCGCGGTTTTTTTTTGGGGGGTATTAGGTTTAAGGGGGTCAGCGGGGCCAAAACGGGGGCATAAAAAGGGGTGGTGGGCAAACGGGTGTGGAAGAGGGTGAGA
>NZ_JBVVQM010000002.1:234710-359708 GCF_055811155.1 Mesorhizobium sp. WSM4822 | reverse complement strand
ATTCCCTTTTGGGGTTTGTGCCCACACCCCAACCCTCCGCCCCCCACTCCCCTAAAAAAAAAATAACCCCCCCCCCCGCCGCGGCCCGGGGCCCCCACCGCCCCCGCTTTTTTGTTGTCGGGGAAATGCGTTATCAGGCGATCAGCTGGCCAAAACGGTCGACTTCATCGGCTGTCGTCGCAAAGCTGGTGACGAAGCGGTAGAGCAACTCGTCCTCGCCGATGTGGCCGTCAAAGCCATGCGGCTTGTGCCAGTCGTAGAAGGCGGCACCCGCGGTCTGCAGCCTCTCGGCCTCGGCCTTCTTGATCACCGCGAAAACCTCGTTCGCCTGCGGCAGCCATGCCAGCTTGGCCGTTGCCGAATCCTCGATCGCGGCGGCAAGGCGTGCGGCCATGGCGTTGGCGTGGCGGGCGGTGTCCAGCCACAGCCCATCCTTGAAATAGGCCTCGAACTGCGCCGCGACGAAGCGCGATTTCGAAAACAGCTGGGCGGCGCGCTTGCGCAGGAAGGCCAATTCCCTGGCACGATCGAGGTCGAACAACACGATCGCTTCGGCGCACCAGCAGCCGTTCTTGGTGCCGCCGAAGGAGAGGATGTCGACGCCGCGTTTCCAGGTCATTTCGGCCGGTGTCGTGTCGAGTGCGACCAGCGCATTGGCAAAGCGGGCGCCATCCATGTGCAGGGGCACCGAATATTGTTTGGCGATCGCCGAGATCGTCTCGATCTCATCCAGACCGTAGATGGTGCCGACCTCGGTCGACTGGGTGATCGAAACGGCCATCGGCCGTCCCCAATGGACAATTTCCGGTGCGAAACGGCCGATGGTCCTTTCCAGATTGTGCGGATCGATCTTGCCCAGCGCGCCATCGATCTCATGCAGGCGAGAGCCGCCGGAAAAATATACCGGCGCGCCGCATTCGTCCTCGATGACATGCGATTCGCGATGGGCAAAGGAAATGCCGCCCGGCTTGTTGTAAGCGGTGAGCGCCAGCGAGTTGGCGGCCGTGCCGGTGGCGACGAAGAACACCGCGACCTCGCGTTCGAAAATCTCACTGAAGCGCTGGTAGACTGCCCGGTCGAGCGCACCGTCGCCATAGGCGGTGGAAAAGCCGCCGGCATTGGCCGACAGGCCGGCGGCAATATTGGGATGGGCGCCTGCCCAATTGTCGGAAGCGAAGAACATGCATCTGCCTATGTCTTGGGAGGTCGGGGGGTTGGGGAGATCAGCTTGAAGTTGACCGGTTTCGCGAGCGGACCGCAAGGGCCAGGCGCCGGAAAAACAGTAAAGCCAGCCAACCGGCAAAGCCCAAGCCGACGAATGAAGCTTACGTTTTTCCCGAACTTGACGACATTTTCTGTCGCGAAAAGCCCAAGTTTTTTGTGAATCGGTCTTGTGTGCGTCCCGGATTTCTGCCATAAAAATTTAGGACAGTAGTGCTGTCTTATTTTGTCGCACAAAACGAGCCGGATTGGCGTATCATTGGGCCTCTCCGGCTGTTGCCGCGAGCGACAGGTGGACAGCCAGACTCTGGCCTGTACGATTACCAGATGCGATCCATGCGGAAAGCCGCCTGGTTCGGCAAGGATTTCGCAAGACGTGCCACAAGGATCAGGGTGAGCCAAGCGCTTGCCGAGGCAAACCAGCGCCTGAATGGCTGGGAATGGAGGACAGGAGATGACGGACATGACGCACTCTGCGACGAACGGCCAGGCCGCGCAGACGAAAGCGGCAACCGTCAAAACCACCTTGCGATCCAATATTAGCCGAACCGCCAACGGCTTTTCCGCCCAGGGCCTCTACGATCCGCGCAACGAGCATGACGCCTGCGGCGTCGGCTTCATCGTCAATATGAAGGGCGTGAAGTCGCATCAGATCGTCAAGGACGGGCTGGCTGTGCTCGAAAATCTGACGCATCGCGGCGCCGTTGGCGCCGATCCGCTGGTCGGCGATGGCGCCGGCGTGCTGGTGCAGCTTCCCGACCAGTTCTTCCGTGAGGAGATGGCGGCCCAGGGCATCGAGCTGCCGCCGGCGGGTCAGTACGGCGTCGGACACTGGTTCATGCCGCAGGACGCGGCCCTTCGCGCCCATATCGAGGACATCATTGTCGAATCGGCGCAATCCGAGGGGCTTCCGCTCATCGGTTTCCGTGACGTGCCCGTCGACAATTCGTCGCTTTCGAAGGCGCCTGACATCGTGGCATCCGAGCCGTTCCACCGGCAGATCTTCATCGGCCGCACGCCAGACATTACCGATGACGAGGAATACGAGGCCAGGCTCTATCTGCTGCGCAAGGTCATATCGGGCCGCATCTACGCCGAGAACGACAACAAGGACATCGGCGCCTATTGCGTGTCGCTGTCGGCGCGCACCATCGTCTACAAGGGCATGTTCCTGGCCTACCAGGTCGGCGCCTATTACAAGGACCTGATCGATCCGCGCTTCGAGACCGCGCTGATCCTCGTCCACCAGCGCTTCTCGACCAACACCTTCCCGTCTTGGAAGCTGGCGCATCCCTACCGCATGGTCGCCCACAATGGCGAGATCAACACCGTGCGCGGCAACAACAACTGGATGGCTGCGCGCCAGGCGTCGGTCGATTCCGAACTGTTCGGCAACAACATCTCGAAGCTGTGGCCGATTTCCTATGACGGCCAGTCCGACACCGCCTGCTTCGACAATGCGCTCGAGTTCCTGTTCCAGGGCGGGTACAGGCTCAGCCATGCCATGATGATGCTGATCCCGGAAGCCTGGGCGGGCAACAAGCTCATGGATGCCGATCGCAAGGCTTTCTATGAATACCATGCGGCACTGATGGAGCCGTGGGACGGGCCGGCGGCGGTGGTTTTCACCGATGGCCGCCAGATCGGCGCCACGCTCGACCGCAATGGCCTGCGCCCGGCACGCTACATCGTCACCGATGACGACCGCGTCATCATGGCCTCGGAAGCCGGCGTGCTGCCGGTGCCCGAGGAGAAGATCGTCAAGAAGTGGCGGCTGCAGCCAGGCCGGATGCTTCTGATCGACCTGGAGAAGGGGCGTATCGTCTCCGACGAGGAGCTCAAGTCGGAGATCGCGACCAAGCATCCCTACAAGACCTGGCTCGCCAACACACAGCTCATCCTCGAAGATTTGAAGCCGGTCGAGCCGCGCGCGCTGCGCAAGGATGTCAGCCTGCTCGATCGCCAGCAGGCGTTCGGCTACAGCCAGGAAGACACCAAGCTGTTGATGTCGCCGATGGCGACGACAGGCCAGGAGGCGGTGGGCTCGATGGGCACCGACACGCCGATCTCGGCGATGTCGGACAAGTCAAAGCTGCTCTACACCTACTTCAAGCAGAACTTCGCCCAGGTCACCAACCCGCCGATCGATCCGATCCGCGAGGAGCTGGTGATGAGCCTGGTGTCCTTCATCGGGCCGCGGCCCAACATCTTCGATCTGGTCGGCAATTCGCGCCGCAAGCGGCTCGAGGTGCGCCAGCCGATCCTGACCAATGGCGATCTCGAAAAGATCCGTTCCATCGGCCACACCGAGGACCGCTTCGACACCAAGACGATCGACATCACCTATGGCTCGGCCGAAGGGGCCGCGGGCATGCAGGGCGCCATCGACCGGTTGTGCGAGCGGGCGGAGGCGGCGGTCGCCGGCGGCTACAACATCATCATCCTGTCCGACCGCCAGGTCGGGCCGGACCGCATCGCCATCCCGGCGCTGCTGGCTACGGCCGCGGTCCATCATCACCTGATCCGCAAGGGGCTGCGCACCTCGGTCGGCCTCGTCGTCGAATCCGGCGAGCCGCGCGAAGTGCATCATTTCTGCTGCCTTGCCGGCTATGGCGCCGAGGCGATCAATCCGTACCTTGCCTTCGACACGCTGCTCGACATGCACAAGCGTGGCGAACTGCCGAAGGAAGTGGACGCCTACGAGGTCGTTTCGCGCTATATCAAGTCGATCGGCAAGGGCATCCTCAAGGTGATGTCCAAGATGGGCATCTCGACCTACCAGTCTTATTGCGGCGCGCAGATTTTCGACGCCATCGGCCTGAAGACCGATTTCGTGCAGCAATACTTCACCGGCACCGCGACGCTGATCGAAGGCGTCGGCCTGGACGAGATCGCGGCCGAGACGCTCAGCCGCCACAATGACGGTTTCGGCAACGACCCCGTGCTGCGCAACAGCCTCGAGGTCGGCGGCGAATACATGTTCCGCATGCGGGGCGAGGCGCATATCTGGTCGCCCGACGCAGTCGCCACCTTGCAGCACGCCGTGCGCCAGGGGTCGTGGGAAACGTTCAAGGACTATTCCGCCCAGATCGACAGCGAGACGGCCCGCGCCCAGACCATTCGGGGCCTGTTCAAGATCAAGCTGGCCGGAGAGACCGGCCGCAAGAAGGTGGCGCTCGACGACGTCATGTCAGCGGCCGACATCGTCAAGCGGTTCTCGACCGGGGCGATGTCGTTCGGGTCGATCTCGCGCGAAGCGCATACCACGCTGGCGCGCGCGATGAACCAGATCGGCGGCAAGTCGAACACCGGCGAGGGCGGCGAAGAGGCCGACCGCTATCTGCCGCTGCCTGGCGGCGGCAAGAACCCCGAACGCTCGGCGATCAAGCAGATCGCCTCGGGCCGTTTCGGCGTCACGGCCGAATACCTCGTCAATTCCGACATGATGCAGATCAAGGTGGCGCAGGGCGCCAAGCCCGGCGAGGGCGGCCAGCTGCCCGGCCACAAGGTCGACGCGACCATCGCCAAGGTCAGGCATTCGACGCCGGGCGTCGGCCTGATCTCGCCGCCGCCGCATCACGACATTTATTCGATCGAGGATCTGGCACAGCTGATCTACGATCTGAAAAACGTCAATCCGGCGGCCGACGTGTCGGTCAAGCTGGTGTCGGAGGTCGGTGTCGGCACGGTTGCGGCCGGCGTCGCCAAGGCGCGCGCCGACCACATCACCATTTCGGGCTATGATGGCGGCACTGGCGCCTCGCCGCTGACCTCGCTCAAGCATGCCGGCAGCCCATGGGAAATGGGCCTTGCCGAGACGCACCAGACGCTGGTGCTGAACGGTCTGCGGTCGCGCGTTGCGCTGCAGGTCGATGGTGGCTTGCGCACGGGGCGCGACGTTATCATCGGCGCGCTGCTTGGCGCCGACGAGTTCGGCTTCTCGACGGCACCGCTGATCGCGGCCGGCTGCATCATGATGCGCAAGTGCCATCTCAACACCTGCCCGGTCGGCGTCGCGACGCAGGATCCGGTGCTGCGCAAGCGCTTCAAGGGCACGCCCGAGCATGTCATCAACTTCTTCTTCTACGTGGCGGAAGAGGTGAGGGAGCTGCTCGCCGAGATGGGTTACACCCATATCGACCAGATCATCGGCGACAGTGATCTTCTGGAGAAGCGCGACCTGATCGTACACTGGAAGGCGCGCGGGCTCGATTTCTCGAAGATGTTCTTCAAGCCGGATGCGCCGCATGAGGCGGTGCACTGGACCGAGCGCCAGAAGCACCCGATCGACGACGTGCTCGACCGCAAGCTGATCGAGCTGGCAAAGCCTGCGCTCGAAAGCAAGCTGCCGGTCAAGATCGAGGTCGATATCCGCAATGTCGACCGCTCGACGGGCGCCATGCTGTCGGGTGAAGTGGCCAAGCGCTTCAAGCACAAGGGCCTGCGCGAGGACACGATCCAGGTGAAGCTGACCGGCACTGCCGGCCAGTCCTTCGGCGCCTTCCTAGCGCGCGGCATCTCGTTCGAGCTTGTCGGCGCCGGCAATGACTATGTCGGCAAGGGCCTGTCGGGCGGACGCATCGTCATCCGGCCGCCGGAAGAGGCCAAGATCGTCGCCGCCGAGTCCATCATCGTCGGCAACACGGTGCTCTATGGCGCCACCGAGGGCGAGGCCTACTTTGCCGGCGTCGCCGGCGAGCGTTTCGCCGTGCGCAATTCGGGCGTCGCCGCCGTCGTCGAAGGCGTCGGCGACCATGGCTGCGAGTACATGACGGGCGGCATCGTCGTCGTCATCGGCAAGACCGGCCGCAATTTCGCCGCCGGCATGTCGGGCGGCGTCGCCTATGTGCTGGACGAGGCGGGCGATTTCGCCGAGCGCTGCAACATGGCGATGGTCGAGCTGGAGCCGGTTCCCGAAGAAGACGATCTGATGGAAAGGCTGCTGCACCATGGCGGCGACCTTGACCACAAGGGTCGCGTCGACGTCTCCGGCGACATGACCAGCCATGACGAGGAGCGGCTTTACCAGCTGATTTCCAACCATGTGCATTACACCGGGTCGGTACGTGGCCGCGAGATTCTCGACGACTGGACGATTTTCCGGCCGAAATTCCGCAAGATCATGCCGGTCGAATACCGCCGCGCCCTGATCGAGATGGAACGCATGCGCATGGGCGTCGCGGCGGAATAGGCTTTGCAATTGCCGGGGAGCCCAAGCTTCCCGGCCCATCTTCATCGACAGTTTGACCTCCGGCGCAAGGTTGCCATGGCTGCCTCAAGGGGTTAACGGGTGCGGCGAAAACCGCACCATCTGGACAGCAGGAACTGGACTATGGGCAAGGTAACAGGCTTTCTCGAAATCGACCGGCAGGTGCACAAGTACCAGCCGGCCTCCGATCGTATCCGGCATTTCCGTGAATTCACGCTGCCGATGTCCGACAAGGAGGTCGAGAAACAGGCCGCGCGCTGCATGGATTGCGGCATTCCGTTCTGCCACGGGCCGACCGGTTGCCCGATCCACAACCAGATTCCGGACTGGAACGACCTCGTCTACAATGGCGACTGGGACAACGCGATCCGCAACCTGCATTCGACCAACAATTTCCCGGAGTTCACCGGCCGCATCTGCCCCGCGCCCTGCGAGGAAGCCTGCACGCTGAACCTCGAGGACATCCCCGTCGCCATCAAGACGGTCGAGCAGGCGATTGCCGACAAGGCCTATGAAACCGGCCACATCAGGCCCTATCCACCGGAGAAGAAGACCGGCAAGCGCGTTGCCGTCATCGGCTCCGGCCCCGCCGGCATGGCGGCAGCCCAGCAGCTTGGCCGCGCCGGCCACGATGTCCATGTCTACGAGCGCGAAAGCCGGCCCGGCGGGCTGATGCGCTACGGCATTCCCGACTTCAAGATCGAGAAGCACTATATCGACCGGCGCATCGAGCAGATGCAGGGCGAGGGCGTGACCTTCCATTGCGGCGTCAATGTCGGCGTCGACAAGCCGGTTGCCGAGCTGCTCGCCGAACATGATGCCGTGCTCTATTGCGGCGGCTCGGAAACGCCGCGCGCGGCCGGCATTCCCGGCGACGATCTCGGCGGCGTGCATGACGCGATGCCCTATCTGGTGCAGCAGAACCGGCGTGTCGGCGGCGAACCGATTCAGTCGGTGGCATGGCCGTCGCATCCGATCATCGCCGGCGGCCAGCATGTCGTCGTCGTCGGCGGCGGCGATACCGCCTCCGACTGTGTCGGCACTGCTTTTCGCCAGGGTGCGGTGCGCGTCACCCAGCTCGACATCCGTCCGCAGCCGCCGGAGAAGGAAGACAAGCTTTCGGTCTGGCCCTATTGGGCGACCAAGATGCGCACCTCGTCCTCGCAGGCCGAAGGCGCGGAGCGCGAATTCCAGGTGGCGACACTCGAATTCATCGGCGAGGAAGGCCAGCTGACCGGCGTCAAGTGCTGCGAGGTCGACGACAAGCGCAAGCCGATCGCCGGCACCGAATTCGTCATTCGTGCCGATCTCGCCTTCATCGCCATCGGCTTTGCCGGGCCGGCTGCGGCCGGGGTGGCGAAGGAATTGGACGGTGAGATGAAGATCGCCACCGACAGCCGCCGCTCCAGGAATGTCGAGGCCAATGACCGCGACTACAAGACCAGCGTGGACAGGCTCTATGCGGCCGGCGACGTGCGTCGTGGCCAGTCGCTGGTCGTCTGGGCGATCCGCGAGGGCCGCCAGGCGGCACGCTCGATCGACGAGGCGTTGATGGGGTCGAGCGTTCTCCCGCGCTGAACCCAGGAGCGTGCAGCGATACTAACGATTGATCGCGGTCGTGGTATCGGTCGCGGCCTTTGGCGGCCATGAGAAATCGTCGGCGCGGCCGGGCGATGCAATCGGTGCCTTGCCCTCGACCACAAGCTTTTCACCGGGCAAGTCCGGATTGGCCTTCGCCGGCGGTGCCGCGCCCAGCAATTCGGAGCCACCGTCGAGTGCCGGATCGCTGAGCAGCATCGGCGCGGTTCGGTCGATAACGATGGGGGCCGCGGCCGGCGCCGGTGCCTCGACAGGTGCGCCCGCCGGAGCGGACGGTGTAATCACGCTTCCAGGCGCGGTCAGGCCGAGGATCTTCAGCAGCGGTTTTTCGGTGTAGAAGGCGAGTTTGCGCTTGCCCGCCCTCGAGACGTTGATGCCGTCATCGGCGCGCAGCCGAACCGGCTGGCCGTTGATGTCGGGGCCGCTGGTGACGAAAGCACCGTTCTCATCGACGAAGCCGTCCCAGACGTCGACGAATTCACCGCCATGGCTTTCAGCGGCCTGATGATAGATGTCGTTGAAGGCCAGCATATCGGAGGTCATCTTCGACACCCGGAACGCCGGCATGCCGACCCAGAGGAAGGGTACCTTTGCCTCCGCGATAGCTTTGCCGAACGCGTCGGTCCGGCGCTCATATTCCTTGGTCCAGGTTTCAGAGCGGGGCTGCTCGCGCACGTCACCCACCTTCATCTGCTGGCGGTCGTTGGAACCCAGCATGACGATCACGGCGGCAGGCTTTTCGGTCTCGATCAGCAATTTGATCTGTTCGGGCCAGTTGTAGAAATCATCGCGTACGAAGCCGGACGAGCCATTGCTGCGAACGACGATCCTGACGCCGGCATTCTCGGCAAAGGCGGTGTCGAGGCCTTCGGCGAGGCCGGCCGCCATGAAGTCTCCGACCACCAGCACGGTGCGAGCGTCCGGTGCCTTGTCGACCACCGGGATTTCCGGCTCCGCCGGCGGGCGCGGAGCGCGGGGTTTTTTCGCCTTGGGCCTGGGCCTCGGCTTCTGGATGTCCTGCGGCGGCTCGATCCGCTCGCTGCGGCGTGGGAACAGAAGGTCGCGCAGCGACCAGCCTCGGTTTTGCTGCTCCTGCGCCATGGCCGGCGCATGAAAGGCGCCAGCCACACCGACGGTGAGCACGATCACGGCCAGGATGAGCACCGGCATGCGACGAACAAGCCCTGCGATGCGCGCAGCCGAAGCCAATCGTTTCCTCCATCCCTTGGCGCAGCAAATGCCGCGCCAACCAGATTGCTACAGTGTCCTTTGCGCGCCCGAAAGGCCGCGCGGCACCGCAGGCGGCTCTATTTCTGCCGGAGCCACTTCAGCACTTCCATGCTCGGGTAACCGTCCTGGGTCAAGCCGGCCTTGGCCTGGAAGGCCAAGATGGCTGATTTCGAGCCGTCGCCGATCTTGCCGTCGAACTTGCCGTCATAAAGGCCATGTTGGGAAAGCCGCTGCTGCAGCTCCTGCCTTTCCTCGAAAGTGAGCTTGGTGAAAGGCCGCTTCCAGTCCTGCACGAGACCGCTGGAGCCGGCGATTTCGTCGGCAAGAAGGCCGACGGCCAGCGCATATTTGTCGGCGTTATTGTAGGCTTTGATGACCGTGAAATTCTTGATCATCAGGAAGGCCGGCCCGTTGCGGCCGTCCGGCACCTTCAGCGTCGCCTTGTCGGAGCCGTTCTTGAACGGCTTGCCGTTGGCCCTGACCACGCCGAGCGCCTGCCATTGCGACAGTGTTTTCGAGCCGCCGGGGAGCTTTCCAGCGGGCAAAGCAACCTCATAGCCCCAGGTTTTGCCGGCCTGCCAGCCATTCTTCTTCAACAAATTGGCTGATGTCGCCAGCGCATCGGGGATCGAATTCCAGATGTCGCGTTTGCCGTTGCCGTCCATGTCGACGGCATAGTGGAGATAGCTGGTCGGGATGAACTGGGTATGGCCCATGGCGCCGGCCCAGGATCCGCTCAGATGGCTTTCGTCGATATCGCCGGTCTGCAGGATCTTCAGCGCGGCGATCAGCTGGGTGCGGGCGAATTTCGCCCGCTTCGGATCGGCATAGGCCAAGGTCGCCAGCGAGCGCACGACATTGCGCATGACGTCGTCGCGCTTGAGGATCTCGCCATAGTTCGATTCCATCGACCAGATGGCCAGCAGGATGTAGCGGTTGACACCGAACCTGGCCTCGATCCGGTCCAGCCACGGCTTCCATTTCCTGGCCATCTGCTGGCCGACGGCGACCGACTGGTCATGGACGCGGTTGTCGAAATAGTCCCAGGCAGGGGCCGTGAATTCAGGCTGCGTACGCGCCTTCTCCAGCACCACCGGATCGATATCCCTGATGTTCCTGAAGGCCTGGTCGTAGAGGGCGCCGGAAACGCCGCTCTGCACGGCGGTGGCGCGGAAGCCGGCGACCCACTGCCGGAAACCGGCATCGGCGAAAGCGGGGCCAGGCATCAGCAGAGCGAGCGATAGGCTGGCTGCCGCCATGACGCTGGTAAAAATTTTTGCGGCATTGCGAACGGACATCTTTTCCTCCTTCTCTGTCTCAGGAAAGACCATTCATCGCCGAACCAGGTTAGGAATTAGTTTACCATAGGCGCCACCGGGAACGAAAAGACGCTTCGAAGCTTTACCGGTGGACATTCCTCTCAGTTGCCCAGTAGTCCCGAATTCCGGCGTGAAAATGTCTTGGAACGGGGATTGCGGAGCTGGCCCTCAAACGGATAATTGAAAGCATGAAGAGAGTTCGCAAGGCAGTCTTCCCGGTCGCCGGTCTCGGCACACGGTTTCTCCCGGCCACCAAGGCCGTCCCCAAGGAAATGCTGACCGTCGTCGACCGGCCGGTGATCCAGTATGTGGTGGATGAGGCACGCGAGGCCGGCATCGAGCATTTCATCTTCGTCACCGGCCGCAACAAGGCCGTCATCGAGGACCATTTCGACATCCAGTTCGAACTCTATGACACGCTGGCCCAGCGCGGCAAGGACGACCAGCTCGCCCGCCTGCAACGGCTGCAGCCGGCGCCGGGGCAGACCAGTTTCACACGCCAGCAGGTGCCGATGGGACTTGGCCATGCCGTCTGGTGCGCCCGCGAGCTCGTCGGCGACGAGCCCTTCGCGCTGTTGCTGCCCGACATGATCATGCAGTCGGAGAAGAGCTGCACGAAGGCAATGGTCGAGCTCTACGAGGAGACCGGCAACAACATCATCGCGGTGCAGGAATGCGCTCCCGCCGAAACCCACAAATACGGCATCGTCGGCCGCGGCGAGGACACGCATCACGGTTTCCGCATCACCGAGATGGTGGAAAAGCCGAAGGCCGGCACCGCGCCGTCCAATCTTTACATCAACGGCCGCTACATCCTGCAGCCGGAGATCTTCAAGATCCTTGAAGGCCAGGAAAAAGGCGCCGGCAACGAGATCCAGCTCACCGACGCCATGCTGAAGCTGGAAAAGCAGCAGCCTTTCTACGGCTACCACTATCGAGGCCGCACGTTCGACTGCGGATCGCCGGAAGGCTTCGTCGAGGCCAACGTCGCCTTCGCGCTGTGGCGCAGCGACATGAACGAGAACATGGCCGGTGTGATCCGCACGCTTCTCGATGAGATGAAGCCATCCGAGCGCCGCGGCGCCGCATCTTAAGTCGATGTCGATGTTCAGCCGGTCCGCGGAAGGGCCGGTCTGATCCCAACGCACGTTTGGCACGCAAGTCCTCAGCGCTGCACTTTCACGCCGAGGAAGATGCTGTTGGCGGTGTAGTCCCGGCCCGGCAGATTGCTGGTCAGCTTCTCGGTCCTCACCCTTGTGGTGAGGCCGGCGTAGCGGTTCAGCCACCAGGTCAGTCCGGCCTCGGCGCTCAACATCCTGTCATGGCCATCGATGCCGATGTAATCACGCCAGTCGAGGCCCAGAGCCGCATTGGCGGTGAGGTTGGCGCGAATCTGGCGTTCGCCGGTCAGGCGACCGGAATAGAGGATGTCGCCGCTTTCGCCCGATGTGGTCGTGGGCTCGACGGTGGTCCGCCCGGTCAGGCCGATCGTGGTGCCGCGCTCCGGTGACCATTTGAGGTCGGCGTTGACGGTGGCACCCGAGATCGCATCAAGGTTTTTGTCGTCGATCGCTTCCCTGAGCCAGCCGGCCGAGAATTCGCCCGACAGCTTCTCGCCCATGTCGAGTGCAAGGCCAGCGCGGGCGCCGAGCCGCGTCGACGAGCGCTCGAAGCCTTCATTGTCGATGCGTTGATCATAGGTCCGGCGGCCGACCTCGATTTCAGTGAACGGGGTCAGGGCAGGGGAGATCTCGTAGCCGGTGCGCAACGTCGCTGTGTAGAGTGTGGAGTCCTGATCCTTCTGCGACAGCGAGGTGCCGTCCGAGAGCTTGGCGTCGCCGTAAAAATCGTGCGAGACCGCGCCGGTTAGCGTGTACTGCATCTTGCCGAGATGCTTTTCGACGGCGAGGCTGCCATCGATGGTCTGCCGCAGCGGCTGCTTGCTGACGCCGGCAATGGCGTCCGGTGATGATGCCGATTCCGGCACGGCCTCGTAGCCGAGCTTGGCGATGGCTCGCAACTCATTGTCGAGGTCGACATTGAGCTGGCCTTCGATGCGCCCTTGCGCGTCGTGAACCGGGTAACCCGACACGGTCTCGCGAAAAAGGCCATAGCCGTCGATCGTGGCTGAGTTCTCGCGCCAGTCGGAGGCGGCGGAAAAGCGCAGCGCTGTCTCGGACAGCAGCGCCGACGTGCCGGCACTGCTCGAATCGCCGTTCGAGGTGGCGGTCAGGCCCTGTTCGATCGTCGGCCGGATGACGAAGGAGCCCCATTTCACGCCGGTGGCGGCAAACGGATCATCCTCCGGTTTCTTCTTCTGGCCTTCGATGGCGTCCGTGCGCTCCGCGCCTGGGTCGAGCTTCTGCCTGTCGGCACTGTCGATGGTGAGGGCGCGGCGGTTGGCCGTGTCCTCGTCTGTCTCTTCACCTTCGGTGGCATCCGTCGTGGAGGCGGTCGTGGAAGCGGTGATGTCGGAGGTGCCGGCCGTCGATTTCTTTTTCTTTTTCGACTTGTCGGCAGCCTTGTCCTTGGCCTGGTCAGCCGCATTCTGCCCGGCGGTCGATGAGCGGCGGCGAGGCTTGGGCGGCGCCGCGATGTCGGCGGACGTGTCGTCAGTGGCTGCCGGCGGGTCGAAAAGGCTGCCGGTCGCGGTAGCGTCGCCAGTGTCGGCGTCGTCAGGCACGGCACCGGCGCTGGCCGGCAGGTAGGTGCGGGCCGGCGCATTGTCCTGCGCGGCGTTGGCCGGCTGTTGACCCTGCGCTGCCAGGGCCAGCTGTCTCGCCTTGCGCTGCTGGTCGGACAGGATCGCCGATTCCGAAACCTCGCCGCGCAGTTCCGTTTCCTGTGCCTGCAGCGCCGTTGGGCGCAGCAGGGCAAACATGCTGGTCGCCAGCAGCAAGGCGCAGACCGCCTTGCCCCCACGTCCTGTCGAATTTTCTGGCTGGACCCCGGACATTGCCACCACTGCTTGCGCGGCGCACGCGCGCCATACTTACCGAACCGTAAATGGGGATGGTTAACGGAGGGTTGAGGCGGCGGCCCGTCAGCCGCCTGAAGCGCTGATTTCCAAAGGGATTCATACCGCGTGCGTTAAGCTTTTTGTTTTCGCGCCTGCCGTCGTCTGAAACCACCACACACGTTCGGGCGACATGCCTGGGGCCATTTCTGTTGGACAGCGCGCCGGCAAAGCGCTAATCGCATCAGCCATGCATGCGGGATCCCTGGATAAGAAGCCTTCGGACAGGCAAGCCTCGATCGCTTCGGCGCTGAGGACGGTGGCAACCGAACAGGCTGGGGTTGCAGCCCTTGCCGAGGCCTTGGAGAACGGATTGGCCGCGCCTTTCGCGCAGGCGGTCGAGATGATCTCCGGGATTGAAGGCCGGCTCATCGTCACCGGTGTCGGCAAAAGCGGCCATATCGGTTCGAAGATCGCGGCGACGCTGGCCTCGACCGGCACGCCGGCTTTCTTTGTCCATCCCGCAGAAGCCAACCACGGCGATCTCGGCATGATCGCCAGAGACGACGCCATCATCGCTATGTCGTGGTCGGGCGAAAGCAAGGAACTGATGGGCATCGTCGCCTATTCCAGGCGCTTTTCCATTCCGCTGATCGCCATCACCGCCGGAGAGACATCGGCGCTGGCGCGGGCTGCCGACGTGGTGCTGCTTTTGCCGCGCGCGCCTGAAGCCTGCCCGCACGGCCTGGCGCCAACGACATCAACGCTGCTGCAACTGGTGATGGGCGACGCGCTGGCGATCGCGCTGCTCGAAGCACGCGGCTTCACGCCGGATCATTTCCGCACCTTTCACCCGGGCGGCCAGCTCGGCGCCAACCTGACGCAGATCCGCGAGATCATGCATGTCGGCGACAGGCTGCCGCTGGTGGTTGCGGGCACCGGCATGCATGACGCGATCCTGGAACTGTCGCGCAAGGGATTTGGCTGCGTCGCGATCACCGACGCAGACGGTGCGCTGGTCGGCATCATCACCGATGGCGACATCCGCCGGCACATCGGCAGCAACCTGCTGGCGATGACGGTGGATCAGGTGATGACAAAAGGCCCGAAGACCGCGACGCCGGACACGCTGGTGGCAACGGCGCTGCAGACGATCAACAACTCAGCCATCACCAGCCTGATGGTGGTGGAGGGCCGGAAACCAGTCGGCCTCATCCACCTGCATGACCTGCTGCGTATCGGCGCCGCCTAAGGTGTGCTGATCTTAAGGTGATGCCGGCCTGCAAACGACGGTTTCCTGCGCTTCCCCGTTCTACCGCGTCGCGGTAGAACGGTGCTCACGTACCCAAAGTACGCTCCGCTCCGGTTCTCGGAACCCACCGTTTTCGACTCGGCCTGACCTGAATCTCAACACACCTTGTCCAAGCGGTGGGTTTCAAGAATTCAGACAGCCTCGACGGTCAATTCCAGATCCGTATCGGCCGCGCCCGTCACGCGCACTTGCGTGCCGGCCGGCAAATCCGGGCCGGAGACACGCCACAGCGTATCGCCCAGCTTGATGCGCCCGCGTCCGTCCCGGATCGGCTCGGCAAGTGTCGCCATCCTGCCGACCATTTGCGCGCCGCGCCGGTTGAGCAGCGGCTGGTCGGTCGGGTCGTTGCGGCTGCCGACCAGCTTCTTGCCGACATAGGCCGAGACCAGCGACAGTGCCAGGAAGGCGAGGACCTGGACCTGCCAGGTCCAGAAGCCGGCGTCCCAGACCAGCAGCGACACGGCGCCGATGATCAGCGCGGCGATGCCGATCCACAGCATGAAGATACCCGGTGCGATGACTTCCATCACCAGCAGGATGAAACCGAGTACCATCCAGTTCCACGGGCCGAGTTCGGAAACGATGCGGTCGATCATTGGTTTCGACCTCAGTTGTCGGTTGGGCGAACGACCGGCGGGCGCGCGGCCTGCCTCTGCGAGCCGGTCGTGCCTTCGCTGCGGAAGACTTCCTTGGCGATTTCGCCAATGCCGCCGAGCGAACCGATCAGCGACGATGCCTCGAAGGGCATCAGCACGATCTTGCTGTTGGTGGCCGTGCCGATCCTGCCAAGCGCTTCAGTGTATTTCAGCGCTACGAAGTAGTTCAGCGCCTGCACATCGCCTTTGGAGATCGCTTCCGACACCACCTGGGTGGCGCGGGCTTCCGCCTCGGCCGAACGTTCGCGCGCCTCGGCATCGCGGAAGGCGGCTTCCTTGCGGCCCTCGGCCTCGAGGATCTGCGACTGCTTGAGGCCTTCGGCGGCAAGGATCTGGGCACGCTTGTTGCGTTCCGCGGTCATCTGCCGGCCCATCGATTCGATAAGGTTGGCCGGCGGGTTGATGTCCTTGATTTCGACGCGGGTGATCTTGATGCCCCACGGGTGGGCTGCCTCATCGACGACACGCAGCAGGCGCTCGTTGATGGCGTCGCGGTTCGACAGGAGTTCATCGAGATCCATCGAACCCATGACGGTACGGATGTTGGTCATCGTCAGATTGAGGATGGCGTTCTGCAGGCCGGAAACCTGGTAGGCGGCCTGCGCCGCGTTGAGGATCTGGAAAAAGGCGATGCCGTCGACACCGACAATGGCGTTGTCGCGGGTGATGATTTCCTGGCTCGGAACGTCAAGCACCTGCTCCATCATGTTCATCTTGGCGCCGATACGGTCGATGAACGGGAAAATGAAATTGAGGCCTGGGCTCAGTGTCTTGGTGTAACGGCCAAAGCGCTCCACCGTATAATTGTAACCTTGCGGGATTGTCCTGATGCCTTTGATCAGCAGCACCAATACCAGAAGTGCAAGTGCACCAATCGCAATATCGAAACCACTGAAATCCATTTGGCTCTCCCTCAGACGAAGGCCGCACAAGCCATTCTCGCGCCGCCGACTTCACCAAAGACTTAAGTGTATTTCAGATGCGTTACAATCAGGTGATGATGGATTGTTTATAGGGTTGCACTCAGCGGTTGAAGGCAAACAATCTTGCATCCATGTCATCCAGCCCGTTGATCGAAGCCGGGACAATCTCGGAAGCGACCTGCGAGAAGGTGATGCCGTTGCCGCCGTAGCCCATCACCGCATGGATGCGCGGGTGGCGGGGAATGGCGCCGATATAGGGCAGGCCGGTGGTCGTGGTGCCGAACGAGCCGGTCCAGGCAAAATCGGGCCTGGTGTCGAGATGCGGAAATATCAGGCCGAGTTTCTCGGCGATGCGTGTGCTCTTGTCGGCGATCAGCGCGTCGCGCCGCGCTTCGTCGATAAAATCCTCGTCCTCGCCGCCGCAAATGACCCGGCCGTCGACCGTCGTGCGCATATACAGATACGGCTCCGACGCTTCCCAGATGAACGCTGCGTCCGGCCAGAGCTTTCGCGGTTGCGGGCGTGTCGCAATCGCCCATGTCGAGATGATCCGGTGGGCGGTGGCCGGCACGATGTCGACAAGTTCGTAGCCGGTGGCCAGAACAACATGTCGTGCGGTTATGGTCGGGCCATCCCTGGTCGCGACGACAACAGCTTCGGCGCTGTCCTCGATCATTGTGGCTTCCACGGGGGCATAGAAGCGTGCCTTGCGCTCCAGGGATTTCAACAGCAGCCCAGCCGTCAGCTTGCGTGGGTCGAGGGCGATATTGCCGTGGCCGAGAATGGCGCCTTCGCGGTCGATGCCGAATTTCTCGGCTAGCTGTTGTCGGGTTAAGCAGATGGCGCCGATGCCGGCTAGCCGACGTGCCTCGGCCTCGTCGCGCAGTTCCGGCGGACCAAGCATCGTGCCGGCCAGATAGAGTGACGGCATGCGGCTCAGGCCACAGTTGATGCCGAGTTCGGCAATGCGTCCGGCGAGATTGGAAACGGCGAGCCGCGAGCGTCGCCAGGCCTGCTGGGCCGAAGCTCTGCCGACCATCTTCGAGAGCGTGGAGAGAGGCTGGTCTATTTCGAATGCCACCAGTGCGGTGGTTGCGGCCGTCGAGCCCTTCAGCGGGCCGCGCCGGTCGATGCAGATGACCCGATGGCCATCGGCCGTCAGCGCCTCGGCCATCATGGCGCCGCTGATGCCCATACCGACGACCAGCACATCCGTGTTGACGTCCCGGATCAGGCCGTCCGTCGGCACCGCAGGCGCGCGATAGGCCGACCAGACGGGCTGGCCAGTTCTGAGGTCGAGTTTGCGGGGCATCGCATTCTCCGGAGGCGCGCCTTAACGCCCCGGAGCTTGTGTTGTTCCGGGTTAGACCCAGCCGGACAGTTCGCGCCGCACCATCGCCTCGATCACCGCCATCCCTTCCGCGCTATCGTTGAGGCAAGGTATATGGGCGAAATTCTTGCCGCCGGCATGGTGGAAGGTTTCAGCCGCCTCGCGGCCGATCTCGTCCAGCGTCTCGATGCAGTCGACGGAAAAGCCGGGATTGACGATAGCGATCGACTTGACGCCGTCCTGCGCGAGTTTTTCCACCGTCTTGTCAGTGTAGGGCTGCAGCCATTCCTGCGCGCCGAAGCGCGACTGGAAGGTGATGATCAGTTTCTTGTCATCCCAGCCGAGCCGTTCGCGCAACAGCCGCGTCGTCTTCTGGCAATGGCAATGATAGGGGTCGCCCTTCTCGAAATAGGGTTTTGGAATGCCGTGATAGGAGGTGATGACCACCTCCGGCTCGAAGTCCAGCGTCGCCAGATGCCGTTTGATCGAGCGCGCCAGCGCTTCGATATAGACCGGCTCGTCATAGTAGGGCGGCACGCTGCGGACGGCCGGTGCACGGCGCATCTTCATCAGCGCGCGAAACAGCTGGTCGTTGGCTGTTGCCGTGGTCGTCGCCGAATATTGCGGATAGAGCGGAAAGGTAAGGATGCGGTCGCAGCCCTGGTCGACCAGACGCTGGGCAATGCTGGCGGTTGAAGGGTTGCCGTAGCGCATCGCCCAGTCGACGACGACATCAGGCAGGTCGCTCAGCGCTTCGGCCAGCTTTTCGGCCTGGGCGCGGGTATAGGTGCGCAGCGGCGACTCGTTCTTTTCCCGGTTCCAGATCCGGGCATAGTTGGCGCCCGACTTCTTGGGCCGCCTGGTGAGCACAAGGCCATAGAGGATCGGATACCAGATTGCCCTGTTGAGCTCGATGACGCGCGGGTCGGACAGGAATTCACGGAGATAGCGCCACATCGGCTTGAAATCGGTGCCGTCGGGCGTACCCAGATTGACCAGCATGACGCCGATCTTGCCCGCCTTGACCGGCGGATGCCCAGCGGGCAACGGGCCGGGCGCCTTTGCGGCCTTGGGTTCGGCAGGGGTGGGAAGCGTCATAAGGGTTCTCCGGAAGACGCGAACCTAACCATCTTGCGCGCGCATTCAATGCAGCGTCTGGCCGCACCTTAAAGCGGATTGTCTGAATGGATTCAGACGACCCGCTTTAAGCCTTTGTTTTTATGCACCTCGTTCTCCCAAAACCGAGGTCACTTTGGGGCGACATGAATTAGCCCGAAAACAGGACGCCCGTCCGGTTTTCGGACGGGCGGTGTCATTCAGGCATATAGCGGGGCTATTGCGGCGGGATGGTCAGCGTTGCGCCAACAGGAAGCCGGCGCGGCTCATAACCCTTGTTGGCGCCCGAAATGACCTTCCATTTGGCACCGTCGCCATAGGCCTTCTTGGCCAGATCCCAATAAGTGTCGCCGGCAACGATGACATGGCTGGCTTCGGCCGGCACGGCCTCCGCTGGCTTTGCCGGCTCGGCGGCGGGAGCCGGTGCCGCCGGGGCGGGGGCTGCTTCAGCCGGTTTTGCCGCCTCTGCCGGTGGCGCCGGCGGGGGTGGCGCTCCCTCTGTCGATATGGCCGGGGGTGTGTTGGCGATATCGCCCGAGTTGGCCGGCAATTCGGGCATTGCCGGTGCCGCATCGGCAGGCTTGGCGGCTTCAGCCGGTGCGGGCGCCGGCGTGGCCGGCGCTGCTTCGGCTGGCTTGGCCGGATCGGTTGCCGGGGCCGCAGGCGCCGCGGCGACGGTCGCGGCTATTTCGGTGATGCGGCCGTCGAGCTTCGGCGTGTAGGGCCGGTGGGCGCCGAGATAGTCGGCGACCACCTGTTCGAGGCCGGGGCCGTAATCATAGGCGTTCTTGGCCTTGTCGGCGAAGACCTTGTAGCCGTCGCCGCCCTGGCGGACATAGTTGTTGGTTGCGACCAGATAGTCCTTGTCCGGCTTGATCGGCGTCCAGGCGCCGCCCTCCATGACCTCCACCGACTTGACGCGGCCGGCATTGGGCGCAACGGATTTGTCGAAGGAATATTTCAGGCCGGCGATCTGGGGGAAGCGCCCGGCGCCGTCCTCGACCTGGCTGAGGCCGCCCTCGAGGCCGGCCACCAGATCCTTGCCCGAAATCTGGAAGGTCGCCAGCGTGTTCTGGAACGGCAGCACGGTCAGCACTTCGCCCATGGTGACGGTGCCCTTGTCGATCGAGGCGCGCAGGCCGCCGCCATTGGAGATGACGATCTCGACGCCCTGTCCCTTGACGCGGTCGAGGATGGCGTCGGAGACGAGATTGCCCATCGCGCATTCACGGGTGCGGCAGCTCTCACGACTGCCGTCGATGACGTCGGTGGTTTCCGCCACTTCCTTGTTCTTCAACGCCTCGATCGGCGCCCCAAGCTCCTTGATACGGGCGAGCACGGCCGGGTCGGGGGTGATCGACTTGTCGAGATAGATCGGGTTGCCGCTGGCCGATTTGACGACTCCATTGTCGTCGAAAACCACCTTGAACTCGCCGAGATATTTCGAATAGGACGCCGCCTGCACCACCGGCACCTTGTAGCCGTCCGGATTGTCGACCATCGTCGGGTAGGGGCCTTCCGCCTTCGGATCGGTGTTCGACAGCAGCGAATGGCTGTGGCCGCCGACGACGACATCGATGCCCGGGATCTTGGCAATGACGTCGCGCTCGCGCCTGTAGCCGATATGGGTCACGGCGATGATCTTGTTGACGCCTTCGCCCTTGAGCTTCTCGACCTCGGCGGTGATCGACTTGACGTCGTCCTCTATTGCGACGTTGGGTCCGGGGGAAGCGAGGTCCGGCGTGTCGTTGGTGATCGCGCCGATGATGCCGATTTTCTGGCCGCCGACCTCGACGACAACAGATGGCTTGACGCGGTCGCCGAGCTTGGATTGCGCGTTGGCCTTCACATTGGCGCCGAGCACCGGGAACTTGATCATGTCGAGGAACGGCGCCAGGGCCACTTCGCCGTCGTCGAATTCATGGTTGCCGAGGGCCATGGCATCGAACTTCATGTCGTTGAGGAATTCGCCTTCGACCTTGCCCTTGTAAGTGGAGTAGAACAGTGAACCCTGGAAATTGTCGCCTGCGCTGAGCAGCAGCACGTTCTGGCCTTGCAGCTTCTTGCGCTCCTGGGCGATCGCGGTGATCAGCCGGCCCGCGCCACCGATGCACTCGCCCTTGGTTTCCTCGTCCGCCGAGCAGGTCGATTCATATTTGTTGTTGCCTTCGATGCGGCTGTGCCAGTCGTTGATATGCAGGATGTTCAGCGTGTAGTCGGCAAAGGACGCGCCGGCCGACAGGCCGAGTGCTGAGGCTGACAGGGCTGCAATGGCGGCAAGCTTCTTCATCTTCGTCTCCCGGAAAGCCGATCAGAGGCCACTAGCGCTCTTGCTTGACTGGAACATAACAGCCGGCGCTTCGGCCATGTTCCCATCGCGTTCCCGATGACGCAAGCGGAATCCGGGACCCCTTTGCCGGCATAAAAAAGGACGGCGGCCAACCGGCCGCCGTCCTTGGAAACGAATGGTCGCGGGCTCAGACGCGCCTTGTCAGCACGAAATTCTGACCGCTGGAGCTCGTGCAGTTGAGCTGGCTTGTCGATACCATCAGGCAGTTGAAGCTGACCGCGGTCTGGCGGATCAGCGAGGTGCCGTTGATCTGCACCGATGTGGCGCCGGTCATCGTGTAGCTGCCGTCGGCAAGCTTCTGGCCGGTGTCGGTGGCGACCGTCGTGAAAGTACCGCCGGCGAAGGTCGACAGGCCGGTGCCTTTGGCGTCGATCCAGGAGCCCTCGACGCCTTTCGGCGCCGCCGCCATCGGCGGCTCATCGGGACCGCTGGTCGCACAAGCAGCAAGCCCGGCCAAGGCTGCCGCCGCTACGCTCATCGAAAGAACTTTGCGCGCAATGTTGTTCATATGAAAATCCTCTCCTCAGTCCGCATCCCTTCAATCGCCCGATTTCCGGGCGATTGCAAGGCGGTGAGGCAGGTAGGCGGTGCTGCTATCGCACAAGGATGTTGCGGAACTGCCACGGGTCGTTCCGGTCGAGGTCTTCCGGGAACAGGCCGGGACGGTTATCGAGCGGCGTCCAGTCGGTGTAGTAGCCCTTGACCGGTCCGAGGTACTGGGACTGCACTTCCAGGCACCGCCTGTAGTCCATCTCGTCGGCTTCGACGATGCCGGCCTCGGGGTTTTCCAGCGCCCAGACCATGCCCGAGAGCACCGCCGAGGTGACCTGCATGCCGGTGGCGTTCTGATAGGGCGCCAGCTTGCGCGCCTCGGCGAGTGACAGCTGCGAGCCGTACCAGTAGGCATTCTTGTCGTGGCCGTAGAGCAGCACGCCGAGTTCGTCGACGCCGTCGATCAACTCGTTCTCGTCGAGCACATGATGCACCGGCTGAGGCTTGCCGGCGGCGCCGAACATCTCGTCGAGCGACAGCATCGCGTCGTTGCAGGGATGATAGGCATAGTGGCAGGTCGGGCGGTACTGGACCTTGCCCTTCTTCGAACGCACGGTGAAGAAATCGGCGATCGAGATCGCCTCATTATGCGTCACCAGCAGGCCGTATTGCGCGCCGGGAGTCGGACACCACGAGCGCACGCGCGTGTTGGCGCCCGGCTGCTCCAGATAGATGGCTGCCTTCGAGCCGTGCTTGTGCTTCTTGGCGTTCTTCGGCATCCATGTCTCGTGTGTGCCCCAGCCAAGTTCCGCGGGCTGCAGGCCCTCGGAGATGAAGCCTTCGACCGACCAGGTGTTCCAGAACACATCCATCGGTTTCGGCTTCTTGGTGCGCTGGGTGTCGCGTTCGGCGATGTGGATGCCCTTGACGCCGGCCTTCTTCATCAGCTTGGCCCAGCCCTCGCGGTCGTCCTGCGCGGGCTCCGAGAATTCCAGGCCAAGATCGGTGGCGAGATTGACCAACGCCTGCTTGACGAACCACGAGACCATGCCTGGATTGGCGCCGCAGGTGGAGACTGCCGTGGCACCGCCGGGCTTGTCGTGCTTTTCCTTGAGCAGCGACTCGCGCAGCGCGTAATTGGTGCGGCTGGCGTTGTCCGCCTTGGCGTCGAAATAGAAGCCGAGCCATGGCTCGACGACGGTGTCGATGTAGAGCACACCGAGCTTGCGGCAGAGCCGCATCAGATCCACCGAGCCGGTATCGACCGACAGGTTGATGCAAAAGCCCTGGCCGCCGCCATTGGTCAGAAGCGGGGTCAAGAGCTTCTTGTAGTTCTTCTCGGTCACCGCTTCCTGGACGAAGGCGATGCCGCGCTCATCGAGCAGCTTGCGGTCGGTGTCGCGCGGGTCGATGACCGTCATGCGCGACTTGTCGAACTGGAAATGGCGTTCGATCAGCGGCAGCGTTCCCCGGCCTATCGAGCCGAAGCCGATCATCACGACAGGGCCGCTGATCTCACCGTAAACGGGCCAGTTTTCATTCGCCATTTTATCGAGCACTCCTTCAAAACCCAGGAAACTGGGAAAACATGCGCAAAACCGGGAATTTTTGCCCGGCGGCCATGCGCTACATCACAGATCATTGTCACAAACCAGCGAAAAGCGCCAACCAGCGGCTAGCTGCGTTGGCTACGTGGTTAAGGCTGAAACCGTGGATGAATGGCTCTACCCGAACCAAAGTTAGCTCATTTGCCAAGCGCAAGCGACGTGCCCCGTCCGTTCAACGGATTTTTGCCCTCGGCGCAGCTGTGGACGCCCGAACCACCAACTCCACGGGCAGAACGACTTGGCGGGGCGGTTGGTTGTCAAGAACCATGCGGGCGGCGAGCCTGCCTTTTCCGATCACGTCTTGCGCGACAGTCGTCAGCGGAGGTGTGGTGCGCGCGGATTCAGCAGTGCCATCGAAGCCAATGACCGACACGTGGCCCGGCACCTCTATGCCGCGACAAACCGCCTCGTCGAGTATTGTGATCGCCTGCCAATCCGACATGGTCAGGATCGCGGTTGCTTCAGGCACATTGTCGAACACCACCGCTCCAGCAGATGGATCGCCGGGCGTCGTCTCGATAATCGGGACATCGTCGATCGACAGGTTCGCCTCCGCCAAGCCCTGTTTGAAACCGTCAAGCCTTTCGTCATCGAGTGAGAAGCCGGCAAGAAGCGGGCGCTTTGCCTGTCCGGGCATGTGCACGATGGGAGGGCCTGGAGTTCTCCGTATGGACAGGATGGCAAAATGTCGGTGTCCCAGCCCAGTCAGATGCCGGACGGCAGCGACCGCGCCCCTCCTGCCGTCGATCTTTATCGAATTGATGTCGGGACCTGCGTCGCTTTCGAGAATGACGAAGGGCAGGCGCCGCCGTTGTGCCGATGTTATGAGACCGATGTCCCCGCTGTGACCAAGGATGAAGCCGTCAACGAGGGCCTCGCGGATGCTGGCGAAGCGGGTATTATCGGTGCCGTTTACAAGGCTGAGCGTCGTTCCGGCCTCGTCGCAGGCGAGCGAAACGCCCAGCACCAGCTCGCGGCCATAGGGACTTCTCATCACCTCGGCGATGGCGTAGGCGCCAGGTGGCATGAACCCGATGGCATTGAACTTGCCATCCCGCAGCAATCGACCCTTTGGATCGGGGCCGCCAAATCCAAGCGCTCGCGCAGCCGCTTCGACACGTTGGCGCAACTCAGGCCTAACCAGTTCCGGCCGGTTGAAGACGTTGGAAACAGTGCCCCGGGAGACACCGGCAGCCTTGCCCACGTCGGCTAGCGTTGGCATTGCGATTCACCCATTTCCCTTCAGTTAGACCATTTTTTGGAGCGCTCCAAGAATTTTGTTGACTCGAAAGTGGAAAGGGCGGATCGTATCACTTGGAGCGCTCCAAGTAGGCGTATCTGGCATTTTCGCGACTGAAACATCGAAGATCGTCAAATGGCTTGGTCGCAACGGCCATGCCCAGGGAGGGAGTTATGGCAGAAACCAATGTTTTTCCCGCCTCGCTTGTCGGTAAGACTTTCGACTGCGTTTTCGGCCCGTTCGTACCCCGGCTGACGTTTTTCTCGCCGGAAGAACTACATGTGCATGCGTCGATCGGAGCCACCAAAATTGACGAGGTGGTCAAGATCGACATGACCAGCGTACGCCCGAACCTCGTGCTCATGAGCTGGACGGAGCAGAGCGGCAACTTCATCGTGCAGTTGCAGGATCATGAGAAAGGGATCGTCCACAACTATGCGCGGCTGGCCGACGGGCAGCTCTTCTGTGCCCAAGGCGTCATTCAAGCCGTTGCGCCTGCGTGACGCTCCCGCGTCGGGGCCCGGCAGAGTGCGGCATCGACCGGCATACTGCTGTTTCCTAGTTGAAGTACTTCGGATTACGATCTGCTGAATTGCCGTCATCGATTTCCCTATTGAAGGAGGAAAGTGCGATGGAACTCGCTTACGACAGTCATCTGCTTGCCCGAATTCTGCTGAGCGTCGCGACCGTGGGCTACGGTGTGGTGACGATCAAAGCCGACCTCAACGCCACCCACGCCACCAATCCGCTGTGGACTCCGCACGCCCGGTTTCACGTCGTTTGGCAGGTGCTGAGCTACACCGGAGTCGCGCTGATTGCGCTGGGGCTTATCTGGATTGGAGGCCCACTCCAAGCCGAGCGGCTCTATCTCGCCGGGGGATTGGGCGTCGCCATGTATGGAGCGTTCTTCGTGGCCATGCTCTCACGACCGATCTATGGCGGCGTGCTCTACGACGAGAACGGCTACCTGCCATTCCGACCGCCGTTCGGACCGGCGGGTTGGCGGTGGGATGTCAACGTCACCGTCTTTACCGCGATGTCCGCGATCCTGCTGCTGGGCTTGGCCGCGATTTAGGACAGCGCCAGCACCCCGAGCCGGTCGACCAGCCGATCGCGGTCTGATGTCAGGCCCTTATAGTCGAGTTGGGCGAGATCGAGCGCTTCGAGCTGGGCGGCGAAAGACGCCGCGAGCTTCGCCCGATCAGGGTGCCTGGCCAGCACGGCGAGCGGGTCGAGATGGATGCGGATGGTGAACAGGATATCGCGTGAAACAGGCAGTTTGCGCAGGGTCTGCCGCTCGACGCGGATGAACGCATGAGCGTCGATATCGCCATCGGGAAAGCGCGACGGCCGGTTGGTCGCGCGGTCGATGCGCTGCAGGTCGGAGAGCGGATGATAGAGCGCGTTGTCGGACTGGATCGACCAGTTGTAGCGCTCGACGGCCTGCCCCTGGAGGCCATCGAACATCCGGTTGATGAGTTCCGCCGGACGCGTGCCCGGGCCGAAACCCGGCACCGGCGCGTGGATGTCCTGCAGCGGCTTGCCAAATTTTTCCAGGAGCGACCAGGACGAGGGGAAGCAAAGCGAGCCGGCAACCAGCCGCCAGCCGCTGTCGCCACGGCGCATCAGGATCAGGTCTTCCTGGACGAGCTGTGAGGCCTTGGCCAGCGGCGCATCGGCGAGGGAAGCAGGCAGACGGCCCGCCGCGCCCACCACCTCGATGCCTGATCCGCCGAGCCGATGGGTTTCGGGGAACCTCTCCAGGAGATGCGCAGCGAGCAAGTCGAGCACTTCCTGCTGGGCATCGCGCGTGCCGTCCTCCTCGACGAAAACGCGCTCTGGGATTTCGGCATAGAGCCGGTGCTTTTCGGCGAGATACGGCAGCAGATGGCCGTCGATCTCGATCCAGTCCGCCGGATCGAGCGGCTTCAGCCCGATACTGAACAGTTTCGACGAGCCGTCATAGGGCGTGTGGGTGGGGAGCGTATGCTCTGGGGGCGTGTGAGTGGGCACAGTCGTCCTGTTTCAGGTCAGTCTTGCGGGGATCAGTCCGCGCAGCGAATTGCCGACGAACAGGGACTTGGCGGATTTCAGATCGTCCAAGCTGTAGATCGCTTCGCGGGCGCGGCCTTCATCCAGAAGCTGCGCGCGCAATACACCAGGCAGCAGGCCGCAGTCGAGCCGGGGCGTGGCCAGCACGCCGTCGCCGAGATCGGCAAAGACATTGGTGATCGTGCCTTCACAGATCTCGCCGCGCTCGTTGGCCATAAGCACCTCGTCGGCCTGGGTGATGAGGTGTTCGGCGCGGGCACGCGTGTAGAGCTGCCGCCGGCTGGTCTTGTGGCGCAGCAGCGTGTCGTGCGAATCGAGCCTCGTCCGCGCCAGCCGCAGCATCCAGACCTTGTCGGCGGCGAGCGGTTCATAAGGCTGCGCCGAGGCCGCCACCTCACCATCGTGCGACAGGACGAGCCGCGTGCGCATGGCAACGCCGGAACCGCCGACTGCGCTGCTCAGTGCCTCGCCGACCTTGCCTGGAGCACAGCGGAAGCCGAGCTCCGCCGCCGAGCCATAGAGGCGCGCAAGATGGCGATCGAAGCGCAGGAAGCCCGGGCCGGGTTCCCAGCGCATGGTCTCGATCAACTGAAAGTCGGCGGTGTTCCCGTCGCGAAGCGCGCTTTCAGCAGACACTCCTGATACTCCTCCTGCGCCGTCGAATCGAAGACGACGCCGCCTCCGACATTGTAGACGGCCTCGCCGCCCGAAAAGAGCGAGATGGTGCGGATCGCCACGGAAAAGCGCATCGGGCCGCCGGGCGCGATCCAGCCTATGGCGCCGCAATAGGCATCGCGGGGCGTGCCTTCCAGGTCGCGCAGGATCTCCATGGCACGGATCTTAGGCGCGCCGGTGATCGAACCGCAAGGAAACAGCGCCGCGAAGATCTGGCGGATAGAGAGACCCGGCAGCAGTTTGGCCCTGACGTCGCTCACCATCTGATGCACGGTCGGGTAAGTCTCGATGCGGAACAGCGCCGGCACGTCCAGCGTGCCGACCTCGCTGATCAACGAGATATCGTTGCGCAGGAGATCGACGATCATGCGGTTTTCGGCCTGATTCTTCTCGTCATTGCGCAGGAAGATCTTCTGCCGTTCGTCCTCGGCCTTGGTCGCGCCTCGCGGCGCCGTGCCCTTCATCGGATGCGTCTCGATCATGCCCTCGGCGTCGATCTCGAAGAACAGTTCAGGCGAGCGCGACAGCACGATGGGTTCACCGAGCGCGATCAGCGCGCCATATTTCACCGGCTGACGTTCCGTCAATGCATCGAAGGCGGCCAGCGGCTCGCCTGACCATTGCGCATGCACGGGAAAGGTCAGATTGCCCTGGTAGCAATCACCTTGCCGGATGTGCTGGTGCAGCCGCGAGAAGCGTTTTTCATAATCCTCCGGCGACCACGTCGCACGGGCGTCGAAGATCGGGCCGTTGGTCGCCGTGGTGTCGCGCGGCGGCACCGCCTCTTCGACCGGGGCATCGAAAACCCCAAGGCACACGAGTGGGGCCCGGCGTCCATTCGGCAGCAGGGGAACGAGCTTGGGTTCGAGCAGGTAGCCCGCCTCATACGAGAAATAGCCGGCAAGCCATTTGCCTGCATCATGCGCGGCTTGTGCTGCTTCCAGAGCCGGTTCGAAATCCCCTGCTTCGTGCGCCACGATGATATCGGCCGGCCGGTCGAAAACGAGCTGGCGCGCGCTTTTGTCATTGCGAAAAATTGCGGCGGGCAGGGACATGGGACTCATGCTGCGGTCTATGAAGCATCAACCGCTCTATATGGGGTGCCGCCCGCGCGCAATCGAGGGAACGGCACGCTGCCTCTTAAAGCCGACGTTTGGGCCAACTCAGGAACCAAGAGTAACGGCGGCGCCGATATGGCGCCGCCGCTTGCAATCTTCAGGTCGTGCCTGGCGATCAGCTGTTGCTGGACGTTCCGGCTGTTGGAAACTGCTTGGCGAATTCCTTCTCGTTGCCGGCGGCGAGCAGCTTGGCCTGCTCGATCCAGCGTTCGCGCGCGATGCGGCCGTCGAAATTCATGACGTCCTCGATCCGTTTGACATCGGCGGCGGTCCAGGACGCGATCTGGGCGAAGCTGGTGACGCCTTGCGCCTTGAGCAGCTTCTCGTTGACCGGACCGATACCGATCAGCCGGCGCAGATTGTCGGGCTTTCCGGATGCTGGGCCGGATGCTGGCTTGGCTGTTGCAGACTTGGCTGTTGCAGGTTTGCTCGTTGCGGATTTGGCTGGAGCCGAGGTTTTGGTGGCGGCGGGTTTCGCTGCCGGCTTGGCAGCGACCGCTTTCGCAGCGGCCGGTTTGGCCGGCGCCGGCTTTGTGGCGGCGGATTTGGCCGTCACGGGGGTCGACATCAGGGCCGCCGGCGCCTGGCTTGCCGGCTTTGCCGCGCTGCTTCCGGCGGCAGGTGCGGCCGACGCTTCACGCAGCCGGCGCTCGAGGTCGGCGCGGGTCTTGCCGCATGCATCGAGTTCGCCGGTCAGGCGGTCGCCGTCGGTGCGCAGCCTGTCGCGTTCGCTGCGTGTACGGTCGAGGTCGCCGCGCAAGCTGTCGAGTTCACCGCGCAGGCGCCCCCAAAGGAACCAGCCGACCAACACGCCTATCAGGAACGCCAGGACCACGTAGAAAAAAGTGCCCATTGTCTCTCTCCAGTCAGATCCGTCTGCCGTGGGTCATGACCTTCGGCGAAGGACTACTCTTGGTGGTTCCGCGGTAAGCAGAACAGCCGGCTTCGGTTCGAGCTGTCGGCGATCGGCTTTGCTTGCCCATGGCCAACGACCGTTGTCGCGTTCGCCTGAGCGCCACGGCCGGCTGAGATTTCTCCTCGCCGATCCGCATGCGCTCCGGCTGAGCTTGGAGTGAAGGCTATCATAGAGCTTGTGGAAAGCTATCGGAAAACTTCGGTGGAGAGTACTTCAAGAACAGATATTTAGGACGATAGTAGAGCTGTCCCAACATGCATTCCGGCTAAACTGTTAGAGGGACGCGTTTCAAGCGTCGAGCGCTTCCAGCTCGTCGATCAGGCCGCTGATGACGCCAAGTCCGATCTGCCAGAAGGCGGGATCGGTGGCGTCGAGCCCGAAGGGCGCCAGAAGCTCGGAATGATGTTTGGTGCCGCCGGCGCGCAGCATTTCGAAATACTTGTCTTGAAAGCCGCGCTCGGCGTTCTGGTAGACCGCGTAGAGCGAGTTTACCAGACAGTCGCCGAAAGCATAGGCATAGACGTAAAAGGGCGAATGGATGAAGTGCGGGATGTAGGTCCAGAACACCTCGTAGCCTTCGCGCAGCTTGATCGCGGGACCCAGACTTTCGGCCTGCACTTCGAGCCAGAACTGGCCGAGCCTGTCGGAGGTCAGTTCGCCGTTCTTGCGTTCGGCATGCACCTTGCGCTCGAATTCATAGAAGGCGATCTGGCGTACGACCGTGTTGATCATGTCCTCGACCTTCTGGGCGAGCATGGCCTTGCGCTCGCGCCGGTCGGTGGTCTGGTCGAGCAGCGAGCGGAAGGTCAGCATCTCGCCGAAGACCGATGCCGTCTCGGCCAGCGTCAGCGGCGTCGAGGCCATCAGTGCGCCCTGGCCGCCGGCCAGCACCTGATGCACCCCATGGCCAAGCTCGTGCGCCAGCGTCATCACATCGCGCGGCTTGCCCATGTAGTTGAGCAGGACATAGGGATGCGCCGACGGCACGGTCGGATGCGCGAAGGCGCCAGGCGACTTGCCGGGCCGCACCGGCGCGTCGATCCAATTGCGGTCGAAGAAGGTTCGCGCGATCTCGGCCATGTCGGGCGAAAAGCGCTGATAGGCGGACAGCACGGTGTTCCTGGCCTCGTCCCAGCCAATGATCGCCTGGGGCGTATCCGGCAACGGCGCGTTGCGGTCCCAGTGGTTCATCACCTCCATGCCCAGCCAGCGTGCCTTCATCGCGTAATAGCGGTGCGACAGGCGCGGATAGGCATCGCGAACGGCGGAAGCCAGGGCGTCCACCACGCTGCGCTCGACGCGGTTGGCGAGATGGCGTGAATCGGCGATGTCCTCGAAGCCGCGCCAGCGGTCGGATATCTCCTTGTCCTTGGCCAGCGTGTTGGTGATCAGCGTGAAGGTGCGCAAATTTTTGCGGAAGGTCGTGGCCAGCGCCTCGGACGCCCGGCGGCGCACCTCGCCGTCGGCGTCCTGCAAACGGTTCAGCGCCGGCTCCAGCGTCAGTTCCTCGCCGTCGTTGTCGAAGCGAAGGTCGGTCATCGTCTCGTCGAACAGGCGGTTCCAGGCGCCGCGCCCGGTGATCGACTTTTCGTGGAAGAGCTGCTCGACGCGGTCCTCAAGCTGGTAGGGCTTGTCCTTGCGCAGATCGAGCACCCACGGCCGGTAGTGACCGAAGGCGGGATCGCCGGCGAGCGCGCCTTCGATCGACGCATCGTCGATCAGGTTGAGTTCGAGCGCGAAGAACAGAAGGTGCGCGCTGGCGTCGGTCATCTTCTCCTGGACGTCACCATAGAGCTTGGCGCGCTGGGGATCAGCGGTGTTTCCGGCATAAACCAGACCCGCATAGGAGACGATGCGGCCGATCAGTTCCTCCAGCGCTTCGTAGGCGACGAGCGCCTCGCCCAGCCTGCCGGCGCTGCCGCGCTCGGCCTCGGCGGCCAGCGTGCCCTTCCAGCGGCTTTCGAAGCTGACCGCGTCAGTGGCGGCCTTGGCGATGTCGCGCTTCAGTTCTGGCGCGTCCATGCCGGCATAGAGGTCGGCAAGGTTCCATTCCGGCAGGTCGCCCAGCTCGGCCGCGCCCTGACCGGACGCCGGCGCCGCCAGCCGCCGTGCGGAACCCATGTGGCCAGAATCCTTATGCATTGCCGACACCTTCCGTGGCCAAGGTTCAAGGAGAAACGAGAAGCCGGTCAAATCCTAAGGAATTCATTCACCGGGTTTTTTGAAACCTTATTTAGAACCCTGTGCCAAGATGGTCCACAGGGCAGGATTCCTCGGGCGGGCGTAGTTGTATCAGTCATGACAGGTTCCATACTCATAGTCGATGACGATCCGGTGCAACGCCGGCTGCTCGAAGCGGCGGTGACGCGGTTCGGCTACAGCGCAATCGTTGTCGACGGCGGCGCGGCCGCTCTCGATATCCTCGATGGACCCCGCGCCCGCGAGGTGTCGGTGGTCATCCTCGATCTGGTCATGCCCGGTCTCGACGGTATCGGCGTGCTGAAGGCGATGCGCGAGCGCGACATCAACGTGCCTGCCATCGTGCAGACCGCTCAGGGCGGCATCGAGACCGTGGTTTCGGCGATGCGTCATGGCGCCTTCGATTTCGTCGTCAAGCCGGCGTCTCCCGACAGGCTGCAGGCGTCGATCGGCAATGCGCTCAAGGTCGAGGCCGTCGAGGGCGAGGTCAAGCGCACGTCGCGCCGGCGCGGCGGCCTTCTGACCTTCAAGGACATGATTACGCACAGCCCGGCCATGGACAGGGTGATCCGTCTTGGCCAGAAAGCGGCGGCATCCAACATCCCGATCCTGATCGAGGGCGAGTCCGGCGTCGGCAAGGAACTGGTGGCGCGCGCCATCCAGGGCAGTGGCGACCGCCGCTCGAAACCCTTCGTCACCGTCAATTGCGGCGCCATCCCCGACAATCTGGTCGAATCGATCCTGTTCGGCCATGAGAAGGGCTCGTTCACCGGCGCCACCGACAAACACACGGGCAAGTTCGTCGAAGCGCATTCGGGCACACTGTTTCTCGACGAGATCGGCGACCTGCCGCTCGACGTGCAGGTCAAGCTGTTGCGCGCGGTCCAGGACGGCGAGGTCGATCCGGTCGGCGGACGCTCGACCGTCAGGGTCGACATCAGGCTGATTTCGGCGACGCACCGCAACCTCCTGCAGCAGGTCAAGGACGGCAAGTTCCGCGAGGATCTGTTCTATCGGCTGAACGTCTACCCGATCTTCGTGCCGCCGCTGCGCGACCGCCGCGACGACATCCCCTATCTGGTCACCCATTTCATGGAGAAGGTGGCGCCGGCCGACCCGCACCGTCGCCTGCAGGGTATTTCGGCGGCAGCGCTCGCCGTGCTGCAGGCCTATGACTGGCCTGGAAACATCCGGCAGCTCGAAAATGCCGTCTTCCGGGCCTCGGTGCTTTGCGAAGGCGATGTGCTTTCCGCCGAGGACTTCCCGCAGATACGGGCGCAAGTGGAAGGCACCGTCAACCTGGATATGGACGGCGATGCGCCGGCGCCCTCCCAGTCTTTGCAGGAGCGCGAGGACGAAGCCTTGCCCGGCGAGGGCGGCCCAGCAATCGCGTTCGATCCGCCGGCAAGGCTGCAGCCTCGCTTCGGCACGTTGCGGGCGCTCGACGAGCGCGGCAATGTGCGGGCACTGGCCGATGTCGAACTCGAGATGATCAAGCTTGCCATCGATCACTACAACGGACAGATGAGCGAAGTCGCCCGCCGGCTCGGGATCGGTCGCTCGACGCTCTATCGCAAGCTCAAGGAACACGGCATCGATCCGGAGACGGGCCGCGTAGACCGGCTCGCCTCCTAAGGGCGATGCCGGGCTGAGCTTCGGAATCCGGCTTGCCGCAAGGCCGACGCTAGCTTGCAATGCCACAGCAGGCCTTGTATCGCCATTTCGGCGGCATTGTGGCTGTGTCATGGACAGCTCTGTTCACGCATTAAGGCTAACGGTAACAGATCGTGTTCGGGCCGAAGGCGGAAATCTGATCTAAACCAGCGGTTTACCAAGAAACCTTGTGAACAATTTTTGACGGGATATCGCCACGGTGTTACCGCATTTCGGCTTCAATAAGCGATGATTAACCATTAGGATCGATATTCGGGTGTGCTAATGCCACATCCGTTTGGACAAATCCGGGGACAAACGGCAGCCTGCAAGGCCTTTTGATTTGAACAGAATCGAACGACACACAAACAGGCGGCACCATCATTTGAGCGTCTGGCCGAAGTGGCTGGCAGTGTTGGTTGTCGCTTTTGGTTTTGTTGCCGCGGCTGCGAGCGGAGCCAGCGCCGAAACACGGTCGCTGAAGCTTTATCATCTCCACACCCACGAGAAGGCCGAGATCGTCTACAAGCGCAACGGCCGCTACGTTCCCGAGGGTCTCAGGAAGATCAACATCATTTTGCGCGACTGGCGTCGCAACGAGCCGACCAAGATGGATCCGCGCCTGCTGGATCTGGTCTGGGAAGCGTATCGGGAAGCCGGCGCCACGGACTACATCCAGGTCATCTGCGGCTATCGCTCGCCGTCGACGAACTCGATGCTGCGTGGCCGCAGCAGGGGCGTCGCCGAGAAGAGCCAGCACATGCTCGGCAAGGCGATGGATTTCTATATTCCCGGCGTGCCGCTTAAGAAGCTGCGCAACATCGGTCTCAAGATGCAGGGCGGCGGCGTCGGCTACTATCCGTCATCCGGTTCGCCGTTCGTCCACATGGATATCGGCAATGTGCGCCATTGGCCCGGTATCAGCCGGCAGGAACTGGTCAGCCTGTTCCCCAATGGCAAGACGCTGCATGTGCCGAGCGACGGCAGGCCGCTGCCCGGCTTTGAGCAGGCGCTCGCCTCCTACAAGGCGCGCAAGGGTTCAGGCTCGCCGGCCATCGAGATGGCCAGTGCTGGCGGCAGCGGCAAGAAGTCAGGTGGCTTCCTGTCGGCTTTCTTCGGTGGCGGCGGCGACGACGAGGCCGACGACAGCGCCGATGTCCAGACCGCTTCGGCCGCCCCTCCGCCCAAAGCGAGAAACCTGAAGCCGGCAGCGGCAGCCAAGACCAGCAACCTCCCGGGCATTGCCATCGTGGCGCCGGAGAATGCGCGGCGCGCCGAGATTCCGCAGGTGGCCGAGCAGCAGGCTCCGGAGCCGGAAGAGGACACGCCGGAGACGATCATCGCGGCATTGCCGGCCCGAAGCGTTCCGCTGCCGGATTTCGCACCGCGGCCAAAAGCCGATGTCGGCGCTCAGCAGCCTGAGAATGTTCCTTTTGCGATGGCGGAGGCGACAGCCACCACCGAGCAGGCCGTGGCGACCGCGCATGCGCCGGCGAGCGTTCCTTTCGGCGTGGCCGATGCAACGGCTTCGGCTAATCCGGCCCAGGTCGCGGTCAACAACATACCGTTGCCGACATGGCGTCCCGACAATTCGCTGCCGGCCGCTTTGGCTGCGCCGCCCAGCAAGGATGTGCTGATGGCGCTGGCCGAGACGGCTGATCAAAGCAAGACGGCGACCGATGCGTTCTCGGTGCTGCCGACGGCGCGGCCCGAGATGGCCAGGCCGGATGCGGTCAAGGCCGTGCTCGACCAAGCCAATGCCCAGGTCGGTGCGGCCGATTACCAGCTTGCTTCCTTGTCCGGATCCGAGCCGCGTTCGGCGTTCAACGATCCAGGCACCAACGCCGCATCGCCGCGCGATGCCGTCGTTGCCCGCCCAGTCGGTTCCGATCCGGCCGCCGCGATCGGCGCCGGCGTCAAGACGACCCGCAAGGAATCGAGAGCCACCGCCCGCGACCTGAAGCCAGGCCCCAAGGCCATGGTGGTTGCAGCCGCACCGCAGGCCGCCCGCTGGGCATTGACCAGCGGCGAGCATGTCGCCACCGTTTCAAGCGCGACGACGGCGCCGGGCTACGCCTACAGCATCGTGCACACGCCGCCGAGCGAAGTCTACACGGCCGGCTTCCAGCCGAGCAGCCAGGTGGCCGATGCCAACCGCTTCACCGGCAACGCCGTCAAGTTCATGTCGGTAGCCCGCTTCCAGACCAAATGACGGCAAATCAATCGACAAAGCCGCGCCGGGCAACCAGCGCGGCTTTTTGCTGTTCAGCGAACCGGGCCAGCCTGCACGGTCACGCGCGGCTGAACTTCTCGTGAAGCCGGAACGGTCGGCCTATTCCCCGGGTTAATACAGGTTCGTTCAAACCCGGGGAGATCCATGAAGAACATCCTATTGGCATCGGTCATCGCATTGGCAACCGCTTCGGCGGCCATCGCCCCTACGCAGGCCGAGACCATTGTCGTCAAAACTCATGACCATATGCACATGAAGAAGCACTGCCGGACCAAGGTGGTCACAAGCTGGAAGCATCACCACAGGGTGGTTGAAAAGGTTCGGGTCTGCAGCTGATCCGGTTCGGAGCCGATTTGACAAACCCGGTCGACGCGAGTCGGCCGGGTTTCTTCATCCCGTGGCCGAGGCCTTATTTCGCAAGCTTGCTCGCCGCGCGCGCCAGGGCTTCGATCTCGTCCCACTTGCCGGCCTTGACGAGGTCGTCGGGCGCCACCCAGGAGCCGCCGACGCAGACCACGTTGGGCAGGCTGAGATAGTCGGCCGCGTTCTTGGCCGAGATGCCGCCGGTCGGGCAGAATTTCACATCGGCGAGCGGCGAGGCGAAGGCCTTCAGCGAAGCGATGCCGCCCGACTGCTCGGCCGGGAAGAATTTCAGGAAGCGCAAGCCGGCTTCCCGCGCCGCCATGATCTCGCCGGGCGTGATGGCGCCGGGCAGCAGCGGAACATCGCTGCCGGCGGCTGCCGACAGAAGCTCGCGGGTGATGCCGGGGCTGACGATGAAGCGCGAGCCCGCGGCAGCCGCCTCTTCGAACTGCCTGGCATCGAGAATGGTGCCGGCGCCGACGATGGCGTCCTCGACTTCACCAGCGACCCGCCGGATAGCTTCCAGCGCATCGGCGGTCCTCAGCGTGATCTCGATCGCGGGCAGGCCGCCGCGCGCCAGCGCGCGCGCCAGCGGCACGGCATTGGCGACATCGGAGATCTTCAGCACCGGGATGACCGGCTGGCCGTTGAGGAGCGACAGGAGTTTTTCGGTCTTGCTGGGCATGTGTCTCTCCGTGGCGTGGACAATTCAACCGATTAGCAGAAGGCCGTTTTCCTGTCCACGAAACCGGCCGTGTCGCGATGTCACGTGTCGCCCATGCTCGCCAAGCTTAGCTCACAAAGGCGGCTGCCAGCTCGGCGGCGGTGTCGGCAGGTTTGTGCCGGCAGCTTTGTCAGGATAGGAATTTTTTCTTGACTCCCTGATCTCAGCTATGGTACAAATTCGCCTATGGTGCAGATTTGCGCCCGGGACCTCCGAACAGGATGCCTGCTTTGCCTTGAATAGGCTTTCGTGAGCGTCTAGTGGCTTCGGCAATGACATCACTTCCACCCTTCCGCGTCGCAGCGCTCTACCGGTTTGCCCGGCTCGACGCTTTCGAAGAACTGCGCGCGCCGCTCGCCGCCTTCTGCTGCGGGCGCGGCATCAAGGGCACGCTGCTGCTGGCGCATGAAGGCATCAACGGCACCGTCGCCGGCAGCGAGGCGGCAATTGCCGAACTGATCTTGTATCTCGAAGCCATCGAAGGGCTGGCGGGCCTCGAGGTCAAGTACAGCGCAGCCGCGGACATGCCGTTCCACCGCATGAAGGTGCGGCTGAAGCGCGAGATCGTTACCATGGGTGTCGATGACATCGATCCTTCGAAAAGTGCCGGCACCTATGTCGCGCCGGCCGACTGGAACGCTCTGATTTCGCAGCCCGGCACTGTCGTCATCGACACGCGCAATGCCTACGAGGTGTCGATCGGCACATTCAGGGGTGCGATCGACCCGGGCACCGCAAGCTTCCGCGAGTTCCCGGCCTGGGTGGAGGCGCACCGGGGGGAACTCGAAGGCCGCAAGGTGGCGATGTTCTGCACCGGCGGTATTCGCTGCGAAAAGGCAACCGCCTATGTCAAATCGCTCGGCTTCGAGGATGTCTTCCATCTCAAGGGCGGCATTCTCAAATATCTCGAAGAGGTTCCGGCCGAACAGAGCCTCTGGCAAGGCGAGTGCTTCGTCTTCGACGAGCGCGTTTCGGTGTCGCACGGCCTCGCCGAGGGCGAAGCGGAACTGTGCCGCGCCTGCCGCCACCCGCTGACACCGGGCGACCTGACGTCGCCCAAATTCGCCGCCGGTATTTCCTGCCCGCATTGTTTCGATGCGCGTTCGAACGAGGACCGCCAGCGTTATGCCGAGCGCCAGCGCCAGGTCGAGCTTGCGCAGGCGCGGGGCAGAGAGCCGCATATCGGCTCCTGATCCAGGCATCGAGCTGCTGCAAAGCGGCCGCCTGTCATTGCAATGTCAAGTTTCGGGACCTACGTCTTCGACGTTCGAAACCTGCCCGTTCGGCCGGGCAAATCCTGGAGGCACTGAATGTTCGATCCCAAGAAGCTTCTCGACGATCTGCTCGGCTCGCAAATCCCCGGCACCAGCGGCACCGTCCGCGACAAGGCGGGGCAGGCCGTGCAGATGGCCAAGGACAATCCGCTGGCCGCCGGCGCACTGGCCGCCGTGCTGCTTGGAACTGGTGCCGGTCGTAACGTGACGGGCGCCGCGGTGAAGCTTGGCGGACTGGCCGCCATCGGCGGCCTCGCCTACAAGGCCTACCAGAACTACAAGGCCGGCAACGCACCCGCCGAAGCACCGGCCGCCGGCGAACCGGAATTGCTGCCGCCGCCCAAGGACACCGCCTTCCACCCGTCGCAGGCGCCGCAAGGCGAGGACGAATTCACGCTGACCCTGATACGGGCGATGATCTCGGCGGCGAAGGCCGATGGCCATATCGACGATGAAGAGCGCCAGAAGATCGCCGGCAAGCTCAGCCTGGCCGGCATAGACTCCGATGCCGAAAAGTTCCTGATGGCGGAGTTGGCAAGCCCGCTCGACCTCGACACGCTGGTCGCCGGCGCCAAGACCGACGCGCAGAAGCTCGAACTCTACACGGCGTCGCGCCTGACCATCGATCCCGACACCCGCGCCGAGCGTGGCTACCTCGACCTGCTTGCAGGCCGGCTCGGCCTGCCGGACGCGCTGGTCGACCATGTCGAGGCAACGGTTTCGGCGGCCAAGGTGCCGGCCACGGCAGGGACGTCACCCAATCCGCGCTGGTAGGCCAAAACGGCACAGGAGGCGCTTTCCGGGTTAACCTCTCGTTAACCCAGCAAGCGCATCATTCAACATAGTCGGATCGGCTTTTCCTCCTCCCAAGCCCGGTTCAGATCAGGGGCGGTCGCCAATGGCCGCCCTTTTTGTCGGCCCGATCGGATGGACACGCTTGCCATCGCCGCCGTCATTTGCGATGCCTTCCTTTTTCGAGCCAAACCCCGAAAATCAGTCGAGCAAGCGCAGCGCTGCCGGAGGACAACAGCCATGACCGAACAAAGAACCGCCATCGTCACCGGGGCCGGCACGGGCATCGGCAAGAGCGTCGCCACGGCGCTGCTCAAGGCGGGCTGGAACACAGTGTTCTGCGGACGCCGCAAATCCGTGCTGGATGCAGCCGTGGCCGAGGCCGGGTCCACCGATGCCAAGGCCCTGGCGGTTGCCTGCGATATCAGCAAGGCAGGCGAGGTCGACGATCTGTTCGAGACCGTGGCGGCGGCCTTCGGCCGTGTCGACCTGCTCTTCAACAATGCCGGCATGGGCTACAAATCGACGCCGATCGACGAGATACCGGTCGAAGTGTGGAACGATATCGTCGGCGTCAACCTCACCGGTTCGTTCCTGTGTGCCCGTGCCGCCTTTGGCGCCATGCGCAAGCAGAAGCCGATGGGTGGCCGCATCATCAACAACGGTTCGGTGTCGGCCTATGCGCCGCGCCCGGGCTCGGTGCCCTACACGGCGACCAAGCATGCCATATCAGGGCTGACCAAGACGCTGGCGCTCGACGGCCGGCCTTATGACATCGCCTGCGGCCAGATCGACATCGGCAATGCCCTGACCGATATGGCGCAGGCGATGACGGTCGGCGTGCCGCAGGCCAACGGCTCCATATCAGCCGAAGCGGTGATGGATGTTCAGCGCGTCGCCGACGCCGTCGTCCACATGGCCAGCCTGCCGCTCGACGCCAACGTGCTGTTCATGACCGTCATGGCGACCAAGATGCCGTTTGTCGGGCGTGGGTAGTTATTCTCCCGGTAGCTCTGCGCCGGGCAGATAGAGCGCGATAGGACGGATCTCGTAGACGGCGGTCGGATTGACGCGACGAAAGTCGCGCGCGATAGCGATGGCATCGTCCCGCGTCGGGCAGTCGACGACATAGAGGCCGAGAAGCTGTTCCTTGGTTTCGGCGAAGGGGCCGTCGACGATCAAGCCGCCGCGCAAGGTGCAGGCCGATTGTGTCGCGCCAAGCCGCGCCGACGGGCCAAGGCTGCCGTCGGCATAGAGCCCTTCATGGATCTTGAGCAAGTCAGCCATCAGCGCCGTATCTTCCTGCGGCGTCAGCGCCTTGATTGCGTCTTCCACATGATAGGCAAGGATTGCATAGAACATCCGATGTCACCCCACTTCGATCCTGATCCGAGGACCGTAGCCGTTCTCGACACGCACGCCCAGTCCCGGCCGCGCGCCTCCGGACGGCTCATGACACGGTCATGCCACAGCCGCAAATTGTCCGGAAGAGGACAGCGGGCCGCTTTCAAGCTTACTTCGCCAGGAAGGCCCCGATCCGTTCCAGCGCCCGCAAGATGTTCTCCTCGGAATTGGCGTAGGAGAGCCTGATATAGCCTTCGCCGAGAATGCCGAAATCGGGACCGCCGATCAGCGCCACGCCGGCCTCGTCGAGCAGCGCCGAGGCAAGTTTCTTGGCTTTCCAGCCGGTCTTCGAGACGTTGGGGAAAGCGTAGAACGCGCCTTTGGGCGTGATGCAGGACATATTGGGCAGCGCGTTCAGCCCCTCGACGACGATCTTCCGGCGGCGGTCGAAGGCGCCCATCATCTTGGCGACATCGTCTTGCGGGCCGTCGATTGCCGCGATGCCGGCGAACTGGCTCGGCGCGTTGACGCAGGACCAGCAGTTGACCGCCAGCTTGCGCACCTTGTCGTAGAGATGGGCGCCCCTGTCGCCATTCGGCCAGATCGACCAGCCCATGCGCCAGCCGGTCATCGCCCAGGTCTTCGACCAGCCATTGAGCACGATCAGCCGGTCGCGGATCTCGGGAAAGCCGAGCAGCGAGCAATGCGTCTCGCCATCATAGGTCATGACGTCGTAGATCTCGTCGGAGAGGATGGCGACCTGCGGATGCGCCTCCAGCCCCTTGACCAGTTTCTCGATCTCGGCACGCGGCGTGACGCCGCCGGTCGGATTGGCGGGCGAGTTGAGGATCAGCAGCCTGGTCTTCGAAGTGATCAGCGCCAGCGTCTCCTCGGCGGAGAAGGCAAAGCCGTTTTCCTCGCGCATCGGCACGGGAATAGGGGCTGCACCGGTGAACTCGATCATCGAGCGATAGATGGGGAAGCCCGGATCGGGATAGAGGATTTCGGCGCCAGGTTCGCCGAACATCAGGATCGCGGCGAACATGGTTGGCTTGCCGCCGGGCAGGATCATCACCGTTTCGGGCGATACTTCGACACCGGTGGTGGTGAGCGTGCGGCGCACCACCGCCTCGCGCGTCGCCAGCAGGCCATTGGCCGGTGTATAGCCGTGATGGCCGTCGCGCAGCGCCTTGATCGCCGCCTCGACGATGTGCTGCGGCGTCTTGAAGTCCGGCTGGCCGATGCCGAGATTGACAATGTCGCGGCCTTGTTGGGCAAGTGCTGTGGCCCTCGCGAGCACGGCAAAGGCGTTTTCCTCGCCAAGGCGGTCGAAGGCCGAAATCGTGTGGAGCATTTTTCCCGTCCGTGTGGTTCTTGCTGTTGGGTCGCGTTTTTGTGAGCTTCGGCTGGCAAAAGTCAAACGGATTGGAGCTTTCGGTGTCGGAAAATCTCAGGGATTGGCAACCGCGCCCGCGGCCCGAACGCAAGACCATCGACGGAAGCACTGTCCGGCTCGAACCGCTGAGTGCCGCAAAACATGGCGATGGCCTCTATGAAGCGTCCTCCGTGTCCGACATCGACGGCCGCTTCGCCTGGTTGCCCGATTATCCGCCGGAGACCCGCGCCGCCTTCCAGCCATGGCTGGACAAGGTCGAGGCCAGCGAGGATCCGCTGTTCTTCACCGTCATCGACAAGGCCAGCGGCAAGGTCGCCGGGCGCCAGACGCTGATGCGCATCGATCCGGCGTACGGCGTCATCGAGATCGGCAACATCTATTGGGGGCCGCTCATCTCGCGCAAGCCGGGTGCAACCGAAGCGCAGTTCCTGTTCATGAAATACATCTTCGACGAGCTCGGCTACCGCCGCTACGAATGGAAGTGCAACAACCGCAACGAGCCATCGAAGCGGGCCGCCGAACGGTTCGGCTTCAAGTTCGAAGGCATTTTCCGCCAGCATCTGATCGTCAAGGGTGAAAACCGCGACACTGCGTGGTATTCGATCATCGACAAGGAGTGGCCGGCGCTGCGCCGTGCCTACGAGGCATGGCTCGATCCGTTCAATTTCGATGGCGACGGCCAGCAGAAGCGACGGCTCGAGGATTGTCGCGCGGAATTCGGCGCCTAGGAGTTCGCCATTGGCACATACCCACGATCACAGCGGGCACGATCACAGCGGGCACGATCACATTGGGCACGATCATGGGCCCGGCCATGTCCATGGCTCGACCGACAAGAAACGCGTTCTGATCGCAGCCTGCCTGACCGGCGGCTTCATGGTCGCCGAAGCGCTTGGCGGCATCCTCACCGGCTCGCTGGCGCTGCTGGCCGATGCCGGCCACATGCTCGCTGACTCGATCGCGCTCGGCCTTGCCTGGTATGCGTTTCATCTTGGCGGCCGTCCGGCGACCGTTCGCCTCACCTATGGCTTCGGCCGGGTCAAGACGCTGGTGGCCTATACCAACGGCTTCGCCATCTTCGTCATCGCGCTGTGGATCGTCTACGAGGCCTGGGGGCGCCTGCAGGCGCCGGCACCGGTGCTTGGCGGGCCGATGCTGGTGGTGGCGATCCTCGGCCTGCTGGTGAACATCGGCGCGTTCTTCGTGCTGCATGGCGGCGACCGCGAAAGCCTGAACATGCGCGGCGCCATCCTGCATGTGCTTGGCGACCTGCTCGGCTCGGCGGCGGCCATCGCGGCGGCGCTGGTCATCCTGGCGACCGGCTGGACGCCGATCGACCCGATCCTGTCGGTCCTGGTCTCGCTGCTGATCCTCTACACGGCGTGGTCGCTGATGCGGGAAGCCGCCCATGTGCTGCTTGAGGGCGTGCCGCCAAGCCTCGACCGCGATCTGATCGCCCGGGATATCGAGGCGACGGTCCAGGGCGTGCGCGAAGTGCACCACATGCATGTCTGGTCGCTCGACGGGACCAGCAATATGGCGACGCTGCATGCCTGTCTCGACGAGGGCGTCGATGCGCATCAGGCGGTGAGTGCCGTCAAGAAGCGGCTTGCCAGCGAGCACGGCATCAGCCATGCCACCGTGGAACCGGAATTCGGCCAGTGCGCCGACGACGGCGACGAGCACGAGCATGGGCACGAGCATGAAGCGGCTGCATATCACGACCACCATCACTAGGACCGGATCGATCGATGTCGATTGTCCTGCCTCGGGAGTTGCAAAACCTTGAAAACCAGCTTGATGAACACCCGCTGCCCTGGTGCGGCGTGATGGATCGTGACACCAGGAATGCTCTTGTCGCTGCCGTGTGGATCATGCTTCTGTTCGGTATCGGCGCCTACTACCTGCCGACCGTGATGCTGGCACTCGGCAGCCTTTCGACCGTGCTGGCCGGCGCCTTTGGCATCGTTTTCGTGCTGGCGTTCTTCTCGGTGTTCTGGTTGCGGGCCCGCAACCAGCGCAAAAATCAGGGTAAATAGGCAAGGGATTTTCGATATGCGCATTCTGATCACTGGCGCCGCGGGTATGGTCGGCCGCAAGCTCATCGCCCGGCTGGCCAAGGACGGCACGCTGCGCGGCCGCAAGATCACGGCGCTGGATTTACACGATATCGTGCCACCACAGGCCCCGAGCCTGGATGGCGTCAGCGTCACGCTGCACACTGGCGATCTCGCCGAAGCAGGGGCCACTGAGCGCCTGGTCGCATCGCGCCCCGACGTCGTGTTCCATCTTGCCGGCATCGTGTCGGGCGAGGCGGAAGCGAATTTCGATCTCGGCTACCGCGTCAATCTCGATGGCACGCGGGCCCTGTTCGATGCCATCCGGCTGGCGGGCTTTGCGCCGCGCGTCGTCTTCACCTCGTCGATCGCGGTGTTCGGCGCGCCGTTCCCGGATGTCATTCCCGACGACTTCCATCCGACGCCGCTGACCTCCTACGGCACCCAGAAGCAGATGAGCGAAGCGCTGCTGGCCGACTATACCAGGCGCGGCTTCTTCGACGGTATCGGCATCCGGCTGCCGACGATCTGCGTGCGGCCGGGCAAGCCGAACAAGGCGGCGTCCGGCTTCTTCTCCGGCATCATCCGCGAGCCGTTGAGCGGCCACGAAGCGATCCTGCCGGTGCCGCGCTCGGTCGTGCACACGCATGCCAGCCCGCGCTCGGCGGTGAACTTCCTGATCCATGCGGCAGGGATCGACGGCAGCGCAGTCGGGCCGCGCCGCAACCTGACGATGCCCGGCGTTGCCGTCACCGTCGGCGAGCAGATCGAGGCGCTGGAACGCATCGCCGGGCCGAAGGCGGTAAGCCTGATCCGCGAGGTTCCGGATGACACGATCTGGGCGATCGTCAAGGGCTGGCCGACGCGCTTCGAGGCAAAGCGGTCACGGGAGCTCGGCTTCAGCGCCGAAAAGAGTTTTGACGAGATCATCCGCGCTCACATCGAGGATGAGCTCGGCGGCAAGATCGCGGGTTAAACTCCGAACCTCGTGGCGCCGGCCTATCCGCCGCTCGCCAAACTCGCCGACAGCAGCAGCAGTCCGAACAGGAACACAAACGCCGCGCCGCCGATCTCGACGATCGAGTGGATGCGGTTGCCCATGCGGCCGTCGCCGGCGAAATACACCGCCCAGTTCTTGGCGGTCACCGCCAGTGTCGCCAGTGCCGAAACGGTGATGGCCGTGCCAAGCGACATCGCCAGCACCGACAGCAGGCCGCCGAGCCAGAGCCCGTTGAGCAGGGCGAAGCTCAGCACGATCAGGGCGCCGGAGCAGGGGCGGATGCCGACCGCCGCCACCGCCGTCCACGCCGTGCGCCAGTCGAAGCGGTCGCCCGACAGCAGCGCCGGATCGGGTGCGTGCGAATGGCCGCAGGTGTCGCAGACTTCGCCGGCCGCGTGATCGTGATGAGCGTGATCGCGTTCGGCATGATCGTGATGATCGTGCGAAGGGCCGTGCGCATGGTCATGCGCGTGTAGCGCGTGCGAATGAGCATGCGCCGAATGGCTGTGAGCTGCATGGGAGTGACCGGCATGCGAATGGCCCCCATGAGAATGACCCCCATGAGAATGACCGGCGTGAGAATGGCCGGCATGAGCCGCCGACAGGCTGTAGGCCGGGCCCTTGCCGAACAGACGCAGGACGGCGGGGCCGAGTTTGCGCCACAGCAGCCAGGCGCCGAACAGGGTGACGAAGACAAAGCTCATGATCTCCATAAACCAGGCCGCGTCCGTCATCGAGACGGAGGTGCCGCGCAGGACGAAATAGGCGACCCCCATCACCGCGATCGCGGTCAGGCCCTGCAGCAGCGCCGAGACGAAGGACAAGAGGATGCCGCGCCGCAACGCCACCTCATTGGCCACCATGTAGGACGAGATCACCGCCTTGCCGTGGCCGGGGCCGGCAGCATGGAAAATACCGTAGGCGAAGGACAGGCCGACGAGTATCCAGATCTTGCTGCCGTCCTGGCGCATCGCCTTCATCGCCGTTGCCAGCGCGCGGTAGAATTCCTGCTGCCTGAGATTGATCCACATCAGGATATGGGCGAACGGGCCAGTGGTGGGCGCCATGCCGTCATTGACGCCGATGCCGAGCGAACTCTGGGCATGAGCGGCGTCGGCGAAATGCATCATGGCGACAGTGAGGGCCAACAGGCCGAATGCCAAACGCAGGGACGGTTTCGTCACCGGCTTCATCCTTCTGGCTGACAGGTCAGTTCGAGCTTGGTGGCGAAGATCTTGCTCATATCGGTGCCGGTCGGATCGTTGAAAAAGGCATCGGTGAGGGTCTTCTGGTTTTCCTTGATAGCCTCGTCCGGATCCGGACGGACCACCTTGCTGGTGCAGTTCGAGGGCAGGCCTTCAACCGTGATGTTGGAGTCCTCGGTGAAGTCGATCGCCGTGTAGAATGTCGGATCGTAGACGCCGATATCGATCCTGCCGTGGAGCTTGATCGGCACCTTCGGTTCGGACTCGAAAAGGATGATCAGCTGATCGTTGTCGAAATTGGCCATCAGATGCGGCGGCGGCGTCATCGCCACGTCCTTGCCGTCGACGGTGACGAGCTGGAAGTAATTGAACTCGGCCAGCGAGGCATGAACGGTGTCGGCGACTTCCTTCAGCTCCTTGTCATCGAGCTTCAGGTCGGAGTTCTTGTCGAACTCCATCATCACGGTCGAGGAAAACAGATCGTCGAAGCGCCAGAGATGACGCAGAGCCTTCACGCTTTGGTGATCCGGGGAGAGAATCACATCGAGGCGGGCCTCGGCGAAGACATGCGGATGCACGTAAGCCGGTCCAGTGGCGGCAAAGCTAGCCGCCAAGGCCGAAGCCAGCATGATTGCGTGCCGTTTCAGGTGCATTCTGGGTCGCGATTCCATAGGCCTCGGAAGAGTTGCCGAGAGTTACCAGAAAGGGGGCGAAATTGGGACCACGAGACTATTGACGCCGGTCAGCCAGCCTCGCGCGTCCTGAACCACTGCACCAAAAAGTCGACGAAGACGCGGACTTTCGCCGGCAGATAGCGGCGGTGCGGGTAGACGGCGAAGATGCCGCCGCCCGACAGGATACGGTCATCCATCACCGCCACCAGCCGGCCGCTCGCGAGGTCGGGCGCGGCGATGAAATCCGGCAGGACGGTAAATCCGAGGCCCGCCACGGCCGCGGCTCTCGCCGTCATCGGGCTGTTGACCTCGACCGGACCGGACACCGAAACGCTCACCGGATCGCCATTGTCGCCCTTGAACGGCCAGTTGTTCAGTCCGCGGCCATTGGTGTCGACGATGCAAGGCATGCGGCTGAGATCCTGCGGCCTTGTCGGCATGCCATGCTTGGCGATCAGTTCGGGGGAGGCGCAGAGCTTTATCGAAAACGGCGCCAGCCGCCTGGCGATCAGCGACGAGTTCTCCAGCCGCGAGATGCGCACCGCAAGATCGAAGCCCTCCTCGACCAGATCGACGAAGCGGTCGTCGAGCTGGATGTCGAGCACGATGTCGGGATGCTGCTTGGCGAAGTCGATCAGCGACTGGCCGATCGGCGCGTCGGCGAAGGTGCGCGGCGCCGACAGCTTGATCCGGCCGCGCACGTCGCCGGAGGATTCACGCACCGCGTCGGCCAGGCTGTCGACCTCGCGCACGATCTCAGAGGCGCGCCGGTAATAGGTGTGGCCGGCCTCGGTCATCGAGAACTGGCGCGTGGTGCGGTTGAGCAGCAAAGCGCCGAGTTCGTCTTCCAGCTCGCGCACATATTTCGACAGCAAGGCCTTGGAACGGCCGATCTTGCGCGCCGCCGCCGAAAAGCCCTCGGCCTCGACCACGTCGATGAAGGCACGCATGCGCGTCAGTGTGTCCATGGTCAGGCCTTTCGTGCCGCGTCGAGAAGTTTCCGACCGAGCCGTATCAGGGCAATGTCGCTGCCGGAAGGGCCAAGCAGCGACAGGCCGAACGGGGCGCCGGCGACCGAGCCGACGGGCAGCGTGATCTGTGGAAAACCGGACAGGCCGGCCAGGCACAGAAGTTGGAGCGCCCGTTCGCGATAGGCCTGGAACTGCTCCGGCGTGCTGTCCACGTAAGGCGCCGGACCAGGCACCGTCGGCAGGACAAGGAAGCCGTTCTTGCCGAGCAGGGCACTTAGTTCGCCACGAAAGGTCAGACGTCGCACCTTCTCGGCCTGGGCTGCCTTGTCGTCGACGGCGCGGCCAAAGCCGAAACGCTCCTCTACGCCCGGGCCGAGGCCGCGCTCGCCGCTGGTGATCCATTCGCCATGCACCGCCCAGGCCTCCCTGGCCTGCAGCCGGCGAAAGCACCAGTAGAGTTCATCGGGAGATGAGGAGAAGCGGATTGCCGGCGTCACCGGCGCGCCGAAGACCTTGCCCGCCAGCCCCTTCATTTCACCATATTCGGCAAGCGCCGGTCGGGCGACCAATCCATCCAGCCAATCCAGCGCCAGCGGCCGGTCCAACACGTGCTGGTGCGGATCGCGGCCGAGCAGCAGCTTGCCGACGGTCTCATAGGTCTCGATGTCGTCGGCGAACCAGCCGAATGTGTCGAGGCTCGGCGCCAGCTTCATCGTGCCGTCGAGCGGAATGCGGCCATGCGTGGTGCGCAGCCCGATCAGTCCGCAAAAGCTCGCCGGGGCGCGGATCGAGCCGCCGGTGTCTGAGCCGGTGGCGATATCGGCCAGCCTGCCCGCCACCGCCGCCGCCGACCCCGATGAGGAGCCGCCGGTGACGCGGTCGGGTGCCGCCGGGTTCACCGGAAACGAGAAATGCGCATTCTGGCCAAACAACGCGAAGGCAAGCTCGTCGGTCTGCGTCTTGCCGACGAAGCGTGCGCCAGCATCGAGGATCATCTGCACGGCGGGTGCGGTGCGCGAGGCTGCGTGGCTTTCGGCGAATTTTTGCAAATTGCCGCAACCGGTGCGGTAGCCGGCGACGTCGTAGATGTCCTTGACGGCCAGCCGCAGGCCGGCCAGCGGGCCTAGCTGGGCATGTGCCACTGGCATCTGGCGAAGATCGAGAAAGGCGTTGAGAGGGCCGTGCGTGCCTGTCATCGTTCGATATCCGGATACGGTTGCCGCAACATTGTTCGACGCCAGAAATTTTACAACCTGCGATACGATTTTTATTGATTGTGAAAGTCTTCGCCCTTATATCGCGCTTGCCCAAAGTCGCACGTGCCTGTGGGTGTCCGCCGATCCTCGAATGGTGAGGGAAATCGGTAAGGTAACTGGAGCCAACCCCTCCAGTCGGTCTAGCGGCCAACCGCCAGCCCGAGGACACCTTGAAGCAACGACGGTGCGGGCCTTTCTGGTGTTCTGCCGGTTGTCCAAAAACCGGGGTTACTGAAGAGGCACACCTTCATTGCCGGCAGTGCGGACGGGTCTCCCATCCAAGCCAAGGCAGACAAAGCGAACCGAGGCCGGGCAAGGCCAAGGTTCACCGCCGCGAGACGGCGCTTCATGGTTCCGGGGTCTCCACCGGCTGGTTCCATGGATATCCGTCCCGCCTTTGTCCACCGCGTGTTCGCGAGGCTGACAGCCCGCGTCCCGCAGCCTTATTGCGCGCCGAAAGGCGCTGATGGAGAGACCCCGATGGCCACCCAGCGCATCCTTGACTTCCTCGCCACCCGACGTCCGACCGGTCCCTGCCTCGTCGTCGACCTCGATGTCGTGCGCGACAATTTCCGCGCCTTCGAGAAGGCGCTGCCCGATTCAAAAATCTACTATGCGGTGAAAGCAAACCCGGCGCCGGAAATCCTGCGCCTGCTTGCTGCGATGGGCTCGTCCTTCGACACCGCTTCCGTTGCCGAAGTCGAGATGGCGATGGACGCCGGTGCGCCGGCGGACCGCATCTCCTTCGGCAACACCATCAAGAAGGAGCGTGACATCGCACGCGCCTACCAGCTCGGCATCCGCCTGTTCGCCGTCGATTGCGTCGAAGAGGTCGAGAAGATCGCTCGCGTCGCTCCAGGCGCGCGCGTGTTCTGCCGCGTGCTGACCGATGGCGAGGGCGCGGAATGGCCGCTGTCGCGCAAGTTCGGCTGCGTGCCAGCGATGGCCGTCGACGTGCTGCGCCATGCCAAGGGGCTCGGCCTCGACGCCTATGGCGTGTCGTTCCATGTCGGCTCGCAGCAGACCGACCTGACCGCCTGGGACCGTGCGCTGGCCGACGCCAAGGTGGTGTTCGCGACGCTCGCCGAAGAAGGCATCGTGTTGAAGATGGTCAATATGGGCGGTGGTTTCCCGACGCGCTATCTGCGTGACGTGCCAGCCGCCCAGGCCTATGGCCAGGCGATCTTCTCGGCGCTGCGCAAGCATTTCGGCAATGCGCTTCCCGAGACCATCATCGAGCCGGGCCGTGGCATGGTCGGCAATGCCGGCGTCATCAAGTCGGAAGTCGTGCTGATCTCGAAGAAAGCGGCCAATGACAATGTGCGCTGGGTGTTCCTCGACATCGGCAAGTTCGGCGGTCTTGCCGAGACGATGGACGAGGCGATCCGCTACCCGATCGTCACGCCGCATGACGGCACGGAGACCGCACCTTGCGTGCTCGCCGGCCCGACCTGCGATTCGGCCGACGTGATGTACGAGAAGACGCCCTATCCGCTGCCTTTGTCGCTGACCATCGGCGACGAGGTGCTGATCGAAGGCACCGGCGCCTACACGACCACCTACTCGGCGGTCGCCTTCAACGGCTTCGAGCCTCTCCGATCCTACGTGATCTGACGGCGCTTCCTCAGCGCATTTTCGGACGGCGAACCGGACACAACTTCGCCTGAAAATGCGCTGAGAGAGCCGATCAGATCATCCCCGGTGGGCGCGTGTCGTCCACCCGGGCTCGCCTGTGGAACAGATCTCCGCTCGCCAGGGATTGCGGAAATGGAAATGTCAGTTGAAATGGAAATGCCAGTTGAAATTGGGGGCCACGCACCGGCCTCTGTGATGGTCGCCGAAACCGCCGCCGATGTTGCGGCGCGCGAGGCGTTGCTCGATCGGGCCATGGGGCCGAAGCGCAGGAAAAAGTCGTCGGAGAAGCTGCGGCGTGGCCGGCGGCCCTCGGAAGGCCTGGCCTTCGTCGCCCGCGATGCTTCGGGCGGCGTGGCCGGCACCGTGCGGCTGTGGGATGTCAGGCTGGGCGAGGGCGGTGCGGCCGTGCTGCTGCTTGGCCCGCTTGCCGTCGACCCGTCGCTCAAGAATGCCGGCATCGGCTCGGCGCTGATGCGCCATGCCATCGCCGAAGCGGCGCGTCTCGGCCATGCCGCTATCCTTTTGGTCGGCGATGCGCCCTATTACGCGCGCTTCGGCTTCTCGGCCGAGAAGACCGGTTCACTTGCCATGCCGGGACCCTATGAGCGGCACCGCCTGCTGGCGCTGGAACTGGTGGAAGGCGCGCTTGACGGCGTGCACGGCACGCTGAAGGCGGCCGGCCGCAAGCTAAAGGCGCAGGAACTGATATCGGCGGCCTGACACGAAGCCGGCAGCATTTCATGCAAAAACGCCGCCCGAAAAGGCGGCGTTTTTGCGCTTGGTGGGTGCCGCTTGGGCGGCTGGATGCCTTCAGCCGATCAGCTGGCTGAGCGCCATGGCGACGGTCATGTCGCCTTCGACCTTTATCTTGCCGGTCATGAACGCCATTGTCGGGTTCAGGTCGCCAGCGATCAGCGAATCCAGATCGTCGAGCGAGAGCTTGATGGTGCAGTCGGTGGGTGCATCGGTGTTCGAGACGGTTGCGCCGTCGATGACGATGACGCCGTCGCTGCCGGTGTCGAATTTCACGGAACGATCGAACCCGCTGCTGGCCACCCGCGACTTGATCTTCTCGGCAATCTCCTGAACGCTCACGCTGTTCTCCTTGTCTGGTTGCATCTGTCTCGCAACGGCGCTTCGATCCAGCCGAAGCCCATGCCGCGGTTTCGCGATCACGGTCGCTGCCGCATATAGCTTTGGGTTGACGTTTACGTCAACGCGAATTCCGGCGGTTGGTTCCTGCCGTTGCGGCAGGTGAGCCCCGATGAGGCCGGGACTCCGAGCCGGGGCAACTCAGTGTTCCTTGAACGCCTTGGTCATTTCGCTCGCCGTCTCGCTTTTCTTGCGGCGCAGCCAGTTGTCGCGGATTTCGTCCTTCGACAGGAAATTGACCTGGTCGATCAGAACCTCATGCACCAAGGGCGCGCCGACACGCGCGTTGACGGTATCGCGGATTGCGGCGCGGAAGGCATCGAGATCGATCGTCGCCTTGTTGGTGAAGTCGATCTGCGGATTGGAATAGAGGTAGGAATAGACCTGGTCGGTGATCAGCGCTTCGGCCGGAATGGACAGCTTCTTTATCTGCTCGGGTTCGACGGTGTAGACGAGCTTGGTCAGGAAATAGCCGCCGATCTCAGAATCGCGGATCAGCGGCACCGAAATGATGTCGGTCTTGACGTAGTCGAGACCGCCCAGCATCGGCTTCGGCGTTTCGCCGACACCGCGCTCGCCGGCCGCCTGGAACGAATAGAACACGGCGCCGAGGGTTGCGGCGCAGATCCAGACGGCGATGGCGATGACCTTGATCATCGGCTCTTGTCAGTCCCTTGATCAGTCCCTTGCGAAGGCGACGCGGCACTGCGCCGTTGCTTCGGCAGTATCTCCCAAGTGTCGCTTGTGTTCGGCATCATGCCTTCATCCAGCCGAACTCGCCGGCGGAATAGGTGCCGTCGGTCTCGGCGCGCTGGATGGCGTGCCGCAGCAGGCTGGCGACTTCGTTGACCGCGCTGAGATGCGCCAGGATCGCCGCTTCGTTCTTCGCCAGCTTCTGGCGCAGCCGGGTCAGGCCCTCGCGGTGCTGTTCGAGGAATTCGGCTTCGCTGCCGCCCTTCATGGCGCGCGTCAACTCGTAGAGGTAGCGGCTCTTGCGGGCGTTCGACGCCTTGAGATCATAGTTGGTCGCGTTGCGGATACCGGCCGTCTCTTCCTCGACCACTTCCTCGATGCGACCGATGATGGCGGCGAGGTTGCCGGGCCGCGCGAACGGGATCGGCGCTTCCGACGCGGTCGTGCGTGCTGGCAGATTGGGGGTGGATTCTGAAAAGTCGGCCATGGCGTTTCCCAGTTTAGATCTTGATGTTTGTTTTTATGGTTGTCTCGTCACCGGTCATCGACCCCGCAGCCTTGCGCTGCAATTGGTGGACCAGCGAGGTCGACAGGCTGTTTTGCTGGTCGATCTCGGTCTTTTCCAACACGCCCGAGACCGGACCGACCGGAACCACGCGCTTGCCTTCGAGATAGTGGTCGGCAAGCATCGACTTGGCGATGCCGATGCCGCCGCGTTCGGCCATCACGTCGGCCACCCGCTCGGCAAGCTGCGATTTCCACATGTCGCCGGCCAGGCCCTTGCCGTAGACGCCCTCGGTGTCCTTGGGCAGCATGTTCTGGATGAAGGTCTGCAGCACCATCGCCTCGAACTTCTTGAATTTGTTGGCCGGGTCGGTTGCAGCGGCGGCCTTATCGGCGGTGGCGCGCGACAGGATCGAGCCGGCATCGACGGAAGCGGCGGCGTCGAGTGAAAACGTGCTCGCAGCGCCGCCGGCCCGCTTTGCCAGCGCGGCGCGGGCGGTCTCGATATCCGCCGGGTCGGCGGCTCGGGCCACATCCATAACGATGTCGCTGGGTGGAGAAATCGCCAAGAAAGTCCGCCTTTTACCGGTTTTCCTTAGCCAGACCATGCCTCAACAAGCTTGTGGCAGGCTTGCGGGAAGGAGAGGGAGCGGAGTGCGCGGATCAGATCGAAGCTGCCGGCTTCGCGCCATCGGGCAGATTTTTCCATCGTCGCCTTTGGCCGGAAGCTGACGATCAGCTTGGCACCCACGAGCTTGCTTCGATGGTCCGCCGAGGGTGGGATTTCCGCCTCAGCTTCACTCCTTGACCGCCCCCGTCATCGAGGAGACGTAGTGCTCGACAAAGAATGAATAGAGCACCACCACCGGCAGGGAGCCGATCAGCGCGCCTGCCATCAGGGCTCCCCATTCATAGACATCCGAACGCACGAGTTCGGTAAGCACGCCGACCGGCACGGTCTTGTTTTCGGACGACTGGATAAAAGTCAAAGCGTAGATGAACTCGTTCCATGACAGGGTGAAAGCGAAGATGCCGGCGGAGATCAGGCCGGGCACCGACAGCGGCAGAACTATCTTGGTCAGGATTTGCCAGCGGCTGGCGCCGTCGATCAGCGCGCATTCTTCCAGTTCGAAGGGTATAGAGCGGAAGTAGCCCATCAAGAGCCACGTGCAGAATGGAATGAGGAAGGTCGGATAGGTGAGGATCAGCGCGAACGGCGTATCGTAAAGCCCGAGGTTGAACACCATCACCGACAGGGGAATGAACAGTATCGAGGGCGGCACGAGATAGGCCAGGAAGATCGCCAAGCCGACCTGCCGCGCCCCGGAAAACCTCAAGCGCTCGATCGCATAGGCAGCGAACACCGCCGCCAGCAGCGACAGGAAAGTTGAGGCGGTCGAGATGATGATCGTGTTGAGAAGCCAGCCCGGATAGGATGTGTCGAAGAGCAGATACCGAATATGCTCGAGTGTCGGATTGACGACCCAGAACGGGTTGAAATTGGCATAATCCGTCATCTCGAGATTGGGTTTCACTGCCGTGATCGTCATCCAGTAGAACGGGAACAGCAGCACGATGACGAAGATCAGGAGCGGCAGATAAACGGTGACCACGCGCCGGGGCAGGCTCTGGAGATAGCCCATGCCGCCTTCATCCGTGTTCGGACGATTGTTCGTTTCGATCGCGGCCATGTCAGTCTCCACCGCCCTGCTGCCATTTACGACGTTGCAGCCCGAAATAGCTGAAAAGGATCGCCGCTAGCAGGAACGGGATCATCGCCACCGCGATCGCGGCTCCTTCGCCAAGCTGGCCGCCGGAAATGCCCCGCTGGAACGAGAGCGTCGCCATCAGATGGGTGGCATTCACCGGCCCGCCGCGAGTCAGCACATAGATCAGCTGGAAATCGGTGAAGGTGAACAGGACCGAAAAGGTCATGGTGATGGCGATGATCGGCGTCAGCAGCGGCAGCGTCACATAGCGGAACAATTGCCAACGGCTGGCGCCGTCGAGCGTCGCGGCCTCGTAAAGCGATTGGGGAATCGTCTGCAGGCCGGCCAGCAGCGTAATGGCCACGAAAGGAATGCCGCGCCAGACATTGGCAGCGATCACCGAGGCGCGCGCGTTCTCCGGATCGCCAAGGAAATTGATGCGGTGATCGATCAGTCCCATTTCCATGAGCGCCCACGACAGGATGGAGAACTGCGAATCGTAGATCCACCAGAAGGCGATGGCCGAGAGCACCGTCGGCACCACCCACGGCAGCAGGACGATCGCGCGGAAGAACGATTTGAAGGGAAGGTTCTGGTTGAGGATGAGCGCCAGCCAGAGGCCGAGCGCGAATTTCAGGATCGAGGCGCTGATCGTGTAGAGCAAGGTGTTGAAGACGGAGAGCCAGAAGACGGCGTCGCTCCACAGGTATTCATAGTTTTCGACGCCGATGAAGATGCCGGGGCGGCCGATGCGGGCATCGGTGAAGCCGAGCCAGACGCCGAGCCCCAGCGGATAGGTCAGGAAGACAAGCAGCAGTGCAGCCGCCGGAAGCATGAAGCCGAAGCCAAGTGCGTTCCGGCTTTCGCTCCAGCGCGACAGAATCCGTGAGAAGATCGAAGGTCGCGGCTGGATAGCAGCTGACGGCACGGCCATGGGTTGGCTCCTGCTGAGGTCTCATTGATAGGCCGGATCGGCCGCGACGCAATCCGAAGCCAGCCGGGCAGCGGCGCTGCCCGGCTGAGCCGGCTCAAACGCGATAATAGCGATTTGCCCGCTTCTCGGCCTCTTCCATTGCCTCTTGCGGCGTGGCCTGGCCGGTCACCGCTTTGGCGAACATGTCGACCAGCACGTAGTCGGCCATGGTTGCCGCCGAGGCATAGCCGAGCGGCCCGGCATAGCCGTTAGGCCGCAGAGTAGCCGAAGCCTTGGCGTAAGCGGCGTTGTTGGGATCGGCAGTCCACACGGGGTTGTTGTCGAATGCCTTCAGTGTCTGGCAGCAATATCCGGCCGAGGAGGTGATCCAGTCCTTCATTTGCGGTTCCTCGAACATGAACTGCAAATACGCCTTGGCCGCGTTGGGGTAGGGCGTGTAATTGAAGATGACGGCCGTGGTCACCTGGAACAATTCGACGGATTTGCCGACAGGACCGATGGGCAGGTTGGTCGTGCGTATGTCCTTGGCGATTTCAGCCAGCTTTGGATCTTTGTCCTTATTGATCTTGGCCGTGTTGTAGGCGGAAATTCCATTGGCGATCACGCCCAGTTCGCCGGCCAGGAAGGCGCGGTTGTTGTTGACGTCGAGCCAGCTTTCGGTGCCTGGAATGAAGGTCTTGTAAAGCTCCTGCGCATATTCGATCGCCTTGAGGGTCTCGGGGCTGTTGATCGTTACCTTGCCACTCTCGTCGACCATCTGGCCGCCATGGCTCCACAGCAGCCAATGAGCATAGTTGTTGCCGTCGCCGACGCCATGACCATGCGTGAAGCCGGCCGGATGTCCCTTCGCTTGCAAGGCCTTGCAAAGTTCCAGGAAGCCTTTCGTGTCCTTGGGAAACTCCGAAAAGCCAGCCTCTTTCACCCAGCTTTCCCGATAGACGATGGCATTGCCGATCGTGGCCAGGGGCAGGCCGACAAACTTCCCGTCGCGTGTCGCATATTGCTTAGGTCCCTCGTGCCAGCCGCCATATTTCGAGCCGAGATACTCGCCCAGTTCGCTCACGTCGTGCAGCTTGTCGGGATATTGGTGCGGGTCATCGAACCAGACGAACATCAGGTCGGGGCCGGACCCGACATTTGCTGCGACCGCCGCCTTGGGACGAATGTCCTCCCAGCTTTCCTTGTCGACGCGAACCTCGACACCTGTCGCCTCGGTGAAGCGTTTGGTGTTGGCCAGCCATTGGTCCTCATCGCCCTGGACGAAGGGCGACCAGCGCAGCAGTCTAAGCTTGGCGCCATCCTCGGGTTTGTATTTCAGTCCGTCCTGGGCAAGGGCCGGAGAGCTGATGAACCGACTTCCCAAGGCACCCGCCGCCGCGCCGGCGGTGGTGCGGATCACGTCGCGTCTGGTGAACTTCATGCTCGTTTCCTCCTGTTGTTGTCCTTGCCTGTGGTTCTACTGATCGATACGTGTCTGGAATCTCTGTCCGGTTTCTGCGTGAAAGAGATGGATAAGGCTGGGCTCGGCCGTAAGCCGGATGGTTTCGCCCGGCGTAAAGGAATGTCGTTCCCGGAAATTCGCGACGATCTCTTCGCCGCCGGCTGTCCGGCCGATGAGCTGCACTTCGGACCCGGTTGGTTCAACCACCGCGACGGTGACCGGAATGCCCTGGTCGTCGGACAGCCGCAAATGCTCGGGCCTTATTCCCAGCACCACAGGCTCGCCGTTGCGGATGGAAAGTGCCGAGGCCAACGGGACCGAAATCCCCCCGGCGCCGCGGAACGAGGGTGAGCCGTCGGTAGCGATCTCGCCCCTCAGCAAATTCATGGCCGGCGAGCCGATAAAGCTGGCGACAAAAAGATTGTTCGGCCGGTCATAGAGTTCCAGCGGCGGCCCTATCTGCTCGACGATGCCGTCATGCATGACCACGATCTTGTCAGCCATGGTCATGGCTTCGATCTGATCGTGAGTGACGTAGACTGTCGTGGTCTTGAGGCGCTGGTGCAGTTCCTTGATCTCGGCGCGCATCTGCACCCTGAGTTTGGCGTCGAGATTGGACAGCGGTTCGTCGAAGAGAAAGACCGCCGGATCACGAACGATCGCGCGGCCCATTGCGACGCGCTGGCGCTGGCCGCCGGAAAGCTGCCGAGGATAGCGCGCCAGCAACGGCACCAGCCCAAGGATTTCGGCTGCGCGGCGCACGCCTGCATCGCTCTCCGGCTTGGAAACTCCTTTGAGCATCAGCGAGAACGCCATATTCTCGGCGACGGTCATGTGTGGGTAGAGCGCATAGTTCTGGAAGACCATGGCGACGTCGCGCTCCTTGGGCGCAACGTTGTTGACGACACGTTCGCCAATCGCGATCTGGCCGCGTGAAATCTTTTCCAGGCCGGCGATCATTCTGAGGAGGGTTGATTTTCCGCAGCCCGACGGTCCGACCAGAGTGACGAACTCGCCGTCCTCGATGTTCACGCTGACCCCGTGCAGGATCTCGACAGCGCCGAATGATTTATAGACTTCGCCAATTGCGACAGACGCCATCGATCCTCCCAACAAATTCCCGCGACGTCGTCGAAGGAACAACGCTTCCGCTAGCGACAGCCCTGGCTCCTCCCAGGCTCACGCTAGGCCGAAACGGTAGCGCTACCAAACCGGGCTGTAAAGCGTTTACGGGAAAGCCGAGCCTTGGAGGGTCCGCTTCGCGCCACACAATCCTCCCAGCTACTCCTGCGTCCGCTTCTGCGCGATCAAGTCCAGCCGTCTGCGGTCGCAGCGTTCGCGTTCATCGCGGTTGCGCACGTCCTTGTAGGCGCGCTCCGACCGGCGGCGATAAGGCTGGCTTCCTGCCTGGCGCTCGCCAGGTCGCCTCCTGGCGTACGAACGCCTGGGCGATGCGATAAGCGGCCGTAGTGATATTCCGGATCGAATGGCCCTTTTTCGTAAGGGGCAGTCATTCCGGAACGATCCTTCCCGCTTAGTTAGAATTCCACGTTGAGCTTTGCATTGAAGCCGTTCTGCTGGACGCCGGAGCCGAACTGACCCTGATAGGCGACGCTGAGGGTTGCGGCATCGGTCAGGTTGAGATCGAGCCCCGCTTCGATGGCGGCACTGTCCTTTGCGATCGGTACGCCAGCGATTGTGAAGGCATCACCGGCAGAGAAGGCATGTGTGCTGGTCGGTATGATGCCGCCATAGGCATGGCGCCAGCCCAGCATGCCGCGCGCTGTGGCATCGATGGCGCCGAGCGTGAAGCCGGCGGAGGCTCTGAGACCAAGCGTGGTGAAAGTGGCGTCGGTGGTCTGGCTTGCACTGGTCAATGCCGCCGCACCGCCCTTTTCCGTTAATCGTGCCATCGAGCGTAAGGTTGTCACGCACTGCTATCTGGTCGCTCACGCCCGTGGCCGGATTTCCAGCGGTGCCGGCACTACCCAACTCGTAATCGAGGATGGATCGGCCGACAGCTCCAGATTGCCATCGACCGTCAGCGTACCCCACGAGCGCGCCCTTTCGGGCGCTCGGGTTTCAGTGCAAGGCCGATGACCATTTCCACCAAATGATCTCGGAGCAAGCGCTGCCCGTCCACGGTGTAGAGCGTACTGCCAAAAATGCGCGAGAAGGTCGCTTGGTTGGAAACGTTGAAGAAGCTCGACGCGCTGATGTGCCAGTGCAATTCGAGAGGCGACACGTCTTCACGGAAAAGGCCATCCGCACGCCCGCGCCGGCAAATCGCCTCAAGCTTTTGAATAGCCCCTGCATTCAACAGCCTGATCAGCTCGGATTGTTCGAGATACACGCCATGATGGATGTTTTCGATCATCACGATCCTGATGAAATCCGGATGGCGGCTGTGATGATCGAAGGTGAATTCGGCGAGCCGTTTCAGCGCCTCTACAGGCGGAAGGTGGTCAAGTTCCAGCTCCTGCTCGCCCGTTCGCACCTGCCGGTAGGCTTCCTCGAGGACGCGGCCGTAGAGCCGCTCCTTGTCGCCGAAATAGTAGTAGATCATCCGCTTTGACGTGTGCGTCTTTGCCGCGATCTCGTCGATGCGCGCGCCCGACAGGCCGTTTGCGGCAAACTCGGTCATCGCCACCGCGAGTATGTTCTTTTGAACGCCGGCGGGATCCTGCTTCCACCCGCTGCGGCCGCCCGCTGCCACCTTCTCGTTCAGCACCATCTCATCACTCATGTCCGCTCCTCGCAATCGTGGCACCAGCACCTGAGTCTAGCAAATTAACCGAATAGTACAAAGTTGTTGACGAAATTAACTGACTGGTACAAAGTTGCGCTCAGTCCGATTTGGGAGGATCGCTTGGCCTTGTTTGCCGCCACCGCGGAAAAATGGGAGACGTCTCCCAGTTCGCCCCGCATATTGGTCGGCTTGCTCGGGCGTGGAATTCAGCTTTCCCGGACGCCGGCGATGCACGAGGCGGAAGGCCGCGCCCAAGGACTCTCCTGCGTTTATACGCTGCTCGATACCGAAACGATGGGTGAGACTGCCCCTCCTTTGGCCGATCTCATCGCCTTTGCCGGGCACTTCGGCTTTACCGGCTTCAACGTCACGTTTCCCTACAAACAGGAAATCATCCCGCTGCTCGACGAGCTTTCCGAGGCGGCCGAGATCCTTGGCTCGGTCAACACCGTAGTGTTCCGGGGCGGCCGGCGCATCGGCCACAACACCGACAAGTGGGGATTCAAGGAGAGTTTTCGCCACGGGCTGGCCGGACAGAGGTGTCGGAAGGTGCTGCTGCTGGGAGCAGGGGGCGCCGGCGCCGCGGTGGCCCACGCCTTGTTGGAAAGCGGCGTCGAGACGCTGCTGGTAACCGACTTGCAGGCTGATCGGGCCGAAGCGCTGGCGTCGCGGCTCAGGTCAGCCGGCTGCACGCAAAAGGTGGAGGTCGTCTCGGACCTTGCCGTGGCTTCGGCTCGCGCAGACGGCATCGTCAACGCGACCCCGGTCGGGATGGCAAAGTCGCCCGGCATGCCGATTGCCGCCGATCTGTTGCGACCGGAGTGCTGGGTCGCCGACATCGTCTACCTGCCGCTCGAAACGGAACTGCTCAGACAGGCACGGCAACGGGGCTGCCGCACGCTCAGCGGCGAGGGCATGGCCGTATTCCAGGCCGTGCGGGCTTTCGAGCTTTTCACCGGGCTTGCGCCCGATGTTGAACGGATGAAGGCGGCGTTTGCCGCCTTTGGGAGCGTCCGTGACCAGCCGACACATGACTTGGACAATAGCCAATAGGGAGGAACGACCATGACTTTCAATGCCACACGCCGGGAACTCCTGGTCGGGGCGGGCGCGCTCGCCACGACGGCAGCTTTTCCGGCCCTTGCCCAGGACAAGCCGAAGCTGCGCTTCTCGGCCGTGTTCTCCGAACAGGATATCCGCGCCGACATGGTGAAAATGTTCGCCAGCTCGATCAAGGACGACTTCGTCTTTGAGGGGTACTATGGCGGCAATCTGTTCAAGCAAGGCACCGAGCTCGTCGCCCTGCAGCGCGGCAATCTCGAGATGGGCAACATCGCGCCACAGGATATCTCCAAGCAGATCCCGGCATGGTCGATCGTCACCGCCGCCTATTTGTTCCGCGACGCCGCACATCTGAAAACGTTCTTCGCCGGCGATCTCGGCGCAGAGATGAAGAAGATGGCCGAGGACCAGCTTGGCGTGCGTGTGCTCGGACCGACCTATTTCGGCGCCCGGCAGATCGGCCTCAAGCCGGACAAGAAGATCACCACGCCAGCCGACATGGCGGGCATCAAGCTGCGCATGCCGGGCGGCGATGCCTGGCAGTTCCTCGGCTCCGCACTCGGCGCCAATCCCGTCGCCATGGCCTATGCCGAGGTCTATACCGGGCTGCAGACCGGCGCGATCGACGGTCAGGACAATCCGCTGCCGAATGTCGAGAACATGAAGTTCTATGAGGTCATGTCGCAGATCGTGTTGACCTCGCATCTGGTCGGGTTCGATCTGCTGACCGTGTCGAAGAAGGTGTGGGATGAGATGGACGCCGACAAGCAGGCGAAGTTCCAGGCCGCCGCTGACGCCGCCATCGAGTTCAGCACGCAAAAGCATCTTGCGCGCGAAAAAGAGTTGGTCGAGTTGTTCAAGGGCAAGGGTCTGAAGCTCTACGAGCCCGACATCGCTGCGTTCCGCAACTACGCTCAGGAGAAATACCTGTCGTCGGACCTGGCCAAGGACTGGCCGGCCGGCATGGTCGACAAGATCAACGCGCTCTAAGCCGGAGGCACGGCGGGGCTTGCGCCGCGCCTCCTCATTCCAGCAGGCGGAGAAGCCCGCGTGACACCTTCGCTCCGAAACTTTGGTCGCTGGCTATACCGGCGCGCCGAGAACGTCCTCGCCGTCATGCTGGCGGCAATGTTCGCGGCCTTCCTGCTGCAGATCGCCTTTCGCTACCTGCTCAACATGCCGATCGGCTGGACCAACGAAATCAGCGTGATCCTGTGGATCTGGCTGGTGCTGTGGGGTGCAGCCTTCGTTGTCCGCGAGGAGGAGGAGATCCGCTTCGACCTCTTCTACGCATCGGCCCCACCGCGCGTTCGCCGCATCATGTTCCTCATCGCGGCCGCATCGCTGATCGTGCTCTACGCGATTTCGTTTCCTGCCGTGCTCGACTACGTGACGTTCATGAAAGTCGAAAAGACCGCCTATCTGGAGATCCGCTTCGACTGGCTGTTCTCGATCTACGTCATATTCGTCGTGGCTATCATTGTTCGCTACCTCTGGCTGTCCTGGCAAGCCGTGTTCGGCAAGGCGCCAAAGGAGTTCGATCCCACCAAGGCGGGGTCGGGCGTATGAATCTCGCCAGCCCGTTCTCGATATCGGTCGTCGCGATCACCATACTTGCCTTCCTCGGGCTGCCGATTGGGCACTCGATGATCGCCGGCTCGATCCTCTATCTGCTGCTGGCAGGGCTCGATATGGGGACGGCGGCCGAGCAGCTGCTGAACGGGATGTACAACAACTACATCGTCCTCGCGGTGCCGCTGTTCATCCTGGCTGCGGAGCTGATGAACATCGGCTCGATGACAGAGCGCCTGCTGCGCTTCTGCGATGCTGTGGTCGGCCGGTTCCGGGGCGGCCTTGCCTACGTCAACGTCGTCCAGAGCATCATCTTTGCGGGCATGTCGGGATCGGCCATCGCCGATGCTGCCGGCACCGGCAAGATGATGCAAAGGATGATGACCAAGGACGGCAAGTACACGCCAAGCTACGCTGCGGCGCTGACGGCCGTGACCTCCGTCATCGGCCCGATCATCCCACCGTCGATCCCCATGGTCATCTACGCGCTCGTGTCCGACGCCTCGATCGGCTACCTGTTCCTCGGCGGCGTCATTCCCGGCCTGTTGATGGCGGCGGCGCAGATGGGGATCGTGGCCTATCAGGCGCGGCGCAACAACTTTCCGGTCGAAGCCCCGACCCCGCTGCGCGAACTCCCGGGCATTACCTGGCGTGCCTTCCCCTCCCTCATGATGCCGGTCGTGTTGCTCGGCGGCATATACTCTGGCGTCACCACGCCGACAGAGGCGGCAGCGGTTGCTGCGGCCTATGCGCTGGTCATCTCCGTGGTGCTCTACCGCAGTGTCAGCTTCGCCGACTTCTATCGTTCCGTGCTGGCCAGCGCGCGCACCTCGGCCTCGATCGGCATGCTGATCGCCGGCGCCCTGGTCTTCAATTATGTGGTCACCGTCGAGAACATCCCGGACTCGATAAAGGTCATTCTCACAAGCTGGGATCTGTCGCCCATCGGCTTCCTGATCCTTGTCAATATCCTGCTGCTGCTGCTGGGCTGCGTGCTCGAAGGCACCACGATTCTTCTCGTGATGGTGCCCGTCCTCATCCCGACGGCGCGCGCGCTCGGCATCGACATGGTGCATTTCGGCGTGATGGTGGTGGTCAACATCATGCTCGGCCTGGTGACGCCGCCATACGGTCTGCTGCTGTTCATCATGACGAGGATCGCCGAAGTGCCGCTGAAGGACATTGTCCGCGACGTGCTGCCGTTCCTGTGGGCGATGATCGCTGCGCTAGCCCTCATCACGTTCTTCCCGGAGTTTGTGCTCTGGTTGCCCAGGCTACTGGGCTACCAGGGCTGATCGAAGACAAAGGAGCCGTCATGGTGAAGCCTATCTACGTGATCAACGGTCCGAACCTGAACCGGCTCGGCAAGCGCGAACCGGAAATCTACGGCACGACGACGCTGGCCGAGATCGAGGCTCTCTGCCGCGAAGCGGCCGGCGACACGCCCGTTCGCTTCCATCAGTCGAACAGCGAGGGTCAGATCATCGACTGGATCCACGAAGCGATCGACGAGGGAGCCGGGATCGTCATCAACCCGGCCGGCTTCTCCTTCACGTCGATCGCCATCCTCGACGCGCTGAAGATGTTCTCCGGCCCGATCGTCGAGCTCCACATCTCGAATATTCACAGGCGCGAGGAGATCTACCACCGATCGCTTGTGTCGAAGATCGCGACTGCGGTCATCGCAGGCCTCGGGCCTCGGGGATATGCCACCGCGGTGAAATCGTTGAGGGAGTTGACGGACGAATAGCGATGGTCGGCGATCTCGCCAGGCACTCACTTCTAGTTTTTACAGGAGTTAACAGGGAAGGGAAGAAAGCCACATGTGTCCTCCAGGATGCCTTCATTCGATCTGCGAAAACGCCACCCGCAGGGGACTGCTGAAAGCCGGATTTACGCTCGGCCTTGGCGCGGCAGCGGCAGCCACGCTTCCAACCGTGCCGCCAGCCCAGGCGGCGGCGACGAGTTTTACCGACACGGTCGACCTCTCTCACGCGCTCTATGAAGGGTTTCCCACTTTCAGCGGCGAGAAATGGTTCACAGTCGAGCATCTCGTCACCTTCGCCAAGGACAAGGTGAACCTCAATCGTTGGACGATCGTCGAGCACAGCGGCACCCACATGGACGCGCCTATCCACTTCTCCGCCGACGGTTTGACGGCCGACATGATCCCGATCTCGGATCTGATCGTCCCTGTCGCCGTCATCAACATCGCGGCGCGCGCCGCCGAGAACGCGGACACATCGCTAACGCCGGATGACATCAAGGCGTGGGAGTCAAAGAACGGCCCACTCCCGCAAGGCTGTTGCGTGGTAATGAACTCCGGATGGCACAGGCTGGTCGGCGACCCGAAGTTCACCGGTAACGACAATAAGAAGAGAAATCACACACCCGGTTTTCATGTCGAGACCGCGCAGTTCCTGATTGGCGAGCGAAAGGTGAAAGGGATCGGCGTCGACACGCTTTCACTGGACACAGGGCTTAATTCGGGCGGGGCGTTTCCTGTCCACTACGAATGGTTGGGCAGCGGTCGTTGGGGCGTGGAGTGCCTGGCGAACCTCGATGCAATCCCTGAATCCGGAGCGCGTCTCTTCCTCGGGATTCCCAAGGTGAAAGGCGCGACCGGCGGGCCCACCCGCGTCATCGCGCTTCTTTGATGCAACCAGGAACGTCCGCTCACAGATATTACCTGCTCCTTGGACTTGGCCAAGTCCAAGGAGCATGGCTTGGACCTCGGCGATGAAAACCTCGATTGCCACCGTATCGATCAGCGGGGACCTCCGCGAGAAGCTTGCGGCCATCGCCGCGGCCGGCTTCGACGGCGTGGAAATATTCGAGAATGACTTTCTTGCTTACGACGGAAGTCCTGCCGAGGTCGGGCGGATGGTCAGGGATCACGGCCTGGAAATCACACTCTTCCAGCCTTTCCGCGATTTCGAAGGAATGCCCGAGCAACAACGTTCGCGCGCCTTCGAGCGGGCGGAGCGCAAGTTCGACCTGATGCAAGAGCTCGGCACGGATCTGATGCTGGTGTGTTCCAACGTTTCGCCCCTGGCGCTGGGCGGCATCGACCGCGCTGCCGACGATTTCCGCGAACTCGGCGAACGGGCAGGACGACGCGCCCTTCGCGTCGGCTACGAGGCGCTGGCCTGGGGGAGGCATACCAGCGACCATCGCGACGCCTGGGAGATTGTCAGGCGGGCGAACCATCCCAACATCGGACTGATCCTTGACTCCTTCCACACCTTGGCGCGACGGGTGGATGTGGAGACGATCCGCGCCATCCCTGGCGACCGCATTTTTTTCGTCCAGCTTGCCGACGCCCCGCTGATCGACATGGACCTGCTGTACTGGAGCCGCCATTTCCGCAACATGCCGGGCGAAGGTGACCTGCCGATCGTCGACTTCATGCGAGCGGTTGCGGCAACCGGCTACGACGGGCCGTTGTCGCTCGAAATATTCAACGACCAGTTCCGCGGTGGATCGCCCAGGTCTATCGCGGTCGATGGCCACAGGTCCCTGGTCTACCTCATGGACCAGGTTGCACGCGCCGAGCCGGACATCGCGATCGACGTGCCGGCCTTGCCGGAACGTGTCGCGGTCAGCGGCATCGAGTTCGTAGAGTTCGCCGCGAACGAGACCGAGGCTGAAGAGCTGGTGCTGCTACTGCGTGCCATGGGATTCTCGCTGGTCGGCCGCCACAAGAACAAGGATGTGGTGCTGCTTGGTCAGGGCGCCATCAACATTGTCGTCAACACCGAAAAAGAAGGGCTGGCGCACTCCTCGTATCTCGTTCACGGCGCTTCTGCTTATGCGTTCGGATTGAAGGTCGACAATGCCGCCGCAACCGTGGCCCGGGCTCGCGCGTTGGGCGCCGAGCTTTTTGAACAGCGCCATGGTCCTGATGAGTTGGCGATACCGGCAATACGCGGGGTCGGGGGCGGGGTGATCTACTTCATCGACGGCAAGAGCGAGTTGGCAAAAGTCTGGGAGATCGAATTCGAACCGGTCAACGATGCCGGCAACGATGCCGGGCTGATGGCAATCGACCACCTCGCTCAATCAATGAACTATGAGGAGATGCTGACCTGGCTGCTCTTTTACACATCGATCTTCAAGACGACAAAATTGCCCATGGTGGATGTGATCGATCCGGCCGGCGTCGTGCGCAGCCAGGTTGTGGAGAGCGATGATGGCGGGCTTCGGCTTACTTTGAACGGTGCGGAGAACCGCAGGACACTGGCCGGCCATTTTATCGCTGAGAGCTTCGGCTCGGGCGTGCAGCATCTGGCCTTCTCCTGCCGCGATATCTTCCAGACCGCCGACCGCCTGACAGAGCTCGGCTTCAATGCGTTGGAGATTTCACCGAACTACTACGCCGATCTCGAAGCACGCCTCGGCCTCGAACCGGAATTCACGCACCGGTTGCGGGCCCGAAACATCCTCTTCGACCGGGACGAGGGCGGTGACTATTTCCAGCTCTACAGCCAGACCTATGGCGAAGGTTTCTTCTTCGAGATCGTTGAGCGCCACGGTTATCGAGGCTACGGGGCAGCCAATGCTCCATTCCGCATTGCCGCCCAGAAGCGAACACTGCGGCCAAAAGGCATGCCAAGGGTTTGACCATCACGACGTGAGCGAAAAGCGAAATTCCACTCTGGGCACAAGCTGACTTGGCTCCACCTTCGCTACTGGTGCAATCGTGCCGCCTCGCCCGTGCGCTCGGATGTCTGCTTTTGGGATGCTGCTAGGACTACTCAACGACCGACATGCGGTGCGAAGCAGGCATCCGGCACCGCCCGTCGCGAAGGCGGAAACGGCCGAACTCGCCTTCGCTACTCCTGCGTCCGCTTCTGCGTGATCAGGTCCAGCCGCTCGCGGTCGGAGCGTTCGCGTTCGTCGCGGTTGCGTACGTCCTTGTAGGCGCGCTCGACCATGTTGGTGCGGGCGGTCGCCGCGGCGATGAGGCTGGCTTCCTGCCTGGCGCTCGCCAGGTTCGCTTCCTGGCGCACCACCGCCTGGGCAATGCGGCGATGGTAGAGATCGGGAAACAGGGCGGAGAGCGAATCGGCCTGGTCGAAATGGCCGACCAGTTCCCTCGCTTCGGTTTCGGCGGCACTGGCCGCCGCAAGGAAGGTGGCGTGGCGGGTTTCGTGCAGCGCCTTCAGCTGTTCCTGAACCTTGACCAGCTTCTTGAGGCGGTCCTTGCGCGTGCTCATTTCTATCTCGCCAATGTCAGATCGACGAAGCCGTCGACGAACAGCGACAGCATGGTGCCGACGGCGAAATAGAAGATGATCATGCCGCCGGCGATGATGAAGGGCTGGGAGATGAAATAGATCGGGATCTGCGGCGTCAGCTTGTTGACGAAGCCGATCGTCAGATTGACGAGAATGGCATAGGCGACGAACGGGCTGCCGAGGCGGATGACCAGGAAGAACGTGTCCGACACCGTGTCGGTGACATCGACGAGGGCGGCCTGCGGGTTGAAGAAGACGTTGACCGGCGCGACCGTGTAGGAGGAAACCAGCGCGCGTATTATCTCGTGGTCGAAATCGAAGACGAACAGCATCAACAGCGCCGAGAACGAGATGATTGCGGCAAGGGCTGCCTGGGGTTCGGGCTCCTCGATCGCCGGTCCGCCGGTGCCGCCATAACCGACCAGCATGGCGATGGCCGAGCCCATGAAGCGCAGGGCTTCCATGTAGAGCCTGGTCATGGCGCCGATCAGGCCGCCGACCAGAAGTTCCGAAATGATCATCGGCACAAGGATCTGCGGGCGCGGGTCGACGAAAGGAAAGATCTTGTCCCACAGGAAGGCAAGCAGGCCGCCGGTGGCGGCGACCGCCACGAACAACCTGACCTGGACCGGGACGCGGGCGCTGGAGAGGCCCGGCATCAGCATGAAACAGGCGCCGATGCGGCAGAAGGCGAGGAACGCCGCGATGACGACGCCTTGCGACAGCACGCTCACGATATGGTTCCGAGCACCTTGATCTCGACGCCCTTGGCGATTTCGACATGGCTGAGCACCGGAAGTGTGGTGAACAGGCGCTCGATGATCATGCGCACATAGGGGCGGGCGTCGGGCGCGGTGACGAGGACGAAACGCTCGCCGGCTTCCAGATACTTCTTGATCGCCTTGGTGGCGTCCTGGCCGAACTCCTCGAGCTGGCGCGGGTCGATGTCGAACTCGCGCACCTCACCCTTGGCGTCGCGCTTGAGGCTCTGGTGGAAGGCGAGATCCCAGCGGTTGCCGAGGCGCAGCACTTTCAGCACGCCGCCCTCGGACAGGTCGCCGCATATCTGCTGGGCCATGCGGATGCGGACATGCTCGACAATCTGCTCGGTGCGGCGCACATGCGGCGCGATCTCGGCGATCGCCTCGATGATCAAGTGCAGATTGCGGATCGAGACGCGCTCGGCCAGCAGCAGCTTCAGCACCGCCTGCAGGCCGGGATAGGAGATGTGCGTGGTGCAGATCTCGTCGGCGAGCTTGCGGTATTCCTGGTCCTGGCGTTCGAGCAGCGCCTTCATGTCCTTGTAGGACAGAAGCTGCGGCAGGTTGTTGCGGATGACCTCGGAGAGATGGGTGAGCAGCACCGACATGTTGTCGGCGAAGGTGTAGTTCTCGCGCTTCAGATCCTCGGCGAAGGCTTCGACGACGGAATAGGCGCGCATGCCGAAGGCCGGCTCGCGGATTTCCTCGCCCGGTATCTCGGGTATGTCGCGATTGCCGAGCAGCACCATGATCTCGCCGACGCGCATCTGGTATTCGGCCACCACGGTGCCGTGCACCTTGATCTGGTAGCTCTTCGGCGGGATGGCGAAATCGTCGGCGACACGCACTTCCGGCACCACGAAGCCGTACTGGGTGGCGAATTTCTTGCGCATCTTGCCCATGCGGAAAACCAGTTCCTGATGCGACGTCAGCAGCCTTGTCGACAGCTGCTTGCCGATCAAGAGCTCGATCTCGGCGGTGGCGAGCGAAGCCTTGACCGAGTTCTTCTCCTCCTCGACCTTGGTTGCCTTTTCCTGGTCCTTGATCGCCTCGGCTTCGGCGAGGACCCGGTTGGCGCGCATCGGGATGACGTAGCCGAGACCGGCCATGCCGGCGGCGAGCGCAAAGAACGGGAACAGCGGCAGGCCGGGCATCAGGCCGAGCAGGACCAGCAGCGATGCCGCGACATAGAGGGCGCGCGGGTGGGCGCCGAGCTGGCCGAACACCGCCTGGTTGGTCGAGCCGCGGGTGCCGCCCTTGGAGACGAGCAGGCCGGCGGCGAGCGACACGATCAGGGCCGGGATCTGGGTGACGAGGCCGTCGCCGACCGACAGCTTGATGAACACGTCGGCGGCTTCGCCCATGCCCATGCCGTGCCTGATGTAGCCGATGGCGATGCCGCCGACGATGTTGATGGCGGTGATGATGAGGCCGGCGATGGCGTCGCCGCGCACGAACTTCGAGGCGCCGTCCATCGAGCCGAAGAAAGAAGATTCTTCTTCCAGTTCGCGGCGGCGCAGCTGCGCGGTCTTGTCGTCGATCATGCCGGCCGACAGGTCGGCGTCGATCGACATCTGCTTGCCGGGGATGGCGTCGAGGGTGAAGCGCGCGCCGACTTCGGCGATACGCGTGGCGCCCTTGGTGATGACGATGAAGTTCACCACGATCAGGATCATGAAGACGATCAGGCCGATGACGAAGTCGCTGGCCATCACCAGCTTGGAGAAGCCGGCGATGACATAGCCGGCCGCATGCGTGCCTTCATTGCCGTGCGACAGGATCATGCGCGTGGTGGCGATGTTGAGCGACAGCCGCAGCATGGTGGCGATGAGCAGCACGGTCGGGAAGGACGAGAAATCGAGCGGCCGCTGGATCCACAGCGCCACCATCAGGATCAGCACCGAAAGCGCGATCGAGAAGGCGAGGCCGACGTCGATGAGAAAGGCCGGAATCGGCAGAAACAGCACGGCCAGGATGATGACGATGCCGATGGCGAAGAAGACGTCGCGGCCGTTCTTGGCCACCGCGCCGGGCTGAATGCTTTCGCTGATCGCCATATCGTCCTCAAACCCCATAGACTGCCGAGCGCGCGACAGCCCTGTGAGGGTAGCCCGCCAAGCTTGCGCGAGGGTGGGAGGCTGGATTCAGCGCTGCGTTCAGGGGGGTTCAGCCGAACGCTTCAAGCGCCAGGATTTGGTTTGGCGTTGCGCGCGGACTAGCGCGCGCCTAGACAGCTTCGGCCAAACTTCATATCGTTTCGTGATGACAAAACTTACATTAAGCTCGGACTATTATATTGTGTCCGATGCAGATGGACTGTTTCAACACGGCGAGATTTTCCACATATCGCGCAACAAAGCTGGAGGATCGGTTAGCACCCGGGTTGGACGCTTTCATACATGGCGGCCGCAGCTTCATCCGGAAGGGTATTTCCCGCATTCCAGGCTCGATTGTCATGTCGATGATGATCCCCTCGCACCCGAACCGTCTTGGCTTGCGCGTACGCTTCTAGACGCGCTGATACAGCAGGGTGAGATATCAGAGCCAATTTGGTTGGGATGGCATAAAACCAAAGAGCTGGATGGTGAAGAACGAGGCCAGGTTTTTGACCTAGACTAAACACGTAGTCCCTGTTCTCGAAAGAAAACCACATGCTTCTGATCATTGGCACCATCCGCTTGCCGCCGGCAAAGCTCGGACAGGCAATGCCCGCGATGGAGCGCATTGTTTCCGGCAGCCGCGCCGAGCCCGGCTGTCTCGAATATTCCTATGCGCAGGATGTTTTCGATGCCGGGCTCATCCGGGTCACGGAAGTCTGGAGCGACAGGACGGCGCTCGAGGCGCATTTCCGTTCGCCGCACATTGCGGACTGGCGTGCGAGCTGGCCGGCGCTTGGCATAGGCGAGCGCAACCTCGTGCTCTATGAAGCCGGCGAGCCCATGCCGACCTGAACGGTCCGTCAGCCGATCGATATCGCGCCAGCTGTCGCCAATATGGTGTCTGCCGGCATAGTGGTTGCCATGCCGTGCCGCCGGGCGTATCAGGCTGGCTTTCCACTGCCTTTCGATATCGGCGAGCCGCCCCGGTGCTTTCCAGAAACCACAGCGAAGTCTACGCCCGCCGGCTGCGCGCGGTGCTGGTCAGGTCGTTGCCTCTGCTCGAGGCACGCGGCATCGTGGTGGTCGTTCTCGCCGGTGTCGTAGGCGTGATGGCTGGCATATTGGTCACGGCGATGAGCCAGATCGTGCAGGACCTGCACGGGCTGCTGTTCGGCGTTCAGCCAGGCGGCCGGCTTTCCGGCATGTTCTCGCTCGCCAATCCGATGCAGGCGCTGATACCGGCGATCGGCGGCATGCTGCTGGGGCTGACGGTGGTCTGGCTCAGGATACGGAAATTCCGCACGCCGATCGACCCGATCGAAGCCAATGCGCTCTATGGCGGGCGCATGTCGCTGACTGACACCTTCATCATCGCCGGCCAGACGATGATCTCCAGTGGTTTTGGCGCCTCGGTCGGGCTGGAAGCCGGCTATACGCAGGTTGGCTCCGGGCTGGCATCGCGGCTGGCGGGCATCTTCAGGCTGCGCCGCAACGATGTCCGCATCCTGGTCGGCTGTGGTGCGGCCGGCGCCATCGCCGCCGCCTTCGATGCACCGCTGACCGGCGCCTTCTACGGCTTCGAACTGGTCATCGGCATCTACTCGGTTGCCAATGTCGCGCCAGTCTTGACAGCCGCGATCTGCGCCTCGCTGACGGCCGAGATGTTCGGTGGCGTGCCGTTTCCGCTCGAGCTTTCGGGTCTGCCGGCGCTCACCGCCAGCCAGTATGTGCCGTTCCTGCTGCTCGGCCTGCTCGGCGGTGCCGCCTCGATCGCCATCATGCATCTGGTGACACTGATCGAGCGCGGTTTCGCCAGGCTGTCGATCGATGCGGCGCTGCGCCCCGTCATTGGCGGCGTCATCGTCGGGCTGCTGGGGCTGATCACGCCGCAGGTCCTGTCCAGCGGCCATGGCGCGCTGCATCGCGAATTCTCGATGAATTACGGGCTGGCCGTGGTGGCCAGCGTCTTCGTGCTCAAGCTGGCGGCGTCGGCGGTCTCGCTGGGGTCGGGTTTTCGCGGCGGATTGTTCTTCGCCTCGCTGTTCCTCGGCGCGCTGCTCGGCAAGGCGTTCGCGGATGTGATGATTGTCGCCTCGCCGGCAACCGGCATCGACCCTGCCGTCGCCGCCGTCGTCGGCATGACGTCGCTCGCAGTCGGTGTCGTCGGCGGTCCGCTGACGATGACCTTCCTGGCGCTGGAATCGACCCGCGACCTGACGCTGACCGGCGTTGTGCTGGCCGCCTCGATCATGTCGGCGATCCTGGTGCGCGAGACCTTCGGCTACTCGTTCTCGACATGGCGCTTCCATTTGCGCGGCGAGACCATCCGCAGCGCCCACGATGTTGGCTGGATGCGCAGCCTCACAGTCGGCTCGATGATGCGCAAGGACATCAAGACCATCTATGCCTCGACGACGCTGGCAGCCTTCCGCAAGCAAGTGCCGCTCGGCTCTGCCCAGCGGGTCATCGCCGTGGATGCGGGCGATCATTATGTCGGCGTGCTGATCGTGGCCGAACTGCACAGCGATCCTTCCGATGGCGAGGTGCCGGTGCGCGATCTTGCCAAATACAAGGACGCGGTGCTGGTGCCGAGCATGAACGTGCAGGCCGCCGCGGAAACATTCCAGCGGGCGGGCGCCGAAGAACTCGCTGTCGTCGAGGATTTCACCGACCACATCGTGCTGGGCCTTTTGACCGAAGGCCATCTGATGCGGCGCTATGCCGAGGAACTCGACAAGGCGCGCCGGGACCTGTCGGGCGAGGGCTAAGGGACAACCCGGAGTCAGTGTTCAATAGGTCCCTTGGCCATCACGAGAGCCGTGCCGGCGGTGGTCGGGCGTTCGATCATGCGCCGCACGCGGGGCGGTTCGTCGCCGCTGTGCAGGGCCCGCACGCGTTCGCCGATGACGGCGTCGGCATGGGTTATGCGTCCATTGTGCCTGATATATTCGATCCAGGTCGGCGTGTGATAATGCTCGATCCATACGGTGGGATTCTCGAGATCGCGCGCCAGCGTCCAGTTGCGGGCGCCGTCACGACGGCGGATGCGGCCGCGTTCGGCCATGATGGCGAGGAACTCCGGTTCATCCTCGTGCCGGATCACATACTCGATCATGATGGCGATGGGACCGCTGCGCGGCTTCAGGTCAAGCGCCAAATGCGGTTCCTTGAAGCGATTGAGCGGATCGAGGTTGAGCACCTGCTGTTGCGGCAGCGGGAGCAAAAGACCGATGGCGCCGCCGGCCAGCATGGCGACGCTGGCTGCGATCAGCGCGGCTTCGGCGCCGTGCGCATCGGCGACGACACCCCAGATCCAGCTGCCGAGCGCGATGCCGCCGAAGGTCGCGGTCTGGTAGACCGACAGCACCCGGCCGACCACCCAGCGCGGCGTCGCCATCTGCACCGTGACGTTGAAATGCGAAAGCGCGATCACCCAGCAGGCGCCGCCGACAAGCAGGCCGAGCGACGTCTGCCAGGCATGCTGGCTGACGGCGGCATTGAAGGCGCAGACAGCGAAGCCGGCGAAAGCACAGCGCACCATCGTCTCGCTGGAGAGCAACTGCCGCAGCCTGACGCTGATCAAGGCGCCGCCGACCGCGCCGATGCCGAAGGCGCCGAGCATGATGCCATAGGTCAGCGCATCGCCCTTGACGACATCGCGCGCCACCAGAGGCAGCAACGCAAGCACAGCGCCTGCACTGAAGCCGAACGCAGCACCCCTGACCAGCACCTTGCCGATGTTGGGCGACATGGCGACATAGCGCAGGCCGGCGCCCATGGCAGCCCCCAGCGACTCGCGCGGCAAGGTCGATACCGGCACGTTCGGCTTCCAGCGCGCCAGCACGACGATCAGGCCGATATAGCTCACCGCGTTCGCCGCGAAGGCGGCCGCGGCACCGGCCGTGGCGACGATGATGCCGCCGATCGCCGGACCGACGCTGCGCGTCAGGTTAAAGCCCATCGAATTGAGGGCGACGGCTGCCGGTACCTTGTTGCGGGGAACGATATCGCCGACGGAGGCTTGCCATGACGGGCTGTTGAGCGCGGTGCCGCTGTCAATCAGGAAGGTGAAGGCAAGCAGCGTCCATGGCGTGATCAGGCCTGAATAGGTGAACAGGGTCAGAAGCACCGACACCACCAGCATGAAGGTCTGGGCGACCAGCATCACCTTGCGCCGGTCGAAACTGTCGGCGATGGCGCCGGCGACGAGTGCAAACAGCATGATCGGCAAGGTGGTCGAAGCCTGGACCAGGGCCACCTGATAGGGCGAGGTGGCGATCGTGGTCATCATCCAGGCGGCGCCGACACCCTGGATCAAGCCACCGAAATTCGAGACGAGGCTTGCGCCCCACACGGCGCGGAAAATGCCGTGCCGGAAGGGCGCCAGCGCCGAGACGCTCTCGCTGTCCGGCTTTTCGTCAATCATTTGGGGTTCCTGCCATGTCGTGCCTGCTCGTCAGACAATCCGTTTGCGCAGACCGTTTGCCGAAAGTAGGGCATGGCGCCGCAAAGGGCAAAAAAGCGCATGGTCCAACAATGGGATAGAGGCGGTCCAGGCCTTGTCCGCCGGTGGGTCCGGAGGTGCCGCTGGGATCGGCGGCGTCTGTCCTCAGACAATTGCGAACGGCATGCCTCGGCACACCATCCTGGAACAGGCTCAGAAGCCGTTCTGGATGCGCTCGAAGATGACGTTGGTGAAGGCCGATATCTGGCTGCCGATGAAGGGGCCGGTCAACGCCACCACCAGCATGATCGCGACGATCTTCGGCACGAAGGTCAAGGTGATCTCCTGTACCTGCGTCAGCGCTTGGATGAGGGCGATGCCGATGCCGACCGCCATGGCGACCAGCACCACCGGAGCGGACGCGACGAGCACCGTCCACACCGCGTACTGGACGATGTCGAGAGCGTCGGCCTCATTCATGGGACTGGCTCTCTGTCGAAAGCGTCAGCTTGCTGCCTTGACCGAGACTCCCGGACCGACGGCGACTTCGGTGCCGTTCTGCAGCACGGCGATGAGACCGTTGCTGGCGAGGCGCACCGAAGCCACGGTGCCCGTGGTCAGGCCGTCGGCGGAGGTGATCGAGCGCCCGATCAGTGCGTCGGCCTGCGACAGCGCCGAGGACTGCATGATCTGATTGAGCTTGGTATTGGTCTGCACCGACTGCTCGACCTGAGAGAAGGTGGCGAGCTGGGCGACATATTGCGTCGAATCCATCGGCTTGGTCGGATCCTGGTTCTTCATCTCGGCGATCAGAAGCTTCAGGAAGGACTGGTAGTCGACCGCTGTCTTCGAGGTCGACGCCGTGGCCTGATTGGCGCCTGTCGGAATCGTCGTCGTCATGTCCACGTTCATCAGTATCGTGCTCCCACGGCCAGCGGGCGCTCGGCACCCGAAACATCGTCATTACCACCCAGCGCGCGGCGTTCGAGCGGATAAAGCGCGCGGATCGCCTTCAGCGCCTCGTAGATATGATCCTCGCCGACCATGCGGTCGATCTGTTTCAGCGCGCTGCAGATCTGGGTGTCCTCGAAGCTTGCCAGAAGCAGCGGCAGCGAACGGCGGAACATGTCGCGCGCGGCGGCGGCGCCGGCCGGGTTCATCAGCATGACCTGCAGGATGAAATAAAGCTGCTTGAGCGGCGTCGAGGCATCGTCGGCCTGGATCACGTGGCTTTCGAGCAGGAACTGGACGTCGTTCATCAATTCGACAGTGACCTTGCGGTCGACCCGGATGACGGCGCCGTTGATGTAAATCTTTTCGTTCGGCTTGAGCGATATCTTCAGCGTGTTGGTCATTGAATGCCGTCCCTGATGATCTGGGACACCTCGATCAACCCTTCGAAATTGTTGGTGCGGCCCTGACGGATGTCCTCCGCCTCGCGCAGCAGCCACAGGCCGATGGAAATGAGGTTGGCGCGCAGTTCATTGGGCAGGGCGTTGTCGCTGGAGCCAAGATCCTCGACGAAGGCGGTCCAGACGCGGTTGGTGAAGTGAAGCGCCTCGATCGCTTCCATGGAATCGTGGCCGGCCGCTGCTGCCGCCGCCAGCATGTCGATCGAGCGGGTCAGAAGCTCCCGCTCGCGGTCCTTCGCGTCGGCAACGGAGTTGCTCTGGATGTCGGCGTAGGAGAATTGGTACATCGTTGGGGCTCTACCGTTCCGTTAAGCGTTGTCAGGTCAGGTAATTCAACAGGCTGAGCTGCTGCAGGCGTGCGGTCAACGCGAAAGACGTTTCGATGTGCTGTGTCAGGTCCGCGACCCGTGTCGCGGCTGCCGCCGGATCGACGGCTTCCAGATCGAGAATGTGCCGTTCGAAAAGGTCGACCTGCGTTTTCATCCGATCGTTGGCATCGGAAACCCGCTTCTGGACGATGCCGGTCTCGGATTGAAGCTGGCCAATGCCGCTCAGCGCTTCGCCGACCAATGTGGTGGAGCGGCTGACAACCGTATTCTTCGCCGCCTGGCTGATGTTGCTGGACATCAGGCTGCTGACCATGGCTGCGGCCATGGCGAGTTTCTGAATGCCATCGCTGTTGGCGCTGGTCGAAGTCGGTGTGGTTTCGTTGAGTGCGATGCGGCTGACGATCTGCTGGTCGGTGGCGTTCGACCAGTCGCCCTGCCAACCCGCGCCCGTGAACAGCGGCGCGACATCGTTGGTGATGAAATCGTCCATCTGGGCGGCCGTGATGTTGGCCGCTGCCGGGTCGTCCTGGGTGAAACCGAAATTGGTGAGGAAAGCGGTATCGAATGCAGTCTTGGCGGGAGAGCCGGCAGCCGTGAAATCGTTGATCGGCTTGACGTCGGTGTTGGTGCCGGCAAACAGATATTCACCATTGACGCTGGTGTTGAGGATCGAGGTCAGCTGCTGGATGGTCGCCTTGCCGGAGTCCCGGGTGAGGCTGTTGGACGAGTCGCTTGAGGAAGCGGTGGTCAGGGCGGACAGGAAGGTCTGAGCGGCGCCGGAGAGTTGGCCAAGCGAGGTCTGTGTCGAGGAAAGCCTCGCGCCGACCAGGCCGTTGGAATCGATAATGACGTTGAGCCGGTCGAGATCGCGCGAGAAGGTGACGGACTGGGCGGTGCGCCCTCCGAGAGCCAGCCCGACATCGGCGACCCTGCCGGTCGACGCTTCCTTCGTGGCTTTGACGAGTTCGGCCTGCATGCGCATCTGCTGGGAGCGCATGGCATTGGAGATTGCGGCCGAGGAGACTGAAGTCATGGAATTATCCCACCGCGTTAAGCAAGGCCGTCAGCATGTCGTCGACGGTTTTCATCATCCGGGCCGATGCCTGGTAGGTGTGTTCGAGGTCGAGCAGCAACGACATTTCCTGGTCGACATTGACCCCGGTCGCGTTGGACAGCGCCTCTGCGCTGCGCGATGCCAGTGCTTCCTTGGCATCGGAGGCGGTCGAAGCCTGCTGGCGCACGCCCTCGAACCAGCCGATCGAACTGGCGGCGTAGTCGGATACGCTGGAGGTTGCCGAAACGCCGGCGGCGGGGTCGAAAGTCATCGGCTGGTCGAGCCGGTCGCCATAGGCGACCAGAAGGGTGGAATAGGACGCGCCGCCGCCCGTGTTGGCGACATAGGCCGCACCATTGGCGCCGCCGTCGCGCAGCAGCGTCGGGTTGCCGCCGGTGCTCGGGTCCATCGCTGCATTGACGCTGATGGACGCGGCAAGGCCGGTGACCAGCGTGCCGGCGGCCGGCACGGCCGGCGCTCCCGACCAGGTGAACAGGCCGGCGGCATTGGCCATCGAGGGTGCGGTCTCGGCAAAAGCGGTGATCAGGCCACGCGCGGTCTCGTCGAGCTGGCTCTGCATGGTCGAGGCGACGCCGTCGCGCAATTGCAGCAGGCCGGCAAGCGTGCCGCTGGCGCTGGTGTTGCCGCCGGCTCCCGCCGAGATCGGCACGTTGTCGATGTAAACGGCATTGCCGGCGGCACCCGCGGTATAGCCTGCCGACGCCGCGAAGGTGACCGTGCGCGGTATCGTCTCGAACAACGTCGTGCCGTCGCCGGTGGTGATGACCATGTCATTGTCGCCTCGCGTGAAGGTCGACACCGGGACATAGTTCGAAATCTTCTTCAAAAGCGCGTCGCGCTGGTCGAGCGCATCGGAAACGTCGGTGCCGGAACGGGTTCCGGACATGACCGCCGTGTTGGCATCCTGGAACTGGCTGAGCAGCGAGTTCAGGTCATCGACGGCGGTGGCGATCTGGCCGTCGGTCTGGGTGCGGAAATCCTGGACTGCCTTGGAGCCCTCGTTGAGCGAGCGCACGACCTGTTTGGCGGCGTCGATGACCGAGGCGCCGAGGTTCTGGTTCGAGGGCGAGGTGGCGTAGAGCTGCAGCGCCTGCTGCAGGTTGGCGATCGCGGTCGAGGGCGAGGACGCATTGTCGACGCCATTGACCGCGACGCCCAGCTGATCCATGCCGCTGTAGAGCGCGTTCTGCCCGCTCCAGGCCGATAGCGCGCCGAGATTCTGGCGAAACAAAAGCTCGTTGGCTGCGCGCTGGATATCGACCGAACGCGCGCCCGGCGCCGTGCTGGTGACGACGGCCTGGCGCCGCGAATAGTCCGGATTGGAGGCGTCGGCGACGTTGCGCGAGACAACGCTTGTCTGTCGCGCGGTGTTCATAAGCGCCGACTGGGCGATACTCAATGCGGTAGACAGTGACATGCGGGTCTTTCGCGGGCGACGCCCGTCTTATCTCTTCAGGTTGACAAGGACGTCCATCAGATCGGAACCGGTCTGGAAGACTTTCGAATTGGCGGTGTAGCTGCGCTGCGCCGCGATCATGTTGGTCAGTTCTTCGGCGATGTCGACGTTGGAATTCTCGAGCGCGCCGGAGATGATGGAGCCGAGTTTGCCTTCATTGGCAAAGCCGACACGAACCGCGCCGGACTCGGTGCCCTGCGAATAGACGTTGCCGGGCAGCGCGGTGAGCTGGTCCGGGCTCTGCACGTCGGCCAGCGGAATCTTGTAGAGCGGCTTGGTCGAACCGTCCTTGTACTGTGCGTAGATGGTGCCGTCCTTGCTGATCTGGACCTTGTCGATGGTGCTCGGCGCGTTGCCGTTGACCTGGGCATCGGAAACCGTGAAGCCGGCGCCAAGCTGGGTCAGCGCAGACAGATCGAGATTGAGGGTGGCGCCGTTCGGCACGGTAAATGAAACGCCGGTGGGCGTGCCGGTGAGCTTGCCGGTGGTGGTGTCGAAGGTCAGGTTGGCCGAGCCCAGCAAGCCGCCAGCGGTGTAGGGGAACGATGTTCCAGCGGTGGCCTTCGACTGATCGAAGACCGCCACCTGCCAGGTGCCGGCGCCGGTGTTGGTGAAATACACGTCGAGCAGCTTCTTGTTGCCGAGATTGTCGTAGGCGACCATCGAGGATTTCGACGTGTATTGCGCGGTCGCAGCGTTGGCGGCGGGCAGGTTGGCGGTCGCGACCGGTGTCGCGCCGGCCGGCAGGTTGCCGGCATAGCTGCCCTCGGTGCTCGGCGTTGCGGTCATTCCCTGGTCGGAGATGACAACCGGGACCAACCCCTCGAAGCCATTGACCGTCGCTGCCGGTACGCCGTTGTCGTAGCTGTACGCCATCAGCTGGAAGCCGGCCGAGTTGACAAGTCTGCCTTGACCGTCGGGAACGAAAGCGCCGGCCCGGGTCAGGTAGGGGGTGCCGCTCGGATCCTGGACGACAAAGAAGCCATCGCCGCTGACGGCAAGGTCGGAAACCGAGGTCGTGTACTGAAGCACACCCGGATCGCTGACCGCCTGGCGGATCGTCGTGGTGACGCCGCCGGAATTGTAGGCACCGCCGGTCGACGGCATGACCAGCGTCGAGAATTCGGCGGAGGAGCGCTTGTAGCCGGTGGTGTCGGAATTGGCGATGTTGTCGGCGACCGTCGATAGGCGGTTTGCCTGGGCGTTCATACCGGAAACGCCGGTCCGCATCATTCCGTAGAGGCTCATCGAAACGTCTCCGCTGTGTCCATGCTGCTGGCTACGAGGCTACGCATGTTTTCTTGCGCGAGGCTGGCGCGGCGCTGCATCAGAAGACGAGCCGGTAGCCGAGGAAACGCTTGGAATCGATCGGGTCGGTGCCCAGCTTCTCGCGCAGCTTCTTGCGCAGTTTGCTGATGTGGCTTTCCACCACGTTCTCCTCGACCTCTTCGTCGAAGATGCCGTAGATGGCGTTGAAAACCTGGGTCTTGGTGACACGGCGCCCGCGATTGCTCGCCAGATATTCGAGGATGCGGCGTTCACGGCGCGGCAGGGGGAGGGGCTGACCGTCGATCTCGGGGTCGCGGCCGTCCATGAAGATGCGCATGGCGCCGATCTCGGTGTAGGCGACGTCTTCCTGGGCGCGGCGGCGGATGGCGGTGATGCGGGCCAGGATCTCGCGGATATGGACGGGCTTGCGAATGACGTCGTCGACGCCGCTCTCGAACAACCGGAGCGTGTTCTCCAGCGAATGCTGTTCGCTGAGCGCAATCACCGGGGCGCCGGTGCGGTCGCGGATCTGGCGCGGAGAGATGGAACCCTCGCGGCAGTCGCCGATGAGGAAGGCCCGGACCGAGCGTAGATCGGTGTCTGCGGCAGAGTTCACCCACTCACCGAATTCCCCGGACGCAAAGCCTGCACAGGCGATGCCCTCACGATCGAAAAGTGAATTGTATCCCTCTGTTACGAGCTCGCGCTCGTCAACGATCACAATCATCGGCCCCGCCTTCCGAATCAAATCATTTGCCCCGTGAAGAGAGGCGTATCCGCTGGCGGGAATCCTGAACAACCGTCATTTCTTGTAGCTAGTTTCTTGGGAGTCTGGAATCGTTTCGGTTGCATTAGCGGGCGGCCAGATGTGCTTTCGGCGGCAAGTTCTGACCAAGTCAAACCAACAATTCGGGTTGTACGGTTTGTCTATTAGTAACGGGAAATGCGCTTACGGGTTGCAGAATCCGCGGGCGTTCGCGGTCCATTTTCCAAAGCCGGTGGCGACCATGTTGGCAATGACGCGGCAGACATAGATCTTCTGCGCCGGGTCGTTGTCGGGACCGGCATGATAGCGGGCCACGGCCATAGACCAGGTCTCGTGACGGGCATGAAGGCTGGCCAGGAAGCGCGCCGCATAGTCGACGTTCTGGCGTGGGTCGAGCATGTCCTCGACGCTGCGAAAATGCGATGCGTGGTAGTGGTGATTGATCTGCATGCAGCCCAGATCGATCAGGGTCTTGCCCTCGCGCCGGGCATTGGCGAAGGCGGCAAGGGCCTCGGTCCGGCTCCTCGGAAAGACTGCTTTTCCTTCTATATTCAAGGCATTGGGTTGAAGGCTGCCCTTGTTTCCGGTCTCCGTCAGGCCAACGGCATAGAGGATGCCGGCGGGTACGCCATAACGATCGGCGGCGCGCAGGATCTCCGGCTCGCAGGGATTGGCCGCGGCTGCGGCGGCGTTTGCCGCGCTAGATAAAGATATCGCCGCCAGCGCGCTCGCGAGCAGGCGAAGTGCCGCGGCCGTAGTCCTGCGCGTCATCGTTGCGTTTCCCTGAGGATTGCTGGCCCGGTTGCTGGCCGCCGGCTCCACCATTGCCGCTGCCCGAATTCCCCGGTTGAAAGGATGCTGGATCGCGGCCTGTCGCCGCCGCCATAGGAGCGGTTGCATCCGCCCGGGTTGTAGCGGGAACTGCTACCGAAGGTTGCAGTATCGTGACCTTGTCAACCTCGAAGCCGAGCCCCCGCAGCGACTTGACGATGGCCTCGCTGTCGGCCGACAGCCGACGATAAGCGTCGTGCGTTTCCGGCTTCAGCTCAATCGAGAGTTGTTCCCCGGAGAGGCGAAGATTGGCCGTCACCATGCCGAGTTCGGCGGGGTGGAGTTCGATCTTCAACACATGTGTCGGAACGGCAACAGAGCTGGCCAGATGGGTGGACGTGGGTGAGGCTGAAAGCGCCTTTTGCGGCCCGGCGTCGGTGGCTATGGCGTTGATCACATTGAGGGCTGCCTGGCTGATAGGACTCTGCGGCAGTGCGGGGAAGCTCCGTTCCGACACCACGTCGATGCGCGCAGTGGGCAGGGACTGTTTTCCCGCTTCGGGACGCATCGAGGACTGGACATCCTCGATGCTCTTCATCGCATTCGCGGCGTGCTTCGACCGCACGCCGGGCACATCGGCGGCCGGTGCGTCCGGCAGCTTCTGGGCCGCCGCCGCGGCGTCGCGTTCTGGCGCGCTGGAGGCAGCGCTCAGTGACTGACCGTCAAGCGCCGTCAAAGGCCCGTCGACGATCGACGCCTGCTCCGGCTTCGGCATGGTTTCGAGTGCTTCGCGTCCGCCTGCGGATTTTGGCCGGTAGGTCTTTGGCAGTGAAGCCTGCCCATCGAGCGCCGGGTCCGACGGATTCTCGCCGGTCATCGTATTGCCTCCGGCTGCCTTGGCCGTTGTCGAGAAATGCCGCAGGTCATGAAACGCGATCAGCAGCGGCAGGTCGTCCTGAAGCGGCTCGGCGTCCGGCGCCGTCTCTTCAGCGTCGGCCTTCGCGTTTGCTTCCAAATCGTCCTTGCCGGTTTTCACGTTTGCCACTTTGGCCGAGATGGTCCTTGCGGGCTCGGCCGATGCTGGTTCGGCCTTGGCGTCATGCCCGGCAAGGCCGGCCGCGAGCTTGCTCCAGCGCTGGTCGCGCGATCCCGCCTCTGTCGACGGCTGCCGTTCCGGGCGGGCAGCACCGGCATCGTCGCGCAGCATCTTGCCGAAGCCGGCGTCATCGTTCCTGCCGTTCGCGGCCGGCTGCTCCGACGTCGCGCGCGTGGAGGCAAATCCTGGCAAGGCCGAGCCGAGGCTGGTGGTCATTTGGGGGCGGCTCCAAGCATCTGGTCAATCAGGTCGAGCTGTCGACGTGTTCTGGTCATGGCGGCGTCGGTCGGATCGGCGGGCTCTGGACCGGCTGCGGGTGACGGTGCCGACGCCGGCATGACAGTCGCAGGGTCGGCGGATGCCGCTGCTGCCGTGTCCGGCGCATTGGCGGCTGGTCCGCTGGAGGCCGCGGTGACGGCGGGTTGCTCCGAGATGGCGCCTTCGACCGGTGGTAGGCCACTGTCATCGGCGCCTTGCGCCGTGGCGATCTCGGGCACCGGCTGCGCGGCGGCGGCAGGAACTGGGGCAGGCTTTTCCGCCGGAAGGGCGGTGGGCGGCGCGACGACCTCGCCGGCAATGGCCTGCGCGGCGTCGAGCAAAGCGCGGTCACCCTCCGACAGCCGGCTGCGGTCGATCTTGCCGAGCTTGGCACGAACGTCCTCGATTGTCCCCGAGGTGACGGTGGAAAGGCTGGCATAGAGCAGGGCGCGTGGATCGTCCTGATTGGTGTTGCCGTCGCGGCCCTGTTCCGCCCGCGCCGAAGCGAAGGCCGACAAGTCGTTCAGGCCGTCTATCGCGGCCCGGCGGGCGATGCGCAGATAGATCACCTTCTCGCGCTCGGGATCCATCATCGAGGTGATGTCGCCCAGCTTGTCCTGGCTGATCGACATGTGCAGCGCGATGACGCCGGAGACGAAGGAGTCGGCGAACTGGCTGGCATAGGGCGAATAGAGGTAGCGCTCGACATATTGGGTGGAAGCAAGGGCGAAGCGTGCCGCATCGCCTTGCGCGACTGCAAGGCCGACCGAACGGCGAAGTGCCGCTTCCTCGACCAGCGTGCCGGGGCTGAGCAATCTTGCCTCGTCGAGCAGACGGAGTGCGGTCGCCGGTTGATCACCGGCAAGCAGTGAGCCTTTGACCAAAGCGAGGAAGGCGCCGAGATCCGGAGGCAGCGCCATGGGATCGATCGGCCTCAAGGCTTCGATAGCCTCGCCGGGCCGGCCGTTGAGGTAATCAATCACGCCTTTGGCGATGGCAAGGCTTTGCGGATCCGTCGTAGCGCGCGACGTGGCCGCTTCGACGGTCACCGGGTTGCCGCCGCTCATGCCGTAGACAAGCAGGGCTCGAAAGTTCTTGGGATCCTTGTAGTCCTCGGCATTCGCCGCCCGCAAGCGCGCATCCGCCATCTCCAGCAGCTTGGCCTGCATCGGCAGGGCGGCATGATCGCCGGCGGCTATGCGGTCCTGGATGAGTTGCAGCGAGCGCACCAGCTGATACGGCTGCAGCGCGTCCTGGGCGAAACCGGCCGACGGGTGTCCGCCGGCCAGCAGCAACAAACCAATCAACCGGCGGGTGACGGCCGCTCGCTTCATCCGCCGGTCGCCATCAGGATCTCGATGCGACGGTTCGCGGCCGCCAATGGATCGGCTGCTACCTTCGGCTGGCGGTCGGCGAAGCCGGCGACCTCGGTGATGCGGCGTTCGTCGACGCCGCCGCGCACGAGCATGTAGTAGGCGGAATGCGCGCGCGCCGTCGACAGCCGCCAATTGTCGTAGCTGTCGCCGCGGAACGGCCGGGCATCGGTGTGGCCGTTGATGCTGATGGTGCCCTTCTGGCTGTTGATGATGCGGCCGATCTTCTCCATCGCCAGCACCAGTTCGCGTCTCGGCAATGCCGAGCCGACCTCGAACATGCCGAAGTCGAGCTGATCGGTGATCGAGATGACGATCCCCTTGTCGGTGGCTTCGACCGAGACGCCGTCGTGCAGCTTGTCGCCGGGCTTGAAGGCATCGGCCAGCTGCCGCTTGACGTCGGCAGCTGCCTTGACGGCAGCCGCGGTTGGCGCCTTCTCGCCGATGTCGGGCTTGGCGGCCTTTTGCGCCTCAGGCTCTGCCTTGGCTGCGCCCGCGACCGTGGTGCCGTCCGGCTTGGTCTCGCCGGCCATTGCCGTGGCAGGGTTCGCGGCCTGCTTGCCGGTCGCGTCCTTAGCCAGCGGCTCGAGCGGTGCGGCGACAGGCGGCACGGCTTTGACTTTGAGCACTTGGGTTTCGGCGGTCTTGTCGCCGGGCTTGGCCGGATCGCCCTCGATCTTCGTGCGCTCGGCGCTGGCTTCGGCGCCGGGCGCCGCTACCTGCTGCGACCAGAAATCCGGCTCGAAGGGATCGCGGTAGGAGGCGCCACCGGAGGCGCCGGTAGCCGGGCCGGCAGCCTGCACGCCGCCGTCGCCTTTCTGGCTGACATTCTGCATGACCCCGGTATCCGCGGCGATTTCCGAAAGCACCGCGTAGGGGTCGGCGAAGAGATGGTCGTCGGAGCGTTCCGCCTGTTGCGGCTCCTGCTTGTCCTGCTTGTGGTCCGACGCGCCCGCGCCGGCATTGCCGTTCTGTCCGGCTTTGCTGGTCGCCTCTTGCGGATCGTCGGCCGTCAGCCCCATGGCGCGCGGACCGTCGCCGAGATCCTCCAAGCCCTTGCGGCTCGAATTGCGGTCGACCAGCTTGACCGGGTTGAAGTAGCTGGCGACGGCTGCCTTGGTCTGCTCGTTGGCGGCGTTGATCAGCCACATGACCAGGAAGAAGCACATCATGGCCGTCATGAAGTCGGCGAAGGCGATCTTCCAGACGCCGCCATGGTGGGCCTCGTCATGGTCGTCATGGCTGCGCCGCACGATGATGATCTCGTGGCGGCCGTGGTCGGCGTCTGCGACGCTCATGCCAGGACCTCCGAGAGGGCCGTCGACCATTCGGCCATGCGCGTCTCGAACACTGCTTCGTCGATGGCGACGGTCAGGTCGAAACCTGGCGCCTCGACAAAATCGAGATTGGCGGCGCCGGGTCCGAGCGACGCCTTCAGTGTTTCGAACATCGAGAGCGGGCCGCGCACGACGATGCGCACCGCTTCAGCATCGCCGACCGCTTCGCGGATGGCGCCGGCCAATGCCTCGATCGAACGTTTCTGCAGATCGTCGCTGACGATGCCGCCGATGATGCGGGCGACCGTGGCGGCGACAAGTCCGGTGACGCGCGCCTCCATGGCATCGATGCGCAACGAGACCGCCTTGCCGACATCGTCGCCGAGGCTTTCGAGAAATATCCTTGCTTCCTCGGCATTGGCCTGGCGTTCGGCTTCGAGCGCGGCGTCATGCGCAGCCGACAGGCGGACCTCCAGCGCTGCCTCCGCCTGGGCAACCGCCTCGGCGATCAGCGTGCCGATATCGGCCTGCGGCGCCGGCGTCTCGGGCTTGTGTTCGGGATCGATTGCTGCCCGGGACTGGCCGGCACGTTGCGCGCGCGTCCCGAAATCAGGCAGAAGGTCGAAGAGGGCTACGGAGGGCATGGTTTACACCGCCACTTCCTGGGCGGCCCATTTGCGCAGGATCTGCGCGGTGCGCTCCTCGTTGAGATCGACCATCCTGGCAAGCCTGTCCTGCGGCGCCGGCCGGATCTTCTGGCGAAGATCGTCGAGCGGCGTGGGGCCTGGGCGTGTGCCTGGCAAGGTCCCAATCGCGGCACTGTCGGTGGCCGCCATTGCCTCCGGCGTCGGCAGCGAGCGCTGGACGTCGTCGAAGCTGGGACCTGCCAGGGCCGGAGTAGCCTTTGCCGTCAGCGCCACGGCCATCGGCCTCAGGCCGAAGAAGGCGACCAGGAACACCACGACGATGAAGGCACCGGCATTGATCATCGTGCCGGCATGCTGGCCGATCGAATCGAGCATTCCCGCCTGCGGGATCGCCTCGCCATCCAGGCCGTCGATGAACTCGACCGCCGAGACGTCGATGATGTCGCCGCGCTTTTCGTCAAGGCCGGTAGCGGACGTGACCATCTTCTGGATCTCGGCGACGCGCTTGGCGATCTGCTCCGGCGTGGCGTCCTTGCCGAGGATGGCCGTCAGCCGTTGCTGATTGACGACCACGGCAATCGACATCTTGGTGACGGTGTAGCCGTTTGAGACCGTGGCGATCTTCTTGGAATTGATCTCGTAGTTGGTGATCTCTTCCCTGCGGTCGTTCTGCGAGGAGGATTGCGGACCATCGGTGGCGGTTGCCTGGGTCTCGGGCAGGTTCTGCTCGACGCTGGCCGGAGTGGAAGCCTGCTTCTGGTTGTTGTTCTCGTTGGCCCGCACCGACTGCACCGAGCGTTCGACGCGGGAATTCGGATCGAAGATGGTCTCTTCCGTCTGGCGGGTGTCGGTGTTGACCTCGGCCTTGACGCTGGCGCGGAAATTGTCGGGGCCGAGATAGGCCGTCAGCGCACGGCGGATGTTGTCTCCGATCTGCGCCTCCACGGTCTGCTCGACGCCGAGCGTGCGGGCGGCGCTGGTGTTGGAAGGATCGTCGCCGGCGGCCAGCAGATTGCCGCTGGAATCGAGAACAGTCACCTTGTCTGCCGACAGGCCGGGAACGGCGGCGGCGACGAGATGGCGGATCGACATGGCGCTCTTCTCGGCGTCGATGCCGGCGTAGCGGATGACCACGGAGGCCGAGGGCTGCTGCTCGTCGCGGCGGAAATTGGCCCGTTCTGACATGACGATGTGGACCCGCGCAGCCTTGATGCCCGATATGGACTGGATGGTGCGGGCGATCTCGCCTTCCAGCGCGCGCACGCGGGTGATCTGCTGCATGAAGGAGGTGAGGCCGAGCGAGCCGACATTGTCGAACAATTCGTAGCCGGCATTGGCGCTGGTCGGCAGGCCCTTTTCGGCAAGCAGCATGCGGGCCTGAGCGGTGGTGCCGGCCGGCACCAGAACCGAGGTTCCATCGGCGCCGACATCGAAGCCGATGCCGGCTTCGCCCAGCACCAGGCCGATCTGGTTCACGTCGGCGCGGTCTAGTCCCACATAGAGCGTGTCATAGGCGGGGCGGTTGAGATAGACCGAGGCGATGCCGATGACGCCCATCACCAGAACGGCGATGCCCGCCAGCATGGCGAGGCGCTTCACGCCAAACCCGCGGAGATTCGAGATGATGCTCTGGATCTGTTCCGGCACGGTTCAACGACTCCCAGCATGATTGTCCGCCGGAACTCTAGTCTTCGAAGCTTGTGCGAAAATGAAATCGGGCCGCGCTGGCGGCGCGGCCCGATTATCTGATGGAAGGACGGCGCCGGTGGCGCCCGTGATCAGCTCTTGAACAGAGACAGGATCGACTGCGAGGCGCTGTTGGCGATCGACAGCGCTTGAACGCCGAGCTGCTGCTGAACCTGCAGTGCCTGGAGCCGGGTCGATTCCTTGTTCATGTCGGCATCGACAAGCTGGCCGACGCCGCGGTCGATGGAGTCCATCAAACTCTGGGTGAAGGTCTTCTGCAGGTCAATGCTGCTCTTGGCGGAACCGAGGATGGTGGCGGAGTCGGTCAGCTGGGCCATGACGTTATCGATCCTGTTCACCATCTGCGTGATGATGTCGTCGGTAATGCCTGGTGCCGTGATATCGAGGTTGTAGGCGGAGATATTGTCGACCTTGGCGACCGCTCCCGCCGCCGTCTGGCCGGCGGTGTTCGCGGCGATGTCCGTTCCTCCGCCCGCGATCACGCCCGCATAGGCGTTGTCGTACAGGGTCTGGGCGGCGCCCGTGGAATAGATGGACGTCTGGCGATCGAGGGTTCCGTAATTCTTGACCTCGGCGGCGAGGCCGTAGTCGAAAAGCTTGGTGCTCTCGACATCGATATCGATCGTCCCGATCGAGATGGCGCCGGATGAGGAACGATTGAATGAGGACACGATCTGGGAGTCGGGCTGGACGCCGTCATTGGCGGCCGCAACCTGCTTTGAGGTCACCGCTAGGAAGTTCGAGCCTGAAAAGGTGGCCGCATCGGCGAACGACTTCATCTGCGCCTGAAGCGCTTTGATCTCGGTCTGCGTCTTTGCCTTGGCTGCGTCCGTCTGGCCGACGGTCGAAAGCAGCTTGGTCTTGATCTGGCCGATCGTTGTCAGCACATTGTTCATGCCGGTGTAGGCGGTGTCGACTTTCGAGGCGCCGAGGCCGAGTGCATCCTGCACCGTCGACAGGGCCTGGTTGTCGGAGCGCATCGTGGTGGCGATCGACCAGTAGGCCGCGTTGTCCGAAGCTTGCGAGACACGGTAGCCCGTCGATATGCGGGCCTGTGTCTGCTCGAGTGACTTGTTGGTGGCGCTGAGGCTTTGAAGCGCGGTTAACGCCGCGGCGTTGGTCATGATACTCGCCAAGAAAGTCGCTCCTTCTCAAAGGCCGGCATGCTCAGACATGCCGGATAGGCCTGCTTCAACCGTGGTATCGTGCCAGTAGGGCCGATTCGCCAACCGTTGTAAGCTATTGGTTAACCATAATTAGCGGGACATGGTTAACAGCCTGTTAAACGCGGCCTTTCGAGAGTTAACGACAGAGCGTTGCGCGCGGTCCGAGCAAACGAAATCGGGCCGCGCTTTTGGCGCGGCCCGATTTTAGTGCAAGTTGGCGGATGCGATTAGCCGCGGAAGAGCGACAGGATCGACTGCGACGAACCGTTGGCGATCGACAGCGCCTGGATGCCGAGCTGCTGCTGGACCTGCAGGGCCTGGAGGCGGGTCGATTCCTTGTTCATGTCGGCATCGACGAGCTGGCCGACACCGCGATCGATGGAGTCCATCAGGTTCGAGGTGAAGGTCTTCTGCAGGTCGATACTGCTCTTGGCGGCGCCGAGCGTGGTGGCGGCGTTGGTCATGGCCTTGAGCGCGGCATCGACGACGTTCATCTGCTGCGCGATCTGACTATCGCTGGCGGCCGTGCCACCCGAGAAGATAGTCAGCGAGGCAACCGAATAGGTGTCGGTAACCGCTGCGGCAGCGCCCAACGTCGGTGCCGAGGCCGTGGCAACAGCAGCGCCCGTGGTGCCGAGGCGGGCCGTGTCGAGAATACCCTTGGCGGTTGGTGCCGCGCCGGCATCGTACAGCTTGATGCTTTCCACATTGACATCGATCGTCGAGATCGAAGCCGCGCCGGTCGCGTCGCGGTTGAAGGCCGAAACAATCTTCACGTCGGCCGCGGTGCCTGTCGCAGTGGACACCGAAAGCATGTTGGTGCCGGAGAAGGTGGCGCCATCGGCGTAGGCCTTCAACTGGTTCTGAAGGGCGGCGATTTCGACCTGGGTCTTTTCTTTGGAGGCGTCCGTCTGGCCGTAGGACGCGACCAGCTTGGTCTTGATCTGGTTGATCGTATCGATCGCGCTACTCATGCCGGTATAGGCTGTGTCGACCTTAGAGGCGCCGAGGCCGAGAGCGTCCGAAACGGTGGACATTGCCTGGTTGTCGGAGCGCATCGTGGTGGCGATCGACCAGTAAGCGGCGTTGTCCGAAGCCTGCGAGACCTTGTAGCCGGTCGAGATGCGGGCCTGGGTGTCGGTGAGGGATTTGCTGGTGGCGTTGAGGCTCTGCAGGGCCGTCAATGCGGCGCTGTTCGTCATGATGCTGGACATGGTACTCGGACCTTGATTTTACAGGTATTTTTTACATACCGGCTCTACCGGTATGACGGTGCGGCATCATGCCCATGATCTCTCAAATCGATCACCCGCCATCTGCGAGCGAATATGCGGGCAAGTCCCTACCAAAGGGCTAAACCGGACGGTTAATCGAAAATATATTGCTGGGATTTCGAGCCGGCGCCGCAGGGTCAGTTGAAGGAGCGCACCAGGCTGCCGACAAGCAGGTTCCAGCCGTCGATCAGGACGAAGAACAGGATCTTGAACGGCAGCGACACCACTGTCGGCGGCAGCATCATCATGCCCATCGCCATGGTGATGGTGGCGACGATCAGGTCGATGACCAGGAATGGCAGCACGATCAGGAAGCCGATCTCGAAACCGCGCCGGATCTCCGAGATCATGAAGGCCGGCACCAGGATGCGCAGGTCGACGGTGTCACGCGAAACGGTTTGTCCGCGCTCGCGGGCAAGGTCGGCGAAGAGGTCGAAATCCTTGTCACGCACATTGTGCAGCATGAAGGTGCGGAACGGGTCTGAAATCTTGTCGAAGGCTTCGGTCTGGGTGATCTGGTTGTCCATCAGCGGCTTGACGCCGGTGTTCCAGGCCTGATCGAAGGTCGGCGCCATGACGTAGAACGTCATGAACAGCGATAGCGAAATCAGGATGAGGTTCGCCGGTGTCGACTGCAGGCCGATTCCGGCGCGCAGGATCGAGAAGGCGATGACGAAACGAGTGAAGCTGGTCACCATGATCAGCAGGCCTGGCGCCACCGACAGAACGGTCAGCAGGCCGAACATCTGGATGATGTAACCGACGGTGGTGCCGTCAGCCTTGCCGATGCCGCCGAGATCGAGTTGCTGGGCCGTCGCGATGGAGGTGGCGGCGGCGATCATGGCCGTGGCGAGAAGGAACTTTCTCATTCGAGCAGCAATGTCCTGATGAGTACCTGTTTGGCGTGACCCTGGCTGCGGATCGCGGCGCGTTCTTCGAGGTCGGCCTTCAGGTGCTGGTAGCCGCTGGCCCCCTCGATCTGATGCATCTTCAACGTGCGCACCAGGGCCAGAAGGTCCTGGTGGATGTCATCAGACATTGCCTGTGGCTGCGGCCCGTCATAGACGACGGACACCTCCATTCTGATCCAGGTATCGGCAGGCGAGGCGATGTTGGTGGTGATCGGCGCCAGCACGACCAGTGTCGGCCCCACCGCTGGCTGCTCGGCAGAAGCCGGCTGCTCCGTCTTGCCTTCATTCTCGGGCGCCGCCGGTACCGACGACGGTGCATCGACACCTTTGAGATAACCGCCGGACATCCACCCCATGCCGATGGCGGCCGCCGTCACAACCAGCAGCATGCCGGCCTGGATGGCAGGGGAGGGACCCTTGCGCTGTTGGACCTGTTCGATATTTGCCACGGCGCCCTGCTCCGATCCTAGAACGGAAGAACCTGGTCGAGAATCTGCTGGCCGTAGGCAGGCTGCTGGACCTCGGTGATGCGACCGCGTCCGCCGTAGGAGATGCGGGCCTCGGCGATACGTTCGTAGGGGATGGTGTTTTCGGCGCCGATATCGGCCGGCCGCACGATGCCGGCGAGCGTCAGCACCCTGAGCTCGGCGTTGACGCGCACTTCCTGCGATCCGGTGATCATCAGATTGCCGTTGGGCAGCACATCGGTGACGATCGCCGCGACATTGAGCTCAAGTGTCTCCGAGCGCTTGATCTCGCCGTCGGCAGTCGTGTCCGTGGTGGAGCTGAGAGCCCCAGCGCCCTTGCCGGCTGTGCTCCACTGGTCCCACTGCGCGCTGAGGTCGTAACCGAGCTTGCGATTGGCGGTGCGGCTCCTGTCGTTCTGGTTCTTGAAGTTGGCCCGATCGTTGATCTTGATCTTGACCGTCAGGATGTCGCCCTGGGACAGCGCCCGCGGGTCGGTGAACAGCCGGCTCTGGCGGTCGTCCCACAACGAGAATTTCTTGACTGGCGCGGGCGGCGTTTGCGGATAGCGATAGAGGGAGCCGGTACTGCCGCCATCGATGCCGGAGCCGACCGGGGACAGGGCCGGCTCCCTGCCGACCTCCTTGAGGTTGGTTCCGCAACCCGACAGCACGGTGACCACGCACAGGACAAGCATTTTCCGGATCATGACGGATCTACCCTTCGGGCTGCGCTGGCCATAATGCCGGTGAGCGTCGCCGCCGCCTTCTGGTCCATTTCGTTGAGGATGACGCTCGCCTTGCGTGTATCGAGCTTCATCAATATGGCCGCAGCCAGATCGGCGTTGACGATGGCCAGCCGCTCGGCGGCGGCGTCGGGCTTCATGCCGGCGTAGATCTGGACGACACCGTCCTCTGCCCGGGCCAGGAAAACCTCGCGTCGCTTCAGCCAGGTCTCGTATTCAGCTTTCTTTGCATCGAGCGCTTTCATGCGCTGGTCAATGCCGGCCTGGAGCTGCTTCAGTTCCTCCGCCTGCAGGACATAGCGGCGGTCGCGGGCGGCGTCGGCGATGTTTGAGCAGAAGCGCTCGATCTCGCTTTGGTCCGGCGCCTTTTCCCGCGTCAATTGCTGCGGCGCCGCTGCCACCGGTGCCCCCGGCAGGACCTGGCGGACCGTCTCCTCGCCGCGCGCAGTGTCGCCGGCAAAGGGCAGCGTCGCGAGAATAGCGGTCGCGAGCAGGATCGCGGCTTTGCGGTGTCTGCCGTCATGGCGTGGGAAGGAGCGCGTCATCGGCATCGCCTATTGCAGAACCAGGTCGGCCTGCAGAGCCCCGGCCGACTTGATGCCCTGCAGGATGGCGATGATGCCATCCGGCTTGACGCCGAGGCGGTTGAGGCCGGAAACGAGGGTCTGGAGATCGGGTCCGTCAAGCACGGCAACGCGGGCGTCGGGCCGGCTGGCGTCGATGGCGGTGAACGGTTCGACGGCGGTCTCGCCCTTGGAGAAGGGCTCGGGCTGGACGATGCGCGGCGCTTCGGTGATGCGCACGGTGAGCGTGCCGTGGCTGATGGCGACACGTGAGATCTTGACGTCATTGCCGATGACGATGGTGCCGGTGCGCTCGTCGATCACGACACGGGCCGGCGTGTCGGATTCGACCACCAGATTCTCGATTTCGGCATAGAAGCGCGCCGCCGAGACACCCTTCGGCCTTCTGATCTGCACGGTGCGAGAATCGCGCTCTGCCGCCACTCGCATGCCGAAGCGCTGGCCGGTGTAGTCGTTGATGGCGTCCGCGATGCGGATAGCGGTCGAGAAATCGGGATTGCGCAGTTGCAGCGTCAGGACCGCCTGATCGTCGAACTCGGCCTGGACAGCACGCTCGACGATGGCGCCGTTCGGCACGCGGCCGGAGGTCGGCACGCCTTGCGTCAGCTGCTCGGCCTGTCCCTGGGCGGTAAAGCCGGACACGATGACCGAGCCCTGGCCGACGGCATAGATCTCGCCGTCCGCCGCCTTCAGCGGGGTCATGATCAGCGTGCCGCCGGAAAGCGAGGTCGCGTCGCCCATCGAGGAGACGTCGATGTCGATGCGGGCGCCCGATTGCACGTAGGGCGGCATGTTGGCGGTGACGATGACGGCGGCGACATTCTTGGCGCGCGCACTGCCGCCTTCGGTGGCGATGCCGAGATTTTCGAGCATCGCGCGGATCGACTGTTCGGTGAATGGCGAGTTGCGCAGGCTGTCGCCCGATCCGGCAAGGCCGATGACCAGGCCGTAGCCGACGAGCTGATTGTCGCGCGAACTCTGCAACTGGGCGATGTCCTTGATGCGCGCGGCCACCTGGCCCGGCGGCAGCGAACTCGGCCCGGTCGAAACCCGGAACATGCGGCTGGTGGTGGCCGGATCATATTCGGGATCGTTGTAGACGCCGCCATTCTTGGCGGCGAGCTCGCGCTTGGCCTTCGACGTCAGGCCGTCGGCCAGCGCCGGCTGCAGGCCAAGCACGGCTGCCAGCATCAGGGTAAGCCCGCGCATCATGACGCGCTGACCTGGATGGTTCCGTCCGCCATCACCGTGCCGGACAGGATTTTGCCGCTGTCGATGTTGCGAACCTTGACGAGGTCGCCCGGGGCTCCCGGCTGCAGCGTCACGGCGGTGGCCGAGATCGTCAGCCCGCCGGCGATGAAGAAGATCTGCACGGAAGCACCCTGTTCGACCAGCCAGGCCTCGCGGATGGCGGTGGAAGGAATGTAGCGGCCGGGCAGCAGCGTGCGCTTGGCGACTTTGCCATCCAGTTCTTCGGCCCGCGTGGCGACCGCCTCCGGCTTGTGCTTGCCGACGACAAGGGTGACGTGTTTCAGGGCAGCCAGGTTGATGGTCTCGCCGGGATAGATTACCCGGCTCGGAATAAGCACCACCTCGCCGCCAGCTTGATTGCTGGCGATCCGGGTGGCCGATTGGTTGGCCGATTCCTGGGCAAAAGCCGGCATCGTGCCGGTCACCAGCGCAAGGACGAGCGCGGTGCGGCGGAATGCGGACAGGAGGCCGGGCGTCGACATCATGCGTTACCTGATGTTCTTGGAGACCACGGAGGCCATGTCGTCGGCGGCCTGAATGACCTTGGAGTTCATCTCATAAGCGCGCTGCGCCGAGATCAGTTCGGTGATTTCCTTGACCGGGTCGACGTTGGAGGCTTCGAGATAGCCCTGCTGGATGGTGGCAAAGCCGGGATCGCCAGGCACGCCGACATTCGCCGGCCCCGAAGCCGTGGTTTCCTGGAACAGATTGTCGCCGAGCGGCGCCAGGCCGGCCTCGTTGGCGAAGTTGGCGATCTGAAGCTGACCGAGGTTCTGCAGGTCGGTCTGGCCGTCGATGCGGGCGAAGACCTGGCCGGTCTTGTTGACGATGACCTCGACGGCATCCACGGGGACATTGATTGCCGGAATGACGGCAGCGCCGTCGACCGTCACGAGTTGGCCGGTGGCGTTGGTGTTGAGAGCTCCGGCGCGGCTGTAGAGCGTGCCGCCGTCGGCACCCTCGATCTGAAACCAGCCCCTGCCGGTCAGCGCCAGGTCGAAACTGTTGCCGGTGCTGGTCAGTTCGCCCTGGGTGTGCACGTTGCGCACGGCCGTCGTCTTGACGCCGAGGCCGATCGAGACGCCCTCCGGCACCAGCGAGGCGTTGGAGCGGTTGGGCACGCCTTGCGTGCGGTCGACCTGATAGAGCAGGTCGGAGAATTCGGCGCGGGCGCGCTTGTAGCCGGTGGTGTTGATGTTGGCGATGTTGTTGGCGATGACTTCCAGATTTGTCTGCTGGGCATTCATGCCGGTGGCGGCGATGGCGAGTGCTTTCATGGCGGAATTCCTCAGATGCCCATTCGACTGACTTCGAGATAGGCGGAAACCACCTTGTCGCGTATGGCGACGGCGGTCTGAAGCGCCTGCTGCGCGCTCATCACGGCGTCGACCACCTGACGGGTGTCGGCGTCGCCCTTGAGCGCCTGCAACGATACCTGCTCGGCATTCTGCAGCGTGTTCACGGTCTTGGAGGCTGCCTGGCTCAGCGCCTCGGCGAAGGAGGTGCCGATGGTGCCGCCGGCTGAGGGTGTCGCGCCGCCCTGGAGCAGGCTTGTGGCCGCGTCGTCGCCGCCGATCGACGGCTTGAACTGAAGCGCTCCGATACCGCTGATCATTACTGGTTCCTCATCAGGTCGATGGTCATGGAAATCAGGTCGCGGGCCTGCTTGACCACCTGAAGGTTGGCCTCGTAGGAGCGATTGGCCTCGGTCATGTCGGCCATTTCGATCAGCACGTTGACGTTGGGCATCTTGACGTAGCCCTTCTCGTCGGCGGCCTCGTTGCCGGGCTGGAACTCGACTGGAAAGTCACTGGGATCTCGATCGATCGAGTTCACTGCAACCGTTGAACTGCCGGAGGCCCGGTCAAGCTCAGAGACGAAGCTGATGGTCTTGCGGCGATAAGGATCGGAGCCGGGCGCGGTGCCGGTCGACTGGGCGTTGGCGAGGTTTTCGGAAACCACGCGCAGGCGCTCCGACTGGGCGCCGAGGCCGGATGCTGCGACTTTGAGGGCTGCGGTCAGTGCGTCCATGGTCAGCTCTTCACCGCCATCATCATCATCGTATGAAACGCCTTGACGATCGCTGTGTTGAGCTCGAAGGAGCGGCGCACCTCGCCGGCTTTCAGCAACTGGTCTTCCAGAACGACCGAGTTCTTGGACGGCATGACGACGCCGTCATTCTCCTGCGGCTTGATGGTGAAGCCGGCATTGGTCGCCGCATTGCCGAGATGGCCGGCCTGGGTCGCCTGCAGCGATACGGCGGCGCGGTCGAGCACCTTTTCGAATGGCTCGACGTCGTTTGCCGTATAACCTGGCGTGTTGGCATTGGCGATGTTGCCGGCGACTGCCGACTGGCGCACGGCCAGCCATTGCGCTTGCTTGGCGGCGAGGTCGAAAAGGGAAACGGGCTCCATGGGAATCTCCGAGCAGGTACCCAGAGACTAGGCCGCCAGTCTTGCGCGGGCCTTGCGGATGGCGGGAGCCGGAGATCGTTTATCTGGAGAGTTCGATCACCCGGTCGGCACTGGTGACCATGACCCATTTGCCGTTGCGCTGCTCGATGGAGGACACCTGACTGGAGTCAGGCAGTATCGAGCCGCGCTGGACGATCCAGAGGCCAGCGTCGTCCTGGATCATGGCACGGCCGTTAGCGACATGAACCATGCGGAATTTCGCCGCGTCGGCCGGAAACGGTTGCTCGTCGGGTGCGGCTGCGGGATTGACATCGTCCCGCACCGTCCCCGTGGCAAGAAGATCGAGATTGGCCGCGGGAATATCCTTTGCCGTCAGCGGCGCGCTGCGTTCCGCGACCACGCCGCCGCCCGCTCGCCCGGAATTGGAGCCGGTGCCGCCGAACTTCATCGCCTGGACGCCAAACTGGTCCTGGTTGAAGAAGATGTACCAGGGAAACAGGGCGCAGATCAGGCCGAGCGTGATGCCGAGCGCGGCTATGACGAAATCGCTGCGTCGGTCGGACTTCTTCTTCAGTCGGGGAAACGGTGCCTTTGGCGGCTGCGGCCATTCGGTGCGCGGGAACAGCCCGTCGATCAGCGAGTCGCGGCTGGCCTGCGTCATCTCGGCAGCCACCGCCTGGGGAGCCCGGGGCAGAGCGGGTTCGACGGGCCTGGCCAGATCAGGATCGGCTTTGCCAGCTCGTGGCAGGATTGGCTTGACGGCTCTGGCCAGAACGGCCTCGGCTTTGGCTGCGATGTCACGGGCGGCCTTTGCCTTGGCGGTTCTCGCTTCGTCAGCCTCGGCTTGCTCCACGGCGTTGGCCTCGGCGATCATGTCGCGCAGGATGCGCTCGGTATATTCGCGTTCAGTCTCCGGCATCGGCGTTCAGCTTGCTCTTGAGGTGGCGGGCGAGATCGGAGAACGGGTCGGTCGACGGGCGATCCTTCGGCGCTTGCGTCAGCGCCTCATAGATCAGCGGCACCTGGCGCACGGCGATGTCCAGTTCGGCATCGGCGCCCCCCTGATAGGCCCCAAGCAACCGGATATCGCGCGTGTCCTCGAAGCGCGAGATCATCGACTTCAGCCTTGTCACCAGCGCGCGCTGTTCTACGCTCCAGGCCTTTCCGGCCAACCGCGATATGGACGACAGCGGGTTGACGGGGGGATAGCGACCCTGTTCGGCGATCGTGCGATCGAGCACGACATGGCCGTCGAGGATGCCGCGCACGGAATCGGCGACCGGATCGTTGTGATCGTCGCCGTCGACCAGCACGGAAATGATGGCGGTGATGGATCCTTTGCCTTCCCCGCCCGGCCCGGCGCGTTCGAGCAGCTTGGGCAGTTCGGTGAACACCGAGGCCGGATAACCGCGCGCGACCGGCGGCTCGCCGGTCCCCGTCGCCACCTCACGCAGGGCGTGGGCGAAGCGGGTGATCGAATCCAGCACCAGCAAAACGCGATGCCCCTGGTCGCGGAAATGCTCGGCGACGCGCATGGCGGTGTCCGGCGCACGCCGGCGCATCATGGCGCTTTCGTCGCTGGTGGCGACGACGGCGACGGTCTTGGCCATGCTGTCGCCGATAGTATCCTCGAGGAATTCACGGACTTCTCGGCCGCGTTCGCCGATGAGCGCCACCACGACAGTATCGAATGCGTCGGCGCCGGCGAGCATGGCGAGCAGCGTCGACTTGCCGACGCCGGAGCCGGCAAAGATGCCGAGGCGCTGGCCGAAGCAGAGCGGCGTGAAGATGTCGATGACCTTGACGCCGGTCATGAAGGCAGTGCCGACGCGTTGCCGCGCCATGGCTCCCGGCGTCGTCTGGGCGCCGCGCGATGGGTCGTCTCCCCGGGCGAGCGGCGGGCCGCCATCGATCGTCCTGGTGAGTGCGTCGATGGTGCGGCCGCGCCACGAGGCATGCGGCGCCACCACGAGCGGACCTCGGCGGAAAACGGCATCACCGATGCCGGAATCGGCGCTGCGTTCGAAGGGTGCCACGACGGCCTCGTCGCGGCCGATCTTGACGATCTCGCCGCGCCGCGCACCGGCATCGCCGCGCTGCTCGACGATGTCGCCCAGCCTGGCGAAGCCGGAAAGGCCGTGCACCTTGTAGTGCGTGGGCGTGACTTCGATGACGCGGCCGCCGCGCTTGAGCAGCGCCTCGGCGTCGGCGAAACGCCGCCAGACCCGTTCCAGCGCGGCAAGCCGGTCTTCCGGCGCCGGCTGGAGTTGTCTTTCGAGTGCGCGCAGGGATGGCTGGTCGAGCGACATGGATTATTTCGAGCCGAGCGTCTTGATCGCCTCGTCGGTGGAGGAGTCGGTCTGCCGCATCAGGGCGGCGGTGTTCTCGAAGGCGCGCTGGACCATGATCAGCCTGGTGATCTCCAGCACCGGATTGACATTGGACTCTTCGAGAAAACCCTGGGCGACGCCGATATCCGAGCGATCGGTGACAGGCTCCGGGGTGCGTGCCGGAACGATGCCGGAATTGCCGTAGCGGACGAAGTTCGGGCCTGGGTCGAAATTGTAGAGACCGATCGAGCCGACAAGCTGATCGTTCTGGCGCAACGAACCATCGGCCCCGGCCTTGGGTGGGCCGTTGCGGGGATCAAGCTGGATCGGCGAGCCGCCGGCATCGAGCACCGGGTGGCCCTCGATCGACATCAACTCGCCGTTCTCGTTCATCGAAAAGCGGCCGTCGCGGGTCATGACGGTGCCGACCGGCGTCTCTATGGCAAACCAGGCATCGCCCTGGACGGCGAAATCGAAGGGATTTCCGGTCTCGCTCAAGGCACCATGGGCGCCGGAAAGGTAGGTCTTGCCCGGGGAGGCGAAGGATACCGATTTCTGCCCGGTGCCGGAGACGACGTCCTCGAACTTCACGCCGGTGGCGCGAAAGCCGATCGTCGAGGCATTGGCGACGTTGTCGGCGATGGTGTCGAGGCGCCGCTCGAGCGCGATCTGCGACGAAAGGGCGACGTACAGGCTATCCCGCATGATGGTCTCAGAACCTCAGTTTCTGCATGGCCATCATCAGGTCGGTGGAGATGCCGACTGTGAGTGGCTGGGCAAACAGCACGCTGACCGAGGTGACGGCCGATGAAGTCGGGTGGTTGATCTCGTACATGCTGGTGAAGCGGGTCAGGAACTTGCCGAGTTTCTCGGGGTCGGAGAAATCCGAGATGTCGAGTTTTTGCTCGAACAGCTGCGCCTGCTTGTCGACGTCGGCGGTGGCGAAGGAATCGGGCAGGCCGAGCACGGTGCGCACGACACTGGCAAGCGCGGTGTCGGCCAGCACGTCATACCAGCTGGTGATGGTTGGGGCCTTGCGATCGAAGTAAAGCGCCAGCCGCACACCCTGGTTAGCCTGACCGGCATCCTCTTCGAGGGTCTGGCGCATGTATTTGTCGACGGTCGGCTGCTGCGCCGGATTGATGGTGGTGGTGTTTTCGCCATAGGCCTCGAAGTTGAAGGCGGAGGCAAGCGCGGCATAGGTCTTGTCCGTCATCTTGTTGGCGACGCTGTCGGGATCGCGGACGCCGCCCTGCAGAACCCGCTTGATGAGATCCTTGTCCTCCGTCGCGGAATCGAGACCGAATGACGCCAGCGCGTATGTGTAGAGCCGGTTGTTCGACATCAGATCGTCGATCGACTTCACCTTGGTGATGTTGGCGAGATAGTATGTCGTCTCGCCCTTCACATAGGCCGAATTGGGATCGAGGCCGGCGATCTGGGCCTGGATGGCATAGTTCTTGGTCACCAACTGCTGTGTCTTGTTGTAGATGGTCGCATCGGCGCCGTTGGCGGCGAAGTTGAAGGCGCTGACGAATTCGGCGTAGCGCTTGTCGGTCAGCTTGTTGGCGAAGCTGTCGGGATCGGAGACGCCTTCCTTGAGTGCCTTGACCATGAAGGCCTTGGCGTAGTCCATGTCCTCCAGCCCGTAGGCCTTCATGGCATACTTGAACAAACGGTCGTTTTTGACGAAATCGTCGATCGATTTCACCTTGGTGATATTCGCGAGATAATATTTGGTGTCGCGATCAACCACGGGCTGCTGCTCGATCCTGTCGATCGATTTTGAAATGTCCTTGGTGATGAGCTGGTAGCTGGTAAAGGTATTGAGCAAAGACGTGCCTCCGGCCGAAGCTATGCCGGCACAATACCCATACTTCCTTGCGCGAAACTGAATCGCTTCCAAGCCCTCGATTCAAGCCTCACACAAGGCACGGGGACTATCCCTAGCTCCTGATGTGAAATGCGGAAGGACCTGTCGTGGGCATTCTGATTGGACTGGTGGTAACGCTCGGCTGCGTCCTTGGCGGCTTCATGGCCATGGGCGGCCATCTTCACGTGCTGATCCAGCCATGGGAGGTCGTGATCATCTGTGGTGCGGCTTTTGGCACCTTCCTCGTTGCCAATCCGATGAAGACGGTCAAGGACACCGGCAAGGCCATTCTCGAAGCCTTCAAGCAGGCGGTGCCGAAGGAACAGGACTATCTCGAGACGCTCGGCGTGCTGCACTCGCTGATGCGCGAGCTGCGCTCGAAATCCCGCAGCGAGGTCGAGGCGCATATCGACAATCCAGAAGAGTCGGCGATTTTCCAGGCGTTCCCAACCGTGCTGCACAATCATGACCTGACGCATTTCATCTGCGACTACTGCCGTATCATCATCATCGGCAATGCCCGCTCGCACGAGATCGAGGCGCTGATGGACGAAGAGATCCAGACCATCAGGTCCGACAAGATGAAGGCCTATCACGCGATGGTGGCGGTGGGCGATGGCCTGCCGGCGCTCGGCATCGTCGCCGCCGTGCTCGGCGTGGTCAAGGCGATGGGCGCGCTCGACCAGTCGCCGGAAATCCTCGGCGGTCTGATCGGTGCCGCACTTGTCGGAACGTTCCTCGGCATCTTCCTGTCCTATTCGGTGGTCGGGCCGGTCGCCACCAAGATCAAGACGGTGCGCGAGAAAAAGAACCGCCTCTATATCATCGTCAAGCAGACGCTGCTGGCCTACATGAACGGCGCGCTGCCGCAGGTGGCGATCGAGTTCGGCCGTAAGACCATCTCGTCCTATGAACGGCCGACGATCGATGCCGTCGAGCAGAGCACGATGAATACCGGCACCGTCGAAAAGAAGGCCGCCTGAACGATGCGCGATAGATCGGTCCCAGCACTGTCATGACCAGTCCGGGCAGCCCAGCGGAAGCGCGTTCGCTGATCATCGAGCGTCTGGTCGGCGACAGCGGCGAGGCCGCGCAGGTCATCGACGCAGGCCGCGCCATGGCCGAACGCGCCGTACCGCTGTTGCAGAAAAGCCTGACCAGCGAGCTTGGCGTTCCGGTCGTCGTCGATCTCAAAGCGATCGAGGTCAGCCGCGTTCCCGAGGCGCGTTCGCGTGCCGGCGACACGTTTGCCATGACCGTGATCGGCTCGTCCGCGTCCTCTGATGCGATGACCCTGGTGATCGATGCTCCGGCGATCGCGATCATGGTCTGCACGCTGTTCGGCGGCGACCCGGATCTGCCGGCATCGCCGATCGAACGCGATCTGTCGCAGATCGAAATCGATGTTTCGACCATGGTGTTCCAGCAGGTCGCGCAGGCCCTCAACGGATCGGGAAAGCGCTCGCTCGACCTGCGCCTGCCCGCGCCGCGAGCAATGTCCGGCACCGAGGCGAAGCGGTATGTGCTGCGCGATGGCGCGGCAATCCGTATCGTGCTTGGCATCTCGACGCCGGCCGACAGTGGCACCGTCACGGTGACGATGCCGCAGCGCGTCGTGCTGGCCAGCCGCGACGGAGCCGTGCCTGTCAGCGACGACGATCACGGCCCCAGCTGGCGCGCCCGCTTTTCGGAAGAGGTGATGCGCTCCACCGTGGCGCTCGAGGCCACGATGCCGCTGGCGCGGCTGACGCTCGGCGATCTCGCCGGTTTCGAAATCGGCGACGTCATCGAATTCGAGGAAACGGCCCAGTCCCAGGCGCGTCTCAGCGCACGGGGCAAGACGCTGTTCATATGCGAGTTCGGCAAACTGGGACAGAATTACACCGTCCGGATCAGGCATCCTTACGACGCCGGGCAGGACTTTATCGACGGGCTGATGCCGGCTGCCGCCGGACGCGCCTGAGCATTTGGAGACGATCATGGCCAAAACCAAGGCGGAAGCCGACCTCGACCAGCCGGACGAGCAGCTCGACCGTGCCATCGAAGAGTTGCGCGGGGTCCTGCATGAAGAGGAGCAACGCCCTGATGCGGCGTTCAGGGCGGCCTCATCAGCCAATTCGAGCGTGATCATGAACATCCCCGTTGATGTCCAGATCATCCTCGGCAGCACCGAGATGCCGGTCTCCGATCTGATGGCGCTGCAAAAAGGGTCGACCGTGGCGCTCAATCGCCGCATCGGGGAACCTGTCGACGTCGTGGTCAACGGCCGCAAGATCGCGCGCGGCGAGATCACCGTGCTGGAAAGCGATCCGTCCCGTTTCGGCATCAGGCTGACCGAAATCATCGCCGGCACGAAGGGCGCCTAGACATGGTTTGCTGGGCTTGCCGGTGGCAGCGGAGGCGAGTGGCATGACGACGCCGGTGACCTTGACCCGCGCGCAGAAGGCGGCCGCCATACTTGTGGCTATGGGCAAGCCGTCGGCCAGCCGCCTGCTGAAATTCTTCAAGCAGGAAGAACTGAAGGCGCTGATCGAGGGCGCCCGCCTGCTTCGGACGATTCCGCAAAGCGATCTCGAACGTATCGTCGCCGAGTTCGAGGCCGAGTTCACCGAAGGGGCGGGATTGCTCGATTCCGCCGACAGGATGGACACCATCCTCAACGAATCGCTCTCGCCCGAAGAGATGAGCGCGATCATGGGCGACAAGAAATTCGAGGTCGCACCGGAAGGTCCGCCGCCGATCTGGCCCGAGCTCGAAAAGCTCGAACCGGCGCGGCTTGGTGCCTTCCTGGCCGGCGAGCATCCGCAGACGGCGGCCATGGTGTTGTCGAAGCTGGCGCCGCAGGTGGCGGCCAACGTGCTGCTGACACTGACCAAGCCGATGCGTGGAGAAATCATCAAGCGCATGGTGACGATGGCCAATGTTCCCGACGCTGCCGCCAGGATCGTCGAAAACCGGCTGCGCACCAGCGTGCTGGCGGAAACCTCGACCAAGGACACCTCGGCCGGGCAGGCGCGTGTCGCCAGCGTTCTCAACGAACTCGACAAGCCGCTGCTCGAGGAAGTCATGCAGGATCTGGAAGCCGCCGGCACGCCTGATCTCGACGGTGTGAGGGCCCGGCTGTTTGCTTTCGACGACTTGCCGCTGCTCGCCCAGAAAGCGCGGGTGCTGCTGTTCGACGGGCTGTCGACGGAGCTGGTCACGCTGGCCCTGCGCGGCACTTCGGCCGCACTCGCAGAATCGGTGCTGTCGGCCATCGGCGCCCGCTCGCGGCGCATGATCGAAGCCGAACTCGGACAGGGCTCGGACGGGGTCCCTCTCGCCGACATCACAGCGGCCCGCAAGACGATCGTTACGACGACGATCCGGCTGTCGCGCGAAGGCGCCTTCGAACTACCCTCGACCCAAGACGCCGCCTAAGGCCGCGCCATGGCTGACGCGGTCGACAAGGATTCGAAAACCGAAGAGGCGACGGAAAAGAAGATCCGCGACACCATCGAACAGGGCAAACTGCCCCATTCGCGGGAGACAGCGCTCTTTGCCTCGTTCGTTGCCATACTGGTGTTCACCGTCTTCTACGCCAAGGATGCGATCATCGATCTCGGCATGTTCCTGTCGATGTTCCTGGAGAAGCCGGAAGCCTGGCCGATGGACACGGAGACCGACGTCATCGCGCTCTACAAGATCGTCCTCCTCGAGGTTGGCCGCGCCGTCCTGAGCCTGATGGTGCTGCTGACCGTCGCCGGCGTCGGCGCCTCGGTGTTCCAGAACATGCCGCAATTCGTAGGCGAGCGGGTCCGGCCGCAACTCTCGCGCATTTCGATCGCCAAGGGGTGGAACAGGCTGTTCGGCATCCAGGGTTGGGTCGAGTTCCTGAAGTCACTCGGCAAGGTCGGGTTTGCCATCGTCGTGCTGAGCTTCACGCTGTCGGAAGACCACCGAAAGCTGCTCGCCGGGATGATCACCAATCCGGTCGCATTCGGTCTCGTCATCCGCGGCATCGCCGTCGACATCCTGGTGGCGATCGTCTTCGTCATGGGGCTGATCGCGGCAATCGACATCGTCTGGTCGCGCTTCCACTGGAAGCAGGATCTGCGCATGAGCAAGCAGGAGGTCAAGGACGAGTTCAAACAGTCCGAGGGCGACCCGATCGTCAAGTCGCGGCTGCGCTCGCTGGCGCGCGACCGGGCGCGCAAGCGGATGATGACGGCGGTGCCGCGCGCGACGCTGATCATCGCCAACCCAACGCACTTCTCGATCGCGCTGAAATATGTGCGAGACGAGGACTCGGCACCCATGGTGCTGGCCAAGGGCCAGGATCTGGTGGCGCTGAAAATCCGCGAGATAGCGCGGGAACACAACATCCCGGTCTTCGAGGACGTGGCGCTCGCCCGCTCCATGTACAAGCAAGTTTCGGTCGATAGTGTGATCCCGTCACAATTCTACCAGGCCGTCGCCGAACTGGTGCGGATCGTCTACTCGAAAAAGGCTGAGCGCAGACAGATTTCATGAACCGGCAACCGCACGCAAAATCTCGCGAGATCATCGTCGCCAGCGCCATCGAGCAGGTGGTGGGGGAACTCAGGCTGATCGATGTCGCCGACTACATCGCCTTTATCCGGCTGGAGCATTTCGCGTGCCTGTCGGACCTGGTCGATTCAGCGGTTGAGTTGTTCTTCATGCCGGGCACTCTGCGGCTCGGCCATGGTGGTGAGGCGCATGTCGACTGGAGCGGCAGCCCGCGCATCGTGCTCGATCTGGAACTGAGGCCGCCCGGCGTCACCGTGTATTTCCAGCTGACGCTGAGCGAGCTTGGCGCTTCGGTGGCGGTCAACTACGTGTCGTTCGAGAAGCCGGGCGAAGACCCGGATCACAATACGGCGCTGCTCGAGGCGGTGATCGAAGAGGCGCGTATCCGCAAGGTCGAGCCGCTCGCCTATCGCTGACCGCCGGTCGCCTTTCGAAGCGCTGCCGAATTCCCCTATTCGATCAAGCCCAGCCGCAGCGCCTTGGCAACGGCCTGGTTGCGATTGACGGCGTTGAGCTTCTGGGTCGACTGGGTCAGATACTGGTTGGCGGTGTGCACCGACAGTTTCAGGAGCCGCGCGATCTCCTCGCTGGTGTTGCCATTGGCGGTCAGCTTCAGGCATTCGAGTTCGCGCTTGGAGATTGCGCGCATGCGGCCGGCATCGCCCGGACGGATGCGAGCGACGGCGGCGAATAGCGAAAAGCAGCGGGCGTGTATTTCGTAGAGCGCTTCCTGTTGCAAGGTCATCTCCGAGCCCAGGAACACGACAAGGCCGCATTGGCCGCGGTCGGCGTGCACGGGAAAAGCGATGCCGCTGGTTCCGGGCGCCAGCGCCGCCATCCGCTCGGTCCAGGCGAGATTGCCAAACAGCTCCGCCATGGCGGCGACGCCGTCATCCGTCCACCAGCGCGGTTCGGTCGAGAGGCGGGTGTGGCGCACGATCTCCTCGCCGTTGGCGCCTGAGATGAACTTGGTCGCCACGGCAATGCCCGGATAGTCGGAATCAAAGCATGGCACGAGCCGCGCCCGCTCGGGCGAGGGGCTTACGAAGAAGAGGCCGAAAGCCGAGGCATTCATGTCAACGGCGATCCAGCGGCAGCGGCGCACGGCATCGGGAATGGTGACCGCGTGATGGGTTTCGGAGCCAAGGGTGAAGGCTCCGAACGGGTTGCGCTGCTCGTTGAAAAGGGCTTCGGCCGTTTCCTTGATATCGGCGTGTTTCAAATGATGCCGCTCCTGATCGCCGTGGCGATGGCCATCGCGCGGTTGCTGGCCGCGAATTTCTGGATGGCGTGGGTGATGTAGCTGTTGACGGTGTTGGAGGAGACGCCAAGGATGACGGCGACCTCGTCGGTGGTCTTGCCTTCGGAAACCCAGAACAGGCATTCGCGCTCGCGATCCGACAACGGATCCTGCATGGCGGCAGCGGCAATCAGTTGCGGGATGTGCGAGAGCGCGTAGCAGCATTTCAGTTGCGCCCGCATCAACGCCGGCTGGTCGATGCTGCCGGCGGTCGCCGCAGAGAACAGGGCGAACAGGCGCTGGCGACCGACATTGAGGCGCAGCGAATAGATTTCGGCATGGCCGAGCACGTCGAGAAGGCGGGCTTCCTCTCCGGTGATCAATCCGTCTGTTTCTGGTGCCTGGGATGCCACGAGCGGATGTGGACGGATACCTGGCGCGACGGTGAGCGCGCCTTGCGCGAGCCCGGCGATCAGCCGCTTGCCGATCAGCTCGATGGCATCGAAAATCCAGTTGGAGGAGACGATGCGCGCATCGTTGCGGTCCTGGTCGTGGACAATGGCGACCAACATGTAGCTGTCGGCGCCGATCTCGGCGGTCAGTTGCATGAAAAAGCTGGTGAGATCGCCGCGCGACGTCAGGCGCGAGCCCAATGTGTCGGATTGAAGAAGTGCGGCGGGACTGCTCATTCTTGTTGCTTTTGGCCGGAATCGTTTCTGCTGTCCGGATGCTGGAAAGCCAGCCGCCGAACCCGAATACGCATTACTTTGACGAAGACACACGCGTGGCGCAGGGCTGCGCCGAACCAAATCCCGAATCCATTCAGGGAACGCGAAGCCGTCCGCGTCTGGTGCCGGAAAAGCTCCGGAACAAGAGACTTTGGGTGGTCGCCGCGCCCCCCAAGGACCGGCTGATTCGGGTCTAATCTACCCGCAGTTGAATCTGACATCAAACGCGATTTGACAAAATCGAATCCGATGGACTCACGTGCGACTCAGAGGTCGGTTTTCGCGCCTCGGACAGAAGACCGGGACGCGAAAATCTTCGCCGGCCATTTCGGCGGCCGGTTGATTTCCCCAGGGCGCATATAAATGGACGGGCGCGCCGGTTGCTGGCGCCGAAGGCTGGTGCCTTGGCCCGATAGTGGGAACCGGGCGATGTTGCCGCCCGGTCCCGGCCGTCCCTTGCTTATGCCTGTCGTTGTCCCAAAACCGCCAGATGCTCCTGGACGACAGGCATTTACCGATCCTCGAACCCGGTCAGCACGCCGACCGCGTTGATGCCGATCTCCTCGACGGCATAGCCGCCTTCCATGACGAACAGCGTCGGCAGGCCGAGCCCGGCGATGCGGCGGCCGATCTTGGGATAGTCCGATGTCTTCAGCTTGAACTGGCTGATCGGGTCCTTCTCGAACGTATCGACACCCAGCGAGACGATGACGACATCCGGTGCATAAGCGGTGAGCCTGGCGCAGGCATCCTCGAGCGAGGCGTTCCATGCATCCCAGTCGGTGCCGAAGGGCATCGGATAGTTGATGTTGAAGCCTTCGCCGGCACCCGCGCCGCGTTCGTCGGCATGGCCGAGGAAGAACGGGTACTCGACCATCGGATCGCCATGCAGATTGAGCACCTGGACGTCGGCACGGTCGTAGAAGATCTCCTGCGTGCCGTTGCCGTGGTGATAGTCGACGTCGAGGATCGAGATGCGTCTGGCGCCCTGGTCGCGGAACCATTGCGCGGCGACGGCGGCGTTGTTGATGTAGCAATAGCCGCCCATAAAGCCAGCCCCGGCATGGTGGCCGGGCGGACGGCAGAGCGCGAAGGCGGAAGCCTCGCCATCCTTGACCAGGCCGGCGGCGGTCAGCGCCACATCGTAGGAAGACTTGATCGCAGCCCATGTGCCTTCGACGAAGGTGGCGCCGGCATCGAAGGAATAATAGCCGAGCAGTGCGTCGACGCGCTTTGGCGGCACGTCGCCGCGCAGGCCGCGCGTCGGCCAGGTGAAGGGCATCGCCGTGCCCGTGAGGCCTGCTTGCAGCCATTGCGGCCAGACCGTCGGGAGAAAGTCGATATAGTCTGATTTGTGGATGCGCTTGGCGGCGGCGAGGTCATGTTCGTGCGGCGCGATGATGGGACCCAGTTTCTCGCTTTCGACCCGTGCCTTGATGAATTCGGCCCTCGATGGCTTTTCGAAACCCGGCACGATGGCTGATGTGACCAGTTCCATTTGGCCGGCATGGCCGGCGTGAAGGGGGGAGAAAACAGTCTTCATAAATTCCTCTCGAAGTGCGAAATCAGTCAAGATTCAAGATTGAGATAAGGGCTCACCAGAGCGAGCCACATTCTTTCCACATCATCCTCGATGAGGTCGTATGTCTTGCGGTCGCTTTTCAGCCCGACAAGCCGGCAGGCGTGCCCGACGTCCATCATCAGCACGCCGAGCCGGCTGGCGATCTTGTTTTCAAGCGCCGGGTTCACATGCTGCAGCCATGCGGCGTAGAGCGCGATGATCTGCTCGTCATATTCGTTTTGGATCGGCCTGAGGTCGGCGTTGCCTGAAATGGCCTCGATCACCGGCATCAGGCTGGCGTTTTCGAGGTAGAGTCTGGACGTGTCGATGAAGAGCTTGCGCACTTCGCGCCGAAACTCTTCACGGTTGGTGGGCGGGGCGACCTTGATACGCTTGGCGATCACCTCGGGGAAGGATGACAGCCAGCGCCGGGCGAGGTCCAGAAGAATGGCTTCCTTGTTGGGGAAGTATTGGTAGATCGAACCAACCGACAAGCCTGCGCGCTGCGCAATGGCGAGCGTCGTCGGCGTCTTGGTTCCTTGCTCCCGCGTCAAGACCAGCGCTGCGTCGAGAATCCGGTCGACCACCTTGCTGGAGCGTTGTTGCCGCGGCTGTTTGCGCGGTTCGAGCGCTATCCTGGTTTTGCGGTCGAGACTGCGCTTCACGGCTTGATGTCCTCGTTCCCCGCCCGGTCTCAACATGGTGGGAGCTTGCTGTCCACAATACATTCCAGATTCGGTATGTTGACAAACGCGAATAATCAGTCGCATTCTTTATCCACGCTGCCTCTTGGGATGACAAGGGGAATTTCCAAGACAGCGCGCTGGCATTCTTTTTCGTCCCATGGCGCCGCTCCGGTGGAGTGGCAGGTCGTTGGACAAGAGGTTGTCGGTCTCAGTCAGTCGTCAAAAGCGCGGAGTCGCGATGTCTGTCACAGGTGCGGGTCACAATGCGGATCTGATCGTCATCAATGGTCGTGTACTGACCATCGACGACGACAATCCCACCGCCGAGGCTGTCGCCGTCAAGGATGGCGCAATCGTCGCCATCGGCAGCCGCGCCTCCATCGAAGAGTTCAAGGGACCGGCCACCAGGGTCATCGACGCCAAGGGCGGTTCGGTGGTCCCGGGGTTCATCGAAGCCCATATGCATCTGTTTTCGGGCGGGGCTGAACTTGCCCACCTTCAACTCACCGGTATTCATGGCTTCGAGGCGCTGCAGAAGGCGATCCGCGACTATGCGCCGACCCGGCCCGACGCGAAGATGCTGGTCGGCCAGGGCGTCGACTACACCGTGCTCGGCAGCGAGCGCGTGACGCGCCATCACCTCGACGCCATCTTGCCCGATCGCCCGTTCTGCATGGCGGCGCCCGACCATCACACCATGTGGGCCAACACCAAGGCGCTGGAAATGGCCGGCATCCTGCAGGGGCGCACGCTTGGTCCGGGCAATGAGATCGTCATGGGTGACGATGGTCTGGCCGCCGGTGAATTGCGCGAAGGCGAGGCCTTTGGCCCGGTGCTCGATCTTGCCGGCGAAGGCCGGGTGCGGCTGGGGCTGTCGACCGGCGGCGAGCCGGACCCGATGCCGACGACGGCGGAGCGGGACGCCGACCGCGACATCATGCGGCGCGGGCTCGCCTGGTGCGCCCGCCACGGCATCACCTCGATCCAGAACATGGACGGCAATCTCTATCAGCTTGAGCTGCTGGCCGAGATCGACGCCGAGGAAGGCTTGCCCTGCCGCGTCAAGATCCCGTTCCACTACAAGAATTTCATGACGCTCGACATGCTCGACAAGGCCTCTGATATGGCCGAACGCTACAACAGGGAATGGCTGTCGTCGGGCATGGTCAAGGTGTTCTACGACGGCGTTCTCGATTCCTGGACAGCTGTCATGGTCGAGCCTTATGCCGACCGGCTCGACTGGGTGGGCGAGCCGCTGTTCACGCCGCAACAGTTCATCGATCTGGCCGTCGCGGTCGACAGACGCGGGCTGCAGATCGCCGTGCATTCGATCGGCGACGGCGCGGTGCGCGCGGTGCTCGACGGTTATGAGGCGGCGCAGAAGGCGAACGGCAAGCGCGACAGCCGTCACCGCGTCGAGCACATCGAGGTCACCACCACCGCTGATGTGCCGCGTTTCGCCGAACTCGGCGTCATTGCCTCCATGCAACCGCCGCATCCGCCGGGCGCAATGGATTTTCCACTGGAGCCGACGGTATCGCGCATCGGACCGGCGCGCTGGCCGCTGAGCTATGCCTGGCGGACCTTGAAGGATGCCGGCGCGCATGTCGTCTTCGCATCCGATTGGCCGGTGTCGCCGATCGATCCGATCCTGGGCATTCAGGCGGCGGTGTTGCGCAAACCGTGGGCAGAAAGCGACCCGGACCAGAGTTTCTCACTGCATGAAGCGATCGCCGGTTACACGATCGAGGGCGCCTATGCCGAATTCGCCGAGCACCGCAAGGGCACGCTGAAATCAGGCTACATGGCCGATCTGGTGGTTTTGTCGATGGATATCGAGAACACCGCCCCGGCCGACCTGCACAAGGTGCGGCCGGTGACGACGATTTGCGGCGGCAAGGTCACCTATCAGGCCTGACTATGGCATGGGGCTTGCAGGCCTCAATGACTGATTGAACTGTGACCCAATGCCGGGCTTGCCAACCCACCGGCCATGTGGTCACATCGAACAGGGGAAAAGCTCCGCCAGCAAGAGCGGGGTCAACAGTGAGGCGTAATCGTGCCGGACAAACCGGATCGGAATGCGATTGAAGTAGTAAACGTCAGAAAAATTTTCGGATCAGGTGAGGGGCAGGTAGCTGCCCTCGACACGGTCTCGGTATCTATCCGCGAGAACGAATTCTTCACGTTGCTGGGGCCATCCGGCTGCGGCAAGACGACGTTGCTCAGGCTGATCGCCGGCTTCGACTTTCCAACCGCCGGTGAGATCCTGCTCTACGGCCAGGACATCGCGCCGCTGCCGCCCTTCAAGCGGCCGGTCAACACCGTGTTCCAGTCCTACGCGCTGTTCCCGCATATGACGGTGGCCGACAATATCGGCTTTGGCCTGGAAATGCTGGGCAAGCCGAAGGCCGAGATCAAGGCGCGCGTCGCCGAGATGCTGAAGCTGGTCAAGATGGAAGCTCTCGCCGGCCGCCGCACCGGCCAGATTTCCGGCGGCCAGCAGCAGCGCGTGGCTCTGGCGCGGGCGCTGGCGCCGCAGCCGAAGGTGCTGTTGCTCGACGAACCGCTGTCGGCGCTCGACTTCAAGCTGCGCAAGGACATGCAGATCGAATTGAAACGACTGCAGCATGAGACCGGCATCACCTTCATCTTCGTCACCCATGACCAGGAAGAAGCGCTGACGATGTCGGATCGCATTGCGGTGATGTCGGCGGGCAAGATCCTGCAGGTCGGCTCGCCGTGGGACATCTACGACAAGCCGGCGGAGCGCTTCGTCGCCGACTTTATCGGTGAAACCAACTTTCTCACCGCCGCGGTCTCGAACATCGGCAATGGCAAGGCGCGCGCCACACTCAAATCCGGCGCGACCATCGAGGCGACCGTTGCCGAGGGCTTCCAGCCGAAGGACAACGCCACTGTGGTGGTGAGGCCCGAGCATGCCAAGCTGACCAAGGACAAGGGCGAATTGTCCGGCACTGTCGACAACATCGTCTATTTCGGCACCGACACTCATATATATGTGCGGCTCGACAGCGGCGAGGTCTTCACCGTGCGCCAGCAGAACACGCGCAGCGCGGGCTGCGGCTTCGAGCGCGGCGACAAGGTCGGCATCGTGATCGGCAATGACGCCGCGCAAGTGGTGAGGGACTGATGGCGAGCGCGGAAGAAGTCGCCAAGGAAGCTGAACGCAGAGATATCCGCGATCGGTGGGTGCTGTCGGCGCCGGCACTGATCATCATCTTCCTGGCGGCGTCCGGCCCGCTGCTGATCGTCGTGATCTATTCCTTCCTGACGCCGGGGCCCTATGGCGGCGTGGTGTGGAAATTCTCCACCGATGGCTGGCTGTCGGTGCTGTTGCAGCGCGACATCTTCGACGACACTCTGGCCTTCGCCGATGCGCATTTGTCGATCTTCTGGCGTTCGATAAGCCTGTCGTTCTACACCACCGTGCTGACGTTGTTCTTCGGCTTCCCCACAGCCTATTTCATCGCCACGCGACCGCCGAAGACGCGCGAGGTCTGGGTTTTCCTCGTCACCATTCCGTTCTGGACTAATCTCCTGATCCGCACCTTCGCCATGCAGCAGGTGATCCGCAACGAAGGGCTGGTCAACACGGCGCTGATGGCGCTCGGCATCATCAAGCAACCGCTGCAGATCATGAATACCGACGCGGCCATCTTGCTCGGCATGATCTATGTCTACCTACCTTTGATGGTGCTGCCGATCTACGCCTCGATGGAGAAGCTCGACTTCCGGCTGGTCGAGGCCGGATATGACCTTTACGCCGGTCGCTGGCAGGTTCTGCGCCGCATCGTCTTCCCGTTGATCAAGCCCGGCGTCATAGCCGGCTCGATACTGGTCTTCATTCCCTCGCTTGGCGCCTATGTCATTCCGCGGGTGCTGGGCGGCGGCAAGAACATGATGCTCGGCAACCTGATCGAACTGCAGTTCGGCGCGGGCCGTAACTGGCCGCTTGGCGCGGCCATCTCAATTACGCTCATGGTGCTGGTGATGATCGCGCTCCTGTTCTACGTGCGCAACGCATCCCGGTCGGAGGGAGCCCATGGCTAAGCGTCCGTTCGACATCCAGGCGCAACCCGGCTTCGGGTTCATGGCGCTTCTGACCTTCTTCGCGCTCTATCTGCCGATCGCGGCGCTCGTCACCTATTCGTTCAACACGGCGGATTCGCTTTCGCGCTGGGATGGCGTCTCACTGCGCTGGTTTATTTCGGCCTGGCACAATTCGGCTGTGCAGGACGCCTCCGTCCGCTCGCTCGTGCTGGCAGTCTCGGCCGCCGCGCTGTCGACGATCGCCGCCACCATGGCTGCTCTGGCCACGACCCGCACGCGGCCCTATCCCGGCCTTACCTTCAAATACGCCTTCATCAACCAGCCGCTGATGGTGCCGGAGATAGTCACCGGCGTCGCGCTCCTGATCGTGTTCTCGCGCATCAAGGTCTGGACCGGTTACTCAGGACTCGGTTACCTGATCGCCGCCCACACCGCCTTCTGCATCCCGTTCGCTTACCTGCCGATCCGGGCGCGGCTGGACAGCATGGACCTGACGCTGGAGCGCGCAGCCGCCGACCTATACGCCACGCCCTGGAAAGCCTTCCGTTTCGTGACGCTGCCGCTCTTGAGGCCGGCCATCATCGCGGGCTTCATGCTCGCCTTCGTCATTTCGCTCGACGATGTGGTCATCACCGAATTCGTCAAGTCCGGCGGCCAGGATACGCTGCCCACCTACATGCTCGGCCAGTTGCGGCGCGAAACGAGCCCGGAAATCAATGCGATCGCCACGGTATTTCTTGCGCTGTCGGTGGTGCTCGTAACCGTGTTCTACTTCGTCAATAGGCGCAAGCCATAACCAACGATTGCCAAACGGGAGAATAGCAATGAAATGGAAGACCACGGCTGCCACGCCGGTATTCGCAATGTTTGCCTTTGCGGGCAGCGCGTATGCGGAAGGCGAACTCAGCATCTTTAATTGGGGCGACTACACTAGCCCCGAGATGATCAAGAAGTTCGAGGATACCTATAAGGTCAAGGTGACGACCACCGACTACGACTCCAACGACACCGCGCTAGCAAAGGTACGCGCCGGTGGTCATGGCTTCGACATTGTGGTGCCGTCGGCCAACTACGTGCCGATCTGGGTGAAGGAAGGGCTTCTGCTTGAGGCCCGGCCCGACCAGATGGAGAACTTCAAGAATGTCGACGAGCGCTGGGTGAACGTTCCCTGGGATCCGGGCCGTCATTATACGGTTCCGTGGCAGTGGGGCGTGACCGGCATCGGCGTCAACACAAAGGTCTATGACGGCGACATCAACACCTCGGCCATCTTCCTCGATCCGCCGAAGGAACTGGTTGGCAAGATCAATGTCGCGCCGGAAATGAACGACGTGCTGTTCGCCACCATCAAGTATCTGGGCGGCAACTGGTGCACGGACGACAAGGAATTGCTCAAGAAAGTGCGCGACAAGCTGGTGGAGGCCAAGCCGAAATGGCTGGCCATGGATTATAGCGTGACCGATAAGCTACCGGCCGGCGACTATTCGGCCGTCTACTACTGGAACGGCGCCATCATGCGCTCGCGCATCAAGAACCCCGACATCAAGTTCGGCTACCCGAAGGAGGGCTTCCCCTTTTTCATGGACAGTGTTGCCATCCTCAAGGATGCCAAGAATGTCGACAACGCCAAGCTGTTCATGAACTTCATCATGGATCCCGAGAACGCCGCCATGATCTCCGCCTTCGCCAAATATGCCAATGGCATCAAGGGCTCGCAGGCATTCTTGCCAGCCGACATGAAGGATGCGCCCGAACTGGTGGTACCGCCAGAACTGGAGAAAGCGGGGGAGTTCCTCACCCCTTGCTCGCCCGAGGTGCAGCAACTCTACACGCGCATCTGGACGGACGTTCAGAAATAGCGGCACTCCGCCTTCTTCCGCGCGAGTTGGAAGACGGCGGGTCAAGGGCCGTATGAGGGGTAGCGCTGAATTCGCAGCGTTCGCGCCGCCCCTCACCTGGCCTGCCGGCATTGCTCTTCGCCATGGCGTCGGGCGTTCGTCACTCGAAAGGCCCAATCGGGGGCTTTTTCGTCCGCTGTGCAGACCGCCCTCATTCAAGTGAACTGAAGAGCGGCATGCGGCGGCAGGGGATTTTCATGCAGTCATACCGCAACAGCGACGCGCGGCCGCCGATCATGCAGGGCTCGCCGCCCGCCATGGTACCGCCGAAGCTCGACTGGGACCGGCCGCCGTGGAACCGCTGGGCGTTCCAGCACATCCGTGAAATTCTGCCGACCGCCGAAGTCTGGCGCGGCAATGGCCATCGCCACCGCTTCGAACGCGCCGAGGTTGATCTCGAGGGGCTGGCGGTCGAGGACAGCGAGGGCATGCCGACGACGCTCGCCGGGTTGCTCGACGAGACCTATACGGACGGCTTTCTGGTGCTCAAGGACGGCAAGGTCGCCTATGAGCGCTATTTCAACGGCATGGATGAGCGCACGCTGCACTTGTCGCAGTCGATGGCGAAGTCCGTTACCGGTTCGGTGTTCGGCATACTGGTCGGGCGCGGCCTGATCGATCCGGCCAGACTGGTAACAGATTACCTGCCGGAACTCGGCGTTACCGGCTGGACCGGCGCCAGCGTCCAGCATGTGCTGGACATGACCAGCGGCGTCCGTTTCTCAGAGGAATATACCGACCGCTATTCCGACATCGGCCAGGTCGATGTCGCCACCGGCTGGAAGCCGGTGCCGCCGGACAGCGATCCGGCCTTTCGTTGGCCCTCGCACATGTTCGAGCTGATCCTCGGCTTGAAGGACACGATCCGCCCGCACGGGGCTCAATTCGAATACCGCTCGATCGAGACCGACGTGCTTGCCTTCATCATGGAGCGGGTGACGGGCAAACGGCTGCCGCAGGTAGTTTCGGAAGAACTCTGGCAAAAGCTCGGCGCTGATGAAAGCGCCTGCTTCACGGTCGATAGCGCCGGCTATGCGGTGGCCGACGGTGGCTTCAACGCGACGCTGCGCGACTATGGCCGCTTCGGCCAGCTGATCCTCGACAATGGTGGCGGCGTCGTGCCGGCCGGCTGGGTCGAGGCGACGCGCAACGGCAGGCATGGGCCGGACTTCAGCCCCAGCCTGCCGGAGGGCAGCTATCGCAACCAGTTCTGGATCGAGGATCCGCGCTCGCGCGCACTGATGTGCCGCGGCGTGTTCGGTCAGATGATCCATATCGACTGGAACACCGGAATGGTCGTGGTGAAGCTTTCGACCTGGCCGGATTTCGCCAATGGTGCCTATTCCATAGCGACGCTGAAGGCCGTGCACGCTATCGCCACGGCACTTCGCTGAGCCCCCACAAAGAAGAAACGACCCGGAAGGAAACGCCATGACCGGCAAGACCGTGTTCGAGACCCGCTATGGCTTCCGACGCAACGAGGTGGTGCTCGCCAACTGGCGCGAGAACCCGTTCAACCGGTGGTCGTTCCAGAACCTCGGCGAACTGGTGCCGACCGCCCGCGTGGCGGCGACGTCGGGCGTTGTCGAAACCCCCGTGTGCGATATGGGCGTGCTGCTCGGCGAGAAGGTCGCGATCGCCGGCACGCCGGGGACGGTGGCTGAATTTCTCGCACGTTCGAGCACCGACGCACTGACGGTGATGAAAGGCGGCAAGATCGTCGGCGACTGGTTCGCCCCGCATATGGAATTCGGCGCCCGCCACATCATCTTTTCGATCAGCAAGTCGCTGACCGCCATCATTGCCGGCATTCTGGAAGGCGAGGGCGTATTCGACCCGGAAGCGCCGGTGACGGCCTACATCCCTGAAGCCGCCGGCTCTGCCTATGGCGATGCGAGCGTGCGGCATGTGCTCGACATGAGCGTCAGCCTCGATTTCGAGGAAGCCTATCTCGATCCGGAGAGCGCTTTCGCCCGCTATCGTCGCGCCACGCTGTGGAATCCGGGCGGCGGCACGGAGAGCCTGCGCGAATTCATTTTGACCTTGCAACGCCTTGCAGAGCCGCATGGCCAGACCTTCCGCTACCGCTCGCCGAATTCCGACCTGCTCGGCCTGCTGCTCGAGCGCGCGTCGGGCCAGCGGTTCACCGACCTGATGCGCGAGAAGCTGTGGCTGCCGCTCGGCGCTGTCGGCGAAGCCTCGATCGGCGTCGACATGGAAGGCACGGCGCGCACGGCCGGCGGTATTTCGGTGACGCCGCGCGACCTGGCGCGTGTTGGCGAGATGATGCGGCAAGGCGGGGTGGCCAATGGCCGCCGCATCGTGCCGGAAGCCTGGGTGCGCGATACGGTTGCTAGCGGCGGCAGTTCCGACGCTTGGCAGCGCGGCGCGATGCAGCCGCTGTTCCCGAAGGGCCGCTATCGCAACAAATGGTACCAGACGGGCTTGCCGAACGGCGCCTATTGCGGCATCGGCATTCATGGCCAGTGGCTGTATGTCGATCCCAGGACCGAAGTGGTGATCGCCAAGATGTCGTCGCAGCCCGAGCCGGTCGACGATCCGCTCGATGTCGAAATCGTCGCCTTCTTCGAGGCGCTGAGCCGGATGGTCTGATCCTCGCCTGGCCGCCACATTAGCGCGCGCTTTCCTGTGGACCCGCCGGGCTCATGGAAACGCGGCGGTTGGCGGACCGGACGTCTGCGCCTATGGTCGCCGCTCTTTGGACGAGAGCAGGTACGACATGGCATCCGACATCAAGCGCATTGCAGCCATCATCGCGGCCGAGATCAGCGCGCGGCCCGAACAGGCGGCCGCGGCGATTGAACTGCTCGATGAGGGCGCGACAGTGCCGTTCGTGGCGCGCTACCGCAAGGAAGTCACCGGCGGGCTCGACGACACGCAATTGCGCGATCTTGCCGAACGCCTTGCCTATCTGCGCGAGCTCGATGCGCGTCGCGACAGCATCCTTGGCTCAATCCGCGAACAGGGCAAGCTGACCGAGGAGCTTGAAGGCAAGATCGTCGCCGCCAGCACCAAGGCGGAACTTGAGGACATCTACCTGCCCTACAAGCCCAAGCGCCGGACCAAGGCCGAGATCGCCAGGGAGCGCGGGCTGGGGCCGCTGGCCGAAGCCATCCTGGCGAACCGCTCATTGGTGCCTGCCGAACTGGCGCTGGCCTATGTCAGCGAAGAGGTGGCCGATACCAAGGCAGCGCTCGAAGGGGCGCGCGACATCCTGTCGGAACAATTCGCCGAGAATGCCGATCTGGTCGGAAAATTGCGCAGCTACATGAAGGAGCGCGCCTTCATGCGCGCCAGGGTGGTCGACGGCAAGCAGGAAGCCGGTGCGAAATTCTCCGACTATTTCGACCATGTCGAGCGCTGGGCAAATGTGCCGAGCCATCGCGCGCTGGCGATGCTGCGTGGCCGCAACGAGGAAGTGCTTTCGCTCGACATCGAGGTCGATGCCGATGATACGTCGCCGGTGAAGCCGGTCGAGCGGATGATTACCAATGCCTATGCCGTCGGCGGCAGCCTGCCGGGTGACAGATGGCTGATGGAGGTGGCGGGCTGGACCTGGCGCATTAAACTGTCGCTGCACCTGACACTCGATTTGATGCGCGACCTGCGCGAGCGGGCAGAAGAGGAAGCGATCCACGTCTTTGCCCGAAACCTAAAGGATTTGCTGCTGGCCGCTCCCGCCGGCTCGCGCGCGACGATGGGGCTCGATCCCGGCATCCGCACCGGCGTCAAGGTGGCCGTGGTCGACGGTACCGGAAAGGTGCTGACAACGACGACGGTCTATCCGTTTCCGCCCAGGAATGATGTGCGCGGCACGCAGGCGGAGCTCGCCAAGCTCATCCGGCTGCACAAGGTCGAGCTGATTTCGATCGGCAACGGCACCGGCAGCCGCGAGACGGAAAAGCTGGTCGCCGACATGCTGTCCGACATGCCGGCGGATGGTGGTCCGAAGCCCCTGAAGGTGATCGTCAGCGAGGCCGGCGCCTCGGTCTATTCGGCATCGGCGACGGCGGCGGCGGAATTCCCCGGCCTCGACGTATCGCTGCGCGGCGCGGTGTCGATCGCCCGGCGCCTGCAGGATCCGTTGGCCGAACTGGTCAAGATCGAACCCAAATCGATTGGCGTCGGCCAGTACCAGCACGATGTCGACCAGTACCGTCTCGGCCGCTCGCTGGAAGCGGTGGTCGAGGACGCGGTCAACGCCGTTGGCGTCGACCTCAACACCGCCTCGGCGCCGCTGCTGGCGCGCGTTTCAGGTCTCGGCGCGTCTCTGGCCGACGCGATCGTTGCGCATCGCGATGCGACCGGGCCGTTCGCCAGCCGGAAGGATCTGCTCAAGGTGCCGCGGCTCGGACCGCGGGCCTTCGAACAATCCGCCGGCTTCCTGCGCATCGCCAATGGCAGCGAGCCGCTCGATGCCTCGTCGGTGCATCCGGAGGCCTATGGCGTGGCGAAGAAGATCGTCGCCGCCTGCGGGCGCGATGTGCGGTCGCTGATGGGCGATAGTGCCGCGCTGAAGGCACTCGACCCGCGCGTCTTCGTCGACGAGCGTTTCGGCCTGCCGACGGTGCGCGACATCCTGGCGGAGCTGGAAAAGCCCGGCCGCGACCCGCGCCCAGGCTTCAAGACGGCGACCTTCGCCGACGGCATCGACGACATCAAGGATCTGAAGCCCGGCATGCTGCTTGAAGGCACGGTCACCAATGTGGCCGCCTTCGGCGCCTTTGTCGATATCGGAGTGCATCAGGACGGGCTGGTGCATGTCTCGCAACTGGCCGACCGGTTCATCAAGGACGCGCATGAGGTCGTGAAGGCCGGCGATGTGGTCAAGGTGCGGGTCGTCGACGTCGACATCAAGCGCAAGCGCATCGCGCTTTCCATGCGCAAGGATGGCGGCGAGGGTGGCGCACCGCGTGGCGGGCCACGCGACAATGGTGGCGGCAGGCCGGCACCACGTTCGCCGGCACCGCAGCAACGCCAGCCGGAGCGGCCGGCACAGCAAGGCGCATTCGGTGCTGCCTTGGCGGATGCGCTGAAGCGAAAGTAGCTACCACGCCAGAACGGCCGGCTCCTTCTCGACCTGGCCCAGCAGCCAGTCGCGAAAACTGGCGACTGGCGGATGGCCTCGCTTGTCGTGTGGGACGACGAGATAGTAGGCGCTGCGGCTTTGCATGGGCCGGCCTGGCGCCGGCACCAGCTGGCCGCGCTGCAATTCACCTGCAATGAGGATCAGCGGCAGCAGCGCCACGCCGAGCCCCGCCATGCAGGCCTGGGCGGCGGTGCCGAACTGCTCGAACTGCATGCCGGGCCCGGTCGGCGCGCTCAGGCCCTGATGCTCGAACCATTCGGTCCAGGCGCCAGGACGCGTCGCCATGTGCAGCAGCGGCAGGCGGCCGATATCGGCCGGTGAGGCGATGGCGCGGCCGGCGAGGAATTCGGGCGACACGACCGGCGCCACGGTTTCGCGCACCAACAGTGTCGAGTCGGCCTCGGGCCAGTCCGGCAGGCCATAGTGGATGGCGGCATCCAGCCTCTCCCTGGCGAAGTCGAAGCGGCCGACGCGGGTGACGAAGTTGATGGTGATATCGGGATTGTTTTCTACGAAATCGGGGATCATCGGCATCAGCCAGCGCGTGCCGAAGGTCGGCAGAATAGCCAGGTTCAGGATGCCGCTATGCCGATTGCTCATCAATCCAAGGGCTGCGTCACGCAACTGGCCAAGTGCTGAACGCACCGCCTCGGCGTAGATTTCGCCCGATGTCGACAGCCTGACATTGCGGCTGTCGCGTTCGAACAGCCGGCGGCCGAATTGGTCTTCAAGCGATCTGATCTGCCGGCTGACTGCGCCCTGGGTCAAATCGAGCTCCTGGGCGGCAGCGGTGAAACTGCCCAGCCGGGCCACAGCCTCGAAGGCGGCAAGGGCGCTTATGTTGGGCAAAAGGCGGCGTTGGACACTCATGACCCATTCCTAGAGCTCATTGATCGGTGAATCAATTTCGTTTGATTTTTTCGAGGCGCAGGCCGATAGAACGGGCCAACATTTTGCTTCATGCATGTCATCGTTTTGAGCGACATGCATTGGTTTGGGAGAAACGCGATGGCCGCCGACAAGAACGCATTCGTCTGGGAAGATCCGTTCCTGATCGAGGGCCAGCTTTCGGAAGACGAGCGCATGGTGCGCGACGGCGCGGCCGCCTTCGCCGCCGACAAGCTGGCGCCGCGGATCGAGGACGCCTACCTCAACGAAACTTTCGATACCGCGATCTTCCGCGAAATGGGCGAGGCCGGCCTGCTCGGCATCAACATCCCCGAGGAATTCGGCGGGCTTGGCGCGAACTACGTCACCTATGGGCTGGTCGCGCGGGAAGTCGAACGTGTCGACTCGGGTTATCGCTCGATGATGTCAGTGCAGTCGTCGCTGGTGATGTATCCGATCTACGCCTATGGCTCGGACGAACAGCGCAGGAAGTACCTGCCCAAGCTTGCCAGCGGCGAGTGGATCGGCTGTTTTGGCCTGACCGAGCCGGATGCCGGCTCCGACCCGGGCGGCATGAAGACACGCGCCGAGAGGACAGCCAACGGCTACAAGCTGTCCGGTTCGAAGATGTGGATTTCCAACGCGCCGGTCGCCGACGTGTTCGTTGTCTGGGCGAAGCTGAAGGGCGAGAACGGCAAGGACGAGATCCGTGGCTTCGTGCTGGAAAAGGGCATGAAGGGGCTTTCGGCGCCGAAGATCGGCGGCAAGCTGTCGCTGAGGGCGTCGATCACCGGCGAGGTGGTGATGGAAGGCGTCGAGGTCGGCGAAGACGCGCTGCTGCCCAACGCAAAAGGCCTTGGCGGACCGTTCGGCTGCCTCAACCGGGCTCGCTTCGGCATTTCCTGGGGCTCGATGGGCGCCGCCGAGGATTGCTGGCACCGCGCCCGCCAATACGGTCTCGATCGCAAGCAGTTCGGCAAGCCGCTGGCCGGCACGCAGCTCTACCAGAAGAAGCTGGCGGATATGCAGACCGAGATCGCGCTTGGGCTGCAGGCATCCTTGCGCGTCGGGCGACTGCTGGATGAAGGCAAGATGGCGCCGGAAATGATCTCGATCGTCAAGCGCAACAATTGCGGCAAGGCGCTCGACATCGCCCGCCAGGCCCGCGACATGCATGGCGGCAACGGTATCCAGATCGGCTACCACGTCATGCGCCACGCGCAGAACCTGGAGACGGTCAACACCTATGAAGGCACGCATGACGTGCATGCGCTGATCCTGGGACGGGCGCAGACGGGGATACAGGCGTTTTTCTGAGCCGGCAACCGTTGCTTAAATTAGGTGCACCGCAACATCTCTGCTTGGAGAATGGTCGCCAGATGTGTCAGGGTTCAGCGAAATCGTTTGAAACGCTGAATTCCGGGGCTCCATGGCAATTCTGGCAGCTGTCTACCACCTGACCCACTACAAGTACGACCGGCCGGTGGTTCTCGGGCCCCAGATCATCAGGCTGCAGCCGGCGCCGCATTCCCGCACCAAGGTGCTGAGCCATTCGCTCAAGGTCGAGCCGGCCAACCACTTCGTCAATCTGCAGCAGGACCCCTACGGCAACTTCCTAGCCCGCTTCGTGTTTCCGGAGCCGGTGACGGAGTTGAAGATCGAGGTCGACCTCGTCGCCGACATGACGGTCTACAATCCGTTCGATTTCTTCGTCGAGCCGTCGGCCGAGGCGTTTCCATTCGAGTATCCGGAAGAAATCCGCGACGATCTCGCCATCTATCGCACGCCGGAACCGGCGGGACCGCTGCTGTCGGCGCTGCTGAACACCATTGATCGCAGCGCCCCCAATACCGTCAATTTCCTCGTCGACCTCAATGCTCGGCTGCAGCGCGAGATCGCCTATATCGTGCGGATGGAAACCGGCGTGTTCTCGCCGGAAGAGACCTTGGCCGCGAAAAAAGGGTCGTGCCGGGATTCGAGCTGGCTGCTGGTGCAGATCCTGCGCAACCTCGGCATCGCCGCGCGCTTCGTTTCCGGCTACCTGGTCCAGCTGAAGCCCGATCTGGTAGCACTCGACGGTCCAGCCGGAACCGGCGTCGACTTCACCGACCTGCATGCCTGGTGCGAGGTCTATCTGCCGGGCGCCGGGTGGATCGGATTCGATCCGACCTCTGGCCTGCTCACCGGCGAAAGCCATGTGCCGCTGGCGGCGACGCCGCATTTCCGCAACGCGGCTCCCATTTCCGGCTTGGCAAGCTTCGCCAATGTCGAATTCGGCTTCGAGATGCGGGTCGACCGCATCGCCGAACATCCGCGCATCACCAAGCCGTTCTCGGACGAAAGCTGGCAGGCTCTCGATGCGTTGGGCAACAAGGTCGATGCCGCTCTCGCGGCCGGGGACGTGCGGCTGACCATGGGCGGCGAGCCGACCTTCGTGTCGATCGACGATTTCGAGTCGGCCGAGTGGAACACCGCCGCCGTCGGTCCCACCAAGCGCGAAAAGGCGGACGAACTGATCCGTAAACTGCGCGAGCGCTTCGCGCCCGGCGGCTTTCTCCACTACGGCCAGGGCAAATGGTATCCGGGCGAAAGCCTGCCGCGCTGGACCTTTTCGCTCTACTGGCGTGCCGACGGCCAGCCAGTGTGGAGCGATCCGTCCCTGATCGCACGCGAAAAGAGCGAGGCCGATATCGGCCCGAAGCAGGCCGAAAGCCTGCTCACCGCGATTGCCGGCGAACTCGGCATCGACAAGACCATGGTCAGCGAAGCCTATGAGGATCCGGCCGAATGGCTGCTCAAGGAAGGCAAGCTGCCCGACAATGTCGATCCGTCCAACTCCAGGCTGGAGGATCCGGAAGAACGCAGCCGCATGGCGAAAGTGTTCGAACGCGGGCTGACCAAACCGTCCGGCTATGTGCTCCCTGTCCAGCGTTGGAACAGCCAGGCATCGGATCCGCGCTGGCGCTCGGAAAAATGGAAGACGCGGCGCGGCCGGCTGTTCCTGGTACCCGGCGATTCACCCGTCGGCTACCGCCTGCCACTCGGCACGTTGCCCTATGTGCCGCCGGAGCAATTCCCCTACATCGTGCCGGTCGATCCGTCGCTGCCACGCGGACCGCTGCCCGCGCGTGAAGCCATCCTGCCCTCGGCGGCTCCGGCTGAACTGGAAGGTGCCGACGAGATGGCGCGCCGCCAGCAAGCGGCATCGTTCACCGCTGCGACCGGCCAGCAGGACCGGGTCGAACAAGAGATCACCGAGATCGGCGGCGGGGGGGGGCGCCCCCGGCCGGGGGGGGGGGGGGGTGGGGGGGGGGGGGTGTGGGTGGGGGCGGTCGAGGGGCGGGGAGACGGTCTAGAACTGGTAGCTGAGGGCGAGA
>NZ_JBVVQM010000002.1:200450-234700 GCF_055811155.1 Mesorhizobium sp. WSM4822 | reverse complement strand
GCGGACGATCGGGGGCGCCGCCACAACGGGGCATGTTCCCCCGGTGCCCCCGGCCCGCTGCCCGGGGCACAACACCACACCCCCGCGCGGGGGGGGGGGGGGCCCCCCGCGCTTTCGGTCGAGCCGCGCGATGGGCGGCTTTGCGTGTTCATGCCGCCGGTCGAGGCGCTGGAAGACTATCTCGAACTGGTCGCTGCGGCCGAGAACGCGGCGAAGGCGATCGGCCTTCCCGTGCATATCGAGGGCTACGGCCCGCCTCACGATCCGCGCCTCAACGTCATCCGCGTCGCGCCTGATCCCGGCGTCATCGAAGTCAACATCCATCCTGCTTCCAACTGGCAGGATTGCGTGGCGACGACGACGGCGATCTATGAGGAAGCACGGCAGACACGGCTTGGCGCCGACAAGTTCATGATTGACGGCCGCCACACCGGCACCGGCGGCGGCAACCATGTCGTGGTCGGCGGTGCGACACCCAATGACAGCCCGTTCCTGCGAAGGCCGGACCTGCTGAAGAGCCTGGTGCTGCAATGGCAGCGTCATCCGTCGCTGTCCTATCTGTTCTCCGGCCTGTTCATCGGGCCGACCAGCCAGGCGCCACGCTTCGACGAGGCGCGTCACGACTCGCTCTACGAGCTTGAGATCGCGATGGCGCAGGTACCGCATCCGGACCAGGGCAACGCACCCTTGCCATGGCTGGTCGACCGGCTGTTCCGCAATTTGTTGACCGACGTCACCGGCAATACGCATCGTTCGGAAATCTGCATCGACAAACTGTTTTCGCCGGACGGACCGACCGGTCGGCTGGGACTGGTCGAATTCCGCGGCTTCGAGATGCCGCCCAATGCACGCATGAGCCTCGCGCAGCAACTGCTTGTCAGGGCGATCGTTGCCCGTGCCTGGAAGAGCCCGCTCGATGGCCGCTTCGTGCGCTGGGGCACCTCACTGCACGATCGTTTCATGCTGCCGCATTATGTCTGGGCCGATTTCCTCGACGTGCTCGACGACCTCAAGCTCAACGGCTTCGAATTCAGGCCCGAATGGTTCGACGCCCAGCTCGAATTCCGCTTCCCGTTTTGCGGCGAGGTTCAGCATGCCGGCATCAAGCTGGAGCTGCGCCAGGCGCTGGAGCCGTGGCATGTGATGGGCGAGCAAGGCGCGATCGGCGGCACCGTGCGTTTCGTCGATTCCTCGGTCGAACGGCTGCAGGTCAAGACCGAAGGGTTGAATCCGGAGCGCCACGCGATCGTCTGCAACGGCCGTATCGTGCCGATGAAGGTGACGGACAACAGAGAGGTCGCGGTGGCGGGTGTCCGCTTCAAGGCCTGGCAGCCGGCATCGGGCCTGCATCCGGCGCTGCCGGTCAACACGCCGCTGGTCTTCGACATCTATGACCGCTGGTCGGGACGTGCGGTCGGCGGCTGCGTCTACCATGTCGCCCATCCCGGCGGGCGCAATTACGACACCTTTCCGGTCAATGGCAACGAGGCGGAAGCTCGGCGGCTCGCCCGCTTCGAACCGCGCGGTCATACGCCATCCGCCTATGTGATCCGTGAAGAACAACCGGCGGAAGATTTCCCGATGACCCTTGACCTTCGGCGGCCGGCAAGACTCTGATCAGCGATGGCAAAGGGGAATCACAAGAGGGGACGCGGCAAGCCGCAGACCCACAGCCTGCTGGAGCACTACCAGCCGATCGACGGCGTCGTCGACGAGATGGTCGATGCGTCAGGCAATCCTCGCCCGGCCTGGAAGCATTTTGTCGAGGCGCTCGAGGAACTTGGCGCTGAAAAGCTCGGCCAGCGCTTTGCCCGCGCCGACCAGTATCTGCGCGATGCCGGCGTCTATTACCGCGTCTATGACAAGGCCGGTGCCAATGAGCGCGAATGGCCGCTGGCGCATGTCCCGGTTCTCATCGAGGAGAGCGAGTGGGCGGCGATCAGCGCCGGCCTCGTGCAGCGCGCCGACCTGTTCGAGGAAACCATCGCCGATATCTACGGGCCGAACCGGCTGGTCGAGAAAGGCATCCTGCCGGCGGGATTGATCGCCGCCAGCCCGGAATATTTGCGGCCTGTCGTCGGCACCAGGCCGGCCGGCGGCCACTTCCTGCATTTCTGCGCCTTCGAACTCGGCCGCGGGCCTGATGGCCGATGGTGGGTGCTGGGTGATCGCACGCAGGCGCCGTCCGGCGCCGGTTTCGCACTGGAAAACCGCGTCGCCACCACACGCGCGCTGTCCGACATCTATGGCGAGATGCATGTGCACCGCCTTGCCGGCTTTTTCCGCCGTTTTCGCGACGCGCTGATCGGCATGGCCAAGGAAACCGACGGCCGCGTCGCCATCCTGACGCCGGGGCCGCTCAACGAAACTTATTACGAGCACGCCTACATCGCCCGCTACCTCGGCATCATGCTGCTCGAAGGCGAGGATTTGACCGTCTCCGGCAGCCGGCTGATGGTGCGCACAGTTTCCGGCCTGATGCCGATCAGCGTGTTGTGGCGGCGGCTCGACGCCGCCTTCGCCGATCCGCTCGAACTGCGCGCGGATTCGCAGATCGGCACGCCGGGCCTGGTCGAGGCGATCCGCCAGGGCGCGGTTGCTACCGTCAACGCGCTGGGCTCCGGCCTGATGGAGACGCGCGCGCTGCTTGCCTTCCTGCCCAAGATTTCACGGGCCTTGCGGGGCGAGGAATTGCTGCTGCCAAGCGTCGCGACATGGTGGTGCGGGCAAGCAACCGAACGCGCGCATGTGCTGGCCAACATCGATCGCATGGTGATCGGGCCGGCGCTGTCGACGAGGCTTGCCTTCGAGGACGACGATTCAACGAAGCTAGGCTCGGCTCTGTCGGCCGGGGAGCGGGCGGAACTGGTGGCGCGCATTGAACGTGATGGCGGCGATTTCGTCGGCCAGGAAGCGGTGACGCTTTCGACGACGCCCGTCTATGTCGGCGGCTGGCTGGAGCCGCGGCCAGCCAGCCTGCGCGTCTACCTGGCGCGAACGCCGGAAGGCTGGACGGTGATGCCGGGCGGTTTTGCCCGTATCGGCCTGTCGCTCGACCCGACGGCGATCGCCATGCAGCGTGGCGGCCAGGCGGCGGATGTCTGGGTTGTCAGCGACAAACCGGTGGAGCGCGAGACGCTGCTGCCGCAGGAAGGCGACAGTTTCAGCCGCACCAGGCCCGGCAGCCTGCCCAGTCGCGCGGCGGAGAACCTGACCTGGCTCGGCCGCTATATCGAGCGCTCGGAAGACACGGTGCGCATCCTGCGCGCCTACCATGTGCGGCTCGCCGAAACCTCCGACCCGGATATGCCGCTGCTCGCCGACATCAGGGATTATCTCGAACCTTTCGGCATCGATGTGGAGACGGCGATCCCGTCAGGGCTGATCGGCACGCTGGATAGTGCGGTCTACAGCGCCGGGCAGATCCGCGACCGCTTCTCGCCCGATGGCTGGCTGGCGCTGAAGGACCTGTCGAAAACCATCCATCAGTTCGCAACGACGGTCGCGCCCGGCGACGACGCGACCCGGGCGATGACGGTCATCCTGCGCAAGCTCGCCGGCTTTTCCGGCCTGCTGCACGAGAACATGTACCGCTTCGCCGGTTGGCGCTTCCTCGAGATCGGCCGCCGGCTGGAGCGCGGTATCCAGATCTCCCGCACGCTGTCGCGGCTGACCAGCGCCAAGGCGCCGGACGGCGCGCTGGACATGATGCTGGAGATCGGCGACAGCGTGATGACCCATCGCCGCCAATATCCGGTGCAGGCCGGTCGGCGCACGGTGATCGACCTGCTGGCGCTCGATCCGCTCAATCCGCGCTCGATCCTGTTCCAGCTCGAAAGGCTGAAAGCCGAAATCGGCCTGTTGCCGTCACTCGGCGGCGAGGGACAAATGTCGCCGGCGGCGAAGGAAATCCTGCAGCTCAACACCCAGATCGCCATCAAGGAGCCTTCGGATATGACGGCAAAGGCGCTGGACGACCTCGCCTTTGAAATCGGCGGCCTCTACAACAGCCTCGCCAAAGCCTATTTCGGCTAAGCAGGTTCCGCAAAAGTGTCGCACGGTTTTGCGACAAGAACCTGCGCAAAGGCAGAAAAATAGAACATGCTCTACGACATCAGGCTTCATCTGCATTACGATTACGCTGCGGCGGCCGGCGGCGGTCGTCATCAGGTGCGCGTACTGCCGTCGACGATATCAGGCGTGCAGCGTGTCATCGCCGCATCCCTGTCCTTTGCGCCGGCACCCAACGAACGTTCCGACTTTTCCGATTTCTTCGGCAACAACGTCACCTCGATCGCCTTTCGCGACGCGCATGACGCGCTCGACATCAGGATGAGCGCCCGCGTGTCGGTGTCTCGGCCCGAGCCCGGGCTCGACGTGTCGCCCGATATCGCCCGGCTGAGGCAAGAACTCGCCGCGATGCGGTCTCTGGCACCTGATGCACCGCACCACTTCCTGACGGCCAGCACCCATGCCGGCATCGACGATGCGATCACCGCTTACGCACGCGACAGCATCGCCGGCTCTGCCGCCGGCACGGCCGTGAGCCTGTGCAATCGCATCCATCGCGATTTCACCTATGACGGCGAAGCGACAACGGTGCGGACCCGGGCCAGTGATGCCTTCAAGTTGAAGCGCGGCGTTTGCCAGGACTTTTCACACATCATGATCGCCGGCCTGCGCGGGCTCGGTATTCCGGCCGGCTATGTCAGCGGCTTCTTGCGCACCATCCCGCCGAAGGGCAAGCCCCGGCTGGAAGGCGCCGATGCCATGCATGCCTGGGTCAAGGTCTGGTGCGGGCGCGATGCGGGCTGGCAGGAATTCGATCCGACCAACGGCATGCGGGCCAGCAACGACCATATCACCGTCGGCCACGGCCGCGACTATTCGGACGTGGCGCCGATCGTCGGCGTGCTCAAGACCACGGGGGGACAGGTTGGCGAGCAAGCTGTCGACGTCATTCCGGTCGTGCTCGAAAGAGCCTGAAGCAGGTCGTACACGCAGCGGTATTTGCGCCGCAATTCGGGATGGACAAGACTGCTTCTCAAATACCGATGCGGCCGCTAGTCTGTATTCGTTTCGGGGTGACGGTAGTTGTATCCTCAAGCGCATGGCGCGAGGTTTTGTAATTGAGAGCAATCAGCGTCGTCATTCCTGCCTGTAACGCGGCGGCGACCATTGCTGCAACGCTGGCATCGCTACGCAGTGAGGCCGAGATCATCGGCGAGATATTGCTGGTCGACGATGCGTCGACCGATGGCACGGCAACCGTCGCGCGGGAGGCCGCGGCACAACTCTCGTTGCCGCTGCGCGTGCTGTCGGCCAAATGCCGCGATGCAGGCGGTGCCCGCAATTTGGCGCTGGCCGAAGCGGTCTATTCCTGGGTCTACCTGATCGATGCCGACGACCTGCATCTGCGGGGCGGGTTGCGCGCACTGCTCCGCAAGGCTCAGGAGCAGCCGGAGGCCGACATGATCGTGGGTGCCTACCGGCGACGGGTGAACGGCCAGGACCGGCAGATCAAGATGCCGAACGGCTATCAGGCTGCGTGCCTGGCAAATGCCTCGTCCTATGTGAAAGGCGACATACGTTCGGTCGCCGTGGGCAGCGTTCTGGCATCGCGGACCCTGATCGGTGAGACGCGGTTCCCCATCGGAATGGCCTATGACGAGGACACGCTGTTCTGGGCACGGCTGATGAGCAAGGCATCGCTCGCCATGGTCTCGCAACCTGTCATGGTCTATGAGGTTTCGCCGGTACGTTCCGATGACCGCTTTGCCCTCAACCCGGTGCGGCGCTTTCTGGACTGGCGCCGGGAACTGCGCACACTCACCGACTGCAACATCCCGTTGTCGGCGCTCAAGGCCAGGGAAGGGCTTGTCGCCCTCAAGATCGCCCGGGTCCACTATGCGCGCGGCGATCTGGGCACCGCGGCGCGCTTCCTGGCGGTAGCCGCGGCCGCGCCGAAGCGGCGCTCAGAAGCTTGGCGCTGCCTGCGCTACAGGTTCAAGCTCGCGGCGCGGCGGCGTTTGTCCGCGCCGCCGATCAAGCTGCAAGGCGCTCTGTAGGCGCCAGCCACCGCGATATCGGCGCGAGGCGCTTTTCGGACGGCGGGTGGAACCAGCGGTCGGCCAGTGGCTTATCTACGGAATTCGCGTGGAGCCGACATGTTGCAAAAATCCGGATTGTCGCCCGGCCGACCGGCTGGCGAGGACGCTGTATCGCCAGATGGTGCGCCCAAAAACGGGGCACAAAGCTCGGCCGACCATGCGTCGCTTAGCTATGTCAGTGATGCTGAGCCCGGTATCCGGCGGCTGAAAACAGGCAAGGGGTTCTCCTACAAGGGACCGGACGGAGGAACAGTTTCGGACACTACCAGGGCCCGAATCGAGGCGATCGTCATTCCGCCGGCCTGGACGGATGTGTGGATTTCGCCGGACGCGGACGGCCATATCCAGGCAACCGGCAGGGACCAGCGCGGACGCAAGCAATATCGCTATCATCCGCAATGGGCCGAAGAGCGCGATGGTGCCAAATATTCGCACCTTGTCGCTTTCGCCGAGAGCCTGCCGGACCTGCGGCACAGGATCGACAGCGATCTGCGCCGTCGTGGTCTGCCGTTCGAGCGTGTCGTCGCAGCGGTCGTCTGGCTGCTTGACAACACGATGATCCGGGTCGGCAATGCCGCCTACGCCCGCGACAACAAGAGTTTCGGGTTGACCACGTTGCGCGACCGGCATGTGGATATTGTCGGTTCAAGCCTGCGCTTTGCCTTCAAGGGCAAGTCGGGCAAGGAGTGGAAGCTGAAGCTGGTCGACCGCCGCATCGCCAGGATTGTGCGCGGCGCGCAGGACCTGCCAGGCCAGAAGCTGTTCCAGTATCTCGATGAGGACGGCAACAGACGGCCGGTCCGCTCCGAGGACGTCAACCGCTATATCCGTGAGGCGGTCGGCGACGCCTTCAGTTCGAAGCATTTCCGCACCTGGGGCGGCACCATTCACGCCGCGTCGCTGTTTGCCCAAACGGAACTGCCGCAAAGCCAGGCGCAGCGAAACAGGGCGATGAACAGCGTCATCGACAAGGTTGCCGAGCGGCTGGGCAATACGCGTGCCGTCTGCCGCAAATGCTATATCCATCCGCGGGTCTTCGAAGCGTGGTCCGAAGGGCGGTTGCTGAATGAAATGGCGCAAGCCAACAAACGCAAACGCTCCATCGATGGTCTCGATGACGAGGAAGCTCTCGTGCTGCGATGGCTGAAACTGGGAGAAAGCTGACCGGCGCGGCTGGCCGTGGCCAAATCCGTCCACATCTGGATTTTTTTTATCGACGTCGTGTCGGGATCGGTCTTACTGTTTCGTCCTTTGACAGAGAAAAGGACCAGCCATGCTCTACGCAATCCTCTGCTATGCCTCCGAAGATGTCGTCTGCTCCTGGAGCAAGGCACAGGACGACGAGGTCATGGCCAATCTCCTCGACGTTCAGGACAAGTACGCCAAGGCTGGTCGGCTCGGCCCGGTGGCACGGCTTCTGCCGACGACCGCCGCGACGACCCTGAGAAAGGTCAAGGGCGAATCGGTCGTCATCGACGGGCCGTTCGCCGAGACCAAGGAACAGTTCCTCGGCTTCTACACGCTCGAATGCGCCGATCTCGACGAGGCGGTGGAGTTCGCCCGCGAGCTTTCCGAAGTCAACCCGAGCGGCGGCTCCTATGAGATCCGGCCGGTCTCGATCTTCAATCCCGCCAAGGTTTCCGCATGACCGAGATGGCCTGGATAAGCTCCGCGATCAGCGCCGCCCGCCCGCAGGCCATGGGTGCGCTGCTGCGTTATTTCCGCGATCTCGATACGGCGGAGGAAGCTTTCCAGGACGCGTGCCTCAGGGCGCTGAAGAACTGGCCGCAGAACGGGCCGCCGCGCGACCCGGCGGCGTGGCTGATCTTCGTCGGCCGCAACAGCGGCATCGATGCGGTGCGCAAGCGCGCCAAGCAGGCGCCGATGCCGGAGGAAGACCAGGTTTCGGATCTGGAGGACGCCGAGAGCGATATCGCAGAGCGGCTGGACGGGGCGCACTACCGCGACGACATATTGCGGCTGCTGTTCATCTGCTGCCATCCTGATCTGCCGGCAACGCAGCAGATCGCGGTGGCGCTGCGCATCGTCTCCGGTCTTACGGTCAAGCAGATCGCGCGTGCCTTCCTGGTTGGCGAAAGCGCCATGGAGCAGCGCATCACTCGCGCCAAGGCGCGCATTGCGGACGCCGGCGTGCCGTTCGAGACGCCGGGCGCGGTCGAGCGGTCGGAACGGCTCGCCGCCGTCGCCGCCATGGTCTACTTGGTCTTCAACGAGGGCTATTCGACCAACAGCGGCGAGGCGCCGGCCCGCGCACCGCTGTGCGAGGAGGCGATCCGGCTGGCACGGCTCCTGCTGCGGCTGTTCCAGACCGAGCCGGAGATCATGGGGCTGACGGCGCTGTTGCTTCTGCAGCATGCGCGCGCACCGGCCCGTTTCGACGAGAGCGGCGAGATCGTGCTGCTCGAAGACCAGGATCGCAGCCTGTGGAGCCGCAAGATGATCGATGAGGGGCTGGCGCTGGTCGACAAGGCGCTACGCCATCGCAAGCCCGGCCCCTACCAGGTGCAAGCGGCGATTGCCGCACTGCACGCGCGGGCCGAAAAGGCGGAGGATACCGACTGGAACGAGATCGACCTGCTCTATCGCTTGCTGGAGCAGATGCAGCCGTCGCCGGTGGTCACGCTCAACCGGGCCGTCGCGGTCTCGAAGGTGCGTGGACCGGCGGAGGCGCTGGCCATGATCGAGCCGCTGGAAGAACGGCTTTCCGGCTATTTCCATTTTTTCGGCCTCAAGGGGGGCCTCTTGATGCAGCTCGACCGGGGCGACGAGGCGCGCGTCGCCTTCGACCGCGCCATAGCGCTTGCGAACACGGCGGCGGAAGCGGCACATATCCGCATGCATATCGACCGACTGATCAGGGACGGTGCGGTACGCCCAGCGGCCAAGAAGGCAAACTGAGCGCCATCTGCCCCATCTGGCTCAATCGTGCAGTTTGGGCTTGGACCATGCCGGGGTGGTGATTTTCCCTTGAAACGAGTAATGCCACGCGATGATCGTGCCTGAGGTGCCTTTGTGCACGCGGGCAGCATGGCGCCAGGCTTTGACCGGCATGCCTTTTGTGCATGTCGTTGTTCCAAAACCGGGGGCACTTTTGGCGACATGCATTATGAGCGACGGAATCTGAAAGGGACAAGAATGACGATAGGCAACGAAACGACCGAACTGCTGGCGAAACTGGGTGTGGCCGAGGAGACGCTTGTCGGCGGCGACCTGATCGTGCGCAGCCCGGTGACGGGCGAGCAGATCGCGGCGCTGAGGACGATCTCGCCGGCCGAAGCGGCTAAGACCATCGATGCCGCGCACAAGGCCTTCCAGGCCTGGCGCATGGTGCCCGGCCCGCGGCGTGGCGAACTGGTGCGGCTGCTGGGCGAGGAGCTGCGTACGCACAAGGCCGAGCTTGGCCGGCTGGTCTCGATCGAGGTCGGCAAGATCCCGTCCGAGGGTCTCGGCGAAGTGCAGGAGATGATCGACATCTGCGATTTCGCCGTAGGCCTCTCCCGGCAATTGTACGGCCTGACCATCGCCACCGAGCGCCCGGGCCATCGGATGATGGAAACCTGGCATCCGCTCGGCGTCGTCGGCGTCATTTCCGCCTTCAACTTCCCGGTGGCCGTGTGGTCGTGGAATGCAGCCCTGGCACTGGTCTGCGGCGACGCAGTGGTGTGGAAGCCGTCGGAAAAGACGCCGCTGACCGCACTTGCCTGCGAGGCTATCTTCAAGCGTGCGGTCGAGCGCTTCGGCGCGGACGCACCTGATGGCCTGGCGCCGGTGCTGATCGGCGACCGCGCCGTCGGCGAGATCCTGGTCGATCACCCCAAAGTGCCGCTGGTTTCGGCAACCGGCTCGACCCGCATGGGCCGCGACGTCGGCCCGCGGCTGGCCAAGCGCTTTGCGCGTGCGGTGCTGGAGCTCGGCGGCAACAATGCCGGCATCGTCTGCCCGACCGCCGATCTCGACATGGCGCTGCGCGCGATTGCGTTTGGAGCGATGGGCACGGCCGGCCAGCGCTGCACGACGCTGCGGCGCCTGTTCGTGCATGACAGCGTCTACGACGCCTTGGTTCCGCGCCTCAAGAAGGCCTACGAGAGTGTGTCTGTCGGCAATCCGCTGGAGACCTCCTCGCTGGTCGGGCCGCTGATCGACAAGGCGGCCTTCGACGCCATGCAGAAGGCGCTGAAGGAAGCCGCTGCCCATGGCGGCAAGGTGACCGGCGGCACGCGGGTCGAGAACGGCCATCCGGATGCGTACTACGTGCACCCGGCGCTGGTCGAAATGCCAAGCCAGGTGTCACCGGTGACGGAAGAGACCTTCGCGCCGATCCTCTACGTGATGAAATATTCGGACTTTGACGCGGTGCTCCACGAGCACAATGCCGTGGGGGCAGGCCTGTCCTCGTCGATCTTCACCCGAGACCTGCAGGAATCCGAGCGTTTCCTGGGTGTCGACGGATCGGATTGCGGCATTGCCAATGTCAACATCGGTACCTCGGGCGCCGAGATCGGCGGTGCCTTTGGCGGCGAAAAGGAAACCGGGGGCGGCCGCGAGAGCGGCTCCGACGCATGGAAGGCCTATATGCGGCGCGCTACAAACACGGTGAACTATTCCAAGGCGCTGCCGCTCGCCCAGGGCGTGTCATTCGATATCGACTGAAAGGCTCGCCGGCTTGGGCATCCCCGCACCGGGGATGCCGCACCGGTCAGCTGCCTGCCGGCGAGTCGAAGGCCTTGACGAACGCGACATCGATGATAGCCAGCTTGACGGCCTGGGCGGTCATGTATTCCCGGTAGAAATCGCCCGACACCCACATCACCGAATTGCCGCGCTGGCCAAGCCAGCCAACGCTGCCGAGGTCTTCGGCATCCCGCAGTTTGCGTGCCAGGTGGGTTCGCGACAGCTTGAGCCATTTGGCGAAATCGCCGATCGAGACGACGCCGGTCGGTATTTCAGCGAGGCCGGCATGGTCGGGATCGACGCCCGATATCAGCCAGTCCATGACGACGCCGCCATTGTTGAGCCAGGTGAACAGCGAAAAGGTCTGCCTGGGCTCGCGCACGGGGCTGGAGGAGATCAGGCCGTCGGCCACCAGCGGCTGCACCCTGGCGAGAGCATCGGGCCGCTCCAGAAACGTCGCCAGACGGTTCGCACCGTCGAGACTGTCCAGCGTGTGCAGGTGCGCCATCATCCAGCCGGCAACCGTCTCCAGCGTGTTCACCGTTGGCTGAATGGGGCGGATGCGGCCGTCCTGTGTTGCCGGCAGGTGCTCGATGAAATTGTAATGCAGCATCTCCTTGAGGAAGGCGTCGGCGGTGTTGCGGCTGGCGACGGAATTCTCCCGGATGACGTCGATGAAACGCGCCGCCGTCAACTGCTTGCGGTAGTCATCGGGCTCCCGTCTGAAATGCAGGGCAAGGCCGATATGCGCCATCAACCAGCGCTGCTGGGTGGCAAATATCGAGGCAAGCCTCGGGTTCATCCCATAGGCCTGGATCATCGCCTGCGCCTGGGCACGGACACAGCGATGCAATGCCGGGTGACCGGCAATATGGTCAAAGGTCTGCGTCATTCCCCCCATGCTCCGATCCAGCCTTACGGCCACGAAGACGCAGATCACATTCTCAGCCTTCACGGCCCGTGTCCAGACACGCCCTGTCTATAACAGGTTATGATCGCCAGGAGACAATGTTCTCGGTCCGGGCAGATGTCGATCGCGCCGACCCTCAGCGGTCTTCCGGGACTGGAAAACAGGCGGCGAATGCCGCATCGACAATGGCCAGCTTGGCGGCCTGGACGGTCATGTACTCCTGGTAGAAGGTGTTCGACACCCACATCACCGAATGGCCGCGCTGGCCGAGCCAGCCGATGCTGCCGAGTTCCTCGGCAGCGCGCAGCTTGCGGGCGAGGTGGGTCCGCGACAGCTTGAGCCATCTGGCGAAATCTCCGATCGAAACCACGCTGGTCGGAATCCGGTCCAGGCCGGCATGATCGGGGTCGATGCCCGACATCAGCCAGTCCATGACGATGCCGCCATTGTTGAGCCAGATGAACAGGGAAAAGGTCTGGTTGGGCTCACGCACCGGCTTGGAGGCAAGCAGGCCGTCCGCCACCAGAGGCTGCAGCCTGGCAACCATGTCGGGCCGCTCCAGGAACCTGGCCAGCCGGTCGGCACCATCGAGATGATCCAGCGTCTGCAGATGAGCAAGGACCCAGCCGGTGAAAGTCTGCACGGTTGCCGCCGTTGGCTGCAAGGGGTGCGTGCGCCCGTCGCCACCCGAAACATACTCGGCGACATGATAGTGCAGCATCTCCTTGATGAAAGCGTCCGCTGTGTTGCGGCTGGCCACCGCGTGCTGGTGTACGAACTCGATGAAACGCGATACCGTCAGCTCCTTGCGGCGGTCGTGCGGATCGCGCCTGAAATGCATGGCAAGGCCGACATGACCCATCAGCCAACGCTGCTGCGTGGCGAAAATGGAAGCCAGTCGCGGGCTCGTTTCATAGATGTCGATCAGCGCCAACGACTGTGCCTGGACACAGCGATGCAGGGCCGGATGGCCGGCAATGTCTTCCAGATTCAGCGCCTTCCTCCTCATGTTCCGAGTTAACTCCAACAGCGGAGTCGCGTCCACATTTCCAGCCTTCGACAGCTGTGTCCAGAGGCACCGAATGCGAAGAGCAAGCCCAATCCGAACATGGGGCCGGCCACGACCGGTTCATGGTGGGGTCCGCTAACCGGTTGGTCGCCGACCAGGGCAGGTTCCATGGCGACGACGATCCCCTATCCTATGGCTACACCTATTCTGCCTCGGCAAAGGTGTTGCTCTGGTCGGGGTGCTTGACCGCGCGACCGGCGACAACGTGGGCAGCTACGACATCAGCTATGTCAGCGCCGATTTCAGCATCGGCAGGCGTGCGGTGACAGTCACGGCCAATTCGGGCCAGGGCCAGATTTACGGCGATGCCGACCCCTCCTCCTATGGCTACACCAGCACCGTCTCGGCAGTGGTGTGGGCTTGGTCGGCGCTCTCGATCGCGCCTTGGGAGAGAACGCCGGAGCCTACACCATCGCCCTGGGCGGCATCACCAACGCCGCCAATTCGAACGGCGATATCACCTATGACCTAATGCCATGGCCGCTTGGGACCGCAGCCTCTGGCACCAGCGACCGAAGCGGTCGACATAGATGTAGATGATCGGCGTCGTGTAGAGGGTGAGGATTTGGCTCAGGATCAGCCCGCCAACGATGGCGATGCCGAGCGGCTGGCGCAGCTCGCTGCCATCACCGAGGCCGATGGCGAGCGGCACTGCGCCAAAGAGCGCCGCCATGGTCGTCATCATGATCGGGCGAAAGCGCAGCAGGCAGGCTTGGCGGATCGCATCATGCGCCGATTTGTTCTCGGTGCGCTCCGCGGCCAGCGCGAAGTCGATCATCATGATCGCGTTCTTCTTGACGATGCCGATCAGGAGGATGATGCCGATCAGCGCCATGATCGAGAACTCGATGTCGAACAGCGTCAGCGCCAGCAAAGCGCCTACGCCGGCCGAGGGCAAGGTGGAGAGGATGGTCAGCGGGTGGACATAGCTCTCGTAGAGAATGCCGAGCACGACATAGACGGCGATCAGCGCGGCAAGGATCAGCAGCGGCTGGTCGGAAAGCGAATCCTGGAACACACGGGCCGTGCCCTGGAAACCGCCATGGATGGTGGCGGGCATGCCGATGCGATCCGCCGCCGCGTTGATCGCGGCCACGCCGTCGCTGAGTGCCACGCCAGGCGCCAGGTTGAACGACAGCGTGGTGGCGACGAACAGACCCTGGTGGTTGACCGAAAGCGGCGTGCTGCCGGGGCCATAGCTGGCCAGTGACGACAACGGCACCATCGTCTCGGTGCCGGTGCTGACGGCCGATCCGGTCGAGGCGGCGGTCTTGCCGGTGCTGGTGATCGAATTGGTCGCCTGGTTGCGCGCGGCGTCGGTCGCCGCCGCCGTGGCGCTGCTCGACTGCCCCGGCGTGACGAACGTGCCGGCGACAGCGTTGCTCGCCTGCGAACCATGCACCGAGCCGCCCGAAGTGCTGACATAGACCTGTTTCAGCGCTTCAGGGTTCTGCCAGTATTGCGGCGCCACCTCCAAGATGACGTGGTACTGGTTGCGCTGGACATAGATGGTGGAAACCTGGCGCTGGCCGAAGGCGTCATAGAGCGTGTTGTCGATCTGGCCGACGGTGATGCCGAGCCGCGCCGCGGTATCGCGGTCGATGACGATGTCCGCCTCCAGCCCCTTGTTTTGCTGGTCGCTGTTGACGTCGGTGAGCTTCGGCTCGGTCTGCAATGCCGCTGCCAGTTTGGGAGCCCACTGCGCGAGTTCGTCGAAATTGTCGCCCTGCAATGTGTACTGATACTGGGCGTTCGACTGACGCCCGCCGACGCGGATATCCTGCACCGCCTGCAGGAAGAGCCTGGCGCCCGGCACCACAGCCAGATCGCGCCGCAGCCGCGCGATCACCTGGTCGGCGGAGACCTTGCGCTCGGCCAGCGGCTTCAGCGACACGAACATCGAGCCGGAATTGGTCTGGCCGCCGCCGGTGAAGCCGAACGCAGCGTCCACGGCCGGGTCCTTGCTGACGATGCCGGCGAATTGGCTGAGCTTCTGCGACATCGACTGGAAGGAGGTCGCCTGGTCGGCCTGGATCGAGCCGGTCAGCCGGCCGGTGTCCTGCTGCGGGAAGAACCCCTTGGGGATGGTGACGTAGAGATATCCGTTGAGGCAGAGCGTCGCGGCGAGCACTGCCATGACCAGCAGCGGGTTATCCAGCGCCCAGGACAGCGACCGGCGGTAGCCTGCCAGCATGGCGTCGAAGATGCGCTCGCTGAAGCGGTAGAGGCGGCCGTGCGTGCGTTCCCCTTCGGGGCGCAGCAGGATCGAGCACATCATCGGCGTGGTGGTCAGCGAAACGGCGAGCGAGACCAGGATTGCGGCCGACAGCGTGATGGCGAATTCGCGGAACAGCCGGCCGACAATGCCGCCCATCAGCAGGATGGGGATGAAGACGGCGATCAGCGACAGGCTCATCGACAGCACGGTGAAGCCCACCTCCTGCGCACCCTTGATCGCCGCTTCGATGCGACCCATGCCGGCCGAGATGTGGCGGGAGATGTTCTCCAGCACGACGATTGCGTCGTCGACGACGAAGCCGGTGGCGACCGTCAGCGCCATCAGCGACAGATTGTCGATGCTGAAGCCGAGCAGGTACATGGCGCCCAGCGTGCCGACCAGCGACACCGGCACCGCCACAACAGGCACCAGTGCGGAGCGCACGTCGCGCAGGAAGGCGAAGACGACCAGGATCACCAGGCCTATGGCGATCATCAGCGTCTGTGCGACTTCCCAGAGCGAGGCGCGGATGGTGGTCGAGCGGTCGACCGCCAGCGACAGGTCGATGGCCGGCGAGATCGCAGCCCGCAGCGAGGGCATCAGCGCCTTCACCCGGTCCACCGTGGCGATGATGTTGGCGTTGGGTGAGCGGTTGAGGATGATCAGCACGCCCGGCTTGCCATCGACCAGACCGGCATTGCGGATGTTCTCGACGGAATCGTTGACCTGACCGACGTCGGAAAGCCGCACCGGCGCGCCGTTGCGATAGGCTACCACCAGCGAGCGATAGGCGTCCGCATGGTTGGCCTGGTCGTTGGCGTATATCTGATAGCGCTGCGAGCCGAAATCGATGGCGCCCTTCGGACTGTGGGCATTGGCCGAGGCGAGCGCCGCCCTCACGTCCTCCAGCCCGATGCCGTAATCGTAGAGCGCCTGCGGATTGAGCTCGACGCGCACCGCCGGCAGCGAGCTGCCGCCGACCGACACTTCGCCGATGCCGTCGACCTGCGAGAGTTTTTGCGCCAGCACGGTGCTGGCGGCATCGTAGAGCTGACCCTTGGACAGCGTGTCCGAGGTGAGCGTCAGAATGAGGATCGGGGCGTCGGCCGGATTGACCTTGCGATAGGTCGGGTTGGAATGCAGGCTGGACGGCAGGTCGGCGCGCGCCGCGTTGATCGCGGCCTGGACATCGCGCGCCGCACCGTCGATGTCGCGGTCGAGGCCGAACTGCAGCGTTATGCGTGCGCTGCCGACGCTGCTCGACGAAGTCATTTCGTTGACGTCGGCAATCTCGCCGAGATGCCGTTCGAGCGGGCTGGCAACCGTGTTCGCCACCACCTGCGGGCTGGCGCCCGGCAGCGATGCCCGTACCGAGATCACGGGGTAGTCGACCTCGGGTAGCGGCGCCACCGGCAATTGCGGAAACGCCACCAGTCCGGCCGCCAGCAGGCCGAAGGTCAGCAGCGTTGTCGCCACCGGCCGCCGGATGAAGGGAACCGACAGGTTCATGGCTCGGCGTCCGCACCATAGGCACGGGGAAGGCTGGGCTCGATGACTTGCAGGCGCGCGGCAAGGCGATCGAACCAGAGATAGATGACCGGCGTTGTGAACAGCGTCAGGAGTTGGCTGACGAGCAGGCCGCCGACGATGGTGACGCCCAAGGGATGGCGCAGTTCAGAGCCGACGCCGGTGCCGAGCATCAGCGGCAGCGCGCCCAGCATCGCCGCCAGCGTCGTCATCAGGATCGGGCGGAAGCGCAGCAAGCAGGCCTGGTAGATAGCCTCGCGCGGCGCCATGCCTTCATTGCGCTGCGCGTCGAGCGCGAAGTCGATCATCATGATGGCGTTCTTCTTGACGACGCCGATCAGCAGGATGATGCCGATGATCGAGATGATGGTCAGGTCCTCGCCGGCGATCATCAGCGCCAGCAGCGCGCCGATGCCGGCCGAAGGCAACGTCGACAGGATGGTGATTGGGTGGATGAAGCTTTCATAGAGCACGCCGAGCACGATGTAGACGGTGATCACCGCGGCCAGGATCAGAAACAGCGTGTTGTCGAGCGAAGCCTGGAAGGCGCGCGCCGCTCCTTGAAAATTGGTGATGACGCTGAGCGGCATGCCGATCTCGCTCTGCGCCTGCTGGATCGCGGTGACCGCTTTGCCGAGCGACACACCAGGCGCGAGGTTGAACGAGACAGTGGTTGCAGGGAACTGCCCCATATGGGTGATCTGCAGCGGTGCCGTGGCGACATGGGTGCTGGCGACCACCGAGAGCGGCACCGGGCTGCCGCCGCTCGATGACGGCAGGTAGACCGAAGACAGCGCCTTCAGCGAATCCTGCAGGGACGGATCGGCTTCGAGAATGACCCGGTACTGGCTGGATGTGGTGAAGATGGTCGAGACGATGCGCTGGCCGAAGGCGTCGTAGAGTGCGTTGTCGATTGTCGCCGGCGTGATGCCGAAGCGTGCGGCCTGGTCGCGATCGATGTCGACGAAGACGGCGAGGCCGGCATCCGACAGGTCGCTGGCGACGTCGGCGACCTCAGGCAGCGTGTTGAGCTTAGCCAGCAGCTTCGGCGTCCATAGCGTCAACTCGTCCGGATTGGCGTCCTGCAGCACGAATTGATACTGCGTGCGGCTGACCGTGCCGTCGATGGTCAGGTCCTGCACAGGCTGCATGTAGAGGGTGGCATCAGCCGTCGCGACGGTGGCCTGCTTCAGGCGGGCGATAACCTGCGTGATATCGGCGGTGCGTTCTTCATGCGGCTTGAGGTTGATCAGGATGCGGCCGACATTGAGCGTGGTGTTGGTGCCGTCGACGCCGATGAAGGACGACAGGCTGTCGACATCGGGATCCCTGAGGATGACGGCGGCAAGCTGCTGCTGACGCTCGGCCATCGCGGCATAGGATATGGACTGCGGCGCCTCGGTGATCGCCTGGATGACGCCGGTGTCCTGCACCGGGAAAAACCCCTTGGGGATGACCACGTAGAGTGCCACCGTCAGCACCAGCGTGGCAGCCGCCACCAGCAGCATCAGCGTCTGCCGGTCGAGCACCCAGGTCAGCGCTTGGCCGTAGCCCCGGATCACCCAGTCGAAGAAGTCGCGGCTGGCGCGCTGCAGGGCGTTTTCACGTACCGCCGACATCGGCTTGAGCAACCTGGCACAGGCCATCGGCACCAGCGTCAGCGACACTATCGCCGAGATCAGGATGGTGGTGGCCAGCGTGATGGAGAATTCGCGGAACAGCCTGCCGACGACATCTCCCATGAACAGCAGCGGGATCAGCACCGCGATCAGCGAGACGGTCAGCGAGATGATGGTGAAGCCGATCTGCTGCGAGCCCTTGAGCGCCGCCTGCAGCGGCGTATCCCCTTCCTCGACATAGCGCGCGATGTTCTCGATGACGACGATAGCGTCGTCGACAACGAAGCCGGTGGCGATGGTCAGCGCCATCAGCGAGAGGTTGTCGAGGCTGAAACCGAACAGGTACATGATACCAAGCGTGCCGACCAGCGACAGGGGCACCGAGAGGCTCGGGATGAGCGTGGCGCGCGCGCTGCGCAGGAAGACGAAGATGACCAGCACGACCAGCAGGATCGAAAGCGTCAGTTCGTACTCGACGTCGCGCACCGAGGCGCGAATGGTGGTCGTGCGGTCGGTCAGCACCTTCACATCGACGGCGCTGGGCAGCGAGGCCTGCAATTGCGGCAGCAGCGTCTTGATGCGGTCGACCACGTCGATGACGTTGGCGCCGGGCTGGCGCTGGATGTTGACGATGATCGCCGGCGTGCTGTTCATCCAGGCCGCCAGCCTGTTGTTTTCGGTGGCGTCGACCACATCAGCAACATCGCTCAACCGCACCGGCGCGCCATCCTTGTAGGCAACGATCAGCGAACGGTATTCGTCGGCGCTCTTCAGCTGGTCGTTGGCGTTGATGGTGTAGGCCCGCGACGGCCCGTCGAAATTGCCCTTCGGCGTGTTGACATTGGCGCTGCCCAGCGTGGTGCGCAGATCGTCGAGATTGAGACCATAGGCTGCGAGCTTGCGCGGATCGGCCTGGACGCGCACGGCTGGGCGCTGGCCGCCGCTGAGGCTGACGAGGCCGACGCCCGGCAGCTGCGAAATCTTTTGCGCCAGCCGGGTGTCGGCAAGCTGCTGCACATCGCGCAGTTGCATCGTCTTGGAGGTGAGGCCCAGCGTCAGCACCGGCGCGTCGGCGGGATTGACCTTGGCATAGATCGGCGGCGCCGGCAGATCGGCTGGCAGCAGATTGCCGGCGGCATTGATGGCCGCCTGCACCTCCTGTTCGGCGACATCGAGCGAGATCGCCAGGCTGAACTGCAGCGTGATGACGGAGGAGCCGGCCGAACTGACCGAGTTCATCTGATTGAGGTTGGCGATCTGGCCGAGCTGGACCTCCAGCGGTGCCGTGACCGAGGACGTCATCACGTCGGGGCTCGCGCCGGGATAGAAGGTCTGCACCTGGATGGTTGGATAATCGACCTCAGGCAGCGCCGACACCGGCAGATAATTGTAAGCCAGCAGGCCGGACAGCATGATGGCAACCATGAACAGCGACGTCGCCACCGGCCGCAGGATGAAAGCTCGCGACGGGCTCATTGCTGTTGCCCGGACTCCGCCTGCCCCGACTCCGCGTGGCGATGCTTGCGGCCCTGGCCCTTGTGCCTGCCCGTGTCGTCCGGCTTCGGCGCATCAGGGGCGGCCTGCTCCGGTGCCTGCGCCTGTGGCTGTGGCGCTGACCCTGCTGGCGTAGGCGTTGAGGGCTGCGCAGGTGTCCGTGCTTGCCCGTCCTGCCGCAAATTGATGCTGGCGCCGTCGCGCAGCTTATCGGCACCATCGACGACGACGCGGTCGCCAGGGTTCAGGCCCGACAGGATCTCGACACGTTCGCCATTGGTGACGCCAGGCGTGACCTTGCGCACGGAGACGGTGCTGTCGGGGTTGACCAGATAGACAAAGGTGCCGGGCACGCCGCGCTGTATCGCGGCGATCGGAGCGATCGCCACGTCCTTGTGCTCGTCGACCAGCAACTCGACGTTGACGAACTGGTTCGGATAAAGCACGCGCGTTTCGTTGGCGAAGCCCGCTCGCAGCTTGATGGTGCCGGTGCTTGGGTCGATCTGGCTGTCGAAGGTTTCAAGCTGGCCGTCGGCGAGCTTCTTGCTGCCTGCGCGATCGTAGACGGAGGTAGGCAGCGTGGCGCCCTGCCGCAGGCGTTGCGCGATCGCGGGCAATTCATCCTCGGGCACGGTGAACAGCACGCTGATCGGCTGGACTTGAGTGATGATGACGATGCCGTTGGTATCGGCAGGGGTCACGTAGTTGCCCTGATCCACCTGACGCAGGCCGGCGCGACCGTCGACCGGAGCCAGGATGCGGCAATTGTCGAGATTGAGGGTCGCGGTCCGGACCATGGCCTGGTCGACCTGGATGGAGCCGGCATCCTGCGCCACCAGGGCGACCTGCGCGTCGAGCGTCTGGTGCGTCGCGGCGCCTTGCGTCACCAGCGTCTGGTCGCGTGCGAGATCGAGCTGGGCATCCCTGAGCATGGCCTGGTCGCGCGCCAACTGGCCCTGCGCCTGGTCGAGCGCCGCCTGATAGGGGCGAGGGTCGATTTCAGCCAGCAAATCGCCCTTGCTGACGTCCTGACCTTCCTTGAAGTTCACCTGGACGAGCGGGCCGGTGACCTGCGGCTTGACCGTGACGGTGGAGAGCGAGGTCACCGTGCCAAGCGCATCGAGGGTGACGTCCATCGTGCCTTTTTCGATCACGGCGGCGCCGATTGTCGTCGGCTGCGCGTTTCTTCTGCCGCCGGGCTGCCTGGCCTCGACATGCGGGCGCTGGTAGAGATAGGCGCCGGTGGCGGCGACAATGGCGACAAAGATCAGCCAGGGAATCCAGCCACGCGAACGACGTGGCACGACAGTCGTCTGCAGGGGGATTTCCAACTGCTGGTCCATGGCGGCATCTCTCACCCCCATCAACCAATATGGCCGAAACCGACCCAAGTCGAATTAACACTTGGACAGGTTTGAGCGGTGCCGGCCGGCCGATCCTTGCCGTTTTTTGCTGGGCACGGTCCGGTGCGCGTGCTGGCTACCACGAGTCGACGCGGTCCAGCATCGCCTCTCACGTCAGCGCTATTTCGTCAGCCGATCATGCCCGATGAAACCGGCCGGCTTTCGCCGGTTGCCCGATCTGGCATCAGCCGCAAACGCGGACCTCTTCGATCACCCTGTGGTGGTGGCGCCAGTGCCTGACCAGTTCGATGTGGCAGCGGTGATGCCGGTGGTGGCGGCGATATTCGCCGTACCGGTATCCGCCATTGTCATACTGAACATCCTGGTCGCCATCATACTGATTGTCGTAATAGCGATCGCGGTGGTGACGGCGAATAACGATCCCACTATCGGAATCGTCATCCGGCAAATATCGGTCGTCATCGTCGGACTGGATGGTCACGCTTGCCGCTTGCGTCGGCGCAGTGATCGCCGCTGTCGCGGCCAATGCCAACAGGCAAGCCAGAATCAGCTTTTTCATCTCGTCCTCCTGCGCGTTCGGGACATGTTAACTGGCGGAGGAACTGGGCGTTCCGCCTAATTTTACACACTTTGCGACGCGGAGGACATCAAGGCGTCATCGTCCACCCGTTCCAGGCGTACGAAGGCCGTCAGCGGCAGGTGGTCGGAGGCAACGCGCGAAAGCGGCGTGTCATGCGCGTTAATGGCGGCAATCATGCCGTGCCTGTTGGCCATGATCCGGTCGAGCGCCAGCAGCGGCAGGTTCGACGGGAAGGTGGGGACCGCCGGCGGCTGCGGGCCGAACGTTGCATGCAGCGTGTTGAGAGCGGAGCGGTTGCCAAGCCGCCATTCGTTGAGGTCGCCGAGCAGCAAGGTCGGTCTTTCGTCCGGGCTGTTCATCAGGTCGAGCACGACGCGCGCCTGCTGGGAGCGCGAGCGGCGCAGCAGGCCGAGATGGGCGGCGATGATGCGCAGCGTCTGGCTTCCATCGAGGTCGATCTCCGCCACCACCGCGCCGCGCGGCTCCAGTCCCGGAAGCTTGATCTGGTGCACGTCGCGAACGACGCCCTTCTTGAACAGCAAGACGTTGCCATGCCAGCCATGGCCCTTGCCTGTGGCCGAAATCGGCACCGGAACCAGGCCGGTTTCCCGTTCGAGCCGGGGCAGGTCGAGAAGCCCATTACGGTCGCCGAAGCGATTGTCGGCTTCCTGCAGCGCGATGAGATCCGGATCGATTTCGCGGATGACGCGGATGGTCCGTTCCGGGTCGAATTTCCTGTCGACGCCGATGCATTTGTGGACATTGTAGGAGGCAACCAGCGTGCCGGTGGTGGCTGTCGTCTTGAGTGCGGCGGCATTGGCTTTCTGCATCCGGCGGTCACGAAGGGACAGAAGCATGCTTGCCGGGAGGCTGCGTCCAATTCTGTGCATCTCTGTGCTGCTCGTCCTCGCTGGCATCAATTCAGAAGCCGGATACAGTGAAAATAGGCAATTTCGGCGTATGTTCCATGACGGACGAGTTCCTCAAGCGCACCTCCGCCTTAGAGATAGGGTGAACCGAGCCACAATACCCGGTCGAACAGCCTGATAAGAAACGGCCGGGCTCGCAAAGCTTCCAGCGTCACCGGCACGGCGGAGGCGATCGCCGACCCGATCCGCGCCTCGATCTCGCTGGCAAAGCCGGCATCGAGCACCTCCAGGTCGATCTCGAAATTCAGCCGCAGCGATCGGGCGTCTAGATTGGAAGAGCCGACATAGGCCCACACGCCGTCGATCGAAAGCAGCTTCGAATGGTCGAACGGTCCCTCGGTGCGCCAGACACGGCAATAGTGTTTGAGCACCTGATCGAACTGCGCCATCATCGCGCGGTCGACGAGGAAAAGATTGTTCACCGCCGGCACCACGATGTCGATTTCGACCCCGCGCCTGCCGGCGGTGATCAGCGCGCTGATCAGTTCCCGATCCGGCAGGAAATAGGGCGACATCACGCGTATAGACTTGCGGGCGACCGAGAATGCACCGATCAGCAGCTTGTGGTTGGTCTCGTTGCTGGCATCCGGGCCGGAAGCGACCGCCCGCACCATCATCGGTGCGCCTGGCGACGGCGCCAGCGGGGCGATGCGCCAGGCGTCGCCTTTCAGCGCCTCGTTGGTGGCGAAGCGCCAGTCCTCGGCGGCGACCGAAAAGAGGTCGGCGACGATCGGACCGGTCACCCGGAAATGCGTGTCCCTGGCGCTGTTGGAGCCGGCGAATTCGGCAGAGAAGCCTTTTCGGATGTTCATGCCCCCGGTGAAGGCGGCGATGCCGTCGACCACCAGGATCTTCCGGTGGGTCCTCAGATTGGCGTAGGGCAGGCGCAGGCCCATGACGATGTTGCCGTTGAAGACATCGGCGGGGATGTTGGCCTCGCGCAAATGCCCCAGGATGCTCGGCACCGAGTAGCGGGCGCCGACGGCATCGATCAGCACGCGGACGGTGACGCCGCGGTGGACGGCGCCGGCAAGCGCCTGGACGAAGAGCAGGCCGACGGCGTCATTGTCGAAAATATAGGTCTCGAGCAGGACGCTGCGCTCTGCACCATCGATGGCCGCGCACATGGCGGCATAGGCCTCGTCGCCGGTCTCCAGCACATCGATTCCATTTCCAGGATTGAGCGCGCGCCGCGCCACCCTGTCGCCCAATGTCCGCAAGCCCGTGAACCGTTGCCCGTAGCGCTCGACGATCAGGGCCTCTTCGACAGCGACGTCGCGCTCGTGCTTGGCGGACACCGCGCCATCGGCAAACGGGCGCTGGGCGGTGATCGTGGCGCGGCGAATGCGGTTGATGCCGGCGACGGCATAGATCAGCACGCCGAGGATCGGGGACAGCACCATCACGCCGACCCAGCCGGTGGCGGCACGGACATCTTCCTTTGTCATGACGGCATGGACGATGCCGACCGTCGCCATCACCACGGAGATGATCGCCAGAATCTGAGGCCAGTGAGTCGCCAGGGTCGCCAACATGCCGAGACTATCCAGCGAGCGGTTGCAGAAGGCAATGCAGCCGCTCGTGCCGTGCATTCGGTGGATGGTGGCATGCGGCCTTGGCTGAAAAGTTCGACCGGCCGCAGAGATCGATGGGTTGAAGCACTCCGATAGATCCTGTTCAGAAGGACAAACCTGACCCAGGGGAAGCATAGAGCCTGGCATCGTCCTGTCCTGCTCGGGCTCTTATGCTTTGGTACCACCTCTATTGACGCGCAGCGCCGGCCGCCGCGATGAAGTATTTTTTGGACGCGGCACCCCAAGGGAGGTGCCTGAAAAAGCGTTCAACCTCCGGTTGGATTATCGACAACCGCTATCCGAACCGGCCATGATTCTGGGCAGATCGGCCCACTGGCTTGCGATTTTCTGTGCTTTCCCACTGAATGGGGCGTCCGGATACAACCGCAGCGAGCCGAAGTTATGTGCTATTTTTGCTACATCTCGCAGCCTTGTTGCCCAAAAGGGCTATTTAGCGCCCTCTAAATCAATAATCGCTCACACATTCCGTGAATTTGTGGATAATCCACCGACGGGCAGGCCTTGGCTTGGTTAGCGCTCTGAAGAAGGACGCTGGGGAAACGTTAGGGTGGGATTATGAATACGACAGGTATGTCGACCATAGGCAGGCGCCTTGGTCTGTTGATGGCGGCCACCATGCTGACCTGCGGGGGCGCTCATGCGCTTACGCTCAAGGAGGCGATGGCTGTCGCGGTGGAATCCAATCCCGAGATTGGACAGGCGATCGAAAACCGCGAAGCAATCGAGTTCGAGTTGCGGCAGGCCAAGGGCCTTTACCTTCCCAGTGTCGATGTCGAGGGATCGGCTGGTGTTCGCCGGCTCGACAATTCGTCCCGACGCTCGCTGTCGATAGAGGACGATTCGCTCTATCCGGCGGAAGCGAATCTGGTGGTGACCCAGAAATTATTCGACAGCGGAGCTCGTCGCGCGGAATTGAACCGCCAGGCATCGCGCGTCGACGGAGCGTCGTTCCGGGTGCTGGAACGGTCCGAATTCATCGGGCTGTCCGTTGTCCAGGATTACCTCGAATACATGCTGCAGGCGTCGATCGTTTCCGAAGCCAAGAAGAATCTGGGTTTCCATCAGGCGATACTCGGCGACATCCGGCAAGGCATCTCAGGCGGAGCCTTGAACGAGGCCGACCGCCAACAGGCCGAGGAGCGTCTGTTCGCGGCCAAGGCCCGCATGCAGGAGGCGACCGAAGAGCTGGAAGCCTCCAAGATCCGGTTCTTCAAGACCGTCGGCAAGCCGCTGGTCAATGCTTCGCGGCCGGGTGATGTCGCCGCCGCGCTTCCGCGGTCACTGGATGACGCGATCGGCCTGGCACGACAGAGCAATCCGCGCGTTCACATGGCCACCAGCGATATCGACGCCGCGGCTTCCCTGGTGGATGCGGCCCGGGCGAAATATGGCCCTGAAGTCATTGCTGAAGGTCGGGCCAGGGCAGGCACCGACATTGACGGCGACGACGGGGACACCAATGACCTGCAGGCGCGTCTGGTGCTGCGTTGGAATTTGTATCGCGGCGGCATAGACAAGGCCAATGAACAGGAGCAGATCCGCCGCGCCAGCGAGCAGCGGCTCGCCTATCATCAGGTCTTGCGCGAAATCGAGGAAGCCGTTCGCACCTCATGGGATCGCCGTTTCCGGCAAGCCGATCTGGCGAAGACCCTGAGACAACAGGCCGCCGCCAATGAAAAGCTGGTCGCTTCCTATCGCGAGCAGTTCAAGGTTGGACAGCGCTCGCTGCTCGACGTGCTCGACGCGCAGAATACGCGGTTCAACACGGCAACGCTGGCGGATACCGCGTCCTACGCATCGCTGTTTGCCCAGTACCGGCTCCTGGCCGCGACCGGACAGTTGCTGAAAACGATGAATCTCGAGCCGGCAAAGCAAGCGACAGCCTATGCTCGCACCGAGTTTGCAACACCGGAAACCGCGGACACCGAGACCTATGCGCGGACGCCATCGGAGCAGAAGAACGACCTGCCATTCGATATCCTCGCCCCGGTGAGGAAGAAATAAGACGACGCAAGGTCCAGCGAGCGTCCTGACGGGCAGATCGTGAACCAGCAACCCAATATCCTCTCTCCCAAGGAGGCGTTCAAGGCCTGCTTCTCGGCCGTTGCCGGATATCTCGGCAGGCCGAGCGCGGAGACCGTGCTGTTTGCCGGCGTGCCGCTCTCGGACACGCGAATTGCGGCCGACGATATCAGGCACCTTGCCGAACGCATCGGCCTGGAAGTCACCGAGTTCAATCACCGTGATTTTCTCAGGGGGCGTATCGACCTGCCGGCAATCGTCTTTCGCGTCAGCCAATTGCCGGTTGCCCTGCTCGCTCTGGGCGAAGACGATGCGTATATCACCGCGCCCCAGGAAGACGGCCGCACCACGATCGGCCGATCGGAACTGGCCGCCAGCTACATCAGCGGCGGCGCTTCCTTCTCGATCACCTATGCCAATGCCGCCGAGACCATGTCGGTCGGCTCGGCGGCCAGGATCGAGCGGAGACATTGGCTTACGGGGACGATGGGCGCTTTCTGGCGCACCTATTCGAAAGTCGTCCTGGCGGCGGTGTTCATCAATCTGCTGGCCATAGCCTCGCCGATCTTCACGATGAACGTCTACGACAGGATCCTGCCGAACAAGGCAATATCGACACTATGGGTGCTGGCTCTCGGCATCGGCGCGGTCATCCTGTTCGACCTGCTCTTGAAGACGGCCAGGGCTTCCCTCATCGACTATGCCGGGCGCAAGGCTGATCTCCGGATATCCTATCTGCTGTTCGAGAAAGTGCTGAACTCGTCGCTGTCGGCGCGCCCCGGCTCGACCGGTGAATACGCAAACAGGGTCACGCAATATGAATTCGTCAGGGAGTTCTTCACCTCCAACACCATAAGCGTGTTCATCGACACGGCATTCGTCTTCGTCTTTCTCCTTGTGATCTATGCGATAGGCGGATGGCTGGTGATCATACCGGCGCTGGCCTTCGTGATGTCCGTCATCGTCGGCCTGATCACCCAGCGCCGCATCGGCAAGCGCGTCGCCGCCTCGATGAACGAAGCGTCGCAGCGCCAGGCCCTGCTGGTCGAATCCATCTCGACGCTGGAGACCATCAAGTCGCTGCGCGCCGAGGCGTATCTGCTGCGAAAATGGGGAGAGCACTCCAAGAACGCCGCCAACACGTCCGAGAAGATCAAGCAGCTTTCGGCGGCGGCGGGCAACATCACCCAGTCCATACAACAGCTGGTGACCGTCGCCCTGGTCGTGGCCGGCGCCTATGCCTTCTCGGAAGGGCATGTTTCGACAGGAGCAATCATAGGAACGGTGATGCTGGCGAGCAGGGCCGTGGCGCCGCTCGGCCAGATTGCCATAACGTTGTCCCGGTTTCGCCAGGCCATGCTCTCGCTGAGAATGGTGAATTCGATCATGGCTCAGCCGGAAGATCGACCCGACACGGTGGGCTTCGTCAACCGCCCCATCCGCAAGGGGGCGATGGTGTTCAGGAATGTCGGGTTTGTCTATCCAGGCTCGGAAAACGAAGTTCTGACCGGCCTGAATATCTCGGTCAAGCCGGGTGAGCGGATCGGCATCATCGGCCGCATAGGATCGGGAAAGACGACGATGGGGCGGCTGATCGGCCGGCTCTTCCTGCCGACGTCCGGTGAGCTGCTGCTGGATGGGATCGACATTCGCCAGTATCACCCGTCCGAGGTTCGCGCCGCGGTCGGCATCGTTGCGCAGGCCGGCGACCTGTTCTCGGGCACCATCAAGGAAAACCTCCTGATGGCATGCCCCGAGGCTACAGACGAACAGATCATCGAAGCGGCAAAGGCGGCCGGCGTCGACGATTTCGTTTCACGCCACCCGCGCGGCTACGACATGAATGTCGGCGAGCGCGGCACCAATCTTTCCGGTGGCCAGAGGCAGACGGTGGCGATCGCACGCCTGCTGCTGACCAAACCGAAAATCGTCTTTCTGGACGAGCCGTCGGGCTCGATGGATCTCGCATCGGAACGCCAGTTGATCAAGCAGCTCAAAGTCGCCTTCGACCGCGACACCACGCTGATCGTCTCGACACATCGCTTCAGCATGCTTGAGCTGGCCGACCGCCTGATCGTTATCGAACAGGGCAGAATCGTTGCCGACGGACCGAAGGACCAAGTCATACAGGCGTTGCAGAAAACAAGCGCCTGACAAAACAGATATTGCTGCATCCAATGCGTTGGGGCGTGGGAAATGCTTGCCAGAGAAGATCGACCGCCGCTGTTTGCGTCGGCGTCCATATTCATCATCGGAGCGCTCTTCGTGGTCTTCGTCGCCTGGGCGTCCTTTGCCGAAGTCGATGAGATCGCACGCGGCGACGGCAAGGTCATACCCGCTTCCAAGACCCAGATCATTCAGGCGAGTGAAGCCGGTGTCGTTCAGGAAATCGCCGTGACGATTGGCCAGGTGGTCAAGAAGAACGATCTCATCATCCGCCTGGACAACACGCTCAACACGTCCAGTCTCGGCGAGCAGCAGGCCAAGGCGCGCGCGCTGGAAGTGCGCATAGCAAGGCTGAAATACGAACAGGCCGGCAATCTCTCGGGCCCATTTCCGTGCCCGCAGGACATCCAGTCGGTCGCTCCGCAAATCTGCGACAATGAACAGAAGCTGCTCATCGCCCGGCGCGGGAACTTCGATAACAAGCTGTCCGTGCTCAAGTCACGCCTTGACCAGCGCGAGAGGGAACTGGCCGAGGCGCAGGCCAATTCCGATCGTCTTACAAAGAACCTGGTCGTCAGCGACCAGGAGGCAAAACTGGTCGACGCGATGGTCAAGAAAGGCCTGATGGCACGGACCGAGCAACTCCGGGTGGAGCGCGAACAGACCGAGCTCAACGGCCAGCTGAACCTTGCGGGCGAAACGATAAAGAAGATCAAATCGTCGATTACGGAAGCCCAGCTTCAGGTCGAGGAACTCGGCCTGCAATTGCAGCAGGAGGCGTTGGACGACCTTACCCAGGCGCTGGCGGAGCTGTCGGTGGTGGATGAGACCATAAGGGGAGCCACCGACAAGGTCGCGCGCACTGATATCCGTTCTCCCGTGGATGGCATCGTCAACACGCTGGAGCTTAACACGGTCGGGGCCTTCGTTCAGCCTGGCGCCGTGGTGGCCGGCATCGTGCCGACCTCCGAGACGTTGCTGGTGGAGGCACGGGTCTCGCCACGGGATGTCGCATTCATCCGTCCCGACCAGGAGGCCCTTATCAAGGTCACTGCCTATGATTTCTCGATCTTCGGCGGCATCGAGGGCAAGGTCTCGAACATCACAGCCGACAGCCTGGTCGATCAGAAAACGGGGGAACCCTACTATCAGGTGCGTGTGGCGACGGACAAATCCACCCTACAAAGAGACGGCAAGGCCTATTCGATCATCCCCGGAATGATCTGCTCGGTCGACATCAAGACCGGGCGCAAGACGATCCTGCACTACCTCCTGAAGCCGATCAACAAGGCGCGCGAGGAGGCGATGAGTGAGCGGTAGCGCCAGCCCTCATCATTCCGGTCGCGAGCGGCTGCTGCCTCCAGTCGCCGCCGAGGATTTTGGACTGGAATTTCGGGTTGTGGCGCGCGGCGGCATCCGGCGCGGCATCCGTCTGGAGCGGGCATTCTGGATGTCGCTGAAGCAGATGGCCGAAAGCAGGAAGTGCACGATCGGCATGCTCATCGACGAGATCGCCGAAAGCCAGGCACAGACAGGCAATTTGACATCCGCGATCCGGGTGGCCTGCATGCGTGGGTTGGGAGACGAAAACCTGACCCTGCGAAAGCTTGCATCGATCAACACCATCAACGCCATACTGGTCGCTTGCCCGTCTCCCGCCTTTGCCCTGGCTTCGTCGAAGAAGATCCTGTCGTTCAACGCGCCGTTCCAGCAATTGGTCAAACGTCAATTGCCGATCGCCCCAAGCGATGACGCACGGCACGACCTCAAGCTGGCGCTGGACCTCAATGTGGCCGACATCTTTGCGCGGCTCGATGCCAATGGCGAATCGCCGGTGGCCACCGGTTTTGTCATCGGCGCGGGCGACCGTCGATACCGGGGACAATTGAATGCGGTGCGGGCTCCGGTGCTCGAGCCGGAGCTGCTGATGGCGTTCGTCTTCGGCGGCTAGGGCAGTTCACCGTTACACGCTTACCGGAGTTGCTCTGGATGCATCGCCAATCCGGGCAAAACCCTATGGCTGAAAACCTTCGCCCGGTGCGACGGTTGCGAAGCCGCCCTTGATGTCGGCCATCTGGGCTCCGCCCGGCTTTGAACCGTGGATCCAGGCCCGGTTCGTGCTGAACGAATAGAGCGGAACGTAATCCGGAAGATCGCTGTCACGCACGACAGTGTTGCTGAGGCTGTCGAGAATGAAGGTGCCGCTGCCTGTGCTCACCGACAGCACTGCGTGAAAGAAGCCTCTCTTGCGATCCTGGAGGACGACAAGCGCCATGCTTTGCGTGGGAATGCCGGCCCTCAGCAGGGCTGTCATCTTGAGGATGGCAAAATCCTCGCAATCGCCGGCTCGCCGCTCGAGAATCTCCGAAGGCTTCGCCCAATAGTCGAGCTTGCCGTAGACGACGCTGTCTTTCCTGTAGGCGATCAGGCGATTTACGCTGCTGTTGACGAAGGACAGCTTCTCGCTGAATCCCTTGCCTTGTGCGGCGGTGATCATGCCGGCAAAAGCCGCGCTCTTGTGCTCGCAGGGGCTGCCTGCCGAACAGGCGGCGATTGCCCGGTAGACGGGCGCCCAGCGAGCCGCGACGGGAAAATTGCGCATGGACAAGGCAACCGATCCGAACACCCCCGGAATGATCGACGCGGTCTGCAGCGGATCTATCCCGGCGTCATCTCGCGCCGTTGACGAGCCATCCCCGCGGCCAACATCTGGGCCATAGCTGCCGGTGACCAGACCGATCCGGTAAGCGCCCGCAGGCTGCCAGGGCTGAGGCCTCGCCAGCGAAACACCGCCGAGGCTGGGTGGCGTCTGGACCTTTTCCTGAGGCCAGCCGGGTGCGGCGATATCGCTCGCGAAGGACGGCCCCGCCAGGTCGACAAGCCCGATTGCCAGCAGGAGCATCTGGAGCCGGGTTTTTCCCGGAACTGATTTTTGCTTTTTCATAACGCCCACCTTTGACTGTGGACGCTACCAATCTTGTCTCAAATTATTGGAAAGGAAGGTGGATAAATATCCAGCAACTGTCTTTATCCATTTTGCTTAAAATTTTATTCAAATTTATACTTTGGTTTACCGGAAAAATGCCGGCCAGCTATCCATCAAGGAGGCCTTCAGAAACAAACATATATCAGGTTATATTGTCGCGGTTTACCACGTGTAAAAAATGCCGGGCAATGCATATCATTGTATATGAAATAGATTAGGGGGCAGTTGCAAAGTAGAAGTGGCCGCTGTCTCTATCCGGTAAATATCGGAGGGGTTTCAGCCATGACGAACAATATCGAGTTGGACAGCTTTTCGGCTTCCTTGAACGAGCATTCCGCGTCCAATGAACACGGCGATCAGACATCGCCGGCAGAGATGCGGGTCGCGCAAGCGGATTCGACGCAGCAGGCCGCGCCGGCAGCGTCCGAACCGGTGCCGGTCGATGTCGGCGGCGGAGCGCCTGTCAAGCCAGAAGCGCCCGCGGAAGCAAAGGCGCCGCCGGCAGCTGCGCCGCACGAATATGTAGCCGACGCCAGCCATGTGGTGAGGCTTCCGGCCAACGCCTCCATCGACAACATCAAGGTCGACGGACAAAACCTTCTGCTCGAACAGGCCGACGGCTCGGTGATCGTGATCAAGGACGGCGCCCTGAACGTGCCGACCTTCATCATTGGCGACGTCGAGGTGCCGCGCGTCGCGCTGCTGGCGGCGCTGGAAGCCAGCCATGTCGATGTCGCCTTCGGCGCCGACGGTTCCATGTCGGCTGGTCCGGGCGGTTCGAATTCAAGCGCGGGCGGAGATTTCTCGGTTCCCCCCGGCGGCATCGGCGACGGGTTCGACCTGTCGGCACTGCTGCCGCCAACTGCCTTGCAGTTCGGACTCCTGGAGCGGCGCGAGCTGTTCCCGTCCATCGTCGACAGGCAGGTTTCAGTGACGGCCACGTCCTTGCTTGCCCCGACCGAAGCGGCCAGTGAAACCGGCCTCAATGGCGGCCAGACACAATCTCCCGGCAGCGACGCGCCAAGCAACGCCGAGACCTCCGGCATCGGAACGATCAGCATCGACGCGCCGGATGGAATTGGCTCGATCGTCATCAACGGCGTCACCGTCACCGGCGTCGGCCAGCAGATCCCGGGCGATTTCGGCTTCCTGACGATCGTCTCCTTCAATCCGAGCACCGGTGCCATCGAATACAACTACACGGTGACCGAATCAGTCGCTCATCCCAATCAGACGAACGGATTCGATCCCAACGACACGGTTCCGGACAATTTCAGCATCACAGTCACGGACGTTGACGGCGATTCGGCCAGCACCACCTTTGCCGTTGCCATCGTCGACGACGTGCCGACGGCGGTTGCCGATATCGACAGCGTGACGGAAGACGGTGCGACGGTCGGGGACGGCAATGTCATTACGGCCAGCGGCGGCGCGGACGCGAATGTGACGGACGGCGTTGCCGACGTTAGGGGTGCGGACGGGGCGACGGTAACGGGCGTCGAGGCAGGCACGGTTGCATCGGCCTCGGGCCATGTCGGTTCGGCCGTGGCGGGCAGCTACGGTTCGATCACGATCGATGCAGACGGCCACTACAGCTACACGCTGAACAACGGCGCCGCGGCGGTCCAGGCGCTGACCAGCGGCCAGCATCTGACGGACACGTTCACCTACACCCTGACCGATGGCGACGGCGATACCTCGACGACAACGGTCGAGATCACCATCAACGGCACCAACGACGTGCCGCAGGTCGTCGTCAACCAAGGCAACCCGGCTGGCGCGCATGACCAGGTCTATGAAGCAGGTCTGGCGGCGGGTTCGGCGGCCGGCGACGGGAGCACGGTGGCAACAGGCACCTTCACGGTGTCGGACGCCGACGGGCTCGACGACGTGCAGACCGTCACCATCGGCGGCGTCACGGTTGCCATCGGCAGCCTCAACGGTTCGGCCTTCCAGGGCGACCACGGCACGCTGCTGATCACCGGCTACAACCCGGCAACCGGTGTTGCGGCCTATCAGTACACACTGACCAGTACGACGACGGACGTTCCGGCAGTCACCGAGACCGACAGCTTCTCGCTTACTGTCTCGGACGGCACCTCGTCGTCCGTCCCGGCGGCCATCGTCATCGACATCGTCGACGACGTGCCCAATGCGGTCAACGACACCAACAGCATCAGCGAGGACGCGCTCTCGCCGGTCAACGGCAATGTGCTGACCAACGACCTTCATGCCAACAACCAGCCGGGCGCCGACACGCCGACGAGCTTCGTCAGCTGGGATGGCTCGACGACGGGCGCACACGGCACCTTCGTTGCCAATCCCGACGGCACCTACACCTACACGCTCAACAATGCCGATCCGGCGGTGCAGGCGCTGGACGCCGGCCAGACGCTGACCGAGACCTTCAACTACACGATGAAGGATGCCGACGGCGACACCGATACGGCAACGCTGACCATCACCATCAACGGCACCAACGACGTGCCGCAGATCGTCGTTGACCAGGGCAACCCGGCCGGCGCGCATGACCAGGTCTATGAGGCGGGTCTGGCGGCGGGTTCGGCGGCCGGCGACGGCAGCACTGTGGCGACAGGCACCTTCACGGTGTCGGACGCCGACGGGCTCGACGACGTGCAGACCGTCACCATCGGCGGCGTCACGGTTGCCATCGGCAGCCTCAACGGTTCGGCCTTCCAGGGCGACCACGGCACGCTGCTGATCACCGGCTACAACCCGGCAACCGGTGTTGCGGCCTATCAGTACACACTGACCAGTACGACGACGGACGTTCCGGCAGTCACCGAGACCGACAGCTTCTCGCTCACCGTCTCGGACGGCACATCGTCGTCGGCCCCGGCGGCCATCGTCATCGACATCGTCGACGACGTGCCGACGGCGCATGCCAACACCAACAGCGTGTCGGAAGGCGCGCAGGCCTCGGGCAACGTGCTGACGGACGGGACGGC